>NC_019673.1:5054545-5686363 GCF_000328705.1 Saccharothrix espanaensis DSM 44229 | reverse complement strand
TGCGCGCCGAGGTCCGCACGGGCTCGCCGGTCGCGGCGGTGTCGCGCGGCGGGGCGCGGCGGTTCGTGGTGCACGCCGGCGAGGACGTCGAGGTCGACGCGGTCGTGCTGGCCGCCGAAGTGCCCGGCCTGCGCGCGGTCGTGGCCGCCTCGCCCGATCTCGGGACGCCCCGGTGGCGGGAGTCGATCGCCGCCTTGGAGACCGCGCCGCCGTTCCTGGTGTCGCGGTACTGGTTGGACCGCCCCGTCCGCGCCGATCGGCCGCCCTTCCTCGGCACCAGCGGCTACGGCCCGCTGGACAACGTCTCGGTGCTCGACCGCTACGAGCACGAGGCCAGGGCGTGGGCCGCCCGGAGCGGGGGAGCGGTGGTCGAGCTGCACGGCTACGCGCTGGCCGAGGTGGACGACGCGCAGCGGCGGCTGCTCGCCCACCTGCACGAGGTGTACCCGGAGACCCGTGACGCGCGGATCGTCGACGCCCGCCACGAACTGCGCGCGGACTGCCCGCTGTTCCCGCCCGGTGGCTGGCGGACCAGGCCACCGGTCGTCACCCCGGAGGACGGCGTCGTGCTGGCGGGCGACCTGGTCCGCATCGATTTGCCCGTGGCGCTGATGGAACGCGCCGCCACCACCGGTTTCGCCGCCGCCAACCACCTGCTGGCCGGGTGGGGCGTGCGCGGGACGCCGTTGTGGAGCGTGCCGACCAGGGGGCGGGGCGTGGTGCTGCGCGCGGTGGCCCGCAGGTGGGGCCGCAACCCGGCCGGGACCGACGCGCTCGCGCACGGCACGCGGGCGTGACGCCTCACGCCCGCGACGAGGCGTGACGCCTCACGCCCGCAACGCGTACCGGCGTTCGGCGTAGGCGAGGTCGTCGCGCCACAGCCTGGCCGCCGCCCACCTCATCACCGGGCGGATCAGCGGCGCGGCGGGGCGGGTCAACGCGAAACCCCGGCGGGACGAGTGCGCCACGGTCGCCTCGATCACCGCGGTGCGCGGCGCGCCGTCGGGACCGGGCGACAGGGGAGTGGCGTGCGTTTCCACGACGCTGCCCACGCCCTCGCCCGAGACGATGCGCATCACCACCGTGCGGGGTTCCGGGCAGGTGAACTCCGCGACCACCGGCACCCCCACCCGACCGACCAGCTTGAACGTCACCTCGACCAGGAACCGGTCCTCGTCGTCGGTGGGGGTGCCCACCACCCGCAGGTTCGCGAACGAGTACGGGTGGAACCACGCCCCGTGCCACGGGTCCAGCCGGTTCGCGACCACGTCCTCGGGCTCGCACCGGCCGATCACCGTGGTCACCGCCTCGATCGCCCCGGCCGGCGGTCGCGCGGGCAGCACGGGTGCGGGCAGCGGGTCCTCACCGCCCACGTCGTCCAGCCGCACCCAGGCCAGCACCCCGTCGTCGTGCGCCGGGTACGGGCTCCACCGGCCGAACTTCGCCTCGCCCAGGGCCAGGCCGTGCCACCGGCACACCACCTCGCCCCGGTGCACGACGCCGTCGCGCAGCGGTGCGCCGAGGTGCGGGCACGCGCCCGGCCCGGCGCGCAGGCCGCCGTCGGCACCGCGCCAGAGGACGACCTCGCGGCCGGCCACCGTGCGCCCGAACGGCCGGTCGCCGGGCACCTCCCGGCTGGCGCACACCGTGAACCAGTTCCCGGAGGGGCGGGCGGTGGCGCGGGCCAGCGCCGACCCGATCAGCGCCGGTGCGGCGGCCCGCCAAGTCGGTTCCTGCTCGGGCCACGGACGGCTGCGGAACAGCCGCAGCGGGAGTTTGGGCACGTGTCTTCCCCCTGGAGAGCGGGACCGGTCGGACGTGGACGAAGCCGGTGGACGAGTGGAGTGGACGAGTGGAGTGGGCGCTGCTAGTGGGCGCTGTCGGTGGGCGCGGTCAATCGGCGCTGTCAGTGGGCGAAGGCGGCGCGGGCGAGGGCGGGCAGTGCGACGACCAGCCTGCGCCCCTGCGAGACCGCCACCCGCCGCGACAGCACGTCGTAGTCGGCGCGTTCGACGAGGTCGAGGATCCGCCCGTAGAGCCGGAACGCGGTCGCCACGCACGGCCGCGAGCGCGGGTCGAGCACGCGCAGCCCCGGTTCGGCCGCCCGGTAGGCGCGCCGGGCCCGCGCCACCTGGGCCGCCAACGCGTCGCGGACGCGCTGGTCGGCGCGTCCGGTCCGCCGTGACCAGACCAGCAGGTCGCGGTCCACACCGGACGCCGCGAGCTCGTCGGCCGGCAGGTAGACCCGCCCCCGGTCCAAGTCCTCGCCGACGTCGCGCAGGAAGTTCGTGAGCTGGAACGCGACGCCCAGGTCCGCCGCCGCGGGCTCGGCTTCGGCCCGGGGCACGGTCGTGCCGAGCACGGGCAGCACCTGCAACCCGATCACCGCCGCCGAACCGTGCACGTACCGGGCGAGGTCGTCCCACGTCGGGTAGTCGGTCACGGTCAGGTCCATCCGCATCGAGGACATGAAGTCCTCGAAGTGGGCGCGCGGGATCCCGTAGCGACCCGAGGTGTCCAGCAGCGCCGAGATCACCGGGTTGTCGCTCGCGCCCGTCCGCAGGCCCTGCTCCAGAAGACCTTCCACCGCCGTCAGTTCCGCCGCGCGCTGGGCGGCGGTGCGGCCGTCGTCCACCTCGTCCACGATGTCGTCCACCCAGCGGGCGAACCCGTACAGCGCGTGCACCGCGGGCCGCCGGTCGGGCGGGAGCAGACGGGTGGCCAGGTAGAAGGTCCGCCCGTGCTCGGCGTTGAGCGCCCGGCACCGCCGGTACGCCGCGCGCATGGCCGGGTCGGTGATCTTCGCCGCGTCGAGTTCTCGATCGGCAGACATCAGGGTTCGACTCCTCGTCCTCGGGCACCCGGGACCCACGCTAGATCGACGCCGACCCGTCCGCACGACAGGCGCGTTCATCATGCGGCAGTCCGGCGGGGCTGCTTGGTTGGCAGAGGACACCACCGTGCGAGGAGGCCGCATGTCGCTGACCGCTGTCGGGCCGACCGTGGACGACGACCTCCCCCGTCGTCTGGGGGAGGAGCTGGAGGGCTACCTGGCACTGCGCCGCGACGGCGGGCTCGCGCCGGAACTGGGCGACGCGCTCGCCGATCTGGCGCTCGGCGGCGGCAAGCGGCTCCGCCCCACCTTCGCCTGGTGGGGGTGGCGCGCCGCGGGAGGCGCGGCCGGCGGACCGGAAGCCGACGCCCTGGTGCGCGCCCTGGTCGCCCTGGAGCTGCTCCAGTGCTGCGCGCTCATCCACGACGACGTCATGGACCGCTCGGCCACGCGGCGCGGCCGTCCCACGGCGCACCGGGTGTTCGCCGCGCGGCACCGCCGTGAGCGCTGGGCCGGTGACGCCACCCACTACGGCGACTGCGCCGCGATCCTGGTCGGGGACCTGGCTCTGGCGTGGGCGGACGACGCCCTGGTCCGCGCCGGGCTGCCCGGCTCGGCGCTGACCCGCGCGTGGGAGCCGTGGCAGGCGATGCGGACGGAGATGATGGCGGGCCAGCACCTCGACCTGCTCGGCGGTGCGACCCGGTCGGAATCGGTCGCGGCCGGTCTGCGGGTCGCCCGGCTCAAGACCGCCGCGTACACCGTCGAACGCCCGCTGCACCTCGGCGCGGCCGTCGCCGACGCGCCGGCGGCCGTGATCGACGCACTGCGGGCCTACGGTCGTGACATCGGCGTGGCGTTCCAACTCCGCGACGACCTGCTGGGCTCGTTCGGCGACGCGCGCGTGACCGGCAAGCCGGTGGGCGAGGACCTGCGGGAGGGCAAGCGGACCCCGCTGATGGCGACCGCGCTCGGCCTGGCCCGCACCGCCGGCCGGGCGGACGCCGTGCGCGCGCTGCGCGACTGCCTGGAAGGCGGGGCCACCGACCACGAGCTGGCCCACGTGCGGGCGCTGCTGCACGACCTGGGCGCGGTGGCCGTGATCGAGGAGCGGATAACCGCGCTGACCACGTCCGGGCTGCGCGCGCTCGACGCCGCCGCCCTCGTCCCGGCCGCCCGTGACCGCCTGGTCGCGTTGGCGGAGCAGGCCACGGCGAGGACGCGGTGAACCCCGCCGGTTCCGGCCGCCGGACCGCCGCCGTGACGAGGCGGGCATCGCCCCGCCCGGTCGTCGTGGTCGGGGCGGGGCTCGCCGGGCTCTCCGCCGCGCTGCACCTGCGCGGCGACGGGCACGAGGTGGTCGTCGTGGAGCAGGCCGCCCACTGCGGCGGCCTGATGGGCAGGCTGGACGTCGACGGGCACCGCGTCGACACCGGGCCGACCGTGCTGACGATGCCCGAACTGGTGGACGAGGCGCTCGCGGCCGTCGGGGACCGCCTGGCCGACCGGGTGGAGCTGCTGCCGCTGGACCCCGCCTACCGCGCGGTCTTCGCGGACGGGAGCGCGATCGACGTGCACACCGACGCCGCCGCGATGGAGCACGCCGTGCGCGAGTTCGCCGGCGGTGCCGACGCGGACGGGTACCGCCGGCTGCGGGCGTGGCTGACCCGGCTGTACGAGGTGCAGCGGGACCGGTTCATCGCGGCCAACTTCGACTCGCCGCTCGACCTGGTCGGCCGGGACCTCGCCGCGCTGGCCGGGCTGGGCGGGTTCGGCAACCTGACCGGCGCGGTGAGCCGCTTCCTGCGAGATCCGCGCCTGCAACGGGTGTTCACCTTCCAGGCGCTCTACGCGGGGGTCGCGCCCCAGGACGCCTTGGCCGCGTACGCCGTCATCGCCTACATGGACACCGTCGCGGGGGTGTGGTTCCCGCGCGGCGGGATGCGGCAGGTGCCCGCCGCGATGGAGGCCGCGGCGGTCGCCGCCGGGATCGAGGTGCGCCGCGACACCGAGGCGCTGGCGCTGGAGCGGACCGGCGACCGGGTCACCGCGGTCCTGGTCGGCGGCGACCGCATCCCGTGCGGCGCGGTCGTGCTGGCCACCGGACCCGGGCAGACCACCCGGCTGCTGCGCGGCCGACCCCGGCGCACCCTCCGGTGGTCGCCCTCGGCGGTGGTCGTGCACTTGAGCGCGCGGCGCGTGGTGGACGGCCTCGCGCACCACACCATCTCGTTCGGCGACGCCTGGGAGACCACCTTCGACGAGATCATCTCCCGCGGTCGGCTGATGTCGGACCCGTCGTTGCTGCTCACCACCCCGACCCGCACCGACCCGTCGCTGGCCCCGCCCGGTCGGGACCTGCACTACCTGCTGGCGCCGTGCCCGAACCTCGACCGCAACCCGCTGCGCTGGGACCTGCGTGGTTCCGGCTACGCGGACGACCTGGTGGACACCCTGGTGCGACGCGGGCTGATCGCCTCCGCCGACGACGTCACCAGGATCGCCTTGAGCACCCCCGACGACTGGGCCGCCGGCGGACAGGCCGCGGGCACCCCGTTCTCGGCCGCCCACACCTTCGGCCAAACCGGCCCGTTCCGCCCGCGCAACCTCCCGTTCCGACGCGGCAACGTGGTGCTCGCGGGCAGCGGCACGACACCGGGCGTCGGTATCCCGCCCGTGCTGATCTCCGGCAGGTTGGCGGCCCGACGCCTGCGCACCCCCGCCGACTGAGCCCCGCCGGCACGCCCGTGCGGTGCCTCTCAGGTTCCGCCGGTGCGGCAGTTCGGGCAAGGCCGGCGCGGGCGTGATCAGTGGCGGCCGGAGCAGTTGATCATCGGTTCCCGGGGTTCCAGTTCGGGGGTGTAGGTGATGCAGGTCCGGAAGGCCAGGTGTCCGGTGCCGTCGGGGGAGCGGGGCAGGGCGGTGGTGGCGGGCCGCCCGTGCGCACCGTGCTCGGTGGTGAACGGGACGGTGCAGGTGTGCCAGTCGCCGGAGCCGGGTGCGGTGGTCCACTGCAACGACATGGTGAACAGGTGCGGGCTGAACGCGATCCAGCCCTCGGCCCAGTAGAAGGTGTGGTCGCCGGTGTCGGTGGTCCTGGTGGCGTGCATCAGCTCGACCGCGCCGGCCGTGTCCGGGCCCATCGACACCCGGCCCCCGCCGGGGTCTTGCCCACCGACCGGGGAGGGTTGCGCGGCCCAGGCGGTGGCCCTCGGGTCGAGTGCCGGGCCGACGCCGTGGCAGGGGTGGTCCTTGCCGCCACCCGGGTAGTCCGTCGGCCCCGGACCCGGGCGGCCCGGGACGACGCTGTTCGGCACGGTGGGCGGGAGCGGGGTGTCGATCGTGGTCACGCGCCACTGCTGGAGCGCTGCGCGCGCCGGGTCGCACTCGCGCTGCACCAGTTCGGTTCCGGCGCGCGGTCGGGTGCCGGCGGCGGTGAGGCACTGCTCGGAGTGGAAGTTGATCCACCGCAGGGTGCCGTCCTCCTGTGGTTCGGGCGTCCAGTGCTGGTGCGGTCTGCCGTTGCAGCCGTACTGCTGGACCAGCGTGCCCTCCGCGTAACCGGCTCCCAGTACTTCCAGGCACGACAGCAGCCGCCCCGAGGCCCGCAGCTGCCAGGACCGGGGCCCGGCGTGGTACGGGGCGACCATCTCCCAGCCGGTGCCGGCGGCGTCGTCGGCCAGGATCGTGTGGGTGACCGAGGGGTCGGCCGTCGGGTCGACGGCCAGGCTCAGCGCGGGATCGGCGGCGAGGCTGATCGACAGCCGGACGGGGCCGGTCGGGGGCGCGGCCGGCGGTTCGTGCGGCCCGGCGGTCGACCAGACCACGACCCCGGCCGCCACCAGCAGCACCGCCGCGGTCACGGCCAGGAGTCCGCGCCGGGTCCGCCTGACCGGTGTGGTGTCGGTCGCGGGCTCGACCGGGGGTTCCGGCGTCGCCGGGTGCAGCAGCCGGTCGAGCGCCTCCGACCACGGTCGCGGGTTCGCGCCGAGCGCGGTTACCAGCTCGCGGACGAAAACGTCCGGATCGCGCATCCGGGCCAGGTCCTGGTGACCTTCCAGCACCCGGTGGAGGGTCGACCCGCTGATCCTGGGGATGCCGTGCTCGTCCCGGGTCGCCCGCTCCAGGGTCTTCTTGTAGCCGGGGTTGCCCGCCCGCGTGCGAAGCCGCCGCAGCAGTTCCACGAACATCGCGATGTCGGTCGCCGTGCGCGGGTCGGGCGCGTCGGTGCTCCCGGGCGGGGTGTCCTCGGCCAATCGGGGCTCCTCGGGCGCGCGGTCGGCCGGGGTCTGTCCCACTTGCCCCGGCTGAGCTGTGTCCCAGCCTGTCCCACCGTCCCGACCAGCCGCAACACCTGATGGTGGGACACCCCGACGGCCTAGAACGGAGTCGTCCACCACGTCGGAACCAGCTTCGGAGCACCTGCTCGGGGCCTCGGACCGGCGACACCTCCATCGAAGGAGTGACGACATGACATCACCTTCTCCGCGCCGTCCCGCACGGCTGCTGTCCGCGGCGCTGCTCACCGCGACGACGACGGCCTTGGTGGTCCTCGGTGCCGGTCAGGCCCAGGCGACGGTCCTGAGCCGGGGCGCGAACCAGGCCGCTGCGGACGAGCGCTGCGCCGCGGCCTACGACGGCGAGGCCGACGGCAACGGCGTCTACGCCGACGTCGTCCTCGCCGACGACCGCCACTTCTCGGTGTGGGACGGCAACGGATCCGACGGGAACTGGGGCCCGGCGAGCTGCTTCGACGCCCAGATCGCCCGGTTCCGGGTCTGTGAGGACCACAGCGGTTGCGCCGACTGGTTCTGGTGGCCCAAGCCCTGACCCCGGGTGGGCGGATCGGTCGCCACCGGTGCGCCGGTGGCGACCGACCCGCTCCAGGCCCCTTCGCGGATCCGGATCCGTGGGTCGCGGCGAGCGCCCCGGGTGGGGTCAGCGCTTGCCCGGCAGCAGTTCCTGCGCCTTGGTGCGGATGCCCTGCGCCATCAGATGCCACGCCGCCGGGTCGCCCTTGAGGATCGCTTCGGTGACCGACTTGAACTGGTCGAACGTGGCGTGTGGCGGGATCGGGGGCACCTCCGGGTCGCAGTGGACGTCCAGCACGGTCGGCACGCTCGCGGTCAGCGCCCGGTCCCACGCGGGGCCGAGCTGGTCCGGGGCGTCGACGGTGATCGCGGCCAAGCCGAGCGAGCGGGCGAAACCCGCGTAGTCCACGTCCGGCAGGGTCTGCGACTGCTCGAACTTCGGCGCGCCACCCATCGCCCGCAGCTCCCACGTGACCTGGTTGAGGTCGTTGTTGTGCAGCACGCACACCACCAGCCGCTGGTCGGACCACAGCTCCCGGTAGCGGGCGATGGTGATCAGCTCGGCCATGCCGTTCATCTGCATCGCGCCGTCACCCACCAGGGCGATGACCGGCCGGTCGGGGTGGGCGAACTTGGCCCCGATCGCGTACGGCACGCCCGGACCCATCGTCGCCAGCGTGCCCGACAGCGAACCGCGCATGTCCCCGCGCATCCGCAGGTGCCGGGCGTACCAGTTGGCGGCCGAACCCGAGTCCGCGGTGAAGATCGCGTCGTGCGGGGCCCTGGCGGACAGCTCCGACACGATCCGCATCGGGTTGACCGGCTTGGCGTCCAGCGCGGCCTGCCGGTCCATGGTCTCCCACCAGTCGCGGACGTCGCCCTCGATCTTCTCCCGCCACGTCCGGTCCGCCTTGCGGCGCACCAGGGGCAGCAGCGCCCGCAACGTCGCCCCGGCGTCGCCCACGAGGTTGACCTCGGTCGGGTAGCGCATGCCGATCAACTTGCCGTCGATGTCGATCTGCACCGCGCGGGCCTGCCCGTACGGCGGCAGGAACTGGCTGTAGGGGAAGTTCGAGCCCACGATGAGCAACGTGTCGCAGTCGCGCATCAGCTCGTAGCTCGGACGGGTGCCCAGCAACCCGATCGACCCGGTGACGAACGGCAGTTCGTCGGACAGCACGTCCTTGCCCAGCAGCGCCTTGGCCACGCCCGCGCCGGTCAGCTCCGCGACCTGGACGACCTCCTCGGCGGCCGAACGCGCGCCCTGGCCGATCAGGATCGCCACCTTCTCGCCCGCGTCGAGCACCTCGGCGGCGCGCGCGATCTCGTCCTGGTCCGGGACCAGCACCGACTTCACCCGGCTCGGCGGGCTCGACGGCACCTGCTTGAACGCGTGCTTCGGCGGCGTGTACTCCTCTTCCTGAAGGTCGCTGGGGATGATGATCGCGGTCGGGGCGCGTTCGGCCTCGGCGGCGCGGATCGCCCGGTCCAGCGCGTTGGGCAGCTGCTCGGCGACGTTCACCTCCACGAGGTAGGCGCTGGCCACGTCCTTGAACAGCGCTTGCAGGTCGACCTCCTGCTGGTAGCTGCCACCCATCGCGCTGCGCGCGGTCTGCCCCACGATCGCCACCACGGGAACGTGGTCGAGCTTGGCGTCGTACAGGCCGTTGAGCAGGTGGATCGCGCCCGGACCCGAGGTGGCCAGGCACACCCCGACCTTGCCGCTGAACTTGGCGTAGCCGACCGCCTCGAACGCGGACATCTCCTCGTGCCGGGACTGCACGAACCGCGGGTTGTCGTCCGCTTTGCCGAACGCGGCCACGATCCCGTTGATGCCGTCGCCGGGATAGGCGAACACCTGCTCGACGCCCCAGTCACGCAGCCTGGCGAGCACGTAGTCGCCGACCGTCTCGGACATGCCGTTCCCTCCTCGACACCGTCGTCCCGCTCCAGCGGGCGGCTACCCGGCACAAGGCGTTCCACACCCGGCCGGGCGCGGTACGAGCCGATCGAGCGCACCCGCGGCCACCGCCGGCGTCAGGTGTGGACGGTATTCGGAGGGGTACCTGAGGACTGGAAAAGGAGGTTTGCCATGCCAAGCGGATCGAACGCCAAGCGGGAGCGCCAGTACGAGCACATCAAGGATTCGGCGAAGGAGCGCGGCGAGTCTACGAAACGCGCCAAGGAGATCGCCGCCCGGACCGTGAACAAGAACCGGGCGCAGGCCGGCGAGTCGAAGACGGCCAGTCGGACGTCGACCCGGGACACCTCGCCGCAGCGCCGTGGCGGGCAGCGCTCCGGCAACCGGCAGGGGCCGCAGGGGCCCACCCGTGACCAGCTCTACAACGAGGCCAAGAAGAAGAACATCAAGGGCCGCTCCACGATGACGAAGAAGGAACTCGCCTCCGCGCTCGGGCGCTGAACGGACACCGGCCCGTTCACGAGGCCTGGTAGACCGGCCTGGCCGGGCGGTTCCTCGCCGGTCACGGCCTGCGATGCGAGTCCTCCTCGCTGATCGGCGCGCGGCCCCGCCATGCCCGTGGTCCCGGGTGGGCATAGGCGGCCGGCGCCCCGTTCGTGAGTGCGCGATGATGTGCCCAGGCGAGGAGTGGGCCGTCCGTGGCGTGTGGCGGCCGTGTGGAGGTGGCGGGTTGTGGATGGTCGGCGCCACGAGGAGCTGTGGCGGCTGGTCACCACCTACGCCCAGGATCATCCGCCGGCTTCGGGTTGGGTGAGCGCGGTGTGCGCGGTGGCCTTGGGGCGGATCGACGTGGACGCCGCTGCGATCACGGTGCGCGCGGCGGGGCGGACGCAGCAGTTGGCGGCAGCCAGTGACGCGTGGGCGGCGTCGTTGGAGGAGTTGCAGTACACGGTGGGCGAGGGCCCGGGGATGTCGGCGTTCCGCGACGGAGAAGCGGTGCTGGTCGGTGATCTGAACACCGAGGCCGGACGCTGGCCCGGCTTCGTGCACGAGGCCGCGACCGCCGACGTTCGTGCCGCGTTCGCGTTCCCGTTGCGGGTCGGCGCGATCCAAGTGGGGACCTTCGCCCTCTACCGGCATCGCGCCGGTCCGTTGGATGCGGAGGGGTTCGGTGACGCGGTCGCGCTCGCCGACTTGGCGACGACCGCGTTGTTGACCGACAGCAAGGACGAGAAGCCGGTCGCGTCGTGGGCCCGCGAGGACGTGTCGTCGTTCTATGACGACGTGAACATGGCGATCGGGATGCTGGCGACGTTGTTGCAGATCAACCTGGAGGACGCGTTGCTGCGGCTGCGTGCGTACGCCTACAGCAACCAGCTCCCGTTGACTGAGGTGGCGCGGCAGGTGCTCAGCCGGGAACTGCGGCTGGACTCGGCCGCGGAGTGAGCCGCCATCGCGCTGTGCGGTCCGTGTGATCGGTCGGCCTTATGCTGGCCGGGTGAGTGTGCCGTCGCGGGATTTCGATGACCATGTCGTGGGGATCACGGCTTTGTTGACGGCTCGTCATGACGGGTTGACGGTCCTGCGTGCGGTGGTGGGGGCGTGTGCGGCCGTGTTGGGGGCGGACGCGGTCGGGGTGCTGGTGGTGGATCCGCGTGGTGGTGTGGAGGTCGCGGCGGCGTCGGACGAGCGGGCCCGGTTCGTGGAGTTGTTGCAGGCCCAGTTGCGTCAGGGTCCGTGTCTGGACGGTATCGCCGAGGACGCGGTGGTCGCGGTGGGGGATCTGGACGGGGCGCGGGGGCGGTGGCCGGAGTTCGCGGAGGCTGCTCTGCGGGAGGGTTACCGGGCGGTCTACGCGTTTCCGATGCGGTTGTTGGGTCGGGCGGTGGGTGGGGTGAATCTGCTCTACACGGTGCCGACGAGGTTGTCGGAGCGGGTGGTGCGGCGGGGTCAGGGGTTGGCGGATCTGGCGGTGTTGGGGTTGAGCCAGGAGCGTGGGCCGCGTCGGGTGGAGCGGTTGGCGGAGCGGACGGTGGCGGCGTTGCACGACCGGGCGGGGGTGAGTCAGGCGGTGGGGGTGCTGCTGGCGGTGTCGTCGGGCGGGCCGGAGGACGCGCGGGCGGTTCTGGAGCGTTACAGCGTGCGGACGGGTGTGCCGGTGTCGGAGGTGGCGCGGGCGTTGACCGACGGTTCGCTGGACCCGCACGCGGTGGTCGAACGGGTCGGGTAACGGGCCGGGGGAGGAAGACGGGTTCGCCCACGAAGGGCCGACTGTGTGCGTCACCACCGCCGGCCGAGTTGCGCGTCGATCGCGGGGCGGTACGGTGAAGTCGCACGGTTCAGCCAGTAGCCGCTGCCTTTTTCGCTGTCCATGGGAAAGGTACGCGTATGCGGATCGCGATGGTCACCTCGGTCGAATCGGACATTCCCGTTGTCGATTTGTCCAGTGCGCTTTCGGGTGAAGGTCATGAGGTCGTAGTGCACAGCGCGCGGATCGCGGCCGACGACAAGGGCCCGGGGCAGCGGTTGCAGTCTTTCGTCACGACCTTGCGGGAACAGTGGTCGGACAGTTCCCCGGAGGTCGTGCACACCCACAGCTGGACCGCCGGTCTGGCGGCGTTGTTCGCCGCGCGGCCGCTGGGCATCCCGGTCGTGCACACCTTCCACGACGCCGGCCGGGGACCCGTCGAGCGGGTCAACGTGGAACGCGCCGTCTGCCGCAGCGCCGTGCGGGTGGTGGCGACGTCGGGCGACGAACTGCCCGCGTTGCTGCGCCTGGGGGTCGAGCGGTCCAAGGTCTCGGTCGTCCCCTACGGCGTGGACCGCCGCCGCTTCGCGCCGGAAGGGCCGAGTGCGCTGCGCGGGTCGACGCACCGGATCGTCACCGCCGCGCCGGACGGGCTGCCGCACGAGCTCGTCACTGCTCTGCGCGCGCTGCCGGAGGCCGAACTGCTGGTGCTGGACGGCACGCCCGCGGTGGACGACCTCGCCGAGGAGCTGGGCGTGGCAGACCGCGTGGTGCGCCTGGCCGCCGCCGACGACGACCTGCCGGCGTTGTTCCGCTCGGCCGACATCGTCGTGTGCGGGCCGTGGTGCGAGCGACCGTCGGTGCTGGCGATGCAGGCGATGGCCTGCGGGGTCGCCGTGGTCTCCACCATGACCACCGAGGGCATGGCCGACGTGGTCGTGAACCACGTCACCGGCATGATCCCCAGCCAGCGCGGGACCGGCGGGCTGAGCCGCCTGCTGAACGGGCTGCTGGTCGACACCGCCCGCCGCGAGGCCTACGCCATCGCCGGGACGGACCGGGTGTCGGCCCGGTACGGCATCGAGCGGGTGGCGGGCGGCATCGCCGAGGTGTACGCCTCGGCCGTCCACTGCGGGCTCGACCGGGCGGGCTCCTGAGCACCGCCTGACCGTCAGCGGCTGCCCACCGACCCCACCGGTTCGATGTGACCGCCCAGCCGGTCCCGCACCCACGTCCACGGTGCCGGCCCGGGTCGGTTCGCGGCCGGTGGGAGCTTGGCCGCCTGCTCGTGGAACCGGGCGTTGGCGGCGAAGTCCAGCGGGAACGCGGCCCGGTCGACCCCGCAGCAGGCACCGTGCCGCGCGCGGCTCAGGACGAGGTCCCAGTCGGCGGGGGTGGCCAACCCGATCGACCGGGTGCCGTGCGAGAAGACACCGAGCCGGATCTCGTCGTACGCCGCCGCGCGGCGGAGGTAGTCGTCGAGCGCGTCTCGCGCGGGCAGCGTGGAGAACACCGTCCAGTACGGGACGAACCCCAGGGTCAACGGCAGGTGCGCGTCGATCAGCGCGAAGCTGCTCACCAGCAGCCGGTTCGCGGTCACGCCCTGCTCGGTGTACCAGGCGCGGTGGGCCTCCGCGACCGGTTCGCTCAACGCCTGGGCGCTGGGGAAACCGAGCCGCTCCAGCGTCCAGCCCCGTTGCGCGCACAGCCGGGCCAGGTCGGGGACCAGCGCGGGGTCGAAGCCCCACTCGGCCTCCGGGCTCTGCGAGTCGGGGTCCGGGCTGTCCCAGGCGCGGACCGGAGAGCCGTACCCGGCCAGGAACTCGGCGACGCGCGGCCCGCCTCGCGCGTACTCCTCCTCGGTGGCACCGCCCACCGCGCCGTGCTGGAAGAACTGCCGCGGCCCCGTGGAGGTCGTGGGGCGGCTCTCCGCGCAGTCGGAGATGAGCACCGTGCCGCCCGGTTCCAGGTGGCGGTCCAGGAAGTCGGCGTAGGCGGCGGGCAGTCGCCGGTACTTGAACCTGAAGTACGCCATGTGGCGGATCATCAGCCGGTCCTGGTTCGCGTCGTGCATGTGGTGCACGGCCACGTGCGGGTTCGCGCCCAGGAAGGCGGCGCGCGCGTCGGCCAGTGCCGTCATCGCCTCGCGCGGCCGGTCGGGGTGGATGCCGTGCCGGCGGACCGGCACCAGGAACGTCTGCGGCAGCCAGGGCACGCCCGCCAGGGCGGCGAGGTGCACCAGCGCGCCGGACGACGAGCCGATGACCACGGCGGGGTAGCGGCGGCGCGGGTAGTGCCCGGCCGCCCAGCGCGCGATCTCATCGCTGTCCACGTCGTGCAGCCGCCCTTCGCGGACGGCCTCCGACCAGCCCGACCAGGTGTAGAGCGCTTCCCGGACGGCCACCGGCAGGCGGTTGACCAGGGGCAGCACCCGTCCGGCCGCACGGGCGGCGGGGCCCAGTCCCAGCACCGGGCTGGATCTGCCGTGCAGGTGGCCGGCCAGCACCCGCAGGAAGGCGGAGGCCGAGTCGAAGGACGCGACGGCCCGCTGTGGCTTCACGGTCGTGCTCCCGTCTCGCAGAGTTCCCGGATCGGTCCGCTCCACGCGGCCGGGGCCGTCCACAGGAACGTGTGCGGGCCCGGCACGGTCACCAGCCGCCCGTCGGGGGTCAGGTCGGCGAGCCGGCGTGCCCACCGCGCGGTGCACAGCCGGTCGTCGCGGGCGTGCAGCACCAGGACCGGGCAGGCGAGGTCCGGGACGACGTCCTCCAGGCGGTCCCGCAGGTGCGCGCGGACCAGCTGGACGATCCGCCGGACGCCGGCGCGCCGCCACTCGGGCCGGTGCACCGCGGCCAAGCCCGGCATCGGCGCCCGGAGGTCGCGCCACCAGTGGTAGAGCGCTCGCGGAACGCTGCGGGCCTTCGGGTCGACGGCGGGACTGGCCAGCACGACGGCGCGGACCCGGTCCGGCCGGGCGGCGGCGTCCCGCGCGGCGACCTGCGTGCCGCTGGAGTGCCCGACGAGGACGACCGGCGGCAGGCGGGCGGCGTCCAGCCACTCGCACACCGCCTCGGCGTGGCGGGTCACGTCCGGCCGGTGCGGGGTGTCGTCGCTGCCCGCGAAGCCGGGCAGGTCGACCAGGTGCGCTTCGGTCCACGACAGCGCGGCCAGGGCGGGCAACTGGTAGGTCGACACGGCCAAGCCCATCACGGCGACGACGGGCGGCGCGGTCTGCCGTCGACCCAGCACCCGGCTGCGGAGCCGACCCTGCGTGGTGCCGGTGAACCGCACGAGGTACTCATCGGGCAGTTCGGGTGCCGTCATAGCCGACCCTTCGGGCTGATCGGACAAGCTCCGCACCGTTCGAATACCCGTGCGGGAACCGGACAAACAGGCGGTGCCCCGCTCGCCGCGGTGATCGGGACGGTTGGCACTCGGCGGGACGGGTACGCCCTCGGCATGCACAACCGGCCCGCACGATCGGCAGGCCCGCCCGGCCCGCTCCCGACGTCGTGGCGGTGGCGGCGGTGACCGGCCGGCCGGCGGCGGAGTTCACCGAGGTGGCGGGAACGCGGGTGCACGCCTCGGTCCTGGGCCCCGCCGACGCGCCGGACGTGGTGTGCGTGCCCGGACTGGGCTGCTCGCACCGCTACTTCCTGCCCTTCGCACGACGGCTGGCACCCGCCGCGCGGGTGGTGGCCGTCGACCTGCCGGGCTTCGGTCGCACGCCCGGCCCCCGCACCGCGCTCGACGTGCGCGGCCTGTCACTCGCCCTGGCCCACTGGTTGCGGGCGACGGGACGCGACGGGGTGCCGCTGGTCGCCAACTCCGCCGGCTGCCAGGTCGTCGTCGACCTGGCGGTGCACTCTCCCGACCTGCTCGGCCCGGTGGTGCTCAACGGCCCCACGATGGACCGGCACGCCCGCTCACCGCTGCGCCAGATCGGACGACTGCTCGCCGGCGCCCCGCGCGAACGCCCGACGCTGGGACTGGTGCTGGTCAAGGACTACTTCGAGGCCGGGCCGCGGCGGATCATCACCACGTTCCGGTACCTGTTGGCCGACCCCGTGGAGCAGAAGCTGCACCACGTGCGCACGCCGGCCCTCGTGGTCCGGGGCAGCCGCGACCCCGTCGCGCCGGGGCCGTGGGCGCGGGAGGTGGTGGCGCTGCTGCCGGACGGCCGTTACGTCGAGGTGCCGGGCGCGGGTCACACGCTGAACTACTCGGCACCGGAGGAGCTGGCCGCGATCGTCCGGCCGCTGCTGCCGCGCGCCGGGCCGCAACACCGCCGGGAGGGGTGACCCACAGTCCCCGTCGGGTGAATCGGGCGGCGGCGGGTCGGACGCCCGGGATGGCCGGCGACGTCCCGGGTACTCGACGGCATGACCACAGCACCGTTGCCCCATGAGCGCGCGGGAGCCCCCCAGTGCGCGATCGTCACCGGATCCGACTCCGGTATCGGCAAGGCCGTCGCCGTCGCGTTCGCCGGCGGGGGAGTGGACGTCGGGATCACCTACCACGAGGACGCGGAGGGTGCCGAGCGCACCGCGCGGGAGGTCCGGGACGCGGGGGCGCGCGCCGCGGTGCGCCGCCTCGACCTGACCGACCTGCCCGGGTCCGCGTCCGTCGTGGACGAACTCGCCGACGAGCTGGGAGGTGTCGACGTGCTGGTCAACTGCGCGGGCACCGGCTCGGCGGAGCCGGCCCTGGACATGTCGTTCGACACGTGGCGCGGCGTGCTGTCGGTGGACCTCGACGGGGCGTTCCTGTGCTGCCAGAAGGCGGCCAAGCGGATGATCGCGGCCGGTCGCGGCGGCCGGATCATCAACATCACCTCGGTGCACGAGCACCTGCCGCTGGTCGGTTCGGCTCCGTACTGCGCGGCGAAAGCCGGCCTTGGGGGACTGACGAAGGTGCTCGCGCTGGAACTCGCCGAGCACGACATCACCGTGAACTCCGTGGCCCCCGGCGAGATCTCCACGCCGATGACCGGCCAGGAGGACGTGGACCCGCGCACGCAGCCGCGTCCCGGCGTGCCGTTGGGGCGGCCGGGTCACGCACGGGAGGTCGCCGCTGTCGTGGCCTTCCTCGCCACCCCTGCGGCCGGGTACGTGACCGGCGCGTCGTTCGTGGTCGACGGCGGCATGGTCCTGATGGGACCGCAGGCCAGCCGAGAGGTCTCCGACAACACGTGGCGGCATCCTTGAACCGTGTGTTCGATGGCCCGTACGGGGTATTCGAGACCCATGGGCACAACCGAGTCGCGTGACACCCCGCCTGATCCGGACCCGGCGCGCACGCCGGGTCTCGAACCCGGAGGTGGGGTCGCGCCGGGCGACACCCCGCCCGACTCGGGGCAGACCTCGGGTCTGTCCCACCCGCAGCCGATGCCGTCCCGCCGGGCCCCGGTCATCACCCTCGCCGCGGTCATCGTGGTGACGTTGCTGGTGGTGGCGTTCGTCATCGCCCAGTTGATGGGGTGGCTGACCAGCTTCTGAGGGCCGGCTCCTGGGGCCGGCGCGCTCTGGTGAGGTTGCCGGGGCGGAGGGCGGGTAGCCGATCCGCATGAGGATCGTCGTGACCGGAGCGACCGGCAACGTGGGCACCGCTCTGCTGCGCAGGCTCGCTTCCGAACCGGATGTCCAAGTGCACGGGATCTCGCGCCGCCCGCCCGCACCCGTGCCGCCGTACGACGTCGAGTGGACCCCGGTGGACCTCTCCCGCGACGGCGCGGAAGAGCCCCTGACGGACGTCTTCCGAGGCGCGGACGCGGTGGTGCACCTGGCGTGGCGGATCCAGCCTGCCCACGACGCGGACACGCTGTACCGGACCAACGTGGCGGGTAGCGAACGCGTGTTCGCCGCGGTCCGCGAAGCCGGGGTGCCGCACCTCGTCCACCTGTCGTCGGTCGGCGCGTACTCCCCGGCGGTCAAGAGCCGGACCGTGGACGAGCACTGGCCCACCTGCGGGGTGTCGAGTTCGCTCTACAGCGTGCACAAGGCCGACGTGGAGCGGCGGCTCGACCGGGTCGAGCGGGAGGACGCCGGGCTGACGGTCTCCCGCCTGCGGCCGGCGCTGATCCTGCAACCCGACGCCGCCGCGGAGATCAAGCGATACTTCCTGGGCCCGCTGGTCCCGTCGGCGCTGTTCCGGGTCACGTTGCCGCTGCTGCCGCTGCCGAAGCAGCTGGTGCTCCAGTTCGTGCACGCCGACGACGTGGCCGACGCGCTGGCGCTGGTGCTGCGGCGCAGGCTGTCGGGCGCGCTCAACCTGGCCGCCGATCCGGTCGTCACGCCGCAGGTGCTCGCGGAAGTCCTGCGCACCAGGCACGTTCCGCTTCCCCCGTCCGTTCTGCGCGGACTGGCGTCGCTCACCTGGCGGTTGCGCCTGCAACCAACTTCACCCGGTTGGGTGGACCTCGCGCTCGCCACACCGGTGCTGGACACGTCACGTGCACGCGATGAACTCGGTTGGGTGCCGCGCCATGAAGCCCGTCGGGTCCTGAGCGATCTGGTGGACGGCATGGCACGCCGGGAGGGTGAGCCCGCCAGCCCCGCGCTCAGGCCGTGACCGCCGTTCCGGTGGAGCCGGCCGCGGGCTCCGACCCCCAGGGGTGTCGAACTCCGCGTGGCGGGAACACCTGGTGTGCCAGCCGAACGACAGAGGAGGAACGATGTCGATCAGCGAGTCCGGCCACATCACCGGAACGCAGGACAAGGACTACAACATCATCTGGTTCGTCGAGGCGTGCCTGAGCAACGCGTTGCGGCTGGAAACCTACGTGTCGGACGCCGAGCGCGCGGGTGACGCGGAGCTGGCGGACTTCTTCCGCCGCGCCCAGGGCGAGAGCCGCAAGGGAGCCGAGCAGGGCAAGGCCCTCCTCGCGCAGCGCCTGGGCGCGTGACCTCCCGGTGCCTGCGATCCGTGGCTCACGGATCGCAGGCACCGACGTGGGCCTGGGCTGGCCCGTGTCGGCGTCGCCGGCACGAACGGACCGAGATCGAAGCAACGCAACGAAGTCGACCCGACCACCCGACCGCGCCGCCTCAGACGTCCGGGTCGAGGGTCGGGAGCGGATCGGTCGCCGGGCCTTCCAGGACGTCGCCGTCGACCCCGAAGCGCGACCCGTGGCAGGGGCAGTCCCAACTGCGCTCGGCGTCGTTGAAGCGGACCAGGCAGCCCAGGTGGGTGCACCGCGCCGAGACCACGTGCAGGTCGCCTTGCTCGTCGCGGAACACCCCCACCTTGCCCAGCCCCCTGCGCACCAGCCGGCCGGTTCCGCGCGGGACCTCCTCGGCGGAGCCCACCTCGCCGGGCTTGAGCCGGTCGCCGACCAGGTCCACGACCACTTCGGCGTTCTTGCGCAGCAGGGTCGGTGTCGACTTGAGGGACAGCCGGTGCGGGGTGAACCTCCCGGCCCACGGCTCCGGCCGGCCGGTGAGCTCGCCGGTCAGGGCGAGGGCCGCGGCGGTGCCGCCGGACAGGCCCCACTTGCGGAACCCGGTGGCCACGTACAGCCGGTCGGAGCCGGGCGCGTAGGAGCCGAACATCGGCAGGCTGTCGAACGCCACGACGTCTTGGGCCGACCACCGGTGGGTGATCTCCGCGACGTCCCAGTGCTTGCGCGCGAAGTCCGACAACGCCCGGTACGGCTCGTCCTCCAGCGACCCGGTCGGGTGACTCCGGCCCGACACGATCACCTGGTCGCCGTGCGAGGTGATGGACCAGCTGGGCGTACCCGCGCTGATCGCCATCCCCGTGGGCGGGGTGCCGGTGCGCAGCCGTGCCGCCACGCAGTACGCCCGTACGGTCTCCAGTCGCGCGAAGTACCCGCCCCGGTCCAACAGCGGGTAGTGGGTCGCCACGACCACGCGGTTCGCGTAGACCGTCCCGAACGCCGTGTTCACCGAGCAGGGGTCGTCGGAATCGATCCCGGTGACGCGGCTGCCCTCGAACACGTGCGAACCGTCGCCGTCCACCTGCTCCGCCAGCGCCCGCAGGTACTTCACCGGGTGCACGGCCAACTGGTCGTCCAACCGCACCGCGTGGAAGACCTCGAACGGCACGCCCATCAGCTCGCCCCGGTCCCGGGCGACGGGCAGCCCGGCGTCGAACGCGGCGTCGGCTTCCTCGTCGACCCCGGCCACCTCCTCCCGGCTGAAGGCGAAGGTGTAGGCGGGCATCCGCCGCAGGTCGCAGTCGGCCCCCTCCGCGAACCCGGCCACCGCCGCCACGCCGGCGAGGCTCGCGGTGGCGTAGTCGGCCGCCGTCTCGACGTTGTGCGCCTTCGTGATCTCCGAGTAGACCGTGGCCTGCAGGGCGGTCACCTTCGCGGTGTTGTTGCCACTGGTCCCCGCCCCGATCCGGTCGGCCTCGATCAGGGCGACGCGCAGGCCGGCGCGTTTGAGCAGCAGTGCGGTGGTGACGCCGACGACGCCCGCGCCGACCACCGCCACGTCCACCGCTGTGTCGGTGACGGGCGGGTATCGGCGCGCGGCGTCGAGCAGCCAGAGGGACTCGTGCGCGGTGGTGGTGTCCATACCGGACGGATACCCCCTGACCGGGTGGGTCGAACGCGGTCACACGCTCCGGCCGTCACGCGGGATCACGCGACGGCTCAGACCCAGGCCCAGGGCGATCATGCCGAGCGCCAGGCCCAGGTGGAGCCAGTTGTCGGCCTCGTTGACAGGCACGAAGTTGGCCGCGCTGTCGTGGTCGATGACCAGGCCGTACAAGAACAGGACGAGGTACACGACTCCGCCACCCACCAGGTAGCCGCGGGCTCCGGCCGCCGTCCGGGCCAGGGCGAGACCCGCGACGCCGAACAGCAGGTGGACGATGTTGTGCAGGACGGACACCTCGAAGATGCCGAGCAGCTTCGCGCCCGAGTGGTGGCCGGCGAAGCTGAGCGCGTCGTAGTCGGTGGTGATTCCGGGGATGAACCCCGCTATGCCGACCAGCAGGAACACCACGCCCGTGGCGAGCGCGGCGGTCTGGACGGGGGTGCGGGTCGCCTCGATGGGCTGTCGGGACATGTTGCCTCCTTCGCGTCCTCCACTGACTACCCCGTCGCGCGCCGCCAAACATCGCGCGGCGGTCAGCCCACGACCGCTCCCCGCACGAAGTGGCGCTGCGCCACGAGGAACAGCAGGACCAGGGGCACGGTGGCGACCGTGCTCGCCGCCATCACCAGCTCCCACTGCGCCTCGCCACCCTCGCCGAACCGGTCCAGCACCGCCTTCAACCCTCGCGGCAACGTGTAGAGCGCCGGGTCGCGCAGGTACACCAGCGGCTTGATCAGGTCCGTCCACGCCGCCTTCAGCTCGAACACGAACACCACCACCAGACCGGGCCAGGTCAGCGGCAGCGCCATCCGGGTGAACAGCAGCCACGGCCCCGCGCCGTCCACCCGGGCGGCGTCGAACACCTCGCGCGGCAGGCCCAGGAAGAACTGGCGCAGCAGGAACACCGAGAACGCCGACCCGAACAGGTTCTGCGCCCACAGCGGGATCTGCGTGGTGGCCAGCCCGAGCGCGTGCCACTCCAGGTAGACCGGCACGAGCGTGACCGCCGCCGGCAGCATCATGGTCGCGAGCACCACCCCGAACAGCGCGGACCGGCCGGGGAAGCGGAACATCGCGAACCCGAACGCCACCGCCGCGCTGGACAGCGTGACCGCCAGCGCCGCGGCCAGGCCGACCGCCACGCTGTTGCCGATCCACGTCAGCAGCGGCACCGCGTGCCACACCTCGACGTAGTTGCCGGGGGAGAAGACCACGGGCAGCAGCGCGTTGTCGAACACGTGTGCCCGGTCCTTGAGCGACGCGCTGACCAGCCACCAGAACGGGTAGCCGAACGCGGCCGTGACCACCAGCAGCGCGGCGAGCACCGGGAGACGTCTCATGATCCCTCGTAGTGGACGTAGCGGCGGGACAACCGGACCTGCACCGCCGTCACCAGCGCGATCACCGCGAACAGCACCCACGCCAGCGCCGACGCGTACCCCATGCGCAGCGACCCGAACGCCTCCTGGAACAGGTGCACGACGTAGAACAGCGCCGCGTCGTCCTGGCTGGACCGGGTCGCCCGCGCACCGAAGTACATCGTGTACGCCTCGGTGAACACCTGGAGCGACGCGATCGTGTTCACCACAGCGGTGAAGTAGACGGTGCCGCTGATCCCGGGCAGCGTCACGTGCCAGAACTGCCGCCACGGGCTCGCCCCGTCCAGCCGCGCGGCCTCGTAGCGCTCGGTGGGGACGCGGGTCAGCGCCGCCAGGTAGAGCACGGCGGTGCTGCCGACCGTCCACAGGCTCATCAGCACGAGCCCGGGTTTGACCCACGACGGGTCGGTGGTCCAGTTCGGCCCGGTGAAGCCGAACCAGCCGAGGAACGCGTTGATCGCGCCGCGCTGACCGTTGAGCAGCAACAGGAACAGCGCCGCCAACGCCACGGGCGGCGTCATCACCGGCAGGTACAGGACGGTGCGGAAGAACCCGGCGGCCCGTCCCGCGTGGCGCAGGAGCGTCGCCAGCGCCAAGGCGAGCACGACCTGCAAGGGCACGTGCAACGCGGTGAAGAACAGCGTGTTGCCCAACGCGGTGGCCGTGCGGTCGTCCTCGACCAGATCACGGTAGTTGTCGGCACCGATCGGCACCGGTGGGGTGAGCATGTCGTAGCGGGTGAACGACAACCACAGGCTGAACAGCATCGGCCCGGCGGTGAACGCCAGGAACCCGATCACCCACGGCAGCAGGAACAGGTACCCGGCTTTCGCCTCGCGGCCCGCCACCGACCTCATCCCGCCACCCTCCGCAGCGCGCCGGCCGCCTCCCGCTGGGCCTGCGCCATCGCCTCCTCGGGCCCCTGCGCCCCGGACAGCACCCGGTTCACCCCGCCCTCCCACGCCCGGACCAGGTCGCTCGCCGCCGCGCTGACCGGCAGGGCGAAGGCCTTGTCCTGCAACGACAGCAGTACCGGGACGGCCTGGTCGAGGATTCGGTTGCCGCCCGGCCGCCACACCTCGCGGAAGATCCGCTCGTCGGCCTCGCGATTGGCGGTGAACGTGCCCCCGTAAGGCTTTCCCGCTCGGGCCAGCGCGTCGCGGCGCGCGGTCGCGGCGGTGACCCAGGTGTCGGTGGCGGTCATCGTGACGATGAAGTCGCACGCCGAGTCGGGATGCCGCGCGCCTTTTGGGATCGCCCACGCCTGCCCGCCGGAATCGGTCAGCGGCCGGCCGGCGCGGTCGGTGAACGGCGTGACGGTGACGTCCGCGTCCGGGCTGACCGAGGCGAGGGTGGTGACGTACCAGGAGTCCATCGGCATCACGGCGAGCTGACCGGCCGCGTACGGGTTGCCCGCGCCGAACAGGTCGAACGTGTCGCGGAACGCCTTGAACGAGGCCCACCCGCCCTGCGCTGCGACCAGTTGCGCGGTCATCCGCACCGCTTCGACCACCTTCGGGTCGTCCAACGGCGTGGTCACCAGCTCCGCCCCGTTCGCCTTGGCCCACAGCGGCAGGAACTCCGGCACCTTCGGGTCGAACCCGATCCGGAGCAGCGCCGGGCCCCGCACGTCGGCGAGCCGGGCCAGCCGGGGCAGCCCGGCCCACTCGGTGGTGGACACCGACGCCGGGTCCACCCCGGCCGCGCGCAGCACGGCGTTGCCCAGGATCAGCACGCGCACCGAGGAGAAGTCCGGCAGGCCGTGCGGTCTGCCGCCGGGGGAGACCTGCCGCACCGCCGCCTCCCGGAACCGCCCGAGGTCGACGCCGTGGCGGCGCAGGCAGTCCGAGAGGTCGAGCACCGCGCCCCGGGCCGCGTAGCCGCCGAGCTTGCGCCGGTCCGCGTACACCACGTCCGGCGGGTCGCCCGCCGCCACCGAGGACAGGAACTGCTGCTCGTCGAACGCGCCCTCGGTGATGCGCAGCGCGGTGTCGGGGTGGGCGCGCCGGTAGACCTCGACGCGTGCGGTCGCGTGCTCGTCGGGCAACCCGAAACCCATGGTCACCAGGGCGTTCGGGGCGTCGGCGGGTGACGGGCCGAGGCCCCCACAGCCCGCGAGCAGCAGCACGGCGACCCAAGCCGGCAAGCGCATCGGCGCGCTCCTCACGGTCGATGTTGCCCACGAACGTGGTACACCGGCATTCCACGCCCAGGACGCCGTCACACCGATGTCGCCCGGACGGGGCAACCGGGGGTGTCGACCGGTTGCGCGGTGTGCGCGCGCCGCCCGTGGGTAGCCGAGCGCATGGCCCGGACAACGGTGGTGGTCGCGACGCGCGATCGAGTGGGTGAGTTGGCGCGCACGCTGGGCTTCCTGCGCGAGCTGGACGTGCCGGTGGTCGTGGTGGACAACGGCTCGACCGACGGCACGGTGGCGAGGGTGCGCCGCGAGTTCCCCGAGGTGCGGTTGATCCCGCTGGAGCGCAACGTCGGGGCTTCGGCCCGCAACGTCGGGGTCCGCGCCGCCGGCACGCCGTACGTGGCGTTCAGCGACGACGACTCGTGGTGGGCGCCCGGTGCGTTGCGCAGGAGCGAGGAACTGTTCGACGCCCACCCCGGGCTGGGCCTGATCGCGGCCCGCGTGGTGGTCGAGCCCGGCGGCGAGCTGGACCCGGTGTGCCGGGTGATGGCGGCCTCGCCGCTGGGGGTCGAGCCGGACCTGCCCGGCCCGTCCGTGCTGGGGTTCGTGTGCTGCGGGTCGGTGGTGCGGCGGGACGCGTTCCTGGAGGTGGGCGGGTTCAGCCCGGTGCTGTTCTTCATCGGCGAGGAACGGCTGCTGTCCTGGGACCTGGCGGTGGCCGGGTACGCCTGCTGCTACGTCGACGACGTCGTGGCCCACCACCAGCCGTCCCTGGTACGGGGGCCGGCCGCCGCCCGGCGACGGGCGGAACTGCGCAACGACCTGCTGACCACCTGGCTGCGCAGGCCGTGGCGCAGGGCGCTCGCGGGCACGGTCGCGCTCCTCGGGCGCGGAGTCGGCGACCCGGACGCGCGCGGCGCGCTCGGCTCGGCTCTGCTGCGCCTGCCGGTGGTGGCCCGGCAGCGGCGGGTGCTGCCCCCGGACGTGGAGCGGCGCGTGCTGGCCGTGGGATGACCCGGCGGGAGCCTGCCGGCCGCGGGGTGGCCCGGCGGGACCTGCTGCGCCGGCCGGCCGCGAGGTGACCCGGCGCACGCAGATCGTGCCCCGCCATCGGGTTGAGCGGGCGGCTACCGGGAACGCCTGGGTGGAATACCACTACCGGGAGGTGGACCCCATGCCCGACCAGCACAACCCCGCCGTGCACGAGGAGCATCCGAGCCCCGAGGCGCAGCCGGCGCAGCAGCAGGAGTACCCCGGCACCGGGAGCGAGATGGAACCGCGCCCGGACCACGGCGAGCGGACCTATCGCGGCACCGGCAAGTTGACCGGTCGGCGTGCGGTGATCACCGGCGGCGATTCCGGCATCGGTCGCGCGGTCGCGATCGCGTTCGCCCGGGAAGGCGCGGACGTCGTGCTCTCCTACCTGGAGGAGGAGCAGGAGGACGCCGAGCGCACGGCGGAGTGGGTGCGGGAGGCGGGTCGGCGCGCGGTGCTGGTCCCCGGCGACATCACCGACGAACGGCACTGCGCGCACGTCGTGCGGCAGGCGGTGGGCGAACTGGGCGGCATCGACGTCCTGGTGAACAACGCCGCCTACCAGATGTCCCAGGACGAGGGCCTGCTCGGCATCACCACCGCGCAGTTCGACCGGGTGCTCAAGACGAACCTCTACGCGATGTTCTGGCTGTGCAAGGAATCCGTGCCGCACCTGGGGAAGGGATCGGCGATCGTCAACACGGCCTCGATCCAGGCCTCGCAGCCCTCGCCCCCACTGCTCGACTACGCCACCACCAAGGCCGGCATCGTCACCTTCACCCAGGGGTTGGCGCAGGACCTCGCGGAGCGCGGGATCCGGGTGAACGCCGTCGCGCCCGGACCGGTCTGGACGCCGCTCATCCCGGCCACCATGCCCGCCGAGGCGCTTGACTCGTTCGGCGGGCAGACCCCGCTGGGCCGGGCCGCGCAACCCGCCGAACTGGCTCCCGCCTACGTGTTCCTGGCGTCGGGCGAGTCGAGCTACGTCTCCGGCGCGGTGCTGGCCGTGACCGGTGGCACCCCAATGCGTTGACCCCGATGCGCTGACGCTAGGAGCTGTTTGGAGTTTGGATCATGTGGTTGAGGTGAGGGTCTTCAGCTATAGGATCGCTCCTCGTAGATGCAGTCCGGCCTCGTAGCTCTCCGGTGTCTTGTCATAGCGGGTGGCCAGACCACACCATGTCTTGGACTTCTGGAAGGAGCGTTCGACGGTGTTGCGCCGCTTGTAGGGCACGGGATCGAGGACACGGGCCGTCCTCCGGCGGAGCCCTTGTTCCTCCGGTTGGCTTGCTGCTCAGCCCGCCTTGGGACCGGCCGAGTCCGGTTGCCTTGGCCCGCGCCTTCCGACGGTGCCGGAGGGCGGCACGGTCCCGATCGGCGGGCGTGCCCGCGTTGGTGGTGTCCGGCGCGGACGGCGGCGCACCACCCGCGGCACGCTCTGTTGTGTGGGCTACGGAGCCCCTTTTTCCTCGGTCAGTGCCTGTTCCGGCGCGTCGAGGGTTTCCCCGGCGATCGCGAGTCCGGCCGATTCGTGGTGTGCCCGCACGATCGTGGAGTCCACGCTCACCGGTTCCAACCCGACCTGTCCGCGGGAGGCGGCCTCGGCGATCAGCGCGTCCATCAACGTCTGGAACACCCCGGCCCTGGCCCAGGCGTTGCACCGGGAGTAGACGGCCGACCAGGGGCCGTACCGTTCCCGTGGCCGCCACCGGAACATGCGGTTCGATCAGGGCCCACTCGGCGTCGATCAACCCTGCCAGCACACCACAGGGGCGAAGCTAGATCTGAACCTCAAACAGCTCCTGACGCGGTGAACCCGTTCGCGCTGACCCGTTCAGGGCTTCGCGCCCCCTGTCCGCACGCCGTTGTCGGTCACCAGCGCCAGCACCTCGTGCAGGTCGGCCGCCACGGTGGGTGCGCGGTCGACCTCCTCCGGCCGGGTCACCGGCGTCGGGACCATGATCGGGTGCGCGCCGGCGGCCAGGGCGGCGCGGACGTCTGCCTCGATGTCGCCGACCACGGCGGTTCGCTCGGGGGCCACGCCCAGGGCCGCGCACGCGGCCAGCACCAGGCCGGGCTCGGGCTTGCGGCACGGGCAGCCGTCCTCCGGGTGGTGCGGGCACACCTGCCAGGTGCCGAACCGGCCCAGCAGCGCTTCCACCCGGGCGTTGACGGCGTCGACCTGGGTGCGGCTGAGCAGCCCGCGGCCGATGCCCGACTGGTTGCTCACCACGCCCGTGCGCACCCCGGTGGTGCGCAGCCGGTCCAGCAGTTCGCGAGCCCCCGGCAGGGGTTCCACCAGCCGGGGGTCGCCGTTGTACGGAACGTCTCGGATGAGCGTTCCGTCCCGGTCGAACAGCACCGCGTCGAAGGTCACCAGAGGGACCTATCCAGTTCAAAGCGGTTCAAACCACGGTGAGCGGGTGAATTTCCCTCGCCACCGGGGGGTTACCGGTCAGTAGGAGAAACGCTTCTCCCGAAGCGTTTGTTCGTCGGATTCGTGGCTAACACTCCTGTGTGGAGTACATGCCCAAGGTGTTCCGATGAGGACCCTGGTCGCCCGGCTGGACAACGACGGTGACGTGTTGCTGGCGGGACCGGCGGTTCGCGCCGCGGCGGCGTCCGGTGAGGTCGTGGTCCTTTGTGGACCGAACGGCCGGCGCGCCGCCGCGCTGCTGCCCGGCGTCGACCGGGTCGTCCACTGGCACTGCCCGTGGATCGCCCACCCCGCCGGGGAGTTCTCGCCGGCCGACGTCGAAGCGCTGCTGCCGGTGTTGGCGGAGCTGCGCGTCGACGTGGCGCTGGTGCTGACCTCGTTTCACCAGAGCCCGTTGCCGCTCGCGCTGCTGCTCAAGCTGGCGGGCGTGCCGAAGGTCGTGGCGCGGTCGGTCGACTACGCCGGTTCCCTGCTGGACGTGCGGCTGCGGGACGACCCCGACGTGCCGGAGGCCGACCGGGCGCTGTCCGTGGCGCGGGCCGCCGGGTTCGAGCTTCCGCCCGGCGACGACGGCCGGCTGCGGGTGGACGCACCGGAACCACCCTTTCCTGGGCCTTACCTGGTGGTGCACCCCGGAGCGTCCGTACCCGCGCGCACGTGGTCGCCGGACCGGTGCGCCCAGGCCGTGCGGGCGTTGACCGAGGCCGGTCACCGCGTGCTGGTGACCGGCGGACCGGGCGAGACGGCGTTGACCGCGCGGGTCGCCGGAGCGCACGGGGTGGACCTGGGCGGGCGCACGACGTTCGCCGAACTCGCCGGCGTACTGCGGGGTGCGGACGCCGTGGTGGTCGGCAACACCGGGCCGGCGCACCTGGCCGTCGCCGTGGGCACGCCCGTGGTGTCGCTGTTCGCGCCGGTCGTGCCGGCCGCCAGGTGGGCGCCCCACGGGCGGCACGTGCTGCTCGGCGACCAGAGCGCGCCGTGCCGCGACACCAGGGCGCGGGAGTGCCCGGTGCCGGGCCACCCGTGCTTGGACGACGTGACCCCGGCCGAGGTCGTGGCCGTCGTGACCGAGTTGACAGGAGTGCGGGCGTGAAAGTGTTGCTGTGGCACGTGCACGGGTCGTGGACGCACGCGTTCGTCCAAGGCGCGCACGACTACCTGATCGTCGGGCCGCCGGACGGCAAGGGCCTGCTCGGTCGCCAGTGGCCCCGCGCCCGGGAGGTCGACCTGGCCGACGTGCGGGCGGACGTTGCCGTCGTGCAGGAGGCCGACCAGCTCGACCGGGTGCCGGGCGGCGTGCCGGTCGTCTACCTGGAGCACAACACGCCGGCGCGGCCGAACCTGCCGCACCCGGTCGCGGACCGGGTGGACCTGATCGTCCACGTCACCCACTTCAACCGCCTGATGTGGGACTGCGGCACCACCAGGACCGTGGTCGTCGAGCACGGCGTGGTCGACCCCGGCCCGCTCTACACCGGCGAGCTCGCGCGGGCCGCGGTCGTGGTGAACGAGCCGGTCCGCCGGGGACGGGTGGTCGGCACCGACCTGCTGCCGAGGTTCGCCGACGCCGCCCCGCTGGACGTGTTCGGGATGGGCACCGAGCGGCTGCCGTGGGGCCTGGGCGACCACGACCTCCCGGTGCTGCACCGGGAACTGGCCCGGCGGCGGGTCTACGTCCACCCGATGCGGTGGACGTCGCTGGGGCTGTCGCTGATCGAGGCCATGCACCTGGGGATGCCGGTCGTGGCGCTGGGTTGCACGGAGGTGCCGCGCGCGGTGCCGCCGGACGCGGGCGTGGTCTCGACCGACGTGGACGAGCTGGTGCGCGGCGTCGCCGAACTGGTGGCGGATCCGGCGCTGGCCCGCGAAAGGGGCGCGCGGGCGAGGGAGTTCGCCCTGGCCCACTACGGGATCGACGCGTTCCTGGGCGACTGGGACGGGATCTTGACGGAGGTGAGCGGATGAGGATCGCGATGGTGTCCGAGCACGCCAGTCCCCTGGCGGCGCTCGGCGAGGTGGACGCGGGAGGCCAGAACGTGCACGTGGCCGCGCTGTCGGCGGCGCTGGCCCGGCTGCGCCACGAAGTCGTCGTCTACACCCGCCGGTACGCGCCGGACCAGCCGGAACGGGTGCTCTCGGACGACGGGTACGAGGTCGTGCACGTGCCCGCCGGGCCACCGCGCCGGGTGCCCAAGGACGACCTGGTGCCCTACCTCGGCGATTTCGCCCGCTTCCTGGCCGACGACTGGGCCCCCGACCCACCGGACGTCGTGCACGGGCACTTCTGGATGTCCGGCGTGGTCTCGCTGTCGGCGGGGCGGACGGTCGGGATCCCGGTGGTGCAGACCTTCCACGCGCTGGGCGCGGTCAAGCGCCGGCACCAGGGCGCGGCCGACACCAGCCCGCCGGAGCGGCTCGGCGTGGAGCGGGCGATCGGGCGCGACGTGGACCGGGTGCTGGCCACCTGCGCCGACGAGGTGACCGAACTGGCCCGGATGGGCGTGCCGAGGTCCAGGGTGTCGGTCGTGCCCTGCGGGGTCGACCAGACCCTGTTCACCCCGGCCGGGTTCCGCCCCGGGACATCCCGCCGGCGGATCGTCTCGATCGGCAGGCTGGTGCCCCGCAAGGGGTTCGGTGACCTGATCGAGGCGCTGCGGTCGGTGCCGGACACCGACCTGGTGATCGCCGGTGGTCCCGAGGCGTCGCTGCTGCGCGCCGACTCGGAGGCGCAGCGGCTGCTCGCGCACGCCGAGCGCTGCGGGGTCCGTGACCGCGTGTCCCTGGTCGGGCGGGTGTCGCGGGAGGAGATGCCGGCGCTGCTGCGGTCGGCGGACGTCGTGGCTTGCGTGCCCTGGTACGAGCCATTCGGGATCGTGCCGCTGGAAGCGATGGCGTGCGGGGTGCCCGTGGTGGCCACCGCCGTGGGCGGGCTGACCGACACCGTCGTCGACGGCGTCACCGGCGTGCTCGTGCCCCCGCGCGACCGGCGGGCGCTGGTCGCGGCGTTGAACTCGCTGCTGCGCGACCCGGGCCGCCGGGAGGCGTACGGCACCGCCGGCACCGACCGGGTCGCGGCGCGGTACTCGTGGGACCGGATCGCCCGCGACACCGTCCGCGCCTACCTGCGGGCCGGTGCGGGCAAGCCGGTCGACCTGGCCGTCGGAGGTGCGCTGTGAGCGTGGAGAAGCACTTGGACGGGCTGGGGGAGTCGCTGGCCGGCCTGCGGGCGCAGGCCCCGCGCATCACCCGCTGGGGCGCGACCCTGGCCCACCGGCTGACCGGCGGCGCGCGACTGCTGGCGGCCGGCAACGGCGGCTCGGCGGCCGAGGCGCAGCACCTGACCGCCGAGCTGGTCGGCCGCTACCGGGACGACCGGGCCGCGTTCTCGGCGATAGCGCTGTGCGCCGAGTCCTCCAGCGTGACCGCCATCGGCAACGACTACGGCTACCAGGAGGTCTTCGCCCGGCAGGTGAGCGCGCACGCCCGCCCCGGCGACGTGCTGGTGCTGCTGTCCACCAGCGGCCGCAGCCCGAACCTGCTGCGCGCCGCCGAGGCCGGGCGGGAGGCGGGCGCGCTGGTCTGGGCGTCGACCGGACCGGCGCCCAACCCGCTCGCGGACCTGGCCGACGACGTGCTGGCGCTGCCCGGTGCCGCGTGCCACGTCCAGGAGGCGCAACTGGTCGCCGTGCACGCGCTGTGCGAGGCGTTCGAGGCGGCGCTGCCGACCGTGCGGCGGAGGGTGTCGTGAAGCTGGTCGTGGTGGGGGATTCGCTGCTCGACGTCGACGTGGAGGGCGTCGTGGAGCGGGTCTGCCCGGACGCGCCCGCGCCGGTGCTGGACGTGACCGCCGAACGTGCCAGGGCCGGCGGCGCGGCGCTCGCGGCGGCCTTCGCCCACGCCGACGGTCTGGACGTGACGCTGGTCAGCGCCGTCGCCGACGACGAGGACGGCACGCGGTTGCGCGGCCTGCTCGCGGTGCCCGCGGTGCTGGGCGGCTCCACCGCGCCCACCCCGGTCAAGACCAGGCTGCGCAGCGCCGGCACGTCGGTGGCCCGGGTCGACCGGGGCGGTGGCCCCGGCACGCCCGAGGTGACCGACGAGATGCTCGACGCCGTGCTGGCGGCCGACCTGGTGCTGGTCTCGGACTACGGGCGGGGGCTGGCGCGCGACGAGCGGCTGCGGTCGGTGCTGGGCCGGCGGCCCGTGGTGTGGGACCCGCACCCGCGCGGCCCGGCCCCGGTGCCCGACGCCCGGCTGGTCACGCCGAACCTGGCGGAGGCGTCGGCGTTCGCGGACACCTCCGACCCGTACGCCGCCGCCGAGCTGCTGCGAGGACGGTGGCGCGCCCGTGCGGTCGTCGTGACGATGGGGCGTGCCGGCGCGTTGCTGCACCAGGGCGACGCACCCGTCGTGGTGCCCGCCCCGGCGATCACGGCGACCGACCCGTGCGGTGCCGGCGACCGGTTCGCGGTGACCGCCGCCGCGCGCTTGGCGAACGGCTCCGCGCCGGACGACGCCGTGGTGGCGGCGGTTGCCGCGGCGGCCGACTTCCTGGCGCGCGGCGGCGTGTCCGGGCTCCACCGGGCCGAGTCCACAGTGGACTCGGTGCGGGCGCGCGGCGGTGTCGTGGTGGCGACGGGAGGGTGTTTCGACCTGCTGCACGCGGGCCACGTCCGCACTCTCGCGGCGGCGCGGGCGTTGGGCGACTGCCTGGTGGTGTGCCTGAACTCCGACGCCTCGGTGCGCCGGCTCAAGGGGCCGGAGCGCCCGGTGACCGGCCAGGACGACCGCGCGGAGCTGTTGCGCGCCTTGGACTGCGTGGACGACGTGCTGGTGTTCGACGAGGACACCCCGGAACGGGTGCTGGCCGAACTGCGACCGGACGTGTGGGTCAAGGGCGGGGACTACTCCGCCGAGTCCCTGCCGGAGGCGGAGCTGGTGCGCGGCTGGGGAGGCCGGACCGTGGTGGTGCCCTACCACCGGGGCCGGTCGACGACCGGGATCTTGACGAGGAGGGCCTGATGGTGGGGAACGTGCTGGTGACCGGAGGTGCGTCCGGCTTGGGCGCGGCGGTGGTGCACGCCGTGCGGGAACTGGGCGGCACACCGCTCGTGCTCGACAAGGCGGCCCCGGCGTCGGACGAGGTGGCCGACTTCGAATCGGTCGACCTGTCCGACACCCGGGCCGCGGAGAGCGCGGTGGAGGCGATCGTCGCCCGCAACGGCGGGCTGAGCGCGGTCGTCACGGCCGCCGGGACCGACGCCTGCGGCCGGCTGGTCGACGTCCCCGGGGCGGACTGGGACCGGGTGGTCCTGGTCAACCTGCTCGGCACCGCCGCGGTGGTGCGCGCGGCGCTGCCGCACCTCGACGGCGGCCGGGTCGTCACGATCGCGTCCACGTTGGGGCTCAAGGCGGTCAGCGACGCGACGGCCTACTGCGCCTCCAAGTTCGGCGTGGTCGGCTTCACCCGCGCGCTGGCCGCCGAGACCGCCGGCCGCACCGGGGTGACCCTGGTGATCCCGGGCGGGATGCGCACGCACTTCTTCGACGACCGCGCGGAGCAGTACCGGCCGCCCGACGACAGCCGGCTCAACCCGCCCGAGCGGGTCGCCGACGCCATCGTCTTCGCCCTGCGGCAACCGGCGGGGTGCGAGATCCGCGAACTGGTGGTCGCCCACGCGGAGGAAGGCTCTTGGCCGTAGCGAGAACCGGCACGCGGCCGTCGTGGTCGTCGTGCGAACCCACGTCTGGCGATGAGGAGCGTAGATGAGCGTGCGCAACGCACGGGAAGCCCAGCCGTCCTGGGGTGCGACGCCGGCGGCCGAGCGCGGGGCCGCCCTGAGCGCCGCCGCGGCCGCGGTCCGGGACCGGGCCGACGAGCTGGCGAAGGTGCTGGAGGAGGAGACCGGGCGGCCGTTCGAGTCCGGGCGCGAGGGGGTGCTGGCGGGAGCCGGCACGCTGGCGCAGTACGCCGAGCTGGGCCCGGTCCACCGGGGCCGGTCGCTGCACGGCTCCGCCGGCGCGGCCGACTTCATGATCCCCGAACCGCGCGGCGTGGTGGTGGCGCTCACGCCGTGGAACGACCCGGTCGCCATCGCCTGCGGCCTGCTGGGCGCGGCGCTGGTCACCGGCAACGCGGTCGTGCACAAGCCGAGTGAGCGGTGCCCGAGGACGGGCCGGCTGCTCGGCGAGGTGCTGGCGGCGCACTTCCCGCCGGACGTGCTGCAAACCGTGGACGGTGGCGGCGAGGTCGGCGCGGCGCTCGCCGCCGACCCCGGCGTGGACGTGGTGGCGCACGTCGGGTCGACGGCGACCGGCCGGGCGATCGCCGGCGGTTCCCGCGCCAAGCTGCTGCTGGAGAACGGCGGCAACGACCCGCTGGTGGTCGACGCGGACGTCGACCCCGCGTGGGCGGCGGGGCAGGCGGCGCTCGGCGCGTTCACCAACGCGGGCCAGCTGTGCACCTCGGTCGAGCGGATCTACCTGCACGAGGCGATCGCCGTGCCGTTCCTCGACGCCCTGTGCGGCCTGGCCCGCGAGTGGAACGCGGACCCGCAGCCGCTGGTGGACCAGCGCCACGCCGACGCGGTCCACGCCCACGTGTCCGAGGCGGTGGCGGCGGGGGCCGAGGTCCTGGTGGGCGGTGAACCGGACGGACGCCACTACCCGGCGACCGTGCTCACCGGCTGTACCCCGGACATGCGGGTGTGGACGCAGGAGACGTTCGGGCCGGTGGCCCCCGTGCGCCTGGTGCCGTCGTTCGAGCAGGCCCTGCACGAGGCCGCCGCCGACGAGTACGGCCTGGCCGCCACGGTCCTGACCGCCTCGATGGCCCACGCGCAGCGGGCGTGGCGGGCGCTGCCCGTCGGCACGGTGAAGGTCAACGCGGTCTTCGGCGGCGCGCCCGGCGGTGCGGCCCAACCGCGCCGGGCGTCGGGCACCGGCTACGGCTACGGCCCGGAACTGCTGGACGAGATGACCACCACGAAGGTCGTGCACCTGGGCCAACCCGGCTGACCCCGACCTGGTCGGCCTCTACCCAACCGGCCCGGCCCGCGCTCAGCGGGCCGGGCCGTCGCGAGTCACGGGCCGGGCGGGACCGGCCGACCGGTGGCCACCAGCCGGAAGCCCGCTTCCACCGCCTTCTCCGGCGGGACCAGGTTCCGGGTGTCCACGATCACCGGGGTGGCCATCCGGCGGACCAGCGCGGGCCAGTCCAGTTCGGCGAACTCCGGCCACTCGGTGAGCACCACCAGCGCCCGCGCGCCCAGGGCGGCCTCCCGCACCGAGTCGACCACCGCCACCCCCGGCGCGTCGGACACGCTCGGGTCGTAGGCCACCAGGTCCGCGCCCTCGGCCGCCAGCAACCCGGCCACGGCGAGCGCGGGGGAGTCCCGCAGGTCGTTCGTGCCGGCCTTGAAAGCCAGCCCCAGCAACGCGATCCGCGTACCCTCCAGCGACCCGACGGCGTCACGGACCTTCGCCACCACGCGGCGGGGCTGGTGTTCGTTGGTGTCGATCGCCGCGCACAGCAACGGGAAGTCGACCTGGGCCGCCCCTGCCGCGGCCAGCAGTGCCCGCGTGTCCTTGGGCAGGCACGAACCGCCCCAGCCGGGGCCGGGGTCGAGGAACGCGGTGCCGATCCGGTCGTCCAGGCCCATCGCGCAGGTGACCTCCGCGATGTCGGCACCCACCTGCTCGCACAGCTCCGCCAACGAGTTGACGTAGGAGAGCTTCACGGCCAGGAAGCAGTTGCTGGCGTACTTCACCAGTTCCGCGCCGACGTTCGAGGTGACCACGACCGGGGCTTCGGTCCCCCGGTAGAGCCGCGACACCTGCCGCGCGGCCGGACCGCCGACCACGATCCGTTGCGGCCGCAGGAAGTCCTCCACCGCGTGCCCCTCGCGCAGGAACTCCGGGTTGGACACCACCGGCACGTCGACCGAGTCGGCGATCGCGTCCGCCGTGCCCGGCGGCACGGTCGACTTCAGCACCAGCACGCAGTCCGGCGGCAGCAGGTCGGCCTCGCGCAGCACGGAGCGCACCTGGGTGAGGTCGGCCGCGCCGTCCTCGCCGGTCGGCGTCGGCACGCACAGGAACACGAACTCCGAGCCGGACAGCGGTTCCCGGTTGCCGCGCACGAACCGCAGCCGCCCGGTGGCCAGGCCGCGCTGCACGAGGGCGGTCAGCCCCGGTTCCAGCGCGCTGATCTCGGCCCGGTTCAACGCCCGGACCCTGGTTTCGTCCACGTCCGCGCACACCACGTCGTGGCCCAGTTCCGCGAAGCACGCGGCCGTCGTCAGGCCGACGTAGCCCGCTCCGATGACACCGATTCGCGCCAAGGCACACCTCCCAGTGCGGTCAGGACTTCCGCCACGTCGATCTCCAGCAGCCCGGGACCGGGCCGGTCGGCGAACGTGTCGCCGGGCCGTGCGTGCCACAGGGCGCGGTGAGGGCCGTTCCGCGGTCCCCAGAGAGCGGGGGACACCGGCCCGAACAGCACCACCGACGGCGTGCCGTACGCGGTGGCCACGTGCGCCGCGCCGGTGTCACCGCAGACCAGCACCCGCGCGCCGCCGACCAGGTCGAGGAACGCCCCGAGCGGGCCGATCGCCGGCCGGCCCACCGACTCGACGAGCGGGCGTTCCGCCGTGCTGCCGGTCACGACGACCTCGGGACCCAGCGCCCGGGCCACCGCGGCCCACCGGTCGGCCGGCCACCGCCGCGCGCCGTGGCTCGCACCGGGGTGCACCACCACGTGGTCGTTGCGCGGCACCGGGGGCAGCCGCAGGTCGTCCGGGTCGCACGGGATCCCGTGCCGCTCCAGCAGGTCGCACCACCGCAGCACCTCGTGCCGCTCGTCGTCGCGGCCGTCGAGGGCGATCAGCCGGCCCGGCCGGGTCGCGCGCAGCAGGGCGGTGCTCTGCGGCCCGCGACCGTGCAGGTTGACCGCCAGGTCCGGCTCCCGCAAGGGGATCGGCTCCAACTCGCCGACCGGCAGGTGCCGGTCCACCGCGTCGATCCGCGCGACCACGTCGGCCAGCCACCCCGGCGCGGCCAGCGTGATCACCGCCGCCGGGAACGCCCGCCGCAGGCCGCGCAGCGCCGGTACGGCGGTCAGCAGGTCGCCCAGCCCGAGCGCGCGCAGCACGAGAACGTTCACCGCCGCACCCCGCGGAACCGGAGTTCGCCCACCAGCCGGTGCCAGCACGCGGCGACCGGGATGGCGGCGCTGGTCACCAGCATCCGCGCGATCTCGTCGGCAGTGCGCGGGCCGGGGGCGATCCGCTGTCCGGCGTACAGGGCGGTCAGCCCGGCCCACACCGCGCCGCCGGCGAGCGCGAGCCGCCGCCGGCCGGTCACCGCGCCGAGCACGGCCACCGCCCCCGCGGCGGTGGTGGCCGCGTGCCACCCCAACCGACCCCGGTGGCCGCCGATCCGGGAACGCCACCCCGGGCCGAGCAGCCGGCGCACCAGGGCGTCGTCCGCGTTGCCCCGCTGCTGGCGCAGGCTGGCGAAGAAGTCCGCGGCCCGGACCGGGTGGGTCGTGGTCCGGTTCCCGGTGTCGATCCGGTACCCGTGGTCCAGCACGCGGACCGCCAGTTCGGCGTCCTCCCGGTAGGCGCGCGGGAACCGCTCGTCGAACCCGCCCACGCGCGCCAGCGCGGCCCGCCGGTACGCCATGTCCGCGGTGATCCACTTCGCGCCGGCCAGCCCGGCGGTGCCGCGCTCCCAGTCGGTCGGCCGCCGGTCCTCGGGCAGCGGCACCACGATCCGGCCCTGGCTCGCGCCCAGGTCGAGCCCGGCGTCGGCCAGGTCCTCGGCCAGGCGCTCCCGCCAGTCCGGGCCGGGCACCACGTCGTCGTCCAGGAACACCACCCACTCGCAGCACGTCGCCCGCCAGCCGGCGTTGCGGGCCGCGGCCGGCCCCCGGCCCCCGGTGTGCAGCACCCGCGCCGAGTGGGTCGGCGGCAGCGGGCCCGGTTCCGGGCGGTCGTCCACCACGATCACCTCGCGCGGTGCCACGCCCCGGCCGTGCTCCACCGCGTCCAGCACCACGGACAGGCTCGACCGCCCGACGGTCGGGATCACCACCGCGTAGTCGGGGCTCATCGCCGCACCGTGAAACGACCGATCGCCAGCAGGTCCACCGGCGCGGAACCGAAGCACTCCAACGCGTCGCGCGGGTCGTCGACCATCGGCCGGCCGGCGGTGTTCAGGCTTGTGTTGACCACGACCGGCACGCCGGTGCGCCGCTCGAACCCGCGCAACACCCGTGCCATCAGCGGTTCGCGGTCCGGTGCCACGGTCTGCACCCGCGCGGTGCCGTCCACGTGCACCACGGCCGGGATCCGATCCACCCAGTCCGGGTGCACGTCGTGCACGAACAGCATGTACGGGCTGGGGATCGGTCCCCGGCCGAACAGCTCCGCCGCCCGCTCCTCCAGCACCATCGGCGCGACCGGGCGGAACTGCTCGCGCCCCTTGACGTTGTTGAGCCGTTCCAGGTTCTCCGCGTGGCACGGGTTGGCCAGCAGCGATCGCCGGCCCAGCGCCCGGGGACCGTACTCGGCCCGGCCCTGGAACCACGCCACCACCTTGTTGTCCGCCAACGCCTGGGCGACCACCTCGGCGATGTCGTCGGGCTCGTCGTAGGACACCGCGGCCCGCTTCAGGAAGCCCTCGACCTCGTCATCGGTGAAACCGCGCCCGAGATCCGCCCCGGGCATCGCCGCGGCGGGTTCCCCGCCCCGCGCCGCCACGTGCAGCGCCGCGCCCAGCGCCGTGCCCGAATCGCCCGCCGCGGGCTGCACCCACAGCTCGTCGAACGGCCCTTCGTCGAGGATGCGGGTGTTCGCGACGCAGTTCAGGGCGACACCACCCGCCATGGCCAGCCGCCGCTGCCCGGTCCTCTCGTGCAACCACCGGGCGAGGTCGAGCAGCACCTCTTCCACCCGCACCTGCACGCTCGCCGCCAGCTCCGCGTGCTCGCGGGTCACCTCGTCATCGGCGGCCCGCTGCTTCGCCAGCGCACCCCAGTCCACCGGGCGCACCTCGAAACCGCCGTCCGGGCGCGCGAAGACGTGCTCCCGCAACAGCTCCAAGTGCACCGGCTCGGCGTAGGAGGCGAGCGCCATCACCTTGTACTCGTCGCTGGAGCGCAGGAAGCCCAGGTGTTCGGTCAGGTCTTCGTAGAGCAGGCCGAGCGAGTGCGGCAGCTCCTGCGCGGCGAGCGTGGTCAACTCGTGGCCCCGGTACTCGCCGGACAGGTGCGAGCCGCACTCGCCCCGGCCGTCGGCCACCAGCACCGCGCAGTTGCCGTCGAACGGCGCGGCCAAGCCCGTGGACGCGGCGTGCGCCACGTGGTGCGGCACGAACTGGACGATGTCCGGGTCGAGTCCGGGCAGCGCGGTCGCGAGGAACTGCGGAGCGCGACGCGCGTAGGTGGTCCGCAGCTCCTCCCACGGCGCGGTGTCCTCCACCGCCAGGCCGGGGTCGTAGGAGTACGCCACCGCGTCCAGGTCCGCAGGGGTCAGACCGGCGTGCTCCAAGCACCACCGGGCGGCCTGTTCGGGCTGCTCCCAAGCGGAGAAGGGCACCGGCCGCTTGCCGTGCTTGCGCCGCGAGAACCGCTCCTCCTCGGCCGCCGCGACCACCTGGCCGTCGACCACCAGAGCCGCTGCCGGGTCGTGGAAAACCGCGTTGATGCCGAGTACGCGCACAGCGCGCCTCCTTCCTCCGATGTGGACGGTCAGCCGACCGGTTCCAGGGCGAACGAGCGCCGGAGTCCTTCGTCCAACGAGATTTCGGGTTGCCAGCCCAGCACGGACCGCGCCAACGAGATGTCGGGCCGACGTCGACGTGGGTCGTCCACCATCGCGTCCACGTGTTCGATCCTCGACGCGGAGCCGGTCAGCGCGATGATCCGCTCGGCGATCTCCAGCACGGTGACCTCCTGCGGGTTGCCCAGGTTGATCGGACCGTGGTGGTCGGACTCCGCCATCAGCAGCAAGCCGCGCACGAGGTCGTCGACGTGGCACAGGGAACGGGTCTGCTGCCCGTCACCGTGCACCGTCAGCGGGCGACCCGCGCGCGCCTGGCTCAGGAAAGTGGGGATCACGCGGCCGTCGTCCGGGCGCATCCGGGGTCCGTAGGTGTTGAAGATCCGCACGATCGCGGTGTTCGTGCCGTACTCGCGGCGAAACGCCTCCACCGCCGCCTCGCCGAACCGCTTGGCCTCGTCGTAGACGCTGCGCGGGCCGATGGGGTTGACGTTGCCCCAGTAGTCTTCGCGCTGCGGGTGCTCCAGCGGGTCGCCGTACACCTCGCTGGTGGACGCGACCACGATCCGGGCACCCTTGCGGTGTGCCAACTCCAGCGCGTGCAGCGTGCCCAGCGCACCGGTCCGCAACGTGTCCACCGGCATCCGCAGGTAGTCCACCGGGGACGCGGGACAGGCGAGGTGCAGCACCAGGTCCACCTCGCCCAGCAGGTCGAGGGGCCGCGTCACGTCGGCGTGCACCACCCCCAGCTTGGGGTTCTCGGGCAGGTTGTCCACCGAGCCGGTGCGGAAGTTGTCCACGCACACCACGCGCACGCCGCTGCGCAGCAACGCCTCGCACACGTGCGAACCGACGAAGCCCGCACCGCCGGTGACCACCACTCGTCGCAATCCCATGCTTCCCAGCTACCCGCGTCGGAGCGACTCATGCACCGACCCGGTCGTTACTTCCCACCCGCCGGCCGCCCACCGCGAGGTGAACTCGAACGGGCGACGCGAGGCACGATCGTCGTGTTTCACCCGGGTGGTGCCGGGTACGGCGAGCACGGCTGTCGCCGGCGCGGTTGCGGGTCCGGCACCCGGGGTACCCGGCAGCACCGTGTGGAGAGAGGAGGAGCCATGCCGGGAAGGCAGGAACTGCCCAGCACGGTCGAGAGGTCCTCGGCCAAGGCCCAGCGCACGTGGATCAAGGCGCACGACTCGGCCGTGGACACCTACGGAGAAGGCGAACGCGCACATCGCACCGCGTTCTCCGCTTTGAAGCACTCGTTCGAGAAGGTCGGCGACCACTGGGAGCCCAAGGAGCACAAGGGACCCTCCGACAAGCAGGCCGCGCGCAGCACTCCGGCGCAGGGATCGACCGCGGGCGGGGTGGACGCCAACGCGTCCAAGCAGCACCTCTACGAGATCGCCAAGCGGCTCGACGTGCCCGGCCGGTCGACGATGGGCAAGAGCGAGCTGGTCGCCGCCATCCACAAGGCCAACGAACGCGCGACCGAGTCCGCGCGGAACTGACCGACTCGTCACCTCACCCGGACGGCGGAGCGGTCCTGAAGTTGCGGTGGTGTCCGTCGGCGCTAGGGTCGGGAACCGGGAGTGGGTTGAGCAGCGAGCCCGCCCGGCACGGCGACGTGACCACGGCCGTCGCTTCACGCTCATGAGGGGAAGAGATGGACCGCTGCGTCGACAACGACCACATCCGAACCGCGCCCGACCCGCCGCGCCCGGCCACGCTGCACTTCGAACACGTGATCCGGGACGGTGTGGTCGCGGTGCGCGCGTCCGGCGCCGTGGACTCCGTGACCGCTGTGACGCTCGACCGATGCCTGCGGATCGCACGTGAGGCGGCGGCGTCGGTGGTGCTGGACCTGACCGAGGTCCGCTACCTCGACCGGGCGGGGCTGGAGGTGCTGGTGGAGCACCACTTCGGCTGTGCCGCGCGGGGCGCGCTCCTGCGCATCGTGGCCTCCGACCCGTCGGTGCTGCACACCCTCCGGGTCAGCGGCCTGCACCGCCTGCTCCACGTGCACCGGAACCTGTCCGCCGCGCTGGCCGGCGTTTTCCCGGTGCGACCGGCCACCCCGGAGCCGGTTCGGCTGGCGATCACCCGCCGGCTCCCGGTCACAGAGGACAACGACCCGGCGGCACGCAGGCCGCGCGTACCCGGGCGTCGACACTGAGGAGCCGGCGGAACCGGCCCGCGCGAAACCGCATGTCCGCCCACGTCAGCGCTCACGTCGGCACGGCGCGCACGAAGGCGGCGTGGCTGATGCGGTGGAGGTCGTCCCGACCACGCTGAGCAACCGCAGGCCGGCCGCCCTTCCTCCGCCACCACCGACGCCGGTGGCCGTATCGGCCCGATTCCGCCGCTCCGATCGGGGTAGCCCCGCGGTACCCGCTCCCTACACCGGAGGACCGAGATGCAACCGTACTTGTTCGCCCCCTGGGTCTGGCGCGACCCGACGTGGCTGTCCGCCGGTGACGCCGGCTTCGACCGCGTGCGGGACAGCGCGGGTGCCGGCGAACGTCCCGACACGGGTCTGATCGGCTACCACGTCGAGGCGACCGACGGCGGTATCGGCAAGGTCGACGAGGACAACGCCGAGGTTCCCGCCGACTGCCTGATGGTCGACACCGGCCCGTGGATCTTCGGCCGCAAGGTCGTGCTGCCCGTGGGCACGGTGCGACGGGTGGACCACGAGGAGCGCAAGGTCTACGTCGACCGGACCAAGGACCAGATCAAAGACGCCCCCGAGTACGACCCGGACGACACCGACCGCGACGCCCACCGGCAACGCACCGGCGACTACTACACCGAGAGCTACCGGGCGGTTCCGCCGATGCTGTGACCCGCGCGGGGTAGGACCTGGTCGAGCAGTACCGGTGCCACCGCGGCCCCAGCGCGGGAGATCGCCCACCACGACGGCGGACACCCGACACCGCCGCTTGGTTTTCGCGCGCTTGGCGGGGGTAGTCCGACCCCGCCGGATGTCTCCGCCGAGGTTCGAGGAGTGGTGGTGTCCCGTGTTCCGCAGTGCTGCCCGACGTCGGTGCGCCCGGTCGCGTCGATGCTCGGTCCGGCCTCGCAGGCGTGTCCCGTCGCCGGTCGATCCACCCCGCCGCCCGCCACCGGCCCCTGCGGCGTAACCGGCCCACCGCGGCCGTGCCGCGCGTACCCACAGCGGCCGTGCCGCGCGCACCCACCGCCCGGGCGGTCCACCCCGGTGGTCCGTGGACGTGCGGGGGTTACCCGACCGCCTGGCCGCGCCCCGACACCTCCATCGATCGACTCGTGGGCCGTTGAGAACCACCACCAACCGGGACGACCATGAATGACGAGGCACATCGACCAGAACAGCGCGCTGCGGACCAGCAGCGCAGCGCGGCGCTCGCGGTGAAGCACGCCGGCCTGTCGCCTGACGACCTGTGGGTCAGGTACTTCGCGTTGGGCGGCGGCACAAATCCCGCGACCGTTGACGACTACGTACACGGACGGGGCGCACTACCAGCGCTGGAACGCGATGTCCTCGCGCTCGCGGTGAACGAGCGGCTGGACGAGCTGACGTCGTCTTACCGCGCCACCTACAGCCGTCCGTCCTCGGCGGCCCGGCCCCGGCCCGGCCTGTTCGCGGCGCTGGTGAAGCTGCTCGAAGGCGCGCAGTCGGCGGCGCCCGACCGGCTGCCGGCCGTCGCCGAGGCGGCCGGGCGGGTGCTGGGCGTGGGGCTCACCCTCTACCTGGTCGACTCCGGCCGGCGCCGACTCCACGCCGTGGCCGCGGGTGGGCGTCGCCGCGCCTCGCTGGACGTGGACCGGACGGTGGCCGGTCGCGCGTTCCGGGAGGTCCGGGCACTGCCGGGGGACGACCCGGAGTCCCGCGCGCTGTGGGTGCCGCTGGTGGACGGGGCGGAGCGGCTGGGTGTCCTCGAAGTCGAGGTCGAGCACGTGGACGACCTCGAAGACCCGGAACTGCACTCGCACTGCCGTTGGTTCTCGGCGTTGCTGGGCCACCTGGTGAGCCTGCTGTCGCAGTACGGCGACGTGATCGACCGGGGTCGCGTGCAGGTCCGCCGCTCGGTCGACGCCGAGCTGATCCGGTCGCTGCTGCCGCCGTCGACCGCCGGGGTGGACGGGCTCGTCGTGGCCGCGGCGCTGGAACCCCGCGACGACGTCACCAGCGACGTCTTCGACTACACCCTGTCGGAGTCCACCGCCACCGTGATCGTGCTCGACGCCGCGAGCCAGGACGGGTGCGCCGGTCCGGTCGCCGCGGCCGCGGTGGCGGCGTACCGCAGCGCCCGGCACGCCGGGTTCGGGCTGTACGACCAGGCCAAGCTGATCGACGAGACGATCAGCGGCCGGTTCGGCGGCTCCGCGTGCGCCACCGCCGTCCTCGCCGAGTTCGACCTCGTGACCGGCCGCCTGCGCTACCTCAACGCCGGGCACCCGCTGCCGCTGGTGGTGTGCCCCGGGAAGGCCGTCGACACCCTCGACGGCGGCCGGTGCCGCCCGCTCGGCCTCGGGCTCGGCCTCGGCGAGGTGCGGATCGGGGAGCGGGCGTTGGCACCCGAGGACTGGGTCGTGCTCTACACCGACGGGGTGACCACGGCTCGTGACGCGGCGGAGGTGCCGTTCGGCGAAGAGCGCTTGGCGGACTTCCTGAGCCGCGAGGTGACCGGCGCGCACCCGGTGCCGGAAACCGTCCGCCGGCTCGTCAACGCGGTCCGCGACCACCAGCACGGGGCGTTGCGGGACGACGTGACGGTGTTGCTCGCCCGGCGGACCGACCCGGCGCGGACCACTCCCTGGAACGGCGGCGCTCGGTAGGCGGTGGCGCTCGGTGCTACGGCACCTGGTTCCCGGGGCGGGCGAGGATCGCGTCCGGATCGGTGACGATGAGCGCCGCCAAGTCACGGACCTTGTGGTTCGTGCGCTGCGACACCTCGGTCATCCAGCGGAACGCGTCCGGCGCGGTGAAGCCCAGCCGGGCCATGACGATCCCCTTGGCGGTGGCGATGATGTCCCGGGTCTCCAGCGCCGTCACGAGTTGACGGGCCTGGGCGTGGGCGTGGCTCCAGTGCGCGGCGGTGAGGATGATCGCCGACATCGCGGAGGTGAACACGGCGACCAACGCGGTCCGCACCGGGTCGAACGCGTCGGCCTGGCTGCTCCAGACGTTCAACGCCCCGGACAGCCGCCGCGCCTCGGCGTGCCGGTGCTGCGCCGCGCCGTCGTCGGGCAGGAACAGCGGGCACGACAACGCCGTGCGGATGCCCAGCTCCACCGCCGTCTCGGCCAACTGCGGCCACCGGCCGGCCTCCGCGTCGAGCCTGGTGCGGATCACGGTCTGCTCGCGCGCCGCCCGCAGGCACGGGCCGTCCTCGACGGAGTACTGCGCCTTGTCCAGCAGCAGCGCCGACTCCGAGGTGCAGGTGACGGTGCCCGGGACGCCGTGGTCGTACAGCGTCACGCTCACCTCGTCCGCCCCTTCGACCAGGTGGGTGACTCTGCTCGCGACCCGGCCCAGCAGCACGCCCACCGGTTCGTCGGGGTGCAGCGACAGGGTGAACTCGATCACCGCCGCGGCGGTCTCGCGCACTTCGTCCATCGCCACTGTCCACCGCTCTCCTCGGTCGTTCGCCCGGATACCGCATACGAAGCTGTCCGACGGACCCGAGAACCAGACCCAGTACAGGTAGCCACGCTGAGTGTCCCGCGAAACATTTGGGCGGGCGGGGAAGCGCCGGAACCGGGCCTGCCGGGGGGCCGTGGATCGGATGAACTCCGAGCAGGGAGTGAGCGTCCGGCTCAGCGGTTAACCCTTTCGTGAGTCGTGCACGCGGCGTTTGTGGCCGGTGACGGCACGATGGATGTGGGTTCCGGTGTCAGACGCCGTGGGCGGTCGGGTCGGTGCGTGTTCCCGGATGCGTTCTCAGCTCGACCGGACGCCCACAGCGCACGATGAGGCGCATCACGATGATGACCACCGTTTCGGGTGAAATCGACACCGCGTCGGTGGTGTCGTCCACACGCAACTGCTCCACCCCTCGACAAGCGGTCGGCCACGGTGCCGCCGGGCTGGTGGTCGACCGGCTTGCCCGCCGCCGCATGGGGGCGAGGACTCACCGCGCCGATCAAGACTTTGCACGCCGTGCTGTAGCGCAGCGGCGATGCTCGCGGCCTCGGCACCGTGCGCACCGTGACCCCGTGGGGCATCGGTCCCGTGTCCCGACAAGTCCGCGCGGTGCGCCCTGTTCGACGAACCGCTCCGGGCCGCGCCGATCGGGCGCGGCTGCTCGCGGACCGCTGGACAGCCCGCAAGCCACCACTGCCGCACCTGGCCCGCCTGCGCGTTCGCCGCCGCCGTCGCCGCTGGTCGGCCAAGCAGGACGCCTACCGCGCCCTCACCCGGGCCAAGGCCGACCACCTCGCCCATGGCGACCCCTCCCGCCCGAGCTGCGACTGCGCCGTTGTGCGGCACGGAACCGGTGAAGCGACCGCTACGGGCCGGTGTGGAGGTACGGCGCCCATACCAGCGGGTCGGTGGGCCACCGCGCCCGTAACGCGGCGACGGCTTGGTGCAGCGCGTCAGCGGCGTCCGAGGTGGTGGTGAGGGCGGAGTAGACCGCGTCGGCGACCCTCGGGGCCACGTGGTCGTAGACCGACCACAGGGTGGCGATGACGTGCCGGTAGCCCAGAAGCTGCATCGCCGCGGCCAGGTGCACGGCCTCGTCGGCCATCCTGGGGCTGCCGCTGGCCGTCTGGCAGGCGGACAGGAACGCCAGTTCACGTCGACCCGGGTTGTGGTGGATCAGGTCGGCGATGCTGAGCGGGCCGTCGGCGAGCCAGAACGCGCTCGTGACGGGGTCGCTGAAGTGCTGGCTGCCGTGGCAGGAGAAGTGCGCCCAGGCGTGCCTCGGCAACTCGGCCAGGACCCGGGCCTTGGTCGGTGTTCCCGAGGACTTGCCGTCGGTCCGGTTCTCCAGGCGGGTGGTGATCGGGTGGCGGGCGTGGACGCGGTCCAGTTCCTCGGACACGGCGGGCAGGTCGGTCGCGCCGGGAGTGGTGGGCATGCCGACGGCCAGCAGCGTCGGCCTGCCCGCCGGAGCCGGTGCGCTCGCGGCGCGCGACAACGCGGTCAGCGTGGGGGTGTACGACGAGATCACCCGGTCCGGCACGGTGCCGCCGGCGGCGTCGGTCCGGCGACGGGGGTGGTGGCCGGCTGCGTGCAGCGGCAGCAGGGCCAGCGGACCGGTAGGGCACCACCAGATCCGCGGCCACGCACCGGCCGGCGGTGCGGTGTGGCCGAGCCTGGTCAGCACCGGCTCCGCGATGGTGTCCCACAGCCACGCCAGGACGTCCAGGACCGTGTGTCGGTCCTGGTCCCGTTCGGCGACCGTGCGGTTCGGGTCGGCGGCGTGGCCCAGGGCGCCCAGCAGGGCGTTGGTCCACGTCACCGCCGCCGCGCGGGTCAGCGAGGTCAGCTCGACCACGTCGACACCGGTGGCGGAGACCAGCAGCGCGTCGCAACCGTGGCGGCTGAGGTTCACGATGACCACCGTGCCGGTACCGGCCGCGGCCCGGAGCTGAGCGAACGACGTGGGTCGGAGGAACCGCTCGAACCCGGCGATGGTGCGGATCCGGCCGATGAGGTCGTCCCACTCGCGGGCGGCGCGCATCCGCTCCTCCGCGACGCGGTTCTGCTCGGCGCGCGGGTCCTCGTCATCGCCGGACGGGCTCACCGCCGGCAGCGGCGCGTCCAACAGCGTCCGGGTCCGCTCGAAGCGCTCGGCCAGCGCGGGTTCGCGTTCGGCCAGCTCGGTGAGGTCGGTGCGCAGGTCGAACAGCTGCGCCCACAACACCGACCGGCCGGCGTCGAGCAGCTCCACCGCCTCCTCGGGACGACCGGCTCGGACCGCGCACGCCGCGCCGTCCGCGGCCAGGCCGCTCCAGCGCGCGACCCGGTCCTCCTGGGTGGCGCGGGAAAGGCCGTGCGAGGCGAACCGCGGCAGCAGCCGCACCGCCGCCGCGTACCCGGCCGCGGCCGCGTCGACCCGGCCGGTCTCGAACGCCAGCTCGCCCCACATCCCGGCGGCGGCCATCCGGTCCGGGAGCGCGCCCGACTCGACGCCGTGCGCCTCCTGCAACGCCGCGCTCGCCTGGTCCAGGTCGCCCGGTCGGCCGGTGCGCCTGAACCGGTCGCGGAGCGTCGTGCCGAGGACGATCAGCGCCTTCGCGCGGCCCGGGTGTTCGCCGGGGAGGCCGGCCGCCGCCTCGCCGGCGGTGGTGATCGCCTCGTCCAGGTCCGCGAGTTCGCCGGTCCGCTCGAACCGGATGCCCAGCAGGACCGCGAGCTGCACCAGAGCGGTGCGGTCGGGCTCGCCGGGCGCCGTCGCGGCGACCGCGTCACGTGCGGCCGACAGCGCCTCGTCCAGATCGCCCGCCTCGGCGGTGCGCTGGTACCGGGCCTGCAACGCGGTGCTGAGGTTGTTGAGGTGGGCGGGGAGCAGCGGGTGGTCGTGCGGCGTGCCCGCGATCGCCCGCCGGACCGAGCTGATGGCCTCGTCCAGCTCGGCCGGTGCGCCGGTGACGCGGTACCGGTCGACCAACGCCGTGCCGAGGTTGGCCAGGAAGACTTTGTGGTGCCTGTCGTCGGGCCGGGTGGCGGCGATCACGTCGCGGTCCAGCGCGATGCTGTCGTCCAGGTCCGCCAGGCGCTCGGTGTGCCGGTAGCGGGTGTGCAGCACGGAACCCAGGTTGGACAGGCGCCGGCGGTACCAGGCGTGCTCGGGTGCGGTGCCGGCGACCGCCTGGCGGCCGGCGACGACGGCCTCGTCCAGGTCGGATTCCTGGAGGGTGCGCTGGAACCGGCTGTGCAGGGCGACGCCGAGCATGTCCTGGACACCGGGGTGGTCCGGGTGGGTGGCCGACGTGGCCTGTGCCGCTTCGCGCAGGACGAGGACGCTCTGGTCGAGGTCGGCCGCCGCCCCGGTGCGTCGGAACCGGGTCATCAACGCGGTCCCGAGCCCGGCCCGGTGCAGCGCGAAGTCCGGGTGACCGGCCGGCGTGGCGACCACGGCCTGACGATGTGCGGCAACGCCGTCGTCCAGGTCGGTCGGGTCGCCCGTGTGGTCGAACCGGGCGAGCAACGCCATGCCGTACTGCGCGTGGAACCTCGCGAACTCCGCGTCCTCCGGGGTGGCCGCGGCCGTCGAAGCGCGGGTTGCGGCGACCGCACCCTCCAGATCGGACAGTCGGCTCGCCACCTCGAACCGGGCCAGCAGCGTGCGGCCGAGGTTGTGCCGCATCCCGGCGTAGTTCGAGTCGTCGGGTCCGGTGCCGGCGCACACCTCCGTGAACGCGGTGATCGAGTCCGTCAGCGCGGCCTCGTCATCGGTGGTGACGAACAGTTCGTGCAGCGCCAGACCGAGTGTGCTCACGCACGCGGCGCGGTCGGGGTGGTCGGGCCCGGCTCCCGCCGAGGCGGCGCGTCCGGTCGTGACGGCCTCGTCGAGGTCGTCCCGCCGCCCGGTGTGCTCGAACCGGACGCGGAGCGTCGCCGACAGGGTGGCCAGGTAGCCGGGATGGCGGATCGCGTCGGGGGAAGTCCCGGCCACCGCCTCGCGACCGGCGGTGACGGCGTCGTCCAGGTCGCCGAGCCGGCCGGTGCGCTCGAAGCGCTCGCGGAGCGCGAGACCGAGCTGGAAGAGCAGCGCGGGTCGTTCGGCCGCCCCCGGCGACAGGGCGGCCAGCGCCGCGCGTGACCTGTCGATGACCGCGTCGAGATCGGCCGCCTGGTGGGCGAGGTGTCGCCGGGCGTTGAGCAACCGGACGACGGCGAGCAGGCGCTCGGCCCGCGCCGGGTCCCCGGGCGAGGTGCTGTCGGCGGCCTCGGTGAAGGCGGCGAGCGCCGCGTCCAGATCGGCCGGCTCGCTCGACCGGGTGAACCGCTCTTCGATGACGCAGCCCAGCGTGAACAGGCGGCCGGGTCGGTGCGGTTGGCCGGGCGGCGTCGCGGCCACCGCGTCCCGAGCGGCGGCGACGGCGTGATCCAGGGCCGCCGGCGTGGCTTCCGGGTCGCCGGTGTCGACCGGTTCGGCGTCCTCGTGCTCGACCGAGTACGGGCTCAGGATTGCTTCGGTCCGCCGGACCGGATCGATGGTGACGGTGATCCCGGACGAGTCGACGGTGTTCCGCGCCGCGCAGCCCGGACAGCGGACCACCGTGTCGTTCCGGTACCGCACAGCGTCGTGCCACGAATGGCCACACCGGCCGCACGCGACCCGCACGATGAAGTTGTCGCCATCACCTCGGCCGGCCATTCGCAGGCCGAAGAAGTTGGTGATGGACTCGATGTGTCCGACGCAGTCCGCCGACCTCGTGTCGGCCTGCCAGGGCAGCAGGTTCTCCAGGTACAGCCCCTCCACATCCGTGCCCCAGTTCCCCTGCGGGGTCTCGACCACGATGTAGAACAAGCCGCGCTCGACCTTCTTGGTCAACAAGAACGCCTTCGCGACCTCGGCGTCGGCGGCGCGGTAGACCTCGTAGACAGCGCCGTTCTGATTCGTCTCGGTGACAACGAACTCGGGTTGATCATGCTCCGGCGTCGGCTCGCGTTTCCACCAGCTCACTGGGCCTCCCCGTGCTGTCGAAGCCCGACCTTACTGGGGGTCACCGCACGGTCACGCCGGTTCCGTGAACCTGGCGGGTCATCGCTGGTGGGGACGCTCGTCGCGTGGCGCGGTCCGTCCAGGGGTCCGTCCGGCGGTCGCTCAGCGGGTGCCGGCCACCGCGGTCCAGAGCTGGTCGCGGTCGTCGTCGCACGGGGTGAGCTCGACGCGGGAGAAGGCGCGCAGCGCGGTCAGGCACGCGTTGGCGTGGCCGACGTTCTCCAGGGCGAACGAGCCGTCCGGCTGGGTGCGTTTCGCCCAGCTCTGGGTCTGGGTGCCGATGCAGCTGAGCATCCGGACGTCCTGCGGCTCGTAGCCGGTCAGGCAGTCGACGGCCGGCTTGACCAGCACCGTGACGTACGGGTCGGTGTCCGAGGGGAAGATCCGCCACTGCTGGCCGGTCTCACCGCTTCCGGGGCGGAGCGTCACCAGGCCGCCCTCGCCTGCCGTGAGCACCAAGGCGGGCCTGCCCGCACTCCTGATCTGGACGTAGTCGAACGGGTCGCCGCCCGCCGCGTGCGCGGCCGGCGTGAGCAGGAGCAGGGCGGCCACGGAGAGCAGAAGTCGGCGCATGAGTCCATTGACCCACGTCGGGCCGCCACGGACGGGCGTCATCGCTGCGCCCAGCGGTGAAGCCGTGGTCACGCGCGGTCAGCGACACCGGCCGGCGACACCGGCCGGCGTCCGGGTCCACCGCAATTCCCGACCGGTAGGCCGCAGTCTCGCGCATTCCTTCCCGATCACCCCGTTACTGGCGTCGGCCCCATGAGCGACTACGACGTGACGGCCGAATCCGCGGCACCCCCGTCGGCGGTGTGGGCCCTGCTGCTGGATCCGCGGAGCCGGCCGACGTGGACACCGATCGACTCGCTGGAGCCCGGCCAGTCCGACGGCCTCTCGTCCGACGGGCGGGACGGGATCGGGGCGACCCGGTCGCCGCGGAGCTGCGCGAGTCCTTCCCGGACCACCTCCGAGGCTTCATGCAGGAGATGGCGGACGGACTCGCGGCGCAGGCGGAGCTCAAGGCGCGGGAGGCGGGCGAATCGCCGTCGCGGTGACGCTCCGCGCGGCGGCGATCACTGACGGCGGCCGTCCCGAGGCACCGACCGGCCTGGTGCTTTCGTAGACCCGAACACCCGGTGCTTCCCAGGTTGTCCTCCACCCGTCGCACATATGAGGTGGTGGCACGACCAGAGGGGTGCTCATGAGAAAAGTTGTGGTAGCCGTGTCCGCAGTCGCCTTGGTGGCGACGCTCCCAGCCCCGGCGCAGGCGCAAGCCCGGGAGCAGGACCAACGAACCCCGTTGCACGCCCAGCGCCTCACCTGGGCGCCGTGCGACGACATCCCCGAACCCACCCTGGAGTGCAGCACGTACACAGCGCCGCAGGACTGGCGCAGCCCCGGCGACGGCAAGACGATCACCATCGCCATCAGCCGCCTCAAGGCCAAGCCCGGCAACGCCAGGGGCAGCGTGGTGACCAACCCGGGAGGCCCCGGCGCACCGGGCCGGACCCTGCCGCTGCACTTCCAGAGCAGGTCGCGGCTCGTCGACAACGTCGAGATCATCGGCGTCGACCCGCGCGGCACCGGCGCCAGCACCAACCTCACCTGCGCGAACGCCGACTCCCTGACGGTGACCGACCCCCGCGACCGGAGCCGGGCGAACGTCGAGCTGATCTACGACGCGGCGGAGCGGCACGCCGCCGCCTGCCAGCGCCACTCGGGCGAGTTCGGCAAGGTCGTGAACACCGAGCAGACGGTCAAGGACTACGACCTGCTGCGCCACCTGCTCGGCCGCGACAAGATCAGCTGGATCGGCTACTCGGGCGGGACCTGGACGGGCGCCTACTACGCGACCTACTTCCCGCACCGCGTGGACAAGTTCGTGTTCGACTCGAACACCGACTTCACCACCACGTTCCAGAACTCGTCGGCCGAGTTCGGTCCGGGCTTCGAACGCCGCTTCCGGGTCGACTTCCTGCCGTGGGTGGCGAAGTACCACAGCCGCTACGGCCTGGGCACCACGGCGGAACAGGTCCGCCAGAAGTACGAGGAAACCAGGGCGCGACTGGCGAAGGCCCCGGTCCAGCGCCCCGACGGCACCGTCTACAACGGCGTCATGCTCGACCTGCTGCTGATCCAGGGGCTGTACAGCAAGACCAACTTCCCTTACACGGCGCAGACGTTCTCCGAACTCGCCCAGCCCACCACCGGGGTTACCACCGCGGCCGCGCCCGAGGTCCGCTACCCCGACGCCGCCGGCGCCACGGCGTTCGCCGTCTCGTGCAACGACACGAAGTTCCACGGAGGCCGTGACTACCTGGCACGGGAAGCGGAACGCCTCGGCAAGCAGTACCCCTTGGCGGGCTGGTACCAGACGACGGCCCCGTGCGCGTTCTGGAAGCGCCCGCCCCTCCAGTTGAAGGCCCCCACCGGCAAGGGCGTGCCACCGGTCCTGATGGTGCAGTCGGCCCGTGACCCCGCGACGCCCTTGGAGGGGGCGCAACGAGCCCACCGGAAGTTCGCGAACTCCCGGCTGCTGACCGTGACGGACGAGGGCGACCACGGCGTCTACGCCTTCGGCAATGCGTGCGTGGACAACGTGGTCGAATCCTTCATCGTGGACGGGAAGATCCCCGAGAAAGACTCGACCTGTCCCGGAATGCCCCTGCCCGACCCGTCCGCTCAAGTCCAGCCGAAATCCCCACTGGTCGCCACCCGCTTCTAGTGGCGGGGTCACCGGGGTTCAGCCGGTAATCAGTCTGCGGGCTGATCGGCCGGCGGTCGCGTCCACCGCGATCACCCGCCCGGCGACGGGCGGGTGATCACGTCCACGAGTCCGGGCCGCACTGGAAAGATCACACCGGGCCGCTCGCCTGAACAGCGCAACCGAGACGCCTTCCGTGCACCACGAAACGGACACCCCACCTGTCCGGGTGAAAATTTCACCCGCCCCATCGGGTTGACAGGACCGGAAGATTCACAGAATGCGCGGTTCGACCGGGACGTCGGCCAATGTGGCGGTCTCGACACCCCTCTCCCGGGGGAATGCGGTTCCAGCGCGAATCCCCTAACCTCGGAAGTGACTGCCGAAGACCGGTAAGGGCGCAGTTCGACAAGCCCGGCGGACATCCGGTCCTTGATCACTTTTTCGGACCAGTTCCGCAAACCCGGCAGGCACCGCCGATCGCCACGATCCGACGAGGAGAACCGACTGTGACCGCCACCGCCACTTCCATTCTCAGTCGCAAGCTGCAGCACATGTTCCGGCTCCTCGACAACGACCAGGACGGCTACGTCACCGCGCAGGACATATCGGCCCGCGCCGATGCCCTGGCCGCCCCCTTCGGCGCGCACCCGGAAAAGGCGCAGGCGCTCAAGGACTCCATGCACCACATCTGGGACACCTACTTGCAACAGGTGGACGAGGACGGCGACGGCAGGCTGACCGCGGCCGATTACGAACGCGGCATCCGGGCCGCCATCGACGGCGACAACGCCGGGTTCGTCGACTCGCTGCACCGGAGCGCCGCCGCCTGGTACGCCCTGTTCGAAGCCGACCGCGACGGACACCTCAACTTCGACGAGTACGCCACGCTGGCCCGGGGCATGGGCGGGGCCGCTGCCGAGGGTCGGGAGCAGGCGTTCCGCCGGCTCGACCACGACGCCGACGGCAGCCTGCGCGCCGAGGAGGTCCGCAAGGCCGTGGTCGAGTTCTGGACGGGCGAGGACCCCGACGCGAACGGCAACTGGCTCTACGGCCCGCTGTAGGCCGCGGTCGGGAACGGTCGAGGACGAGTTCCACCAGGACTGACGTCGCGCGAACCAGGCGGCCAGGGAACTGCTCGGCGGTCGGACTCGCCCGCCCGTGGACCCCGAGGCCGACGCCGACGCGCCGACCCGTCGCCGTGACGTGTGCGACGGGTCGGCCTCTGTCGCCATCATCGGCACCAGAACCGCTTTGGCCTCCACTTCAGAGGGGCCTCCCCGCCATGTCGGAAAATTGTGGGAAATGGCGTGGTGCGGACTTATCGGGCGGATTCACCGCCGAGGCACCAATCGCGAGCGGCGGCCTGGCGCGGTCGGTCGCGACCTCCGCGGCGCTGACGATTGCACTCCTGACCTGGCCGGCTGTACGGGAATGGATGGGTGTCATGGACAACGGGCGGAACGGCAGGCTGAACTGCGAGCACCACTCGGTTTGTGTCCGGGAGCACGGTTTCGGGCAGGTGTTCTCCGGTCCGGTAAGTCCGGCGACGGCCGGCTCTGCCGATTGCACAGCACTCCAGGTCGACTGCTGGACCCTCAGTTCCCTCCAGGCGAAAATCCTGGAGGGTGTCGCGGCCGGCTTCTCCAGCGGGCGACTGTCGAGGGAACTGTACTTCAGTGCGAAGACCATCGACTACCACGTCCGCGTGATGTCCGACAAGCTGCTGGTGCCGAACCGCGTGTCGCTGGTGTCGAAGGCGTTCGTCCTCGAACTCCTGCGCACGGATTCGTGGCCGCCGCGGGTGGCGTGGGAAACCGTGAATTGACCGGCGTTGTCGGCCTCCGAGCCCTGGAGAACTCACCGTGTCAGATCTGGATGAACTGTCGAGTCCACCGCAAGCGGTGCTGGACCCGCCGGACGAGGTGGGACTCGTCGGCCAGTACTACGACGACAAAACGGCCAGGCTCGTCCGCAAGTACGGGCCTGGCCCGAAAATCCATTACCACGTCGGCTACTACCCGTCTGCGGAAAGGCCGCTGCGCGCCCACGACGCGACGCCTGATGCCATCCGCCGCAGCATACGGTGTCATCAGGAAGGTCTGCTGCGGTACGCGGCCGAGGTCTGGGACGCCGGGCACCGGCTGTCGGGGAAGGTCCTGGACGTCGGCTGCGGCCTGGGCGGCGGCTCGATCTTCTGGGCCCAGGAGTACGGCGCCGACGTGACGGCGGTCACCAACGCGCCGGAACACGCGCCGATAGTCGACGGGTTCGCGCGGGAGTGCGGTCTGGGCCGGCAGGTCCGAACGCTGGTCTGCGATGCGATGCAGCTCCCCGTGTCCGGCCCCTACGACGCGGCGGTGGCCATCGAGAGCAGCGGGTACTTCCACCGCGCCCGGTGGTTCGAGCGGCTGGCGCGCGTGCTCAGGCCGGGCGGGAACGTGTGCGTCGAGGAGGTGTTCCTCACCCGCCCGCACGGTGCCGACGTGTGGGCCGAGTACTTCTACACCAGACCGGCCACGGTGCTCGACTACGCGCAAGCCGCGCGCTCCGCCGGGTTCGAACTGGTCGATGAAGTCGACGCCACGTCGGAGACCCTGCCGTTCTGGGAGGAGAGCACCGCCTGGACGAAGGCGGTGCTGGACAGCGACAGCAGCCTTTCGGCGGTGGACCGCAGGCAGTTGCGGATCTCCCTGATGGCGAACCAGGCGCTGGGGGCCGAGTGGCGGGCCGGGGGCTTGCGGCTGGGTTTCCTGCGCTTCGAGCTGAGGTGAGCGACGGCGCCCGGCGTGGTCCCCGCCGGGCGCCGGCGCGGCCGGCCGCCGATGTCCCGCCACCGTCCCGACGATACGGAGTTCTTCATGACGCTCAGCCAGTCTCCCGCTCCCGGCGACGTCGCCGAGGTGTACGACGGGATCGGTCGGATCTACGGTTCCGCGTGGGGCCCCAACATCCACTACGGCTACTGGGAGGACGACGCCGACGACAGCTCCGTCGAGGTGGCCACCGACCGGCTGACCGACCTGATGATCTCCGGTCTCGCCGCGCGGGCCGGCGAGCGGGTCCTCGACGTCGGGTGCGGCATCGGCCACCCCGCGCTGCGGCTCGTGCGCGCCTGCGACGTGGACGTGGTGGGCATCTCCGTCAGCCACGCCCAGGTGGCGCGGGCCACCGCACTCGCGGCCGCGGCCGGGCTCGCCCACCGCGCCACCTTCCAGTTCACCGACGCGATGGACCTGCCCTTCCCGGCCGGCTCGTTCGACGGGGCCTGGGCGTTCGAGTCGATGTGGCACATGCCCGACCGCGGCCAGGTGCTCGGCGAGATCTCCCGCGTCCTGCGCCCCGGCGGCCGCCTCGCCGTCGCCGACGTCATCGAGCGCGGTCCGGTCAGCCCGGCGGGACGCGCGCTGCTGGACCACATCTGCCAGAACTACGCGGTGCGCTCCTTGGGCACCGTGGACGAGTACCGGAAGGCGTTGGCCGCCAACGGTTTTGTCGACGTGGAGATCCGTGACATCAGCGACAACTGCTCCCGCACCCTCGCGCTCATGGCCGACGCCGTGGACACCGTCCGCGACAAGCTGGCCGATCTGGTCGGCGAGGCGCAGGCCGCCTCGCTCATCGACTTCATGCGCTTGTCCGCGGTCACCCCGGAGAGCGGCTACCTGTTCCTGACCGCGGTCCGCGCCTGACCGCAGGCGCCGAGCCGTCGCTACCGGGCCGTCGCTGCCGGGCCGTCGCTACTGCCGCACCCGCAACTCGGTCAACGCCCGGAGTGGGAACACCGGCCGGTGCCGTGGCGGCGGCCCCGGCGCCAGGGTCAGGCCCGGCATCCTGGTGGCGACGGCCCGCACCGCGATCTCCAGTTCCGCGCGGGCGAACCCGGCTCCGAGGCAGAAGTGGATGCCGTGCCCGAACGCGAGGTGCGTGGCAGACCGGGTGCCTGGGCTGAACGCGGCCGGGCAGGCGTGGGCGCGACTGTCCCGGCCGGCCGCGCCGTACAACAGCAGCAGCCGGCTCCCGGCAGCGAGGTGGACGTCGCCGACCACGACGTCACGGATCGCGGTCCGGTACATGCCCGCCAGTGGGCTGTCGACCCGCAACCCCTCTTCCACGAGGTCCCGCGTCGCGATCGTCCCGTCGACGACCTCGGCCCAGCCGCCGGGTGACCGGAGCTGCTGGAAGAGGATCGTGCCGAGCGCCTCGGCGCAGGTCATGTGTCCCGCGAAGATCAGTGTGGGTACTTGGACGGCAACCTCGTCGGCGGTCAGCGTCTGGCCCGCCCTGCCCTCGTGGAGCAGTTCGCTGATCAGGTCATCGCGCGGTGCGGTCAGCCGCTCCCGCACGAGTGAACGGGCGAACGCCCCGAAGTCCATCAGCCCGCGGGCGCAGTCGCGCAGCAGGTCGGGATCGCCGTCGCGTTGCAGCATCATGAGTTCGATGCGTTGTTCGGACCACGTGCGGCAGCGGTCGAGGTACTCGTTCGGCACGCCGAGGCGTCGGCAGATCACCTCCAGGGCGTACGGCACGGCGAACGCCGAGATGAAGTCGAACTCCGCCGTCACCGCGGCACGTTCGACCAGGTCGGTCGCGATCGCGCGGATCGTGGGTTCGAACGCCCTGACCCTGGCCGGCGTGAACCCGGCGTTGAGCACTTCCCTGATCCGGGTGTGCTCGGGCGGGTCGAGCGAGCCGACGGCCACCGCGCCGGCACCGCGCCAGGTGCGGAACATCCGGCTCACGTCCTCGGGCAGCGGGACCGTGGGACGGGGGTTGTGGTCGCGCGCCGAGAAGCTCCGGTCGTCCCGCAGCACGGCGATCAGGTCCTCGCGCCGGGTGACGCACCACGCGCCCAGCAACGGGGCGTAGAACACCGGCTCCGCGTCTCCGATGCCGGCCAGGAACGAGTACGGGTCGTCGCGATGTGCGCCATACGGGTCGAACGGCCTGCCTTCACGCAATTGCCCGGGATCGGCCGATACCGCCATTTCGCCTCTCCAGCTCTCGGTGCGGCCTGCCGGCCGTCAATCCGCAGAATAGTCCGATCGAGGCTTTGCGCCGGTTTCTTTGGGGTTTTTCCCAAAGTCGGACCTGGTCACGCGGCGGCGTTGACACCTCCGGACGGGTCGCTCACGATAATAGCCGGGACTTCCGCTCGAATTCCCCGGTGGCACCAGGGATTCGACTGCTCGGCGGTCCGAATTTCGATTCCGGCGGAGGTCGTCAGTGATTACCCCGGCTCAACTGCCTTTCGCGCAGGCCGACGTGCTGCAACTCGCGCCGGGGCTGCGCGCGCTCCAAGCCCGGGGCGCGGTCCACCGGGTTCGCACCCCCGGCGGTGACGAGGCGTGGCTGGTCACCGGTCACGCCCGGGTGCGGCAGCTGCTCGACGACGACCGGCTCAGCCGCACGAACCCCGATCCGGAGGCCGCGGCGAAGGACAGCGGGTCGGCGCTGCTCGCCGGCCTGCTGGGCGGCTTCGCCACCGACCACGCCCGGCTGCGCGCGTTGCTGGAGCCGCACTTCGCACCCGAGCGGATGGCGGCGCTGCGGACCTGCGTCGACAAGCTGGCCGGGCAGCTCCTGGACGAACTGGCCGGGCGGAAGTCACCGGTGGACCTGCGCCGGGCGTTGGCGCTGCCGCTGCCGATCCAGGTGATGTGCGAGTGGCTGGGCGTGCCGCAGGAGGACAAGGACCGGTTCGGCGGCTGGACCCGGGACGCCGCCACCATCGGGGACCCGGTCAGGTCCAAGCAGGGCGTGGGCGCGTTGTTGGGCTATTGCCGGCAGCTCATCGCCGGCAAGCGGCGGGATCCGGCCGATGACGTAATCTCCCGGATCTGCGCGACCGAGAAGATCGAGGACGACGAAATCCTCGGGTTGACGGCGTTGTTGCTGTTCGGCGGTTATGAGACCACGGTGGCCCGGATCGGCACCTGCGTCCTGCTGCTGTTGGCCGACCCCGAGCAGTGGCAGGCGTTGCTGGACGACCCGACCCTTGTTCCCGGCGCCGTCGAGGAAACCCTGCGGCTGTCGATGCCGAACCCGCACAACGGCGGCATGCCCCGCCACGCGGTGACGGACTTCGAGATCGACGGCGTCACCATCCGGGCCGGCGACTTCGTGCTGCTGAACATCATCGCGGCCAACCACGACGAGACGGCCTTCGCCGACCCCGGCGGGGTCGACGTCACGCGCGACACCGCCGGCAGCCTCGCGTTCGGGTACGGCGCGCACCACTGCGTTGGCGCGGCGCTGGCGCGGATGCAGCTGCAAGTGGTGCTGACCCAGCTCCTCGCGCGATTCCCCACCCTGCGCCTGGCTGTCGGCGTGGACGAGTTGGAGCTGCGCCACGACACGTTGATCGGCGGGTTGGTCCGACTTCCGGTGACCTGGTGATGGGATCCTGATGCTGCACAAGATATCCGCGGGCATGGTCACGAGAAGTCCGGGTCCCGTCCGCGCCTACCTCCTGCTGATGCGACTGGACAGGCCCACGGGATACGTGCTGTACCTGCTTCCGGGGCTGTGGGCCGTCGTCCTCGCCGCCGGGCAGCGACCGGACCTGCTGACGGTGGTGGTCGTCGCTGTCGCCGCGGTGCTGGTGCGCGGCGCGGCCTGCTCGGTCAACGACGTCGTGGACCGGGACGTCGACGCCCGAGTCGCCCGCACCGCGTCGCGCCCCGTCCCGTCGGGGGCGGTGGGCATCGGGAACGCACTCCTGTTCGCCGCCGCCCAGGGCGTGGCCGCGCTGCTGGTCCTGGCGGTGGCGAACGTGGAGGCAGCCCTGGTCGCCGCGGCCTCGTACCCGTTGATCGTCGCGTACCCCTTCATGAAGCGCATCTTCTTCTGGCCCTCGGCGTTCCTGGCGTTGGTGATGAGCATCTACGTGCTGATCGGCTGGACGGCGGTGACCGGGAGCGTCGACTACCCTCCCGCGGTGTACGGCCTGTACGCCGCCGGGGCGTTCTGGACGTTGGTCCACGACGCGATCTACTCCCACCAGGACAAGGAGTACGACCGGAAGATCGGCGTCAGGTCTTCGGCACTGCTGTTCGGCAAAGCCACCAAGGCGTGGCTGGTGGTCTTCGTCGTGCTCAGCGTCGGCGGCGTGCTGTGGGCCGGTTCCCGGACGCCGGTGGGGTGGGGCTTCTTCCTGATCGCCGTGTTGGCCGGGTTCTTCCTGGCCTACCTGGTCGTGCGCGTGGACCTGGACGATCCAAGGTCGTGCTGGGACGCCTTCGTCGCCAACACCTGCTTCGGGTGGATCATCCTCGCCGCCGTGGTCGCCGGGCAGTTCACATGACGGACGAGCAGCGTGTGACCGAGTCGATGTGGCAGGGGAGTGCCGTTGACCTGGACGCCTACCTGAAGCGCGTGAACTACGAAGGCGACGTGGCCGCGAACCTGTCCACGTTGCGGGGCCTGCACACCGCCCACGTCGACGCGATCCCCTTCGACAACCTGGACGCACTGCTCGGCCGCACGGCGGTGCCGCTGGACCTGGGCAGCGTTCAGGAGAAGATCGTGCGGCAAGGCCGCGGTGGCTGGTGCCTGGAACAGGTCGTGCTGATGGCGGCTGTTCTGGACCGCATCGGGTTCACCTTCACGGCGTTCGCCGCCAGGACGCGGATCCGCACCGGGAACAAGTTCGGACCGGCCCTGCACGTGGCCCTGTGCGTGCAGCTGGACGGCGAACGTTGGCTCCACGACGTGAGTTTCGGTGCCTACGGACCGCACGAGCCGATCCAGCTCGCAGACAACGCGCGGTTGGACGGCGACTGGTCGTTCGACCTCGTGCGAGAGCCGACCGGTGAACGGGTACTGCGGTTCCTGCGGCCGGAGGGGCCGGCGGAGCTGTACGGCTTCACCACGGACGTGCGCTACCCGTCGGACTTCGAGCTGCTCAACCACTTCTGCCTCACGCACCCGCGTTCGCCGTTCAACCACCGGATGGTTCTCCAGCGCACGCAGCCCAAGGTGCGGCACGTCCTCGTCGGCACCGTGCTCACCGAAATCCGGCCGGGGGAGCCGGCGACGGTCCGCGAGCTGGACGAGGCCGAGGCGCTGTCCGCTCCCGAGGAGATCTTCGGGATCACCCTGGAGTCACGCGACCTCCAGGCTCTCGGCAAGACCCTGGCCGACCCATGACGCGCACCTTGCTGGTGGACAACTACGACTCGTACACCTTCAACCTGTACCAGCTGATCGCCGGGATCAACGGCCAGGAGCCGATCGTGGTCGTGAACGACGACCCCATGCTGTCCGGCCCGCTGCCGGCGGACGTGGACAACATCGTCGTCTCACCGGGTGCCGGCCGCCCGCAGCACGCCCGGGACATCGGCCTCGTCGGCGATCTGCTGCGCCGCACCACGTTGCCGGTGCTGGGGGTCTGCCTCGGGCACCAGGCGATCGCGCACCTGGCCGGCGCGTCGGTGGTCACCGCGCCCGAACCGAGGCACGGCTACCCGGCCAAGGTCTCCCACAACGGCGACCCGCTGTTCGCCGGCGTCCCGCGCGAGTTCGTCGCGGTCCGCTACCACTCGCTGTGCGTCGAGGAGCCGCTGCCCCACGCGCTCATCGCCACGGCGTGGGCGGACGACGGTGTGCTCATGGCGCTGCGCCACCGCGATCGGCCGCAGTGGGGCGTGCAGTTCCACCCCGAGTCGGTCGCTTCCCAGTGCGGCGGCGAGATCCTGCGGAACTTCGCCGAACTGACCCGCCGGGCGCGGCGCGGACGGCGGCCGTCCATCACCCTCAGCGGGACCACAGCCCGCGACGACACCCCTGGTGCGGTCGCGGAACTGGGCGTCGTGAGCGGGGTCGTGCGGACCGACGCCGACGCCGAGGCCATCTTCCTGGAGCTGTTCGCCGACAAACCGCACTGCTTCTGGTTGGACAGCAGCCGGGTGGAGGAAAATCTTTCCCGGTTCTCGTTCCTCGGTGACACGTCGGGACCGCTCAGCGAGGTCCTGACCTGCCGCACCGGCAGCGGGGTGGTGGAGGTGCGCGACGCCGACGGCGTCCGCCTCGTCCCCGGCGGCATGTTCGACGTCCTGGAGCAGCGGCTGCGCGACCGGCGCACCCCCGACACCGACCTGCCGTTCGACCTGACCGGTGGCTACGTCGGCTACTTCGGCTACGAGCTCAAGGCCGAGTGCCGCGGCGCGGCCCGCCACACCGCCGAAACACCGGACGCCGCTTGGATGTTCGCCGATCGGGTCATCGCGGTAGACCACCAGGAAGGGCTGACCTACCTGGTGGCTGTTCACGACGAGAAGACCGCCCGCGACGCGCGGGAGTGGGTGGACCGGACGGCCGCGGACCTGACGGGCCTGCACCCGGCCGACAGCGAGCCGGTCGTCCCGGCCGACCTGCCCCCGGACGTCGAGGAACACCTGGTCCGCGACCGGAACCAGTACCTGGCGGACGTCGCGGAGTGCCGGCGGCAGCTGAATTCGGGCGAGAGCTACGAGATCTGCCTGACCGACGCGCTGCACCTGCCGTTCCACGACGACGACACCTCCTTCTACCGGAGGCTGCGCCGGGTGAACCCGGCACCGTACGCCGCGCTGGTGCGCCTCGGCGACGTCACGGTCTTCTGCTCGTCGCCGGAGCGCTTCCTGCGCATCGAGCGGGACCGCACGGTCACCAGCAAGCCGATCAAGGGCACCGCTGCCCGCGACGCCGACCCCGTGCGCGACGCCGAGATCGCCGCCACGCTCGCGTCGAGCGCCAAGACGCAGGCCGAGAACCTGATGATCGTCGACCTGCTGCGCAACGACCTGGGTCGGGTGTGCCAGGTGGGCAGCATCGAGGTCGACCCGTACCTGGCCGTCGAGAGCTACCAGACCGTGCACCAGTTGGTCTCCACCGTCCACGGCCGGCTCAAGGACGGGATCAGCGCGATGGACTGCGTTCGGCAGTGCTTCCCCGGCGGCTCGATGACCGGAGCGCCGAAGCTGCGCACCATGGAGATCATCGACGGCCTGGAAACGGAGGCCAGGGGCGTGTACTCCGGCGCCCTCGGCTACTTCGGCCTCTCCGGCGGCACCGACCTGAACATCGTGATCCGCACCGCTGTCCGCGTCGGTGACCGGTTGACCATCGGTGCCGGCGGGGCGATCGTGCTCGACTCCGACGCGCAGGAGGAGTACGAGGAGATGCTGCTCAAGGCGGCGGCGACCCTCCGCGCCTGGCGCGCGCCCGAGGTGTCGGACGGCCCTCCGCGATGAGCCACAACGGTTCCCGTGCTGAACACCTGAAGGAGGTATCCGATGCCCGGCACCGCCGCACGTGAAGAGTACGAGCGCGACCTGCTGGTCCAGCTGACCCGTCGCTGGGGTCACCGGGTGGCCGTGAAGAAGGACGAACTCGACCTGGACGGGCACTTCGACCCGGCGCTGCCGGACTTCCCCGAACACCTCGTGCCGGTCCTCGGCCTGCCGGGCGCGGACCGGCTCGACCGGGACGCCCGCGAGCGCATCCTCTCCGCCGCGTGGATCGCCTACAACGCCAAGACCGCGGCCATCGAGGACGAGATCATCCTGCCGGCCTGCCGGTTGATGCTGCGGGAGCGGATCCCCGTCCGGCGCGACGAGGTGGCGGTCGACGCGCTGCACCAGACGATCATCGACGAGCACTACCACATCCTGATGTGTCACAACGCCGTCGGCGTCACCCGCCGCCGGCGCGCCCTGGCGGGGGTGCGGTTCGCACCGGACGTCTGGGCGGTGGTCCGGGGACGCGCCGCCGTCCGGGCCGGGCTGTCCGGGTTCGACCGCGACATCGTGGACATCGCGTTCTCGCTGGCCGCCGAGACGACGATCAGCGGGTTCCTCTCCGCGCTCGCCACGGCCCAGGAGATCCAGCCGATGAACCGGATCACCACCGACCTGCACCGGCGGGACGAGAGCGGCCACGCGGTGGTGTTCCGCGAGTTGTGCGGCTCGCTCTACCGGAGCCTGGACAGCGCCGGGCAGCAGGTGTTCCGCGAAGCGCTCGTCAGTGGTCTGACCGCGTTCCGCTCCGCCGACCTGGAGCCGTGGGTGATCGTCGCGGCCCAAGGCGGTTTCGAGATCGGGGTCGACCAGTTGGACGAGTGGGCCGCGTCCCGCCCGCCACCCCGGCGGGACACCGCTCCGTTGCAGTTGCTGCTCGACGACCTGGGTATCGGCCCCGACCTCGTCCGGCCGGGCACGTGAGCATCAACCCGCGTTCGTGTTGGTGTACAGGGTGCCCTCCGACCAGATGTAACGGGTCCCGCCCCACCGGGCCGCCGACTCGACGTCGGGGAAGAAGCCGCGACCCGCCAGGTTCGCGCTGGTGTTGCACAGCACCGGGATTCCGCTGATCTCCGCGTAGGCGGCGAGGATGCGCGCTGTGGCGGTGTCCTGGGTGGACTCGATGGTCTGGAGCCGCGCGGTGCCGTCCAGGTGGACGACCGCCGGGACGCGTTCGGCCCAGCCGGGCCGCATGCGGTGTTCGAAGATCATGTAGGGGTCCGGGGTGCCGGGGTCGAAGACCTGCGGCGCGCGGTCCGCCAGGCAGATGGGCGCGACGGGCCGGTACTGGGCCCGGTTCTTCATGTGGTTGAGCCGCTCCTTCATCCGGGCGCTGGTCGCGGGCGCGAGGATGCTGCGGTTGCCCAGCGCGCGCGGGCCCAGTTCCGCCCGGCCGGACAGGACGACCACCGGTTCGTCTTCGGCGTGCAGGAGGGCGGCCAGCCGGCGCTCGTCGCAGGGTTGTGCGCGCCACCCGTCGGGGACGGTGCCGGTGGGGAGCCGAGGTCCGCTGTAGACGTTCCACTCCAGCGCCGTCCGGCCGCGCCGGAACATCTCGCAGGCCGCTGTTCCGATCGCCGCCCCCGCGTCGTTGGGGAAGGGCGGGACGAAGACCTCGCCGAAGACCCCACTGGCACGGATCGCGGTGTTCCACTTGATGTTCAGCGCGCAACCGCCGCCGAGCACCAGGTTGCCGCCGTCCGGGAAGCGGCCCCGCACCGCCGAGACGAGCCGCCGGAGCAGGTGGTGGCCGAGGTAGGCCTGATAGGTGGCGATGAGGTCGGCGTTGGACAGGCCCGGCATCAGCTCGTCCCGGTTCGCGGCGACCTTGTCCCCCAGAACACCCACCCGGTCCACGGGGATGTCGCGGTACTCGGCCAGGAGGTCGTCGAAGACGGCGAAGGCGCCGGTCTCGACCCGGCCGGTGGCGGCGTAGGCCATGGCCTTCCCCGCGACGGAGAGGTGGTGGCGGATGGCCCGGTCCGACGCCATGTCGTCGGTCTCGCGCAGGTACGGTTCGAACCGCGCGCAGAACGCCGCGAAACTGCCTCCGAAGACGGGCATGAGGTCTCCGACGAAGGTCACCTCACGGGTCACGGCCCGCACCCGGTAGAGGCGCGGCGTGATGATTCCGTCCCAGACCAGGACGAACGCGTCTTCGCCCCGGGCGGCGAACGGGCTTGAGCAGTACGTGCCGATGAGGTGGTTGGCGACGTGGGTGTAGCCGGCGTAGTCGCCGAAACCGTGGCCGCTGAACGTGTGGCGTTGCAGCGGACCGCCGTCGCCAGGGCTCTCGACGTACGGTGCGACTCGGAGCCGCACCGGCAGGCCGCCGGAGGTCACGGCGACGGCGTGCCGGCCCGCAGCGTCTTTCGTGTACCAGCCGTCGACCACGAACTGGTCGATGTCGGCGGGCGACAGGCCCTCGGCGGCGAGGATCTCGGTCACCCGGTCCAAGTCGCCGAGGGAGCTGTAACGCCCGCCGTTCGCCAATTTCTCGATCTCATGGCTGAACAGCAGGCGACCGTCCTCGATGACGGCCACCCCGGCGTCGTGTGATGCCTTGATCCCGCATATGCGCATCGGTCAGCCACACCTTTCCGGCCGTACAGCATTCTGGAGGGCATCTCGGCGCACGCCGAAACGGGTTGGTGGCGTGCTGCTCCGAAAAGCGGGCTAGCGGTGGGCTAGTCGTACCGGCAGTGAGTCGAGCCCCCGGATGATCGTGCTGTTGCGCCACCGCAAGTCCTCGGGGTCGACGGCGAGCGTCATGGCGGGGAACGCGTCGAGCAGGGCGCCGAACGCCGTCTGCGCCTCCACCCTGGCCAGCGGCGCCCCGAGGCAGTGGTGGACGCCGTGCCCGAAGGCCAGGTGGCCGGCGGCGGGCCGGCGGACGTCCAGCGCGTGCGGATCACCGAAGCGCAGCGGGTCCCGGTTGGCGGCGGCGATCGCCGGCAGCACGAAGTCGCCGGCCGGGATCTCGACGTCACCGATGCTCAGGGACTCGGTGGCACAGCGGAAGGTGGCGTGCTTCAGCGGGCTCTCCAGCCGCAGGAACTCCTCGACCGCGCCCGGCAGCAGGCGACGGTCCGCGCGCAGCGCCTCCCACTGGTCCCGGTTGCGCATCAGGTGCAGCGTGCCGTTGCCCAGGGCGTTGAGGGTGGTCTCGAAACCCGCGATGAACAGCAGGTAGGCCGTCGAGACCAGTTCGGTGCCGGTCAGCCGGTCGTCCACGTCGTGCGCCGAGATCAACGCGGTGAGCACGTCGTCGGTGGCCGCGCGGCGTTTGCGCCCGATCAGGTCGCCGAGGTACTCGGCCACGGCGGTCGCGGCGGCGGCGGCCGCTTCGGGGGAGTCGCCGGAGACCAGCGCCTGGGACCAGGACTTGAAGTTCTCCTGTTCCTCGACCGGTACGCCCAGCAGCAGGCAGATCACCCGGATCGGCAGCGGGAACGCGAAGGCGTCCAGCAGGTCCACCGTGTCGTGGTCGGCGAGGGCGTCGACCAGCCCATCGGTGATCTCCTCGATCCCCGGCCGGAGCGCTTCGACGGCGCGGCCGGTGAAAGCCTTGCTCACGAGCTTGCGCAGCCTGGTGTGGTCCGGCGGGTCGGTGTGCATCATGTGGCTGGCCAGGGCCGAGGAGAAACCGCCCCGCTGGGCGCGGTCCGGCCCTTTCCGCGCGAACAGCCCGTGGATCCTGTTCAGGTCGGTGCTCAGCCGGGGATCGGCCAGTGCGGAGCGCACCGCCTCGTACCCGGTGATGAGCCAGACCTCCAGTCCGCCGCACAGGGGGACTCCCGGGGGCATCATCACGCGGTGCACCGAGCCCTCGGTGCCGAGCTTCGCGTACACCGGGTAAGGGTCCTGCACGAACTCGTCATCGAGTACCAGCGGGGCGGAACCGTGGTCCATGGGCGCTTCCTCCTCATAGGATCAATATCAAGGACGACCGGTCGCCGCAATGATGGTTATCAAAAACCCCAAGCGTGGTCCGAAGTGCTTTCCTGGCAAGCGCAGAGACACTTACCGTGAGGATCGGTGGCCGGTGGCCGGTGGCCGGTGGCCGGTGGCCGGTGGCGGCTGGGGAGCGGATCATGAGTGGGAACTACGTCGGCGATCTGGTGGAGGTGTTCGCCCGCGACCCCGCGCGAACAGTGTTGTGGTGGCAGGAGAACGCGATCAGCGCGGGCGAGTTGGTCGCCGCGATCGGCCGTGCGGCGCATGGGATGCGTGCTCGCGTGCGAGGCCCGGCGGTGGTGGGGCTGCTGACAACCACCAACACGCCGGACACCGTCGTGTTGCGGTACGCGGCGAACCTCATCGGCGTCACGGTGGTGCACCTCCAGACGGCGAACGCGGTCGACCCGCTGGACCGCATCGACGTGGGTGCGTTGCAGGACACCGCCCGGCTCGACCTGCTCGCCGTCGACGCGGACCACCTGGCTGCCGCGCGGGCGTTGTGCGGGAAGCCGGCCGAACCACCGGGCCTGGTGGCACTGGGAAAGCTCGGCGACGACGTGCTCGACCTGTCGGCGGGCCCCGACAGGTTCGAACTGTCGGCGGGCCCCGACGGCTGGCCCGTGGCCGAGGACGTCGATCCGGAGCAGCCGGCCACGGTCACCTACACCAGCGGCACGACCGGCACTCCCAAGGGCGTCGCCATGTCGTTCGGCGTACGGCGGATGGTCCTGAGCGGGCTGCCGGCGGACTTGGACACCGTCTACCTGTCCACGTTGCCGCTCAGCCACTCCAGCGGCGCGATCGTCGACCTGGTGCTGGGCGCGGGCGGCTCGGTCGTGCTGGAGCCCGGTTTCGACCCCACCGCGGCACTCGCCGCGGTGGCCCGGCACGGGGTCACCAGGATGGCGGTGTCGCCACCGCAGCTGTACGCGCTGCTGGAACACCCCGACGTGCGGACCACCGACCTGACGAGCCTGCGCACGCTCACCTACGCGGGCTGCCCGGCGGCACCGGCGAGGCTGGCCGAGGCGGTGCGGGTGTTCGGCGACGTGCTCGTCCAGGCCTACGGCACCAGCGAGGTCGGACCGATCACCGAGCTGGCGCCCGCCGACCACCGCGACGCCGGCCTGCTCGCCACGGCGGGACGGCCCGTGATCGGTGAGGTCGAGGTGCGTGATCCCCTGTCCGCCCGACGGTTGCCGATCGGCGAGGTGGGGGAGGTGCGGGTGCGCTCGCCGCTGGTCATGCTCGGCTACTGGCACGACCCCGAGCTGACCGCGAGCGCGTTCGACAGCGACGGCTGGCTGCGCACCGGCGACCTCGGCCGGTTCGACGAGCGCGGCTACCTGACGTTGAGCGGCCGGATGTCGGACGTGATCAAGACCAGGGGTGTCAGGGTCCACCCGGTCGCCGTGGAGAACGCGCTGCTGGCGCATCCGGACGTGCGGCAGGCCGCGGTGTTCAGGGTCACCGACGAGAACCGGGTGGAACGCACCTGCGCGGTGGTGGTGCCCCGCGCCGGCTCCGGGGTGACGCCCACCGAGCTGATCCGCCACGTCGGCGAGGCGTTGTCGCCCAGCCACGCGCCCGCGGACGTCCGGTTCCGCGCCGAACTGCCGCTGGACAAGGCGGGTAAGCCGGACCGGAAGGTGCTGCGATGACCGTGTCCGTGGCAGCGATCCTCGCCGAGACGGCCGGACGCAGGCCGGAGCACCCGGCGATCGTGTTCGGTGCCGAGCGGATCACCTACCGCGAGCTGTGGCGACGTGCGCGGTCCTGCGCGGCGGTGTTGCGGGCGCGCGGCGTCGGACCCGGTGACCGGGTCGCGCTGGTGCTGCCGAACACCCCGCACTTCCCGGCGGTCTACTTCGGCCTCCTCGCACTCGGTGCCGTGCCGGTGCCGGTCAACGTGCTGCTCACGCCCGCCGAGATGACCTACGTCGTGGAGGACTCCGGCGCCGTCGCGCTGGCGACCGATCCGTCCTATGTGGACGTGGTGCCGAGGGTGGTCGAGGTGTTGTGCGAGGAGCTGCTCGCACCGGTCGAGCCGATCGACTCCTACGTCCCGCGCGATCCGGGTGACCTCGCGCTGGTGCTCTACACCTCGGGGACCACCGGCCGGCCGAAGGGCGCGATGCTGAGCCAGCTCAACGTCGTGCTGAACGTCGGCACCACCGTGCGCTCGCCGTTCGACCTCGGGCCGGCGGACGTGCTGCTCGGCGCGTTGCCGCTGTCCCACGCCTTCGGCCAGGTCTGCGGCATGCTCACCTGCTTCGCCGCGGGCGCGACCATGGTGCTGATGGCGCGGTTCGACGGCCCCGAGGCGATCCGGCTGATGGCCGGGCACGGCTGCACGGTGTTCATGGGCGTGCCGACGATGTACCTCGCGCTGCTGGACGCCGCCACCTCCGTGCGGCCGAAGCTGGACCGGGTCTTCTCCGGCGGTGCCGCGCTGTCGGTCGAGGTGCTGGAGGCCGTCGAGAGCACGTTCGGCTGCCGGGTCTACGAGGGCTACGGGCTGACCGAGACCTCCCCGGTGGTCGCGTACAACCAGAAGGCCTGGCCCAGCCGACTCGGCACGGTCGGCAAACCGATCTGGGGCGTGCGCGTGGCCATCGCCCGGCCCGAGGTGGAGGGCAGGATCGAGCTGCTGCGCGCCGGTGAGCCCGGCGAGGTGGTGATCAGCGGCCACAACGTGATGATGGGCTACCTCAACCGGCCGGAGGCCACCGCCGAGGTGCTCGTGGACGGCTGGTTGCGGTCCGGCGACGTCGGCGTGCTCGACGACGAGGGCTACCTGCGCCTGGTCGACCGCAAGAAGGACATGGTGGTGCGCGGCGGTTACAAGGTCTACCCGCGCGAGGTCGAGGAAGTGCTGGCGCGGCACCCGAAGATCGCGCAGGTCGCGGTCATCGGCGTGCCGCACGAGCGGCACGGCGAGGAGGTGTGCGCCGTGGTGGTGGCGCGGTCCGGGGTCACGCCCGGTGTCGACCTCGCGCAGGAGCTGGTGGCGTGGGGCAAGGAGCGGCTCGCCGCGTACAAGTACCCGCGCCGGGTGGAGTTCGTCACCGGCTTGCCGCTGGGGCCCAGCGGCAAGGTGCTCAAACGCGAGCTGCACCGCGCGGTGGCCGCGCTCGATCAATCAGGGGCCACCGGTGGTCGCCACTCCTGACCCGTCTCGGGGAGCAGTGCACCGTCCCTACTCACGACCAGGAAGAGGGCCGACCGGTGGTGCAGCCGTTGGACGTGATGGGGCGATGGGCGGAAGCGCCCGTCGACAGCAGGCGGGAGTTCCTCGAAGTGCAGCGCATCGCCGGGCGTTTTCCGGCAGCCGGCACCCGGACCGACCAGGGTGGCTGTGTCGAGATCAGTGTCTGGTGCAGCAACGACTACCTGGCCATGGGCCAACACCCCCGGGTGCTCGCGGCGATGAAGGACGCGATCGACCGGTACGGCGGCGGCTCGGGAGGGTCCCGCAACATCGCCGGCACAAACCCCGTGCACCACGTGCTGGAAGCGGAACTGGCCGACCTGCACGGCAAAGAACAGGGACTGCTCTTCGGCTCCGGCTACAGCGCAAACGACGGCGCGCTGACCGTGCTGGCGGGCGGCACGGAGAACTGCGCGGTGTTCTCCGACGAGAAGAACCACGCGTCCATCATCGACGGGCTCCGGCACAGCGGCGCGGAGAAGCACATCTTCCGGCACAACGACGTCACGCACCTGCGCGAGCTGATCGCCGCCGTCGACCCGGCCCGCCCGAAGCTGATCGTGATCGAGTCGGTGTACTCGATGTCCGGTGACCTCGCGCCACTGGCCGAGATCGCCGACATCGCCCACGAGCACAACGCGGTGACATTCCTGGACGAGGTGCACGCGGTCGGCATGTACGGCCCGCAGGGCGCGGGCATCGCCGCGAGCCTCGGCATCGCCGACCGGTTCACCGTCATCATGGGAACGCTGGCCAAGGGCTTCGGCACCTCGGGCGGCTACATCGCGGGCCCCGCGCCGATAGTGGACACGATCCGCAACACCTCTCGCCCTTTCATCTTCACCACGTCGCTGCCACCCGCCACCGCCGCCGGCGCGCTCGCCGCGGTACGGCACCTGCGGGCGTCGGACACCGAACGGCACCGGCTGGCGCACAACGCCACTCTGCTGCACACCCTGCTGACCCAACGCGGAATCCCGTTCCTGTCCGACCAGTCGCACATCGTGTCGGTGTTCGTGGCGGACGAGGAGAAGTGCAAGCGGGCGTCGGCGCTGCTGCTGCGCGAGCACGGCATCTACGTCCAGCCGATCAACGCTCCCAGCGTCCGCGCGGGTGAGGAGATCCTGCGCGTCGCCCCCAGCGCGGCGCACACCACCGAGGCCGTCCACGACTTCGCCGCCGCCCTGGACGACGTGTGGCGGGCAGTGGGCCTCTCCCGCACCGACGCGATGACCCGGTGGCGATGACCCGGTTGCGGTGATCGGGGCGTGCCGCGAGCGCGGCACACCGCGAGGTCTTCCACGACAGACTGACAGGACACGGAAGCCCGTCGCCCCACGTCACGTATCGGCGGTCTGTCGGTGCATGTCCAGGTGGCCGGTACGAGCGGAACTCGTACGTCCGTCGTGGTTCATTCCCAGCCCGATTCGGCAGTAGGCCGGTTGGAAGAACCGGGCGAGGTGCCGGGTTGGCCAGAGCGGCAAGCGCCACCGCGCCGGCAGTGGCGTCGCGGGTGGCGGCCTGCCACGACCCAGTCGTCAGTCGACGCCCGCGCACGAGTGCAGGCCGACGGCGACGAGGTTGACGAAGAAGAGGGTGAACAGCACGCTCACCATGCCCGTGATGTTGATCCAGGCCGACCTGCGGCCCTTGCACCCCGCTGTGGCGCGGGCGGTGCGGTAGGCGATGCGGTCCAGGTAGTCGGCCGGGGGAGTCGGTCGCCGACGGGCTTCTGACCGGGGGCGTCTCGTCGTGGGGGCGGTTGCTCATCAGGGGCAGGCCGCCGACTACGCCGGAGAGCAGGAAGACGCCGCCGGCCATGATCGCCGCAGCCACGGCCCGCGTGCTCGGGCTCGGGTTCGCCGGCAAGTCGCCCGCCGACGAAACCCGGCGCGCGGCACAAGAACCCACGTCGAACCGAGCGGCCGACTGACGTCCCGGCGACCCGGCCCTCGGACACCGGACAGCCCCGAGCAGCTACTCGTGATCGGGCCCATCCCGACGCCGGACCGGCAGTTCATTCGCACTGTCAACAAATGGACAAGGGGCCAGTGGCTCCGGCGGTCGGGAGGCGTTCGAGGACGTCCCGGACCACGTGGTTCAGGGCGTCGCGTCGACGGGGATGTCCACTCCGCACTCGGGGCACTGCGGGTTCGCCAACACTTCAGCGAGCAGGGGAGCGCCCCGCAGGGCGGCGAGCGCGGACAGCCCCCAGCGCAGGTCGTCGCCGGAGGTGACCGTCACGGTCTCGGTGGCGAGTCGCAGTGCCCGGCCCAGGGCCGTGGTGTGGGCATCGCGGAGCCTGGCGGGACAGGACTGCGTGCGGGAGTGGGTGACGATCAGCCCGATCACCGCGACGCGCCCGGCGCGGCGGGTCGCGGGCACGGCGGCAGCGTGGTCCACCAGGTACGGGGTCGCCGCGTAGGCGGCCGGCCAGGTGGTGTCCTCCGAGCACAGGTACGGCCAGAATCCGCCGAACCGGGCGTCGTCACCGGGGTTGGCGAGCAGGGCGCGCAGTTCGGTCGGGACGTCGACCTTCCCCTCCGGACCTCCCCGGTGCGACAGGGTCTTCCAGTCGGGGTGGTCCAGCGGCAGTCGCCCGTCGTCCATGGACGCGGATGGTACCGGGCGCGGCGGCCATGATCGAAAAGTCCGCCGGGTGTTTTGACGGCGTCGGCTCGTGGTACTCGTCCGGCGGGTTGAGCAAGCAGCCCTCCGAAGACGATGACGATCATGGCCGCGCACGAGCGCGAGACCTTGTCGCGGAGGGCACAGTGAAGATCGCGCTGGTCGCGGAGCACGTCGGCGCGGACCGGTCGACCGGCATCCGGCAAGCGACCCACGTCTCCGCACTTGCCGCCGCGATGGGGGATCGCGGCCATGAGGTCGTCCTGTACACGCGGCCGGACGGGGCGCTCAAGCGGGACCTGCCCGGCTCGCGCGCCGGTTACCGCGTCGAGCACGGCCCGGAGCCGGGGGCGACCGCGCTGGGCGACTTCGCCGAGTACCTGGGGGAGCGGCTGCGGGCCACGCGCCCGGACGTGGTGCACGCCCACCACTGGACGTCGGGCCTGGCGGCGGTGGCCGCTGTGGACGGTCTGGACGTGCCGGTCGTGCAGTCGTTCCACTCGCTGGGCGTGGTGGAGCGCCGGTTCGGCCGCTGGGACCCCGGCCCGGACGAGCGCGTCGATTCCGAACTCCTGGTCAGCCGCCGGGCGGCGCACCTCGTCGCGGCGTCCCGGAAGGAGTTGGGCGAACTGTCGGCGATGGGGGTCGCGCCGGGCGACGTCTCCGTCGTGCCGTACACGGTGGACACCCGCCGCTTCCGGCCCGGCGGCACGGTCTTCCCGCGCCGGCTCGCCAGGAGGATCGTCGTCGCGGGAACGATCTCGCCGCACAAGGGCGTCGCCGACGTGGTCACCGCGCTGATCGGGTTGCCGGACACGGAATTGGTGTTCGCGGGCAGCACCTCGCCGCGCGCGGACGCCGATGTGCTCAGTCCGTTGCGCGCGTACGCGCAGGCGTGCGGGGTCGAGGACCGGGTGCGGTTCCTCGGCCGGGTGCCGAGGGCGTCGATGCCGGCGTTGCTGCGCTCGGCGGACGTCGTGGTCTGCGCTCCGTGGGATGGCCTGAACACCATGGTCGCGGTGGAGGCGATGGCGTGCGGCACGCCGGTGGTCGCGACCGACGTCGGCGGCTTCGCGGAGACGGTCGTGGACAAGGTGACCGGGCTGCTCGTCCCGCGACGGGATCCGCGCGCCCTGGCCAAGGCGTTGCGCGAACTGTTCGCCGACAACGTCCGGCGCTTCGCCTACGGGGTCGCGGGCACCGACCGCGTCGAGTCCCGCCACACCACCGACCATTCCGCCCAGGAGATCGAGCGCGTGTACGACCTGGTGACCGGACAGGAGTCCCGTGGCCGTCCTGAGACCCGGAGAACAGAGGGGTTGGCGGGCCCGCGCGCGGCGGCGGCCCTTCCCCTGACCCGCAAGACGAACCGTTGACTCGGCCGCTTGTTCGACGCTCTCGACCTGGACCCAAGGCCGACCCGAGGCCACCGATGTCGACACAGCCGTTCCGGCCGGCAGAACGGTCCGTCCTCACTCAAGCGGAGAGGCCCACACCCCTTGCGGGACGCGGGCCTCTCCGCTTGTCGACCGAACTGGCGGATCAGTTCTTGAAGGCGTCCTTCACCTTTTCGGCAGCCTGCTTGAGGTCGCCCTTGGTTTCGTCGACCTTGCCTTCGGTCTCCAGCTGCGGGTCATCGGTAGCGTCGCCCACGCCCTGCTTGACCTTGCCCTTCAGCTCGTCGGCCTTTCCTTCGAGCTTGTCGTCGGCGCCCATTCCGATCCTCTCTTTCGCCAAAGTCGTGGTGTGCGGTCTCATTCGCCCGTCACTCGTCCCTGGGGTGCCCGATCGGCGCGCCGTCAAACCTGCGTGACCACGATGACCGCGCACCGTGGCTGTGCGAAAAGATCGCCCGGTGGGTTCGTTCCGGCGAACTCCGGCGTTTCCGATGCGCTTTCACCGGTCGTCGCACAGGAGGGGCGATCCGCGCGGCCGTCAGCCTTCCGCCACGGTCGACAGGCGCAGGTCGGTCAGCGGCAGCAGGCCGCGCTCGCGCAGCTCGACGAACGAGGCCAGTTTCCCCTCCACACCGCCCCGGAGGGGCAGGCCCGCATCGGTGGCCAGGTCGGACAGGCCGTCGCTGGTCAGCGGAAGTGGAACCCGGGCGAGCACGACCGGCTCGGCGACCGCCGACGCGCGGCGTTCGGCCGCGAGGGCCTGCGCCGCCGCCCAGCGCACCTCGCCGAACAGGAACGGGATGGCGAGCAGGTCCGGCGGGTCGTCGCCCAGCAGGTCCTCCAGCGCGGGCAGCACGGTCGTTCCCCTCACTGGGCCCGGTGGCGACGGACCGCGTCGACCACGTCGATGAGGCGCGGGTTCGGCGTGAACGCCGCCTCCAACACCCAGGCGATGAGCTTCCCCACCAGGCCGGCGATCAGGTCGCGCACCAACTCGCGCACGAACCCCACCACCATGCCCATCATCCCGACGACCGTCCCCACGGTCCCCGCCGCCGACGCCGCCCCCGACAACGCATCACCATGCACCCGCGCATGGTCAAGTACGCCGCCGCCGCACCCCCCACCCCGCCGTACCCGACGCCACCGCGGCCCGGTAGTCCACCGCCACCTCGCCCAGTTCACCGGCGACGTTGCCCCACGTCGTGGAGTACGACTCGATCACGGGCGGATCGCCCGCCAGCCAGTCCAGCATGTCCTTCAACGGCCGCACGTGCTCCATCAGGAGGAAACCCTGGTCCAACGGCTCCACGACGGCCTCGCGCCCGTCGGCCAGCCGTACCGGCGTTGAAGAACGCGCTCGATTCCGTCGGTGCCTGCGCCACCAACGGTTTTCCCCCCGCCATCGACTTCCCCCTCCGACGACGAGCGGTCCCACGACCGTCGACCACCCGGTCAGGGCCCGTCCCCCAACGCCGTCCCCGAACCGACCTCGCTCATGTGCGTGCTGACCAACCCGGCCAAGGCCGGCCGGTTCTTCCTCCCCGAACGGCTGGCCCTGCTCGCCGACGTGACCGGCGACCTCGTCAACGTCACGGTCGACTCCAGTCCCGGCCGGCTGCTGGTCGACTACTGCCGCGAGGCACGTATCGGCGTGATCGTGCGGGGGGTGCGCACCCCGGCCGATCTGGAGCACGAACTGCCGATGGCTCGGGCGAACCGTCACCTGAGCGGCCTCGAAACGCTCTTCGTCCCGACCAGCCCCGCACACGCCTACCTCTCCTCGACCCTCGTCACGGCGACGACGCGCCGCTGACAACGGCCCGGGTCAGGCCGGTCAGGTGTCGGAAGCGCGGCGCTGGACGTGGCCGGCGATGGTGAGCACGATCGGTGCGGCGAGCCAGCACAGGTAGGCGACGGTGCTCGTGGTCAGGAACGAGAGGGGGATGGACACCCCGAACACCGCGGCCAGGCAGATGCTGCGCACCAGGCTCTGCGCGAGCCCCCTGGGCGGGACGTCCGTGCGGTACAGGTGTTCGCGCCGGATCTCCCGGATGATCAGCGCGAACGACGCCGACGCCAGGACCTGCACGAGCGCGTAGAAGCTGAACCGGGGCGCGAAGGCGCCGTCGGCGGTGATCACCCGGGTCGCGAACGGCATCAGGACCTGCATGAACAGCCAGGTCAGGGCGAGGCTGGTCAGGCGGGTGCCCAGCGAGCGGACGTGGCGGAAGATCCGGTGGTGGGCGCGCCAGTGGGCGGCGATCACCACGAAGCTCAGCGCGAAGGCCAGGTACTCCTCGCGGTGCGCCGACACCGAACCCAGCATGGCGTCGGTGCTGTCGCCGGTGGGGACGGGGAGGTCCAGCGCGAGCAGGGTGAGGGCGATCGCGACCGCCGCGTCGACGAACGTGGTGAGCCGATCGGTGGCGGCCGCGCGCACCTCGTCGGTCTCGTCCTCGGGTTCGGTGCCGGTGTGAGTCGCCATGGTGAGGACCTGCTTCCTCCGGGTCAGGCGGCGATCGGCCGGGGATCGGCCGCCAGTCGCCGGGATCGTACGGCCAGGGCGATCATGACCGCCGGGACCAGGATGTCGTTGACGATGACGCCGCCGGTGTTGCCGGGGAAGTGGTTGCCGTTGGCGAACCACTGGTGGACGTGGCCGATCGCGGCTCCCCACAGGAACATCCCGCCGCCGAGCCCGATGGTGATGCGCTCGCGCGCGGACGCCGAGGCGGCCCGGAAGCCCATCACGGCCAGTCCGAGGTTGGCGAAGGCGATCTCCACCATGAACGGCGTCCGCTCGAAGCCGATCGCCGCGGCCATGGCGTCGGGGATGACGAGGAACGCGACCGTCATCCACAGGCTGCCGATGCCGAAGGCGCCGATGGCCCACCAGCGCTGCCAGATCTCCAGCGCCTCTTGGCGCGACCGGGCGCGGCGGGCCCGCAGGAACGCCCCGATGGCCAGCACCAGGATCCAGACCAGGGGAAACGCGGACTGGGCGAGGTAGGGGAAGGTGTCCACGACGCTAGTCTTACCTGGTTAATATTAACGGGTCAACATTGAGGTAGGCTGGTGCGGTGGATGACGGACTCGCAGACCTGCTGCACCGCGTGGTCATGCTGCTGGGCGACGCGGCCCGGCGACGCCCCGACGACGGCCTGACCTACAGCCAGTTGCGGCTGCTGGGCACGCTGGAGGACGTCGAACCGACGACGCAGCACCGCCTCGCGCAAGCGCTGTCGGTGTCCGACCCGGCGATCAGCCGCGCGCTGCGTCCACTCGAGACGGACGGCCTGGTGCAGATCACCGTCGACCCCGAACACGCGCGCCGACGCCTGGTCCGGCTCACCGACGCCGGCCGAGAAGCCTTCCACACCGCGGGAAAGCCGCTCTACGACGAGTTGCGCGCCGGACTCGTCGCGGCGGGGTTCCCCTACGAGCGCTACCTGCGGGACACCCTCCGGCTGGCCGAGATCCTCGCGTCCGACCCGGATCGGTGAGGCGCGGCCCGTTCACCCGTGCGGTGACAGCTGATCACCGGTTCTGGTCCGGGTGGTGGACGGTGAGATCGCCGTGGGCCGACAGAACACCGGCCAGGTCGACGGATTCCTCCCGCAGGACGGTGTCCAGGAAGGCCAGGGTGGTGGTGGCGACGACGCGGGGGCTCGCGGTGCGGCCCAAGGAGCCGACGATCGAGGACACGGGCGGCAGGTACAGGGCACCGTCCATGAACGTGAGGTGTGCGGCGCCGGGGACGGTGAGCCGGTAGTTCGTCGCGGTGCCGAGTTCGAGCACCTCGGTGAGGCGGGGCAGGTAGCGCTGGTCGGTGGCCGGGGTGATCGCCTGGGTGAGCGCGAGCGTCGGCTGGTCGAGGGACGGGGCGGTGGGGCCGTGGGGGTAGCCGTCGAGGTCGATGACGGCGTCGACCCGGCGGTCCTGCCGGGCGGCCTGAAGGGCGGCGGCACCACCCATGGAGTGACCGGTCGCCGCGACCCGGCCGGTGTCCAGGCGGCCGGTCAGCGGGCCGGCGTCCTCGCCCCGGTCCAGACCTTCCAGCCGGGTGAGGACGAAGCCCAGGTCGGCGGCCCGGATCGCCGTCCAGTCGGCGGCGAGCCGGTGGTCCTCGTCCTGGTCGCCGGTGGAGGCGGTCTGGGCGGTGATCGTCCGGCCGTCGGTGAGGACGACGGCGGCGGAGTCGTACAGGTGGTCGACGGCGGCGACCACGTAGCCGTGGCCGGCGACTTCCTCCGCCCAGGCGGTGTTCTGGGTGCGCACGCCGTTCGCCCCGGGGGAGAACAGCACGACCGGGAACCGCCCGCCCCCATCGGCGACCGGGGCGTCGAAGACCGAGTGGGTGTGCGCCCGAGCAACGCCGTCGACCAGGAAAGCCGGCAGGCCGACGCCGCCGGCGAGGGCTGCGGAGACGGTGCGCGCCTCGTCCTCCGTGCGTCCGAGGTACTGGGCCCGTGGCACGTCCGCAGGGCTGTTCTGGGCGGGGTACCAGAGCTGGACCACGACCGTGCGCCGGTCGTCCTGGTCGGCGGTGAACGTCTCGGGGCGGCTCGGGTCGGTCCACTGCACCACGCGGGTGCCGACCGCGAAATCGCCCGTGGGCTTGGGAAACACGGGCACGGGAAAGCCCCACGCGGCGACGGGGCCCGTCGTGATCAGGCCGACGCAGGCCAGCGCCCCCGGCAACGCCAGCCACCAGCGGGCCCGCCACGCCGGCCGGCCGGTACGGCGTCGCACCAGGGGGGAGAAGGCGAACGGCGCCGCGAAGGCAGCGCCCGCCAGCACCGGCAGCAGCTGCCAGCGGATCCCCGTCACGATCAGCAGGATCGTGGACAGCAGGAAGACCGCACCCGCCGCGATCGTGACGCGTGGGCGGGCGGCGGGTGGAAGCCAGCGCGCCACGACCAGGGCGACGGCACCCAGCACGGCGAGGATTTCCAAGGGGGACATGTGCAGTCCTGTGATGATCTCGGTCACCTGGCAATACTCGGCGCTGGACCTGCGCTGTCGCATCGATCCCGGGTCGCCACCACCTGCAACCGGGGACGCAACCTGAGGAGGGTCGCCGTGCGATCGGAGTGGCAATCGGGAACGCCCGATCAGCGGCCGGTTTGCGACCACGGGAGGTAGTGGGACTCCTCCTGTGGTCGTATACCGGCGTGCTGCGATCAGACGGTGGGCTCATGTGCTCGACGGGCCCGGCGGCCTACCGTGGCAGGACCGTGGTGCTTGCCGGGCGGCGCGAGGTCGGCTCCGGCGGTCCGCGGTGGTGGCCCCGGCCGGGGCCGCTCTCCTGCTGGATCGACGGGGACGTGTGATGACCGAGGCGGCCGCGGAACCCGGCAGCGCCCACCGGGGCCGGGCGTGGCCGACCGTGGGACTGGCGCGGCACGCCGACTCGGTCTCGGCGCGAGTGGTGCGATTGGTGAGGCGTGGGGTTTCCCGGCTGCCGTCCGTGGTGTGGGACTTGCTGCCGGCGACGCTGCTCCTGCTCCACGTCGTGACCACGTACCCGCTGCGCGAGATGCCGGTGGCCCTGGCCCTCACCGCTGCCCTAGCGCTGCCCCTGGTGTGGCGGCGGCGGGCCCCGCTCGCGGTCTTCGGCGTCGTGGCGGGCGCGGCCTTCGTCCAATGGCTGCTGGACGTCCAACTGCCGGCGGACATCGCCTTGCTGGTGGCGCTCTACACGGTGGCCGCGAACTCGGGTCGGCGCGGCACACTCCTCGCCGGTGCCGTCGTGGCGGTGGGGGGCCTGCTGGCCTGCCTGCGCTGGGCCACGGACGGCGCGTTCCTGGCCCCGTTCGTCGCGGTCACCGCGATGGTCGTCGCCGCCGCCGTCCTCGGGGTGAACGTCCGGACCACGCGCGCCTACCTCGCGGCCCTCGAAGAACGGGCCGAACGCCTTGAACAAGAGCAGGAACAGCAGGCGCGCGTGGCCGTCGCCGAGGAGAGGACGCGGATCACCCGCGAGATGCACGACATCGTCACCCACAACCTGTCCGTCATGGTCGCGCTCACCGACGCCGCCGTCTACGCCCAGCACCGGGCGCCGGACAAGGCCACCACCGCGATGCTCCAGATCTCCGAGACGGGCCGGCAGGCCCTGACCGACATGCGGCGTTCCCTGGGCGTCCTGCACGCCGACGAACCGGACGCGGCGCGCCACCCGCTGCCCGGCATCGCACAACTGGAGGCGCTGGTCGACCAGATGTGCGCAGCCGGGCTGCCGACCCGCCTCGAAGTCCACGGCGGTCACGCCCACATACCCGCCACCGCGCAACTGACCGTCTACCGCCTGGTGCAGGAAGCCTTGACCAACACCCTCAAGCACACCCGACCCGGTACGCAGGCTGAGGTCCGGGTGCGGTGCTCGACCGAGACGGTCACAGTGGACGTCACCGACAACGGCTCCCGCCTGCCACGACCCGGTGCCACACCGCCCGGCCACGGCATCACCGGCATGCGCGAGCGCGCGGCCGCCTACGGGGGGACGTTGCGGGCCGGACCGCTCCCGGGCGGCGGCTGGGGAGTCCACACCCGGCTCCTGCTCGGCAGCAGCGGGGCGGCGTCCGCATGACGATCCGCATCCTGATCGCCGACGACGAAGCGCTGCTGCGCATGGCGTTCAGCACGGTCCTGGAGGCGCAACCCGACATGACCCCGGTCGGGGAAGCCGCGGACGGCGACCAGGCCGTCCGCCTCGCCCGGGAGCTCAGCCCGGACGTCGTCCTCATGGACGTCCGGATGCCCGGGACCGACGGGATCGAGGCGACCCGGCAGGTAGTCCGGGCCTGCCCGCGAACCAGGGTGCTGATCCTCACCACCTTCGACCTCGACGACTACGCCTTCGCCGGGCTCAGGGCCGGGGCGTCGGGCTTCCTGCTGAAGAACACCAGACCCGAGGAACTGCTCACCGCGATCCGCGACGTGGCCGCGGGCGACGCGGTGGTCTCCCCCCGGATCACCCGCCGCCTGCTGGAGAGCTTCCGCCCGCACCTCCCCGACGGCACCCGCGCCGAGCGCGACAAGCGGCTGAGCCGGCTCAGCGCCCGTGAGCGCGAGGTGCTCGTCCAGGTGGGCCGCGGCCTGTCCAACACCGAGATCGCGGCCACCCTGCACCTCGCGGAAGCGACTGTGAAGTCCCACCTGGGGCGGATCCTGCCCAAGCTCGAACTCCGCGACCGGATCCAGGCCGTGATCTTCGCCTACGAAAGCCGCCTCGTGCACCCGTCTTGACGCCGCCGGCGGCTCACCGGGTCCAGTCGACGCCCCACGACTCGATCCCCACCGTCCACAGCGCGTCGCCGCCGTACAACGCGTTCGCGGTGCCCTCCAGCAACGCGGCCGTCGAGGGCCACGTCCCGTAGCCCTCGAAGCGCGGCCCGGTCTCCGGGTCGAGCACCCCGACGACGCCCCGCCGTTCGCCCTCCCGCAACTCCACCACGAGGTGGCCCCCGCTGCCGTCCAGCGCGATCGGCAGCCAGGCCGGGTTCCAGCCCCAGAACCGGTCCTCCTCGCCCTCCTCGGTCTCGGTCCAGTCCTCGTCGTCCTCGTCGCTCATGTCGTCGATCTCGACGGCCTGCCGGGCGGCCAGGTGCTCGGTGTTGCGCTGCCAGATCCCGACCGCGGTCTCCAACGGGACCAACGTCCAGCGCGGCGGCACGACCGAAGCCGGCGAACCGTCGTGGCACAGCAGCGATTCCACCAGGTCCGCCGGGAACGGGAGCCCGACCGCGGTCTGCGCGGCGGCGACGGCCGACGCCTCGGCGGGCGGCCTGAGGGAGAGGTCGGAAGCGTTGCTCCGCAACCACTTCCCGATGCGGCCCCACGACCCGGCCACAGGTGCGCTCATGCCGGCCATCGTCGCACGGGGCGGAGGACGCCGTCCCCACGTCCTGAAAGATCGACGCGGTGGCGGGTTGTCCGTGGACCATCCATTCGAGACAGGCTTGGGTTCCGTCGAACCGGGTACCCCGTGCGCCCGGTTGCCTGGAGGGTTTCGATGAATGCGCACCACGCGGTACCGACGCTCGGCGTCGAAGAGGAGTTCCTGCTCGTCCACCCGGACACCGGACGACAGATCGCGCGCGGAGAGCAGGTCGCGGAGTACGCGAAGGACGCTTTCGGCGTGGGGCTCGACACCGAGCTGTCCGCCGCGCAGGTCGAGACGAACACCGCGGTGTGCCACGACTTGGACGAGGTTCGAGAGCAGTTGGGGGCTCTGCGCTCGGTCGCCGCGGAGTCGGCACGGCGGGCGGACGCGCGGCTCTTGGCGGTCGGCGCGCCACCGCTCGGCGGCCTGCGGTCCGAGGTGAGTGACGATCCGCGGTACCAGCGCCTGCACGAGGACTACCGGATGCTGGCCGAGGAGCAGTCCATCTGCGGCTGTCACGTGCACGTCGCCGTGCCCGATCCGGAGATCGCGGTGCAGGTGGGCAACCACCTCCGGCAGTGGCTGCCCGTGCTGAGCCTGCTCACCGCGAACTCGCGGTACGCGCAGGGGCGTGACACCGGCTACGCGAGTTGGCGTTCGGTGGTGTGGTCGCGCTGGCCCTCCGCCGGACCGCCGCCGTACTTCGAGTCGCTGGAGCACTACGAACGGACCACGACCATGCTCACCGAATCGGGCGCTGCCCGCGATGAGCGGATGGTGTACTGGGACGTCCGTCCGTCCTCCCGCCTGCCGACGGTCGAAGTCCGCGTCTCCGACGTGGCCGCCACGGTGGACGAGGCGGTCCTGCTGGCCGCCCTGACCCGCGCCCTGGTGACCACCGCGCTGGGCGACCTGCACCGCGGCGTACGGGCGGCACCGGTCCCCGTGGAGTGGCTGCGCACGGCGACGTGGCGCGCGGCGCGGGACGGACTGGCCGGCCAAGCGCTCGACGTGTGCTCAGGTCGGCTCGTACCCGCACGCCTGCTGGTCGACCGGCTCTGCGACAGGGTGCACGACGCGCTGCGCGCGAGCGGCGACCTGGCGCTGGTCGAACGTCTGCTGACCGCGCTCAAGGATGACGGCACCGGATCCGAGCGCCAGCACCGGACGTTCCTGGACACCGGCGACCCGGCGGGCGTGGTGCACGAGCTGGCCACCCGGACCCTGACCGGGTGCGACCAAGGCACCCCGGCGGTACCCGAGGCCCTGCGCGAGAAGCCCTGACCGAGCTGCGCGGAGGTTCGTCGCCGCCCCGGTCCTGCCGTGGCGCGAGGCCGGGTCAGCGGTTGAGGTAGCCGGCCAGGCCGCCGAGCTCCTCGTTGGCGATGAAGACCGACCGGACGTGGATGAGGGCTTCCTCCGCGTGGGCGGTGCAGCCCCAGGCCGAGTCGCCCCACGGGTCGGCGACCTTGAGCTCCGGTGGCGCGGTGCACCCGGCCCGGCCGCCGAGCTGGCACTGCTCGGGGTGCGCCGCAGGGGCTTGCGCGGTCGCGGCGGCGCGCACCCGGGCGGTGAGCTCGGCGGCCGCGACGGCGCGTTCCTCGGCTTCGGCGCGCAGCTTCCGCTCCGCGCGGACCGCCTCGGCCAACTCCGCGCGGGCGGCCTCGGCGCGGGCCTCGGCGGCGCGCTGCGCCTGCTCGCCGTGGTGGCGTTCGATGGCCAGGGCGGCGGTGCCGGCGAAGACCCGGATGAGGGCGAGGTCGGTGTCCTGCGGGACGCGCGGGGTGCGGTGGTACATGGCGAAGGTGCCCAGCAGGCCGCCGTCGCGGGCCAGGATCGGCGTGGACCAGCAGGAGGCCAGGTCGGCGCGCCGGGCGAGGTCCCGGAAGTCGTCCCAGAACGGGTCGGTGGCGATGTCGGTGACGATGACCGGTTCCCGCCGGTGGGCGGCGGTGCCGCAGGACCCGACACCGTCGCCGGTGGCGATCCCGTCGATGGCCTCGTTGTAGAAGTCGGGCAGGCTGGGCGCGGCGCCGTGCCGCAGGTGCAGGCCGTCGGGATCGGCGAGCAGCACGGAGACGAGCAGTTCCCCCGGCGCCAGGTTCTCGATCACCCGGGCCATCCCGTCCAGTACCTCGGTCAAGGGCGCCTGGCGGGCGATCTGCTCCAGCAGCGCGCGGTGCTCGGCCATCAACCGCTGGGCGTGCTTGACCTGGGTGGTCTCCACCCCGATCACCCGGATGCCGGCCACCTCGCCGCCGGCGTCGCGGCGCGGCTCATAGGTGAGGTCGAAGAACGCCTCCCGCGCGTGCGGGCCGGTGCCGAGCACGACCCGGACGTCACGGCCGGTGTACGGCTCACCCGTGCGGTAGACGTGGTCGAGCTTGGCGACGATGTCCTGACCGGCCAGTTCGGGCATCAGGTCCACCAGCGCGACACCGGTACGGGCGCGTTCCTCGCCGATGGTGGCGAAGAAGGCGGGATTCGCGGTCTCCACCACGTGCGCCGGCCCCACGAGCGAGGCGAACACGGCGCTGGACTGCCCGAACAACGCCCGCAGGTCCTCGTCCGCCCCATGTCCGATCGCCGGATCCGCAGCGGCCGACCTCGCGCCTGGTACCGCCACCATGGTGCAGTCCACCTTTCCTCCCGCGGATGCCCGCACGGATCGACGGCCCGCCGGCTTGCTCCAGCACGACCGTGACCAAACTACGGCACCCGTGCAGGCGCTGATGAAGTCCCCGGCCACTCCTGTCCCCGGCACGCGGTCACCGAATGCCCTGGGGTGGACCACGACCTGACCCCGTGGGACGCCCCATTCGGTCCGGCCCCGCGACAAGCGACGTCGAGGCGCACGACCTCGTCCACCACGGCGGACGGGCGGCGCCTCGCCGGCAGGCCGGGTGCACGCCCTCGATTCGGACGTAGGCCGCAACGTGCACGTGCAGGTACCCGGCGGCGGCCGGCCGGTGGGTCAGCACGGCGGTTGGAAGGCCAGGTCCGGGAAGTACCGCTCCCACTGGGCCGGGGTCATCGCGGTGCCGCCGCACGCCGTGAGCTCACGGTGGCCACCGAGGTGTGGGAGGCGCACGACCCCGGCGCCGCGCGGGCCTGCCGGGCACCGCCGGTCCGGGCATCACCGCACCGCCGTCGGGCACCGGTGCGGCCAGTGCCGGTACGGCGTGGTGGACGCTCGACCGGCACGTGGTGAGCCAGCCCGGCCTGCGCACCGTCGTGGTGGCGTTGGGGGCGAACGACATCGTGGCGGGTGCGGGGAAGCACCAGATCGTCGCGCAGATCAAGGGACTCGTGCACCCGACGAGTGCCGCGTCCTTGCGCAACGTCCGGCGAGGCGACCGCTCGGTGATCCACGTGATCATCGCGACCGTGCCGCCGCTCGGCCTGGCCGCCGACGACCCGCGTGAAGTGCGGCGCAAGCAGCTCAACGAGACGCTGGTGTCGGAGTACGTGAACCTGGGGGCCGATGGTGTGCTCGACCTGGCGGGGATGGTGGCGGACTCGTCCTCCAACACGATCAACCCCGACCTGGTGACCGGTGGCGTGCCGAACGCGCGGTTCCACGACACGATCGCCCGTGCCGTGGCCGCTGCGGTGACGGCGTTCCCGCCGCTGGAACTCTGAGGTTCTTCGGCAGAAAGGCACGTCGGGCCCGGATGTTCGGGGCCGACGTGCCTTTCGTCTTGTCCGGGGCGTTCAGCACTCCGTGGCGCAGGCGGCGGACGGCTCGGTGCGGCGTTCGAGCAGGACGGTGTTGCGCCAGGTGCCGTGGTGTTGGGCGATGCGTTCGCGGAGGCCGATGGTGCGGTAGCCGGCGGAGTGGTGCAGGGCGATGGCGGCGCGGTTCTCGGGGAAGACGGTGGCTTGGAGGGTCCAGAGGCCGGCGGTGTCGGCTGCGGTGACCTGTTTGTGCAGCAGCGCTTTGCCGACGCCGCGTCCGCGTGCGTCGGCGGCGACGTAGACGGAGGTCTCGGCGACGCCGGAGTAGCAGTCGCGGGTGGAGGTGGGTGCGGCGGCGGTCCAGCCGACGACGTGGCCGTCGAGTTCGGCGACCCAGCGGTGGTCGGGCAGCCACTTGGCGTCGAGGGCGCGGCGGGTGGGGGTTTCGGTGTCGAAGGTGGCGTCGCCGGTGGCGATGCCTTCGGTGTGGATGCGGCGGACGTCGGGCCAGTCGTGGTCGGTGAGGGCGCGGACGGTGACGTCGGCGGGCAGGTCGGTGGGGCAGCACGGGCGGGTGACGATGGTGCCCATGACGGCGTCGGCGGCGTGCGGGAGGCCGGTGCAGCAGGCGGGGTTGACCGAGACGAGGGTGGCGGTGCCTTCTTTGCGGAGGCGGACGAAGCCGGTGTCGGCGAGTTTGCGCAGGTGGTGGGAGCAGGTGGGCTGGGTGACGCCGATGGCCTCGGACAGCGCGCCCACGGTGATCTCGCCGGGGTGGGTGGCGACGACGTGCAGCAGGCGGACGCGGGTGGGGTCGGCGAGGCAGGCGAACCACTGGGCGTAGGTGGTGGCGTCCTGGACCGGCAGGCCGACCGTGGGCAGCGTCGTCGTCATACCCTCACTCTATAGACCTCCGTCAATGGTTGCTTTCATAGATGTGTCTCTATAGAGTTCGGATCGTCTTGATAGATGCTTGCCGATGGACGGGGTGGCTGTGAACGGGTATCCGGTGGTCGTGGTGGGTGCGGGGCCGAGCGGGTTGGCGGCGGCGGCCGAGCTGGTCGGGCGTGGGTTGGAGCCGGTGGTGCTGGAAGCCGGTGGGCAGGCGGGGGCGGCGGTGGCGCAGTGGCACCACGTGCGGCTGTTCTCCCGGTGGTCCGAGCTGGTGGCCCCGGCCGCTCGGCGGTTGCTGGAGCCCACGGGGTGGGTCGCGCCTGCTGGCGACGGTTACCCGACCGGGGCGCAGTGGGCGGCCGAGTACCTGGTTCCGTTGGCGGAGGCGCTGGGGGACCGGGTGCGGTTCGGGGCGCGGGTGGTCGGGGTGGCGCGGCGCGGGCGGGACCGGGTGGTGGACGCCGGGCGGGACAGTGAGCCGTTGACCGTGCACGTGCGGACCGCCGAGGGTGAGGAGCGGATCACGGCCCGCGCGGTGGTCGACGCGTCCGGGACGTGGGCGGTGCCCAACCCGTTGGGCGGCGACGGGTTGCCTGCGGTCGGGGAGCGGGCGGCGTCGGACCGGATCTCCTACCGGGTGCCGAACCTGGCCGTGGACGCCGACCGGTACGCGGGCAGGCGGATCGCGGTGGCGGGCAGTGGGCACTCGGCGCTGACCGCGTTGGTGGCGCTGGCCGATCTGGCGGAACGGCACCCCGGCACGCACATCGTGTGGCTGTTGCGGCGTGGTGCGGTGGGCAATGTGTTCGGTGGTGGTGAGGCCGACCAGCTTCCGGCTCGTGGTGCGTTGGGGCTCAGGGCGCGGGCGGCGGCGAAGGCGGGTCACGTCTCGGTGGTGACCGGGTTCCGCACCGCGCTGGTGGAGCGTGACGGTGAGCGGGTGGTGTTGGAGTCGCAGGACGGGCACCGGCTGGACGCGGTGGACGAGGTGGTGGTGCTGACCGGGTTCCGGCCGGATCTGTCGTGGTTGTCGGAGGTCCGGCTGGACCTGGATCCGGTGTTGCAGGCCCCGACCGCGCTCGCGCCGCTGATCGACCCGAACGCGCACTCGTGCGGCACGGTCTACCCGCACGGCGCGAACGAACTGCGCCACCCCGAGCAGGGTGTTTTCCTGGTGGGGATGAAGAGTTACGGGCGCGCGCCGACGTTCCTGGCGTTGACCGGCTACGAGCAGGCCCGCAGCGTGGTCGCGGAGATCGCCGGCGACCACGTGGCGGCGAGCAGGGTCGAGCTGACCCTGCCGGAAACCGGGGTGTGCGGCGGTTCCGGCGTGTTCGACACTGAACCCTCCGGCGGCGGGTGCTGCGCTCCCGCCGTCTCGGAGCTGACGCTGTCGGCGCCAGGCGCGCGCTGCTGAAATCCTGCGGCACCGGCACCGGGGCGTTCATGAAAGGATCCGGAGGGCCGACACCCCGAGGATGGCGATGAGACGACTGGCCTTCAGCGACGACAAGGGCAATGAGCGGGCGTGGATTCCCGGTGGTCCTCACTCCGCCGTCGACGCGTTCTGGGAGTTCGCCGACCAGTACCGTGATGACGACAACGCGGCGTTCTCCATCGAGGACGAGAAGAACGAAGAGGCGTTGACGCTCCTGTTCGACCTGAAGGCCGTCTGCCGGGTCAAGGGGACGCAGAACCCCCGGGCCGAGTACCGGGTCGTCACCAACCGCGGCGACTACCGGACCCAGGTCGCGAACTTCGCCCGTGGCGGTTTCGCCGCTCTCGACTTCCACGGCCCTTGGTTGCCGGACGCCGCAAGTCTCGCGCGGGCACGACTCCGGTTCGAGTTCGACGGGTCCGTCTTGCGGCGGACCCACCCGCGCGAGCTGCGGCGGCGGCTGGAAATCCTGACCTGTGTCGACGGACGTCAGCCGAGGACGGACGCCGGCGTCACGCGCCTCGGCTTCGGCAACAGCAGTGGGGACACCGTCGATGCCTGGTTCACTGCGGCCGGTCGTGGTCTGGTGGTGACGTTCGACCACGCCGGCCCGCTCAACTCCGCCGCTGCCCACGCGCGGGCGGCGTTGTACGACGGCGTGCCGGCGGACCTCCTCGACCTCGCGAGGGTCGCGTCCGAGGCAGCTGTGGCGTCCGCCGCCCCACACCGTGACGGTGGCACCCTGGTGGCCGCCACCGGCGTCTTCACCCTCTCCGGCCCGTGCGCCATGGCCGACGGTCTGGTGGCACACCTCCAGGAAGCTCAGCTGGAGATCGAGGACACCGGGGTCGGCCGGCTGCTGGAGATCTTCCTCGCACCGGAGGACTTCACCCCCGCCGCCGTCGCGCAGGCGGCGGACTGGTGGAGCGCCGAGGACATCGCGAGAGGTTTCGCCGCGGTGGCTGCGCTTGAGGCAGAACAACCGACTGCGCCGCTCGACCGGGAGGCGGTGGAGCGCTTTTGCCGGACCTGGGCCGACTCCGGGTACAACGACCGCTGGGACGTGCACTACGTTCTTTTCGACAGCTGCGCGCTCGAAGAGGTGAGCGAAACCCGGGTCGAGTTGCTGGAGTTGGTCCGGACGCTCGGACTCGACCACGTCGATGCCCCACCGGAAGCCGCGACCGGTGAGGTGTGGATCCGCACCGACCCCCGCATCGACGCCGAACTGGAGCACTGGTCGTGAAGAAGTCGAAGGCGACCAAGCCGAAACACCCGCTCGCAGCTCCGCGTGAGACCTTCGCGAACGCGTTGGGCCGACCGGTCGACAGCGTCGAGGCCCGGACGGTGATCGACGTTCTGGGTGGCACGTACGAGGTTCGCCCTATCGGACGCTCGACCGCGCGCTACGACCCCGATCGCGTGTGCACGGTGGCGTGGGACTTTCCCTCCGCGCCTCCAGCGAACCGTTGGACGGCAACGCACCTGGGCGTGCGAGACGACACAATCGTGTGGATCACCCTGTCTTCGACGCTTGTCGAGGGAGTGCGCGGCGACCAAGGCGTCTTCCTCCGGCTTTCCGACGACGACGAGCAGATCTTCCGGCCTCAGGGCTCCGACTGGAACTGGGCTCCGGCGATCGTCCGGCGCGGAGCGGGGTACCTGCTCGACCTCGACGTCGGGCAGGGGCACTGGGACGGCAACTACAAGTTCCCGCTCACCCCGCGCCAGGCGGCGAGCTTGGAGGCGGATCCCTTGCTGTACCGCGAGGTGTGGAACGGCCTCGTCCGGATCTGCCAGTCCAGACGCTTTTTCGACGACCCGACGACGCTGCCGGCCGATGCGCAGGCCGTCATCGACGCGCGCTGCGGACGCGGCTGACCCCAGCCCTCGCGACGAACGCCCAAGCCCTCGGCGGCCGCTGTCTCCGAAGCGGGTTGTCAGGCAGCGACGAAGATGCAGAAGGGGTGGCCGGCCGGGTCGGCGTAGACGCGCAGGGGTTCCTCCGGGTCGTCGCCGCGGTCGCTCAGCAGTCGCCCGCCCAGTTTCAGGACGCGGACGTGCTGGACGTCGAGTTCCTCGACCGAGGCCACGGTCATGTCCAGGTGCAGTTGTTGCGGCACGGGGTCGGCGTCCGGCCAGCTCGCCTCGGGAAGCCGGTCGACACGTTGGAACGCGAGCTGCGCGCCGCCCGGATTGCGCAGCACCAGCCAGTCGGCCGTGTCTTCAGCCCCGTCTTCGGCCGCGTCTTCAGCCCTGTCTTCAGCTGCGCCGCCGGGCTGATCCCCGTCCCGGTAGGTCAACCCCAGCAGACGTCGGTAGAACTCCGCCAGCGCCCGCGCGTCGGTGGCGTCGAGCACCACCTGCCGCAGCGCGGGCACGGGATCGAGTTCGTTCACCCTGACCACCTCCGTCACAACTTCCGGTCTGTGTCCGACAGGTTCTGTGGACGGGCTGTCGCGTCGGCACCGCTCGGGTTGTACCCGGCCGGCCGACGCCTGAATCCGACGGCTGCCGGCCACTTCCCACTCGCGTCGCCGGCGGACGGGCCGAACGGTCGCGACTACCATGTGTGCCCAGTTTTTCGGCTGAATCACCCGTGAGCACGGATGTTTCCAATCGGTGTTTAACCACGGCCAAACCTGCCCCGCCTGATATCGCACGGCATGACGGCCGCACCGCGCCCGGCCCGGGGGGCAGCCGATGAATCGCAGGTCGTCGGCGTGTTGGCGGCGGATGGCGTGGTCACCGGCCGGTGGCGGGATCCGGGGGCGCGCGGGGCGTGGTGACGGCGGCGATCGCGGCGGTGCGGGCGACGGCGGGTGATGCCCGTACGTGGGTCCCGGAGTACCTGATAGTGATCGATTTCCGTCCTAGCGTCGATGTCAGGCGCCGACAGAGCGCCCTGACACTCACGAGGAGAACAGCATGTCGATCATCCGACGGGCTTTGTTGATCGTCCCGGCCTCTCTCGCGGCCATCGCCCTGTCCGGGACCGCCGCCCAGGCAGATCCCGGCGACGTGGTCTTCGGCGACGGCAACGAGGTCACCAACTCGAACACGACCAACAACCTGGTGTCGATCGACGACTCGTTCAACAACGTGTCGGTTTGGGAAGTCACCGTCGACATCGACGACGAGTGGGGCGACCACGGTGTCGGCGACCAGCACCCCGACGACGGTCCTGACGACTGGGACGAGGCCGACGACGGGCGCTGATCGCTCGTCCACCGCGGTCGGCGCTCTTCCGCCGGCCGCGGGGACTGACGGGCGGCTTCCGCGAGGAAGCCGCCCGTTTCCCGTTCCACCCCATCTCCCGGAAGCCTCCCCGAGGGCTCCGGCCAGGGATCGACCCGGACCCGCTGTTCCACCTCGGTCCCTGACCACGTGCCGGACGGCCTGGGCGGCGCTTCCCCCGTCGGGTCAGGGGTTGATGCGGCCGAGGAGGCGGGCCATCTGCTCGACGGTGTCGGTGGGGGGCCAGTCGAAGTCGGGGAGGTCGGCGCGCAGGGTGACCTGACCGTGCAGGGCCGTCCAGAGGGTGACCGCGTCGGTGTAGGTGTCGGTGCTGGCGGAGCGGCCGGCGCGGACGCAGGCGTCCAGGTTGTCGACCAGGACCTGGAAGGCGTCGAGCCCCCGCTCGCCGGAGACGTCTGCGGCGGGGGCTTCGGGCTTGGGGCGGGCCCAGCCGAACAGGACGCGGTAGCGGGCGGGTTCGCGGACGCCGAAGTCGACGTACGCGGCGCAGCCGGCGAGCAGCGCCTCGACCGGGTCGTCGTGCGCCGTGACGGCGGCCGTGACCGCCTGGTGGAGCTGCGTGATCGCCTCGATGACGACCGTTTCCACGATGGCGTCCCGGTCGGGGAAGTGCGCGTAGATCGAGGGTGCGGCGATACCGACCTCGCGGGCCACGGAGCGCAGGGTGACCGCCTGGTCGGAGCCGGTGCGCACGATGAGGGCCGTCGCCGCCCGGATGATCTCCTCGCGCAGCAGCGGGCCCTGGCCGCGCCGGTTGCGCGGCCGAGGCGCGGTGTCCTCGGCCTGGTCGGGAGCTGCGGGAGCCTTCTTCACGGCCGTGACTTTACAGGTGTTAGCCGATCGCTGTACGGTCCCACCCGTCAGGCTAACGACCGTAAGGTTACGACCGTAAGGACGTCATGGGCAGCGAGGTCACCCCCGTTCCGGAGTCAGGCCATCCACGCCGCCGGCCCGCGCTGGCGGCGCTCTGCCTGGCCCTGGTCGTCACCACGATCGACAACACGGTGCTCAACACGGCCCTGCCCGCGCTCGCCGAAGCGCTGCCGGCGTCCACCGCCGACCTCCAGTGGATCACCAACGCCTACACCCTGGTGTTCGCCGCGACGCTGATCACCGCGGGCAGCCTCGGCGCCCGGTTCGGGCACCGCCGCGCGCTGGTCGGCGGCCTGGCGGTGCTGGCCGTCGCGTCGGCGGCGGCCGCGTTGTCCGGTTCGGCCGGTCACCTCGTCGCGTTCCGCGCGGTGATGGGGCTGGGCGCGGCGTTCGTCATGCCGGCCACCCTCTCGGTCATCGTGGCGCTGTTCGGCCCCGGCGAGCGCGGCCGGGCGATCGCCACCTGGTCCGCGACCGCCGGCATCGGCGTCGTGGCGGGCCCGGTCACCGGCGGGCTGCTGCTCGACCACTTCGCCTGGGGCAGCGTCTTCTGGATCACCGTGCCGCTGGTCGCCCTCGCGCTCACCGCCATCCTGCTGCTGGTGCCCGCCCTGCCCGGCCACCGCACCGGCCGGCTCGACGTCCCCGGTCTGCTGCTGTCGGCCACCGGCCTGGCCGCCCTGGTCGACGTGGTCGTGCAAGGTCCCGAACGCGGCTGGCTGACGACCACCACCGCGGTCGAGGCGGGCGCGGCGGTCGTGCTGCTCGCGGCGTTCGTCCGCTGGGAACTGCGCACCGCCCACCCGATGGTCGACGTGCGGCTGTTCGCCGACCGGGCGTTCAGCGTCGCGGGCGGGGTCCTCGGGATCACCTTCTTCGCCTTGTTCGGCGTGCTGTTCGGCTACACCCAGTACCTGCAACTCGTCCACGGGTTCAGCCCGTTCGAAGCCGGCCTCGGCGCGCTGCCGTTCGCACTGTCGATGGCGGCCACCGCCGGCACCAGCGATCGCTGCACCGCCCGATTCGGCCCCCGCACCACCATCGCCGCCGGACTCGCCGGCATGGCCGCCGGTCTGGGCGGCCTGTCCCTGATCACCGTCGGCACGCCGTTCGCGGTGCTCGCCCTCACCATGGGCGTGGTGGGCGCGGGGATGGGCCTGGTGATGGCACCGGCCAGCACGGTGACCGTGGCCGCGGTGCCCCGCGTGAAGTCGCCCATGGCCAGTTCGGTGAACAGCGTGGTCCGTGAACTGGGCGGGGCGCTGGGGATCGCGGTGGTCGGCACCGTCGTCTCAGCCTCCTACCGCGCGCGACTGGCCACCACCCTGCCGGACACGCCCTCCCTCGCCGTCGAGGACCTGACCTCCGCTCACCGGTTCGCCGCCGAACTGCCTCCCGGCCCGGCCGATCGCCTGGTCGCGGCCGCGGACGAGGCGTTCACCGCCGCGATGAACCACGGGACGCGGCTGTGCGCCGTGGCCGCCCTGCTCGGTGCCGTGGCCGCTCTGGTCTGGTTGCGCCAACGACCGCGCGTCGAGCAGTCGGCAGTCCATTGAGGACTGTCCGCCTGGTGCGGAGCTCCAGGTGACGAGTCGCTGTTCCGGGTCGAACCGCTGGGTGACGGCCGCCGCCGAACACCCCGAGTCCTCGGTCCGCCGACGGTGGTCGCCGCGAGATCGCACCCGTCGTACGGTCATGATCGGTGGCGAGTTGTCCATCCTCACGGCGGTAGGGGAGGAATCGGTGGGGGAGAAGCCTCGTGGTCGCCGGCGGGTGGTGGAGGGGATCGACGGGTGGGCCGTGACGACGGAAGCGGGTGTCCTGCTCGGTGTCGTGACGGAGACGGGTTCCGCGCCGGACGTCCGGTACACGGCGCAGACCCGCGAGCCCAAGCCGTGCGCTGTGATGTTCGGCAGGGGCTGGAACGACAGGGACCGGACCCCGCGCGGCTACACCAGCCTGGACGCTGCGGCAGACGCGCTCTACGACGCGGTGATCGAGCACAGGTACGCGTGGTCCACCGTGCACAAGGCACTGGTGCCCTACGACATGGCGTAAGCGGCCCCGCCTGCCGTCAGGTGACGCGGAACGGCGCGAGCAGGTCCAGCAGCACCCGGGCACGGTCCTCCGGTGGACCCCAGTTGTTCGCCAGCCTGCTCACCACCAACACCCGTGCGGGCACTCCGGCACGGGCATAGGCCGTGAGGCGGTGATGGCCGTCCAGGATCACCGCGTGCAGGAACTGTTCCGGGTGTTCGCAGGCCACGTCACGGTCGTCGGCCCAGGCGAACAGGATCGCGGTCGGGCGGGCTCCGGCGGCGATCGCGTCGCCGTGGCGCGCCACCACGTCCTCGGCCAGGGCGTCGAGCGGCTGGGTCGGCACCACCACGCCGAACGCGCAGTCGTGGCCCGGGATCCGTTCGGGTACCTGGAAGTGCGTGGTGCCGGGCAGGCCCAGGTCCGCCTCGTCCCGCAGTTCCCGCAGGTCCGGGTCGTGCCACGAGCGCAGGGCGTGCCGGCGGGTGAACCAGGTGCCCGGCCCGGGTTCGACCCGTTCCAGCGGCAGGTCGGCGAGGACCAGTCGGTACTCGCCCGAGCGTAGGCCCGCCAGCACCGGGCGGACGGCCGCCAGCAGCCCGTCGGTCAGGCTCGGCACGTCCCGCAGGTGCGCGCGGACGTCGTCGGCCAGCTCGGTGGCGCGGTCGTCGGGCCAGCCGACCAGGTGCAGGTACGCCTCGCAGGTGCCGCAGCCCGACCCGATCCCGTACACCCGGCGGCGGCCCACGAACAGCGACAGGTCCCACCGCACCCAGTCCTCGCCGGGCTCCGGCGGGTCGTGCTCGATGCGCACCAGGCCCGCGCCGAAGTCGACGGTGGCCCGCGCCGTGCCGTCCGGCAGGCGTTCCGGGCCGTCGACCCGGGGTGCGGGCGGTGCGGCGGGGTCGAACCCGGCCCAGGCGCGGCGGATCGCGGTGGCCCGCTGCGGCCCGTCCTCCGGGATCGCCGGCTCGCGCCCGGTGAGCCGCGACAACGCGTCGTGCACGTCCTGCACGTCGGCGTCGCGCGCGGTGGGCAACCACTCCAGCAGCGGTCGGACAGCGGCCGGGTCGTCCATGAGCACCAGCGCCGACAGGAACTTCGCGGGGTGCCGGCCGCGGACCGCCCGGTCCAGGATCGCGGCGGTCGACCCGGTCGCGCGCAACCCGGCCAACGCGTACGCGGCCGCGGCGGCGAGCCCGCCGTGGTCGGAACCCAGGTGCGCGGCCACGGCGGGTGCCAGTTCGCGGTGACCGGACGAACCCGCCGCGACGACGGCCGTCCGGACGGTGCTCGGGTCGTCCAGCAGGCGCGCCAGGACCTGCGGCGCGACCGCCGTCCGACGGCGGACCGCCAGGTGCAGCAGCTCGGACGCGTCGTCACCGACGGCGTCGGAGAGCAGGTCGCCCACCACGGCGTCGGCCCACCCGCCGGCGGCCGCCAGCACGTGCCGCAGCGCCTCGCGGGAGCGCGGGTCGTCCCGGTACCGGTCGCGCAGCGCCGGTGCCGGCGCGGCGCCTGCTTCCTCGACCAGCGCGGCCGTCGCCCTATCCCGGTCGCGTGCCCGCAACGCCTTGGCCAGCCGCGCCGCCCAGTCCTGTCCGGTCTCACCCACGACGCACATTGTCCGGGCCGCGCGACCGGCGGTTCCAGCGGTCCGACCGTCCACCGGGCCGAGGCCGGCGAGCCGACCTCGGATGATCTGCGCGCGCAGGCCATCGGCCTGGTGGTGCCATTCTTCGCCCGCGCTTTCCGCGGCACGAATGCGCCCGCGAATCCGGTCGCCGTAGTTTTGCGGGCGAATGGCCGTCCACTGTGGACTGGAACGGTCGGGTCGGCCGATTCGGTGGCGACCGGCGGGCGGGTCCCGGTATACCTGGGGAGGTGACCCCCTAGAACCACCCGAACTTCCGAAGACGGCTCATGTCCGAGGGGTGACCTGCGGTCGAGCCCGCCCGGGGTGACCTGCGCACTTCGTCGCGGAAAACGATTCGATCACCGTGGTAACGCTGCTCCGCACGACGACGATCAGCGGATAGTCGAATGCCGGAAGGCGGCGGGAACGTTCGCGCCGGATCACGAACGAGGAGGAACGGGCGCGGATGGGGCACGAGGTCGTGGCGGTCTTGGCGCTGTTCCTCGGCGGACCCGCGGCGTGGGGCCGGTCGCTGGTGCTCGCCGGTCTGCTGCTGGCGGTGGTGAACTGCGTCCGGTTCCTGGTGAGCCGGCCCGCCGTGGCGCTGGCCGCCGACGGCGCCGCGCCCACCGTGCGCCACGAGGGGTGGCGCAAGGCGCTGCGCGGACCGCACGCGGCGCTCGTCCTGCCGCCCCTGCTGGTGCTGGCCGGCGCGAGCTTCGGCACGTTCCTGACCGTGGCCTGGTACATCCCGTGTTCTGCGCCGCTCTACGCCGTGGTCGCCGTGGTGGTGCGCCGGCTGAAGGCCGAGCACGGCCGGCGGGGTGAGGACATCGTCGCCGGGCCGGTGCTCGCGGTGGTGCTCGCCACCACCGCGCTGGTGCAGGTCGGCATCATCATGGCCCTGCGCCTGGGCGTCTCGCCCGACCCGACGGCGGGCTTCGCCCAGACCTTCAGCCTCGCCGCGCTGGTCGAGGTGGGGTTCGCCATCTTCGTGCCGCTCGGCGTCGCGTTCGCCCTGCTGTGGTCCGAACGGGGCCGCGTCGGGCGTTGGGCGGCGGCGCGGCCCTTCGACCGGCTCGCGCCGACGTGGCGCTACCTGGCGGGGATCGGCGCGGTGTTCGTGCTGATCGTCGCGCCGAAGTTCGACCCGGTCGGCGACGACGGGCTGACCTTCTTCAAGGTCGCCACCGCCGAGTACGCCAAGGTGCTGTGCGTCTGGGTGCTCGCGGTCGTCCTGGCCCGGTACGCCATCGGGTTCCAGGTCTCGCCGCCGCCGCTGCCCCGCTCGCCCCGGGAGTTATGGGCGAGCCGGACCCGGCTGCCGCGGTGGTTCCGGCGCAGCAAGCACCTGGGCTACACCATCGTGATCCTCGGCGTGGCGGGCGCGGCGGTCATCTGGAAGAAGGACATCGGCCCGATCATCCCGCTGCTGGCGGCCGCCGCGACCATCGTGGTGCACCTGCTGCGCGGCCAGGTCGGCGCGGGCGTCCGGCGGCGGGACACGCTCAAGGCCGGCCGCACGCTGATGGTCTCGCTGCTGGTGGTGGCGGCGGTGGCGCTGGGCGTGTTCCGGTTCGTCGAGCACGTGCAGACCCGGCAGGAGGCGTGGCTCGAACCGTGGACGTTCAGCTGGTCGGTCGCCTGCCAGGCGCCGCCGGCCGGGGTCGAGGCGCCCCGGGCCCCGGACGGCTACGAGGTCTGCCTCGACTCGCTGGACAACGACGCCGCGGCCAAGCGGTCCCAGGTCGCGCAGTCCATGTCGGCCGTGGCGGACGGCGGCGTGTGGGGGCGCGGGCTCGCCGACACCGTGCTGGGGCCGCTGCCCGCCGGTGACACCGACTTCGTCCTCGCGGTGATCTGGAACAAGCTCGGCGGCCTGGCGGTCCTGCTGCTGGCGCTGCTGCTCGCGCTGCTCGCCGCCGCCCTGGCCCGGGTCCACCGGCACCTGGGCCGCTTCGCCGAGGACCGGGCCGAGGTGCCCGGCGGGCAGCGCGGCGGACGGGCGGCGCGGCTGTTCGCGGTGGGCGTCGCGGGCATGCTGCTCGGCCAGTTCGGGTTCGTGCTCGCCGCGACCACCAACCGGGTGCCGCACTCCGGCATCACCGTCCCGTTCCTGTCCCGGGGCGGGCACTCGACGCTGGCCCTGGTCGTCGCGGTGATGGCGGCGGTGTGGCTGCTCTACCGGGCCGACCGGCCGCGCGGCCCCCGCCCGCCGACCGCGCCGCGCACCGCCACCGTCCGCACCCCGGAGCTGCCCAAGCTGCCGCTGGCGAAGGTGCGCCGGGTCGTGCCGCTGGTGGTGATCGTGGTGTTCGCCCTCGTCGGCGGGCTCGCCGCGGTGGTCACCGTGCGCCCGTACGGCCGTTACGCCCAAGACCGCCCGACGTGCACGGCCGAGTCCGCGCGGATCGACCCCGAGCAGTGCTCGACCGACCGGGTCGCCAACCGCCGCACGTCGGTCGAGCTGCGCATCGGCGGCACCCCCGCCTACTACCGCGACCGGGCCGAGCAGCGGTGGGTGCCGATCGAGCCCGCCCCGCTCGCGCTGTCCGACCTCGCCGGCCTGATCCGCCTGCACGGCAAGGGCGGCGTGCTCAACAACGCGCTGGACCCGCTCATCGAGCGCGGCTCCGGCACGTCCCTGGGCGAACGCCTGCTGCCGACACCGGGCGGACCGGAGCGGGGGACGATCGACCTGACCGTGCAGCCGGTCCTCCAGCGGTCGCTGACCGAGGCGCTGCGCGCCGACGCCACCGAGGCCGGGCCGCTCGCCGGCGGCGTCGTCGTCCTGGACGCGCGCACCGGGCAGGTGCTCGCCGCCTCCAGCGCGCCCAGCCCGCTCGACTGGCCGGACAAGACCGGCCCCGACCCCGACCGGGACGGCGCGAGCGCCTTCGGCGAGCACAACGACGACTACGGCCCGGTCGAGAACGGCCGGCTGGCCGCGTCCGAGACCGGGTGCGACACGATCGAGTGGGACAACCGCTGCCGCCGCTGGTCGCTCCAGCGGCAGTCGGCCGGGTACACCGAGGAGGAGCGCGCCGAGGAACGCCGGTACGCGCCGGGCGCGCCCGACGCCGCGCTGCCCTCCATCGACGAGAACCGCGCCCTCGGCCGCCGCTACGGCCTGGGCTCCACGTTCAAGGTCGTGGTGGCGGCGGCGTTCCTGGCCCGGCCGGGCAACACCGCCCAGACCACCATCCCGTCCCCGGCGACCTACCGGCCGCGCAGCGGCGAGCCGATCCAGAACTACACCAAGACGCGGTGCGAGGGCACCGGCGCGGACGGCCGCATCACGCTCAAGCAGGCGCTCACCGTCTCGTGCAACACCGCCTTCGTGCAGCTGGTCGACCGCGAGCTGGGCTGGGACGCGGTGCGGGACATGGCCGTGCGCATGGGTTTCGCCGACACCTCGGCGGGCGGCGCGGACACCGCGTGGCTGGCCGACCTGGCCGCCGGCCGGGCGTCCTACGTCCCGACCGAGGTCGACGTGCCGGGCTCGGACAGCCTGGGCAACAACGTGCTCGGCGGCGGCCGGGTCGAGGGCACCCCGCTCCAGCTCGCCACGATGATGACCGCCGTCGCCAACGGCGGCGTGGTGGTGCAGCCCAGCCTGGTCTCGGTCACCGCCGGGCCGTTCGGCCGCGACCGGACCGAGCACCGGGGCGTGCAGCGCCGGGTGCTCACCGCCGAGCAGGCCGGCGAGCTGAGCGAGGCGCTCAGCGGTGTGACGCAGGACGACAGCGGGACCGCGCACCGGCTCCGGACGGAACGCGAGCGCTCCCTGCGCGTCAAGACAGGTACCCACGAGATCCGCGGCGAGGGGGAGGCGCCGGTGCCCGGCGGCTTCGCGACGCAGAACGCCTGGGTGGTCGGCGCGCTGGACACCGCCGCCGGCCCGGTGACCTTCGCCGTCGCCGTGGAGACGGGGTCGGAGGAGGCGGGCTCGCGCCGGGTGCGGCTGCTCGCCCAGCAGGTGATCGACAAGGTGGTGGAGGTCCGGGGATGACCGAACGGGACGAGGAGCGGCTGGTGCGCGCGGTGCGCGGCCGGGTGCTGACCGAGGTGCGGGACCGGCTCGCGGAGTCCGTGCCGCTGGCCGACGAGCAGGTGCCGGAGGTGCTGGTGCGGACCAGGGTCGGGCTGCCGGCCGAGGCGTGGTCGGACATCCGGTCCGCCGTGCGCGAGATCCGGGCCACCTTCGGTGACGGGGACGGCCGCATCCGGGTCGAGTTCGACGTGGCCGCCGACGCGGTCGAGCCGTGCGACGTCACCTGCGCGATGCCGAAGCCCCGCGCCGCCGAGCCGGAGCCGGCGGCGCAGGCCGCACCGGGGGCGCCCGCCGACGAGGCGTGGCTGCTCGTGCTCGGCGCGGACGGCCTGGAGTTCCACTTCCTGCTCGAACCCGGCCCCGACCGGGTGCCGCTGCTGCGCCCCGGCGCGGGCTACGACGGCACCGGGCTGCTGTTACCGCAGTCGCTGTCCGACGTGCCGCACGGCCACCTGGTCGACCTGTCGTTCGCGGGCGGCCGGGTGCGGGCGCACCGGGTGCCGGACCGCGCCGACTACACCGTGGAGGTCGACGGGGTCGAGCTCGACGCGGCCGGCATCGGGCTGGCCGAGTCCGGCGAACTGCGGTTCGCCGCCCGCAACGGCTCCGCCGCGCGCACCCTGACCTACGAGCTGGCCGGCTGGAACGACGCCGTGCCGAGCGCCGGCACCGGTGCCGACGTGCTCGACGGCGGCCAGTACCAGACCGAGTCCGCCGACCCGGGCAGCCCGGGGGCGCTGTGGATCCAGCCGCCCGCACCGGGCACGAAGGCGACCACCCGCCGGTTCCCGCTGCCCACCGGCCGGTCCGACGTCCCGGTGCACGACGTGCACGTGCAGGTCCTCTACACCACGGCGCAGCACCCGGTGACCAAGGAGCCCTCGCACATCAAGATCTACCGCTGCGCCACCCCGCAGCACGCGGGCTACCTGCGCCGGCACCTGGCGACGCAGGCGGGCCTGGTGCGCCAGGCGAACGCGGTCGCGGGCCGGCCCGGCGAGCGGTCCTGGGCGGTCGCGCCGATCCACCTGGTCGCGGCGACGCCGCCGCCGGAGGTGCTGACCGCGCGGGCCGACCCGGCGGCGGTGCGCGGCGGCGCGGAGAACCGGCTGTCCGCCTGGTTCGGCGTGCCCGACCAGCCGCAGCCGGACTGCTTCGTGATCGTGGCCAGCCCGCTGCTCCAGCCGGTCGGCTGGGCCGGCCACGACAAGCTGGGCACCGCGCCGAGCGGCGCGCCGCTGTCCGCGCTGTCCGCGCTCGCGGCGGGCGTGGACCAGCTGCACGACCTCGGGGTCGCGCACTGCGACGTGAAGCCGCAGAACGTGTGCCACCACCTCGACGCCGCCGGCCAGAGCCGTTACGTGCTGGTCGACGGCGACGCGGTGACCCGGATCGGCGGGCCGGCCGCCGCCCTGCGGTTCACGCCCGGCTACGCCTCGGCCGAGGTGATCCGCGCGGCGGGGCGGTTCCGCGCGCCCGGCCACGACGTGATCGACGTGCGCGAGCACGACCGGTTCGGCTTCGTGCTCGTCGTGCTGACCGCGCTGATCGGCATCGACAAGGTCGACGCGCTGCTGCGCGGACCGGTCGGCAAGCGGCCGGTCGACTCGGTGTCCACCGTGCTGGACACGCTCAACGCGTGGCCGGCCGAGTGGTCGACCTTCAAGCAGGCCCTGGTCGCGCCGCTGCGGCCGAACGCGCTGCTCGACCCGGACTGGTCGGCCAAGGCGTGGTTGGACAGGCTGGTCGCGCTGCGCAGCCCGGCACCCGGCCCGGCACCGACGTCCGCCGGCGGTGCCCGGGTCGCGAACGGCAGCTACGGCAACGAGGTCACCGCGATCCGCACCGCGCTGCGCGACGACCGCGCGCCCGCCTGGGCGGAGTGGCGCGAGGAGCTGGTGACCCGGATCCGGGCGCAGCAGCAGGTCGTGGCCCGCCGGGTGTACCGGTCGTGGCTGTGGAGCGGCCGGGCGGTGTTCGCGGTGTGCCTGATCGTCCTCATCTCGGTAGTGGCGGGGGAGCTGTGATGCTCAAGGAGTTCGTGGCGAGCGGTCCGGGGCACCTGCGGGCCGGGGTCGCCGCCCTGCCGCTGGGCGGCCGGGCCGACGAGGGCGTGGACCACCAGGTCGTGGACTGGGCGATGGGCGGGCTGCCCGACGAGTCCGCCCGCCAGGTCGAGGCCCGGGTGCACACCTGGCTGGAGGAGGCCGCCCGGATCGGCCGCGACCTGGCCTGGCGGCAGGGCGTGCTGTGGCTGGCCGGCGGCGGCGCGCTGCTCGTGCTCTCCCTGATCATCGCGCTCCGCTGACCGCCGCGACGAACGGACACCCATGGCGAAGAACCCCGGCAACCTCGACCGGCTCAAGAAGTGCCCCGCGTGCTACGCCGACCTGGGCGTGCCGCCGTCCCACGACGAGGAGGGCTACCCGCGTCCGCCCAGCCTGTGGCTGGAGGTGCACGGCACCCAGCCCGGCGACATGCAGTGGCGGGTCGGCCTCTACGGCACCGCGCGCGACTGGGCGTCGTCGGACTTCCAGGAGCGGCGGATCCGCTGGTACTACCGGATCTGCGGCGACGGCCACGTGTTCCTCGACCGCATCCGGTCGGCCGGTGCCCGCTACGACGCGGAGTGGACCGTCGAGCGGTTCGACGTGGCCGCCGCGATCGGCGGCACCGCCGCCGGCAAGAGCTACCTGGTGCTGCGCACGCTCAGCCAGCAGCTCACCACGACCGGCCTGGAGTCGGTCGACTGGCACCCCGACACCACCGCGATCAACCCGCAGACCTCGGACATGCTGGAGGAGCACCCGCTCAACGTCCTCATCGGGCACTACGCCCGCACCGAGGAGGAGGGGCGGCCGATGAACGCCACGCAGCTCGGCGAGATGATGCCGGTGGCGTTCCTCAACGACACGGTGTCCGCCGACCTGGTCAACCAGATCGACGAGATCCACGACGTGCACGCGGCGGGCAACGAGTGGGGCAAGCGGATCCGCCAGCCGATCGTGCGCCGCTACCAGATCGGCGGCCGCCGGGTGCTGACCGCGATCGCCGACCTGCCCGGCGAGCTGTTCGACCAGCGGACCGTGCTGGCCGACGACCGGCAGCGGCTGCTGCGCAACTACGGCACCCTGATGTGGGTGGTGGACCCGGTGGTCACCAAGGGCTTCACCGGCCTGCTGCCCTACGACCAGGCCGAGCGGGTGATGCGCGGCAGCATGCGCCCGGCCAAGGACGTCAACACCGGCGCGGACCGGGTGCGCGGCGCCCGGAACTCGGTGCAGAACCGGGTGGCGGGCCAGCTCGCCGAGCTGTCCGGCTCGCTCGCCGTCGACCTCGGCGGCACCCAGCAGGTGCTGGTCTGCGTGACGAAGGCCGACCTGTTCCGGCTGGCGCTGGAAGGCGGCCGGACGCTGCGCGACCTCGGGCGCGGCCCGGACGCGGACGGCCCCGGCGACGTGGTGAACGGGGTCGCCCGCTACCTGCTGGAGGTCGCCCGCCGGTCCGACGGCGGCCGGACGTCGCTGGACCAGGCCGCGCACAACGTGGTCGCGCCGATCCTGCACAACCAGTACGACGTGCAACTGCGCAACCAGGCCGCGCTCCAGATCGCCGGGTCACTGGTGACCCACTACGGCGACCCGCACGCGCTGTGGAACCTGGTGCACCTGGGCGGCCGGGACCTGGTCAAGGTGGAGGCGGGCGAGCCGTCCGCGCTGTTCCCGCCCAGCCAGATCCCGCTGCCCTCGCTCGACCGGCACCTCACCGAGTCGCTCGTGGTCGGCCAGGCCCGGGTGCTGCGCGTGCGCGACCTGGTGATGTCGGCGCTGACCTGCGGCATCACCTACGGCCTCGGGTTCGGCCAGCAGATCGCCTCGATGCTCGGCCAGGACTGGCGCGAGCTGCGGTTCTTCCTGTGCTCACCGCTGGGCGAGGTGCCGGTGCCCAGCGGCGAGGGCGCGGAGTCGTTCCAACCGCTGGGCACCGGGCACTTCACCGACCTGACCGCGCGGTCCGGCGCGCTGTCCCAACTCCTGCTGAACCTGCTGGGGAGACTGCGGCCATGACCGACTACGTCCTCGTCGAGTACGGCGACCTGACCGGCGGCGGTTTCGTGCCGAACGTCGGTGACGGCCGCGCCGCGCCGCCCGCCGCGTACACGGCGGTCGCGACGAAGCTGCTGACGAACGTGCCGCAGCGCGACGAGCCCGCCGAAGACGGCCACCTGCTGCCGATGTGGAGCCTGCGGCAGGTCGGGATCGACTCGGTGCCGCACTGGTGCTTCGCGGTGCAGGGCCGGGGCGGCGCGTTCGGCCAGGCGGGCATGTGCCAGTTCCTGTTCGCGCCCGCCTCGCACGACCCGGCCCAGTTCTGGCACTGGGCGGTGTGCCGGGTCGGCGCGGACGGCCTGCTGGGGCACCCGGACACGGCCGAGCCGTCCGACCGGTGGCTGCGCCCGGTGGCGCGGACCGCGCTGTCGGCCGCGTTGACCGCGCTGTTCGCCGACGCCCAGGCGGTGGTGGTGGACGGCGAGCCGGTGGACGTGGCGGCGACCCTGAACGCGGTGATCGCGCTGCTGCCGACCGCCGAGGTGCGCCGGCACGTGTTCTCCACCTACCTGGTCCGGCGGGCGGTGCGGGACACCAGCCCGCCGGTCACCGGCCGGTGGCCGCAGCGGCTGCCCGGCGGCAACGCGGGCCTGGGCTCGTGGCTGGACCGCGCCGCCGAGCAGCACGGCAAGCGGGCGGTGAAGCACCCGAAGACCGCCGAGGTCGTGGCGTGGCTGACCGCCCTGGCCACCCGCGGCGAGGCGCTGCCGCAGCGGTACCTGGAGGTGCCGTCGCTGGCCGGGCTGGTCGACCTGGTCGCCGCCCGCGAGCTGGACTTCGAGGAGTCCGACGTGCCGGTGCTGCTGGCCGCCGGCGACGCCCGGCTGACCACCGGGCACGGGCGGGGCGTGCTCAGCCGGTGGGCGGCCGACGCGCCCGCCGCGGCGATCGCCGAGCTGGCCGGCCCGAAGTCGCTGCCGGTGGAGCTGACCGAGGTCCTGTTCGACAGCATCCTCGACGTCCACGTCGGTGCCGCGCCGCACACCAACCCGGCGCTGTTCCCGCCGGCGGCGGACCAGGTGCCGGGCTGGTCCACGACGCTGGCGCGGCTGCTGCGGGCCCGCTTCGACAGCCGGGCGCGGATGGCCGAGTTCGTCCGCGACTACGTGATCGCCGACGGGCGTCCGCTGCACGGAGCCGACCTGCACCAGGTGCACGAGCCGTGGCTGGCCGAGCTGGGCGTGTCGCCGGCGGACCCGTCGGTCGGCATCTACGGCGTGCCGACGGCGCGGATCGTCGCGGACATCCGGCAGCACAAGGCGCTCAGCCCCACCGCACGCGCGTTCCTCGACGCCGCGCCGGACACCTGGCGCGAGGTCGAAGCGGTCCTGGACGGGCTCGGCACCGTGACGCCGACCGTGGCGGTCGAGCTGATGCGGTTGTGCGCGGGCCGGGAGGGCGAGGTCCTGGCGCGCGTGCTGGACCTGGGGCGCGGGCAGGGCCCGGCATGGGCGGAGAAGTGGTTGCTCACCGCGCACAACCTGGCCGGGCCGTCGCTGGGCGGCACCGTGCTGGCCGCCGGCGTCGCGCACTTCGACCGGCTCGACCGGCAGCTGCCCACCGGCCTGCTGGTGCAGGCGTTGCGCTCCGACTTCGACCGGCTCACGCCGCCGGCGCAGCGGAAGGTGTTGCGGGACGCGGCCGTGCGGCTGGAGTCGGACGTCCACCGGACCGCCGCGAACCGGGCGGCCCACGCCGTGCCGCAACCCGAGCCAGCCACCCGCGAACCGGAACCCGGGTCGCGTGAGGACAGCACCGGCTCGCTGCCGGACTGGCACCAGGAGGACGGGGCCGCCGAGCGGCCGGCCAAGCGCGGACTGCTGTCCGGACTGCCGTCCTGGCTCAAGTGGCCCGACGTCCGGTGGCTGCTGATCGCCCTCGTCGTGGTGGGCGGCATCGCCGCGCTGTACCTGATCATCGACGGCCTGTTCGACCGGTCGCCCACCCCCGAGAGGACACCGTGACCGCACCGACCCAGACCGCACCGACCCAGACCGCCGCCGCCGAGTTCGAGGGCCTGGTCGGCGCGGCGACCACCCGGCTGGACCGGGTGGCGGGCACGTCGCCGGGGCACCGGCCCGCGCACCTCGCGCAGCTCGACGCGGTGCTGCGGGCCGCCGTCCAGCAGGCCAAGCAGGCCGAGGCCGGCTCGTCGGCCGTCGACCGGGACGCCGACCTGTGGCGGCTGCGCGAACCCGGCTACCTGCGCGGCATCGCCGACCACCCGGTCGACCGGCCGAGCAGCACGCTGCCGCTGCTGCCGGTCGTGGTGACGTGGGCGTTCCTCGGTTACGCGGAATGGGCCTACGTCACCGAGTTCGCGTCCTCGCCGGCCGCCGGGCCGTCGTCGTTCTTCGCGGACTGGCTGGCGCAGCCGATGTGGCGCAGCCCGGTCGGCCTGTCGATCACCATCGTGGTCACCGTGCTGGTGATCATGCACGTCTACCGCAAGCCCGCCCAGGCCCAGCGCCGGGCCGACGAGATCGACCGGGTCGTGCACCGGCTGGAGGTCGACCTGCTGCCGTCGCTGACCGTGCTGCGCGCCGGTCTCGGCCCGGTGCAGGTGGAGGAGCACACCCGGCAGGCCGCCGTCGAGCTGGGCGCCGCCGCGAAGCTGTTCACCTCGGCCACGGTGAAGCTGGCCGAGTCGACCGCCGTGGTGGACCGCCTGGTGGCGGGCGTCGAGCGGCTGGTGACCGCGCTGCCGGAACTGGGCGCGCAGGCCGCGAAGCTGGACGAGGTGCGGCGCGACCTCGATCAGACCGCGCGGTTGATCGGCACCCAGCTCGAACCGCTGGCGACGGTCGTGACCGACGTGTCCGGCGCGGCGGAGTCGGCCCGCGAGGCGGTCATCCAGTCCGGGGTGGTGCTGGAGCGGGCGGACGCGCAGCTGGCGGACGCCCGGTCGGTCGCCGAGCGGCACGAGCGGCACCGGGAGGCGCTGGCCGCCGCCCAGCAGCCGTTCACGGCGGTCGCCGACGTGGTCGCCGGGGCGGCCGGCTCGCTGGACCGGACCTCCGCGCTGCTGGAGAAGACGATCGACGAGCTGCGGGCCACCGTGGACGGGGTCAACTGGCTCGCCATGGTCTCCGACGGGCTCCGGCACCCCGACGAGCGGCACGACCCGGGGACGGCCGCCTGATGCGGCGGCGACGCCGGCAGCCCGACGGCGGCACGCTGGGGCCCGCCGGGTGGCTGTTCGCCGAACTCGCGCTGCTGCTGGTCGTGATCGTGATCGGCTCGGAGGTGCCGAAGATCCGGCCGGCGGCGGACGTGGCGAGCCCGTCCACCCCGCCGACCACCACCGAGCCGCCCCGGCCGCAGGGCCTGCGCCTCACGCCGCAGTCCTTCGTCATGCCGGTGGTGCCCGACCACGCCGTGGTAGAGGTGTTCCGCGAACGGCTGACCGCGACGGTCGGGCCGGACGCCCAGGTGGGCCTGGTGCTGTTGTTCGGCCGCCCGCGCAACGGCCGGCTGGAGGACGGCGTCGTGGTGTCCGAGCACCTGAAGTCGATCATCGAACCGGTGGACATCCCCCAGCTCCGGTCGCGCGCGGACATGCGCGCCTACGTCGGCGCGCAGTCCGGCGAAGAGGGCCAGGTGCTGGTGGAGCTGTTCCTGATGACCGGCCCGTCGTGATCGGGTTCCTGCGCCGCCGCCGCGTGCCCGTGCGGCCGGAGACCGTGACGCACACCGGCGTCGTGGTGGTCGACGGCACCGGCTACGGCGTCGGAGGGTCGCTGTGCGCGGCGCTGGCGGGGCACGCGGTGCCCGCGCTGGAGATCGACCCGTTCGAGGTCGACGCGGGCGCCGATGTCGTGGTGCTGCTGCTGCCGCTGCCCGCGAAGGTGCTGCCGCCGGCGAGCACCACCGCACTGTCCAAACTGGACCGGATCAGCGGCGACCCGCAGGCGGCCCGGTGGTTCCGCAGCCGCCTAATCGTGGCGTGGTACCTGCGGCAGTCGAAGCGGACCGCGCTGTCCGCGCCGACCGTGGGCGAGACGCGACAGCGGTGGAACAGCGCCGAACTGCTGCTGGCGACGTCGTGGCGGCGGGAACTGGTCCGCCACACCGGCGACGAGCGGACGGCCGTGCGCTGCCGGAGCGACCGCGTGGAACGGATGCTGGGCGCGCCCACCCACCACAGGCTGGGCATCAACCGGATCCCGAACCTGTCCCGCACCCTGCGCCTGCTGGACCCGTGGCTGCTGCACGGCCTGTGCGTGGAGGTCGGCGAGCACGACGGCCGAACCACCACCCACCGCTGGACGGGTGCGGCCTCCGTCGCCGCCGCCGTCCGGTACGCACCCTGACGTCCGGTTCGCCCCGCGCGGCAAGCGCACTCGCGCGGGCGAAGCCGGAGGCGCGGTCCGCTACACCCCATCACGTCCGCTCGGGTGGTGGCCGGCCGGCACGTCGTCCGGCAGCAGACCGGCGACCTCCCGGTTCATCGCGACCAGGGTCCGGGCGATGACGAAGCCGAGCTGGTGGTTGACCCTGATCATGTGGGTGTTCCCCGCCCGGTGGAGGTCTGGAACCTCCGGTTCCCGAACTCGCTGTCCTCCAGGGGCGCGTCGTGGATGGCACCGCGGGCCGTGGCGTACGAGTCGACCAGCCGCTCTGGAGCGGTGTCCCGCCACCGCTCCAGCCGGTAACCGGGGGCCGGTGCCGCCTCCCACGACGTCCGGTCGGCGTCGGCGACCGCCAACACCTGGATCACGATCGACCGCACCGGCCGGAAGCCCAGGCCCAGGGCCCACGGCTCAGCGGGGCTCCCGGCCACGACCGGCCACCCGGCGGCCTCGGGAGCGGCACAGCGACGCGATGGCCGCCAGCAGGGCCGTCCCGACGCCGCGCCGCCGGGACGCTGGCCGCACCTGGACCTCGGCGACCGCCACGTGCGCGTTCTCGGCTTCCTGGAAGTGGACCTTCGCGACGCCGAGCAGACCGTCCACACCCCGCGCGACCCAGTGGACGGCTGGCCCCAGCCCGGGGAACGGGGTCGCCGGCCGGCCGATGACGTTCTCGTAGGTCAACCGGGGCTCGTCGGGCCGGTCGAACTCCTGGCACCCCACGACCACCTGGTAGTAGCCGGTGAGATCCGCCCGGTCGGCGCTTCCCAATTCGAACCAGCCCGAAATCGAGCAGGGCGAACCGCCGCAGTTCCGGACCGAGCAGGACCGCGACCGCGTGACCTCGGAAAAGATCCGCCCGCGCAGCGCGAGGTGGGCGGCGCGGCGACCGGCCTTGACGACTTCGAACTCGGTCGGTTCGTCGCCGCCCATCGGGACCATGTGCGGCTACCGTCGGGCTTCGAACCGGGTGTGCTGCGCGGCGACCTGCTGCACGTCGCCGCACGCCTGCCCGAACCCGTGCGGCGGCCGCCGACTGGCGTCCGTACGTGACCGGCGTGATCGACGGTCACCCGGTCGACCACCTCCACGGCCACCTGCTGCTCCGCCCGCGCTGGCCCACATCGGACGGCTGCTGCGCCGGGCGCCAGCGAAGTGGCACCGGGAGGTGCGGCGTGACCGGGCCCACGGTGAGGTGGCGGAACTCGCCGGGCACCTGCCGCTGTACTCCGAACACATCAGCCGCCCACACCAGCCGACTCCGAACAGTGCGCCCGCGCGCCCGACGGTGACATCCCTGCGCTGCCCGCTCCCGCGTACGGCCGCAGGCGCCCTCGCCGATTGTGGACTTTCGGTGAAATCGATGGCGTGAACAGAAGGTTCGGTTGCCATGATCTTCCCCAGTGGACTTGAGATCAGGGGGAGTACCTGTGACGACTTGGCGAAGATCCGTGCTCGTGGTCGGCGTGACGGGGTTGGTGGGCACCGCGCTCACCTTCTTCACCGCCACACCGGCGTCGGCCGACGATCACGTGCCGACCACCACCGTGACCAGGGCGCAGTGGGGGTACGTGGACCGCGCAACGCCCCTGCGCGTGCACCTCGGCCACCAGGGCGACGCGCCCATCGGCGCGGGCGACGGGTGGCACGTCAGCCGGTCGTACTTCCGCTTCGACCTCACCGCGTTCGACGGCTCCACCGTGCTGTCCGCCGCGCTCTCCGGCCGGGAGACCCAGGCGGCGAACTGCGCCGTCCGCTCCCTCCAGGTGTGGCGGACCGACGCGCTCACCTCGCGTTCGTCGTGGCTGCTGCCCCCGCGTGAACGGGAACTCCTCGCCACCGCCGGCCCGGTCGGCGGCCAGTGCCCGGCGGCGATCGACACCGACCTCACCGCCGCGATCACCGCCGCCGTGCAGCGCGGTGACGACTCGATCACCCTCGAACTGCGCGTACCGCGCGCGCACGAGCCCAACCGGGCCTACGGTCGCGCCGCCGCCAACGACCTCAAGCTGGTGGTCAGCCACAACCGCGCGCCCGCGACGCCGACCGGCCACCAGATCGCGCCCGACCGCGGCTGCGCGACGACCGCGCCGGGCACCTACCTCAACCCCGAGCGGCTCAACGACGCGCGACGCCTCCTGTTCACCGCACAGCTCGGCGATCCCGACCCGGGCGACGCGCTGACCGCCGAGTTCGCGCACTGGCCGGTCGCAGACCCCGCCGCGCGGGAGACGCTCCAGCGGGCCGCCGGCGCGGACGGCAAGGTCGTCGCGCAGGCCAACGACTGGGCGTTGGCCGCGGACGGCACGCACGCGTGGACGGTACGGGCCCTCGACGGCACCGCCGCGTCCGCCGAGACCACGCCCTGCTACTTCACGATCGACCGCACCAGACCCACGTCGCCGACCACGTCCTCGCCGGTCTACCCGCGCGGCTCGACGCCGGGCGGCGGGTACGGCGTGCCCGGAGCCTTCACCTTCACCACGACCTCGGACGACGTCGTCGCCTACGAGTACCGCTTCGCGAGCGACGAGCAGTGGTCCACGGCCGTCCCGACCGCGCCTGGCGGTCCGGCGTCGATCACTCACACGCCGGTCCGCACGGGCAGCGACTACGTCACGGTGAACACCGTGGACCGCGCGGGCAACCGTTCGCAGTCGGACGAGTCGTACTCGTTCGCGGTCCTGGAGAACCGGCCGTTCGTGTGGTCCGACCTGTACTCTGACCAGTACGTCAACCCCAACGGCGGCGTGAGCGTTCCCGGCCGGTTCGACTTCTCCTCGAACCTGACCTCCGTGGCGAGCTACACCTACCGCGTGGACGATGGTCCCGAGACGACTGTCGCAGCCGACGCGAACCGCAAGGCGAGCGTCGTCTACGCGCCGACGCACAGCGGCCACAACACGCTCAAGGTCCGCAGCACGTCCGCAGACGGCGTCTCGTCGCCTGAACGAGAGCACCGGTTCACGGTGGACAACGCTCCGGTGGTCACCCGCGAGGGGACCGCGCTCGTCGGGTCGACGGTTCGGTTCGTGCTCCAGCCGCGCCAGACGGACGCGGTGTCCTACACCTACTGGTTCTCGCGCTGGAACGGTCCGGACTCGACTCCGGTCACCGTGCCCGTGGCGGCCGACGGCACGGGCAGCTTCACCTGGTCGCCGGTCGACACCGACTCGAACTCCGTCACGGCGCTGCGGGTGCGCAGCACGAACGCCGCCGGCGCGGTGTCGGAGACGCGGTCCGTCGAGATCTACGTCGACGGCGCGGCACCGCGCATCGAGATCGCCGGCGACTCCCTGACCCGGCCGGCCACTCTCACCTTCACCACCGGCATGGTGTCGCCGACCGAGTACGAGTACTGGTTCGACCACGTGCCTTCGGTGAAGTACACCGTTCCCGCCACCGCCGGCGTCACCACCGTCCAGCACACCGCAGACCGCACCGGCACCCTGGTGCTGCGCGCCCGCGCCCGCAACGCGGCGGGCACGTGGACCGTTGCGGGCTCGAGCAGCTGGTGGGTGCACGACAACCCGGGCGTCACCTCGACGGACTTCCCGTACGGGCAGGAACGCCCGTGGGGCGAGGGCACCCTCACGTTCACCGCGAACCAGCCGGGCGCAGCCGAGTTCCAGTACACAGTGGACGGTTCCACGACCACCGTGCCGGCTGGTCCGGACGGCACCGCGACGATCCGCTGGACCGCGACACAAGCCGGTGACCAGTACCTGAAGGTGATCAGCCGGACGGCGGTGGGCGTCGAGTCGAGCCCCACGCCTCACCAGTTCCGCATCGTCGACAACCCCGGTGTCACCTCGGCGGACTTCCCCGCGGGGCAGTCCTCGCCGTGGCGAGAGGGTGCGCTCACGTTCACCGCCATCCGGTCCGGGTCGACGGAGTTCGAGTACACGGTGGACGGTGTCACGACGACGGTGCCGGTCGGTCCGGACGGCACCACGACCGTCCGCTTCACCCCGACGCACCTCGGTGACCAGTCGATCGTGGTGACCAGCCGGACGGCGGCGGGCGCGGTGTCCGCGGCCACCACCTACCGGTTCCAGATCTTCGACCAGCCGTCGGTGCAGTCGGACAAGTACCCGGAGGGCTTCCACGGGGTGCCGCTGGGTACGCCGGGCATGTTCACCTTCACGGGCCGGCCTGACGTGGTGGAGTACACCTACCGCTTCGACATCAACCGCCGGCGGGGCACCGAGTACACGGTGGCCGCCGTGGGCGGCACGGCGAGCATCACCTACGCCCCGCCGTCCTACGGCGGTTACGTCCTGCGCGTCACGGCGCGCTACGCGAACGGGTCGACGTCCAGCATCCGTACGCACAACTTCACGATCATCGAGTAACAGCGGTCATCCGACGACGTGTGGGCTTCCGGTGGCATCACCGGAAGCCCACACGGCCTGCTGGTCCCCGGTGGCTTCGAACAGCGTGCGCAAGGCAGGCTGGAGGGCGAAGTCGGGGCGGCGGACCAGAAACGTCCGGACGGTGTCGGTCGCCTGGGCCTTCGCGCCGGCGGAAGCCGAGGTGGAAGTGAGGATCGCGGCCACCAGTCTCGGAACCTTGCTGTGATCGGGGTTTCGATGTCCACTTAGCGGCCAGGCGCATCGCCGTGGCCACCTGGCTCGCCTCGGAGTACGGGTTCGAGAGCCCTTCGTGCAGGACGATCGGCACCCTGCTCGGTGCAAGCACTCCGCCAAGCCGATCACCAACGTGGTTGCGCGTGCCGCGCAGGGCTTCACCTTGACCTGGAGCCAGATCAGGTGGCTTCACAGTGTCGGCGAAGTGGTCGTCCACCTGGTTCACGCCGCACCACCGTCGTGGACACCCTCGTGCCGTTGAACGGCATCCGCAGCAACGTGCCCGCCTGCCGACCACCACCTGGGGGCGTTCTCCGACTCGGCCAGGCGCAGCACGTCGCCGCCCGGTCCCTGGAGTCGACTGAAGTGTGCGGGTACCCGAGGATCCGGCGCAGCATCTCGAAGGCCGCCAGGGGCCGTACCGGTCCGCGCGGTGCCGCTGGCGTCACCATCAGATCCTCGACATAGCGGCGGCTGGTGGATAGCCTCGCGGTTCGCGGGCTGTTCTCGGTGGGGTGGTAGTGGAGATCAGGGTGTCGGCGGTGGCTGACGATGTGGTCTTCTTCCAGTGCGCGGCAGGCGAAGGTGCCGGAGTGTGGTGCTCGCCCGCTCTGCCTTCCGTGGGGGATCGCCACGATGTCGAGCTGGATGTCGACGAGGACGCAGGCCGCTTCACCGCCGACCAGGGTCGCGCGGTTCGACTTGAGCAGGATCATGTCGTCCTCGGCGGAGTGTTGTGCACGACCGAGGCCGGCCTGGTCAGCCTGGAGGTATCCGGCTCGCACGTGCTCCTGAACCCGGTCGGGCCCCGACGGGTGCCCTCGCGAGTACCGGTCTCGCTGACCGTCCCCGTCCGGTCGGTCCGCGTGTTCCCCACCGGGTTCTGATCCCGATTCCAAGGCCGTTCGAGTGGAGAACGTGCCAGTAGCGCCGGTGACTGCGTCGGTCGGTGCCTCGGGGCGGTTGCGGAGGCGCGGACCCCGGACTCTGCCGTCAGGAAGAACTGTGCGCGGCTCTATCGCCGTCGACCTGGACCGGATGTCCGCTGCGTTGCCGGGCGCACTTCGCAGCGGGTCGCTGCCGCCTGCGGCCGTGCGCTGCGCCCGTTCACCCTCCCAAAGGCGGCACTCGTTGCTGCGCGAGCCGCACACGGCGGGCGGTCTTCACTCCTCCGCCTGGACCTCGTCGGCCTGCATGACCCTCTGGCCCTGGACGGTTTCCGTGGTTCGGTCGGCGAGGGTGCGAGATGGCCAAAGTGGGTCGGCGGACGGTGCCCGAAGCATCGGCGGGGGCTGCGGTGCTCGTCGGAGGTCTGGGTCGGGTGGCGGCGTGGGCGGCTGCGGAGCGTCCGGTGACGGTGGCGAAGCACGGGGCCACGGTCTGGCCGGCCTCGTGGTTCGATGACCCGGCCACGGCCACGGCGACGGCGGACCGGATCGCGCGCGGTGACCGAATCGATCCGGCCGAGCACGAGGGCGTTGGGCATCACATGGGTGCAGTCCAGCACCGGGATCCGGCTGCCGTTCATCGCGGGGGAGGGAGCGGGGCGGCTGTCACCGGAAGGGTTTTTGCATGAACACCCCCCGCCGAGGTCGATGCGGTGGGGGAGGCCGTTGCGGAACTCCACCGGACGGCGGTGACGCGCCCCCGATCGGGTATTCGTGGGCAGGACTGGTCCATCCGGCACCAGGCCTGTGTGAACCTGTCCGCGGTTGTATTCGTGCCGCTCGCCGAATCGTGGAACTTCGCGTCGCGGTGGATCGGTGTGCCTCTTCTGCGTCCGGGGCTCCGCTGGTGGTGGGTGACCGGCGACGATCCGCGTGTCCGGGGGGACGAGTTCCGCGAACCCGTGGGGTGCCGGGAAACCGGAGGGGAGTGGCGATGAGCGGAGGATGAAGACGATGCTGTGGTGCATCGGGGTCGACGTGCGCCGAGCCGGCGGTGGGCTGCGGTTGACCCTGTTCGACATGGGTGGGCGGAGGGCGGGTGTGCGCCTGTCCTACGGCGAGGCCGGCAGCCTGGTCGACACCATCCGGTCGGTGGACGGGTGTGAGGTGCGGTGTGCGAGCGGGTGGCGTCTGGTCCGGCTACCCGACGGACCGGACCAGGGTGCCTGGACCTGCACGACCTGCGACGGGCCGGCCGGTGAGGCGGGCCGGGCCGCGGGCTACCTGATGGACCGGGCGATCACCCGCCGGTTGGCGGATCTGCTGCGCGCCCACATGCCCGACCGCATGCGGCCCTACCCGAACGCGGTGCGGGCCGAAGGGAGTGGCGCGGTGTCGCTCGTGTGACACCTCGGTCGCCGTCGGCAGCCGACCTCGGCCGGGTCACGTCGAAGTCGGGCCGGCGCCCGATTCCGACCTGGCGCGGGGACCGGGCGCCGCACCCTGGACCAAGCGCCGCACCGGGATCAGGCGGATCAGGTCACCGAGCGCAGTTCCTCGGAGAGGGTCACGAACGCGTCGGGTTCGACCTTGAGGTCGCCCCGGAAGGGTTGGGCTATGTCGAGGCAGAGCACGCAGGTGAAGGCGACCGCGCCGGCCATCACGCCCAGTGCGATCAGGTGCCGGGCGCGGGTGGTCGTGCCGACCAGGATCGGGTAGCCGATCATCGCGATGGCGCCGATGATCGTGGCGACCAGCATGAGGTAGCCGGTCGGGCTCAGGCCCTGGGCCTGGTCGAGGCGGGCGCGGCGCAGGTCGGAGATCTCCCGGACGCGCTCCATGCCCCGGTCGCGGGCGATCTGGACCTGCTCGGGGGTGGTGGGCAGGTGCACGACCTCGGTGCGCAGGGAGTTGAGCGCGGTGGTCGCGGCCTCGGAGCGCCCGCCGTCGGCGAGCTTGTCCCACTCGTCGTCGGCGACCAGCCGGGCGTAGTCCTCGACGCCGGTCCGGATGCGCTCGCGCTGCGCCTCGGGAGCGACCTCGACCTGGTAGTGCAGGTCGGCCAGCGCACTGGCCTCGGCCAGGGCGTTGCTCTCGGCGGTGTCGGACTCGGTCCAGGCGATGACCACGTAGAACGCCAGCACCACGATGAACAGCCCGCTCAGGACCGCGCCGACGAAGCTGCGGGAGTCGGAGTCGCGTTCGGTCGTGTCGCTCACCGGACGACGGCCGACCACGATGGCGACCGCGAGGGTCAGCACCACCGCGGCTATCACGACTACCACGCTGAAGATCGTCACTGTGCCATGGTCCGGATTGGACGGTCGCCTGGCCAGACTTTCGCGGAGAGTCCACCCGAAGCGGTCATGCCCGTCCCGTTCGGCCGCCGCCTGCACGGCCGTCGGACACCGAGCGCACACGGTGGACAGGCCCCGTCATCCGCCAGTGGCACCCTGTCGGTACCTCGCTTCCCCAGCTGGCACGCAGTGCCACGGAACGCCGCCGCGCCCGCCGGGCGGGGGGAGGACGGTTGTGTTTGAGTGTCACGGCCATCGGACCAGACAGGAGACCCGATGCGAGCTGGACGATTGTGGTGCCTGTCGGCGTCGGTACTGGTGTTGTGGATCGCGACCCCGGTCCTGGCCGCCGAGAACCCACCGCAGCCGTCCTTGCCGGTGGACTTCGACCAGACCGTGTACGGCGACGTGACGGTGATCGGCAACGCCGTGCTGGGCTGCCCTCCCGACGACGACACGCACGACCCGCAGTTCCCGGCCCGCCTGTGCCGCGAGGCGCAGTCCCGCCGGGGCTCCGGCGTCTCCGCGCAGAACAACGGCCACTGGATGACGTGGACCGACGTGGACGGCGATCCGGCGACCTACAACTCGTCCACGGCCACGCTGGACGTCCCGGCCGGCGCGTCGGTCGCCTACGCCAAGCTCGGCTGGGCCGGCGCGACCGCGCGGTCCTCGACCGCGCCGTGCGGGCGGAGGGGCGAGCGGCCGCCGGGGGAACCGGCGCTCCAGGCCCCGGTCCTGGCCGTCGGCGGGAAGACCACGGCCCTGGGGCCGCGGCGGTTCACCTACACCGTCGACCACGCCGACGCGCTCGGGCCGACCGACCAGCAGTTCTACAGCGCGCAGGCGGACGTCACCGCCGAGTTCCGCGCGGTGGCGACCGGGCGGCCGGTCCCGGTGACCGTGGGCAACATCTGGACACCGCAGGGCCGGGACTGCTTCGGCGGCTGGGCGCTCACGCTGGTGTGGTCGTTCGACCGGGCGCACCAGGAGGCGCCCGCGCGCCGGCACATCACCGTCCACAGTGGACACGTTCGCGTGCAGTCGCAACAGCGGCAGGTGCAGGCGCGGCTGGCCGGCGTCCGGCCGACCGGCGGGCGGGCCCGGATCGGCGTGACCGCGTACGAAGGCGACTGGGCGCAGCCCGCCGACCGGCTGCTCGTCAACGGCCAGGCCCAGGCCGACCCCGGCGGTGGCGGCACCGACAACTTCTTCTCCTCCTACGCGCTGGGCAACCCGGAACCGGTCAACAACCTGAGCGTGGACGCGAAGGTCGTGGAGGTGGCGGCGGCCGCGCTGCCCCCGGCGGACCCGGACGCCCTGCTCGACCTCAGCGGCCGCACCGACGCGTTCCTGGTGCAGGGCGCGGCGGTCTCGGTGCCGCTGCCCGAACTCGTCGTCACGATCCGGCCCGACCGGCCGGCCGTCCACGCCGGCGACCCGGTCGACCACACCGTCGAGGTCACCAACACCGGCGAGGCCCCCGCGCGCGACCTCGCCGCGCGGATCGCGGGCGGGCCGGCCTGCGCGCGGCTGCCCGACGAACTGGCGGGCGGGGCGTCGGCCGCGGTCGCCTGCCGGACCGAGGCGGCGGCGGACGACCACCCGGTCACCGTCGAGGTCGGCGGCAGCAGCCTGGCCGGCGACCGGCTCGCCGGCACCGCCACCACCTCGGTCGAGGTGCTGCGACCGGCGATCGGGGTGGTCCAGACCGTCGAGCCGGACGTCGTGGTCGACGGTCAGACCGTCACCGTGGACGTGCGGGTCGAGAACACCGGTGACACACCGCTGTCGGGGCTGCGCCTCGACCACGACGTGCTGGAGGCGTGCGACCGGGCCGACGCCGGGACCGTCGACCCGGGCCAGGCGGTCACCGTGACGTGCGAGGTCGAGGCCGGGGTCACCGACGTGGCGGACACCGTGACGGTGACCGGTTCGGACCGGCTCGGCCTCGCCACCACGGCCTCGGCGACGGCCGGTTTCTCGGTGGTGAACCCGTTGCTGACGCTGTCCGCGGTGTGGTCGGCGGACGCCGTCCGGGCCGGTGAGACCGTCGCCATCACGGTCCGGGTCGGCAACCCGGGCCGGATCGCCTTCGACGACGTCGCCGTGGAGGGTGAACCGGCCGAGTGCCGCCGGATGATCGGCGAGCTGCCCGCGGGAGCCACGGTGACCTACACGTGCGAGGTCGTGGTGGAGCGCGACCTCCGCACCGACCTGACGGTGGTGGGCACGCCCCGCCTCGCGGGCGCGGATGCCGCGAAGTACCGCCGTTCCGCCTCCGCGCCGGTCCGCGTCACGGTCCTGGCGCCGGAACTGGAAGCGCCTGTTCCACCGCCCCCGACGCCTCCCGAGCAGGTGCGCCCCGAGCAGGTGCCGCCCGAGCAGGTGACCCCTGGGCAGGTGCCCCCGGAGCCGGCGCCGGAGAACCCCGTCACGCCGGCACCGACCTACCCCGTGGCCCACTCCCAACCGGCTGCCAAGCCGGTGATCGCCTTGATCGCGGTGGCGGCGGGGATGGCGATCATGGTCGTCACGGCGGCCGGGATGGCGGCCGCGCGCAAGGGGTGATCGCACAGCCGCCGCCGAACCCACGTCGGCTGAAGGTGAACCCGGTCGGGGCCCGGCCACCGCGGCAGAACCGAGGACCGCGCCCCCGCCCGGTGAGGGGCGGAGGCGCGGGTCGTGGGGGTCAGCTCCAGGGGTTGGCGTTCTGGTCGTTGATGTGGGTCCAGAAGCGGACGTCGGTGGGCAGGGTGCCGTTCGCCCAGAACGACCAGCCCTCGCCGTCGTGGAACTCGGCCATCCTCCACTCGCGACCGAACGCGGCGGAGCAGTGCTCGTTCGCGACCGGCAGGCTGGACAGGGCCGAACCGGGTACCGGGGCGGTCAGCTTCACCTCACCGTTGGCCCAGCTGTGGTGGCCGGTGTCCGGGATTCCCGGCGGGGCCACGCGGCCGTCCACGCGGATGCACAGGACCGGCAGCGCCACGGTCGCCGGCGTGTCGCCCTGGTACGCGTTGGTGAGGTTGTCGGCCCCCACGTGGATCACCCCGTCGGGGCGTTGCTCGATCGTGCGCCACGTCATCCCGGCGTGGTGCACCGGTCCGGGGTTGGCGTTCACGACGGGCGGCGGGCGGCCGAGGTAGACCTGCGGGGCCTGCGGGCCGATGACGGCGGCGTCCAGGGTGCAGGCGTCCAGCCAGGCGGCGGGGACCTGGGCCTGGCGGCAGGCGGTCGCCGCGCGCTCGCGCACCGCCGGGTCGAGGTGGCCGGTGAAGAACGGCCCCGACGGGCTGCCCGCGTTCACCGCGTTGCAGGGCTGCAACAGCGACGAGGCCGGGTTGGCCCGCCAACTGGCACCGAACCTGTTGTAGAGGTTGTCGAACGAGATCGGGATGGTGAACCGGGCACCGTCGCGCGCTTCGAGCAGCGCGGGGTTGTTGTCGGGGTTGCCCAGCAGGCCGCGCACGGCGGTCGGCCAGGTGCCGAGACCGACCTCCAGGTCGGTGTAGACCGGGTTCGCCCCGGTGTTCGGGGCGACCCGGACGCTGTTGCCCAGGACGTCCCTGATCAGGTAGCGGTTGCCGTCGCGGCGGACGCTGACGCCGCTGGGCAGCCGCACCCCCGTGCCGGGGGCGATCTCGGTGGTCCGCCCGTCCACGACCAGGCGAGTCCCGTCGCACAGCGCGACCCGGGTGGTGCCCATCCTGGTGCCGACCGACTTGTTCACCGAGGCGTTCGGCCAGGACGGCGCGCCGGAGATCTTGCGCGTCTGGACCTCGAACGCGCTGCCGACCTGCGCCTCCACGAAGTCACCGGTGGCCTGGAAGTCGTAGAGCAGACCCGCGAACGTCTTCTGGTGGGTGTCGCCGATGGTCGCCGCGCCCTCGCAGCCGAACGTCACGGCGTCAGCGGTCCGCTCGTTGAAGATGAGGGCCGGTCCCGGCAGGGTCGGCTTCGGGCGTGGGCCGAGGTTGAGGTTGTTGCTCTCGCCGGAGAAGCCGCCGGACTGGCAGACGGGTTCCTTCACGCCGCCGTAGTCGATCCTGGTGCGCACGTCGAAGTCGGCGGCGGGGCCGCCGATGTTGAAGTCGGCCCGCGCCCGGTTGCCGTAGCCGAACACGTTGAACTCGGCCTGGATCCACCCCGGATCCGTTGCCAGGGCGTGGGTCTTGCTCGGAGCCACGTTCGCGACCACCGTGGAGGTCCCGTTGTCGAACGTCACGGTGTCCGTGTCGGTGGCCGCGTCGACCTTGCCGTTCAACTGGAAGTTCGGGTTGCTGATGGCGGTGATCGGCACGTTGCCCGTCGGTGTCGCGCCGCCCCGCTGGTAGCAGTAGGTCTCCGGCAGGAACGCCGGGTGCGCAGACCAACCGGCCGGGCAGGGGTTGTTGTAGGTCAACAGCCAGTACTCGACGTAGAGGCTGCCGCTGGTGCCGTTGTTGGCGTAGACGAACTGCTTCCAGCCCTGGCACAGCGACGAGGACGCGCCGGCGCACTCGGTGGCCGCGAAGAAGTTGGTGTTGAGCTGGAGCGTGTAGGCGTTCGCCACCGGCGCGCCGCCATCGACGATCGGCGACTGCACGCTGACCACGTTGTTGACGTTCTCGAACGAGCCGAACGCCTGGGTGATGGGTCCGCCCCCGGGCGGAACCTGGGGCAGCAGCCCGACTCCGCTGCCCACGTTGACGGTGATCGGCGCACCAGGGCGTTTCGGCACCATCGCCGCCGACGGCGGGGCCGCGCACCCGGTCTGCCGCCACGCCAGCCGCGGGTGGTCGGCGGTGTAGCACCCCGGTGTCGACGGCGGCGCGACCTTGGCGATGGCCGTGTGCCAGGACTGGAGGTCCTCGACGGTCGCCGGCGCGCTCGCCGCCACCCCGGAGGGCACCCCGGCACCCAGCAGGACCGCTACCGCGACACCCACCACTCTGCGTCTCGCGCCGCGCTTTCTGGATAACAGGATCATCGTCATTCCTTTCGCTGGACAACCGCTGAATCGTGGAGCATCACTACTGCGTCGCAAAAGCGCGCACGGGCCGGCGCGCACGGGCCGGCGCGTGCGGGCAGGACAAAGGGCTCCGGCACGCGTGCGACATGCGGAGGCGACTGTGGTAGGGGTGTTCTCGAAGAAGAATTCGGTGCCGTTACCGGCGGGTCGCCGCAGGTCCGATTGTGGGGACACCGTGTCGGTGGTGACTGGTTATCCGCTGACTCGCCGGAAGGACAGACTATCACTCCTGGTATCATTTAAAATACGCTAAGTGGCTACTTCGTCGTGAGCTGAAGCGCCGAGTCGGGGGGCGTTCGTCCCACTGCCGGCTGCCTGCGGGTCGCCGCCATGACGGCGGGGAATCGACGTTCGTGCGGCGTATTCCAGCATCCGGCGGCAGCATTCAGAGTGCATCCGGTGCAGGTCCCGCCAAAATGCGGTCGTACAGCGCCGGGCCTTGCCGCGACGCCTACCAGGGCGCGGCGGGTGCGGTGGCCGGAACTTTCCACCCTGTCCAGAGCTGATCATCGCTACCATCGGGCGAATGACGCTTCGCGCACCACTCGCCGCAGCTGTCGTGCTCCTGCTCACCGCTTGCGGCGGCACACCGGCGAACACCCCGGCGAACACACCGGCGACAACAGCGGGGACCACGGCGGGGAGCGGGCCGGAGGCGGCGCTGAAGGCGCTCGCCGAGAGCGCCGACGCCCGCGACGACGAGGCGGTGCGCAAGCTCGTCTGCCCCGAGGAGTGGACCCAGTCCCGGACGATCGCCGCGAAGAAGGCGGAACTCGAACAGCTCGACCCCCGCCTCGCCGACCTGCGTTACCGGATCACCGCCAAGGAGGTCCGGGACCAGTCCGACACGACGGCGACCGGTGTGCTCGCCGTCGAGGTGGAGGGCAAGCCCGACGACCTGTCGCCCGAGGCCGAGTCGGGCCTGGAGACCATGGAGGCCCCCATCCCGGTCGCCCTGATGGGCCCGAACCAGACGATCAAGCTGGTCAAGCAGGGCGACACCTGGGTGGCCTGCCGCTGACCCGCCTCCACCGGACCGCCCGCCTCCCGGCCCGCCGGGGCTTCGAGGGCTCGTCAGCCCGTGTCGCGCAACCGGGCCGCCGCGCGTTCGACGGCGGGCGGGGCGGTGGCGATCACCTCTGGGCCTGCTGCTGATCACCGGGCCGGTCCTGCTGCCCGAGCACCGCGACCCCGATCCCGGGCGGCTGGACCTGCCGAGCGTCGCCCTGTCGTTGGTGACCGTGCTGCCGCTCGTCTACGGCATCAAGCACCTCGCCGAGGGCGGTGTGGTGCTGCCGGGCCTGGTCGCGCTGGTGCTCGGCGCGGTGGCCGGGAGGGTGTTCCTGCGCCGGCACCGCGCTGCTGGTCCTGCCGCCGGCTTGACGGGGGGAGGGGTGCCGCGGTGCGACCGCGGCACCCCCGACCGTCAGCGGGTGGGGCCGAGCCGGGTCCAGGGGTTGTTGGGGTTGGTGGCGTCCGGGGTGTCACCCCGGGTCCAGTACTTGGCCTTCCAGTAGTAGCCGTTGTGGGTCACCACCGTGCGGGTGGTGCCGTCGGTGCTGCCCGCGACCATGGTGGTGCCGATGCCGCCGCTGTTCTTGGGTTCGGCGACGAAATCGGGCTTGCGCCAGTCGCTGCCCGCGGCGAAGGAGACCAGTTGGTAGGCCTTGCCGTGTTCCGGCTCGCCGGCGATGATCTTGTTGTCGGCGTCCACCAGTTGCCACCACTGGCCCGCCGCGCCGTCGCAGTCGCGCACGGCGAGGGCGCCGAGCAGTCCGTTGGCCGACAGGCACTGGTCACGACCGCTGCTGTTCGACTTGACGTGGAACCAGGCCTGCCCGTTGTCCCGGCTGTCGAGGCTGACCGTCCACAGCTGGTTCTTGCTCTCGCCCGCGTTCTGCGCCAACGACACCGCGGTGCGGTCACCGGGGTGGTCGAGCAGCCCGCCGCTGGAGCTGTCCTCGAACTTCCACCTGGTGCCCGTCTTCCACATGCCGAACGGCGCGACCGCCGGGTTGTAGACGCGGTCGGCCTTCCACCCCTCGGCCTGGCACGCGGGCACCTTGGTGTCGCTGGTGTCGGGAGAGACGGTGCTGGTGCCCTTGCGCTGGTCCCCGAGCACGCCGTAGCGGTTCCTGCCGATCGCCACGACGGTGTTGATGGGGCCGGTGACGGGCAGGTAGTACTTGAGGCCGATGTCCCGGGACTTGCCGGACGCGACCTCCTCGCAGTAGCCGAGCTTGAGGGTGATCCGGTGGAAGTCGCCCTTGAGGCCGCCGGCGTTCGGCCCCTGGTGGCCGGGCTTGATGTTGTCCGTCAGCTCCCGCCACGCGTCGTCCTTGACGACCGGCGACGTGGAAGTGGGGAGGTCGAAGGACACCTCGGTGCCCGCGGGCAGCGGCTTCCCGGTCCGGTTGGTGATCCGCAGCTTGGGCTGGATCGGCCACATGTCCTTGACGTCGGTCGGGTAGTCGACCAGCTCCACCGAGACGTCCACGACCTGCTTGGGCGGCACCGTCGCACCCGAGGGATCGGTCTTGGGCGGTGCCGCGGCCCGCAGCGCCCCGTCGAGGCGTGTGGTCAGGTCGTAGCCCATGCCGTACTCGCCGTTCTCCCGCTTGGCGTAGTCGCCCGCGAGCTCCCAGATCATCACCCCGCCCAGGCCGTTGTCCTTGACGTACTTCGCCTTGGCGTCGATCGCCTGTTCGTCCTCTGTGGACAGGAAGACCTTCTTGTCCTTGTTCCACAACCAGCCCGCCACCAGCGCGGAGTCGTACCTGCCCTGGTAGGTGCCGGTCAGCCGGTTCTCCGGCTTGGTGAGGTCGAGGCCGTAGGCGGACAGGTAGCCGGGCTGGGTGCCCTGACCGAGGTTCTTGGCGTGCCACAGGGGGTTGGAACCCGCCGCGACCTCCTTGCCCCGGTCGGTGTCGTGCCAGACGTTGTCGATGCCGATCGCGCCGTTGCCGCACGGTGTCGTGGTGCCGGGCGAGCCGCCACCGGTGCCGGTGCCGGGCGGGCAGGCTCGCTGGTCGGGCAGGGCGGCCGTGCCCCAGAGCCCGTCCTTGCCGCCCTCGACCCCGCGCCAACCCCTGGTGTAGTAGGGGATGCCCAGGTTGATCCGCGAGGGCGCGAGCTTGCCGCGGTAGTAGTGGGCGCTCCAGTCCAGGTTGAAGTAGCCGTTCTTCTGGTACTCGGGCTCGGTGTAGACGCCGGCGGCGGTGAGTTCGTTGTCCTTGCCGTCGTCGTACAACGGGGCCTGCGGGCCGACGAAGTGGTTCCACGAGCCGTGCAGGTCGTACGACATGATGTTGACGTAGTCCTGGTAGCGCAACGCCTGTCCCGCGTCCAGCCCACGCGTCAGGTAGCCGGACCCGGAGACGGCCGACGTCAGCAGGTAGTAGCGGCCGCGGTTCGCGCTCGCCTCGTCCAGCTTGGTCCGCAGCGTCTTCATCAACGCGTCGTAGCCCTCGTTCAGGTGCGGGCGCAGCGGGTTGGCGACGGCCCAGTCCTGCGGGTTGCCCGCGTCGGGCAGCGCAGTGGGGTACTCGTAGTCGATGTCGACACCGTCGAAGCCGTAGCGGTCCAGGAAGGCGACCACCGAGTCGGCGAAGGTGTCGATGGCGGGCTGGTTCACCCAGCCGTCCCGGGAATCCCGTTGGCTCCGGGTGGTCATGGCGTAGAAGCCGCTCGACTCGGCCCAACCGCCGACCGAGATCAACGTCTTGACGGCGGGGTGCCGCTTCTTGTAGCGGGTCAACAGGTTGAAGTGCCCCTTGTACGGCAGCGACGCGTCCATCTCGGCACCGCGGAAGCCCGGGAAGGTCATGCCCGTGGCGGGGTTCTTCGGGTCGTCGGGCGTGCCGACGGAGATCCGGTTGTCGGCCACGTGGGCGAACGCGTAGTTCAGGTGCGTGACCTTGGACCAGGGGATGTTGTTGACCAGGTACTGCGGGTTGCCGTTCTGGCCCGTGCGCCAGCCGGTGAAGTAACCGACCGCGCGCCGGTTGCGGTCGTTGCCGACCCACTCCACGCCCGACTTGTCGTACACGTCGCAGTACCGGGCCCGTGGCGAACCGACCAGGCCGTCCGGGCGGCAGGCCGCGTGCTGGTCGCCCGCCGACGGCTTGCTGCCGCGGTTGTCCGGGGCGTTGTCGACCGGCGCGCCCGCGCTCAACCGGGGATCGCTGCCCGGCACCTCGCCCGGCGTGCCGCCGGAGCCGGGGGTGTCACCGTGGTAGACGTACTCGTTGAGGCCCCGCACGGCCGACATCGGGTCGCCGTCGCCGTACTGGTCGATGGCCAGGAAGTTCGCCTTCTTGCGGGCCGCCGGGGCGCAGAACCGCTCGGCGCGGTCGCGCGCCTTCTCGTTGTCCGTCCGGTAGGTCGGGTCCATCGGGGCGTCCCGGAAGTGGTTCATGACGAACAGCCGCCGGAACGACTTCTCCTCGGTGCTCAACGGGAGGTCGTCCCACCGGCTGTAGCAGCTCCAGTCCGACCCGCCGAGCCCCGCGCCCATGGACCAGTAGTTCTCGACGGTCCAGTCCCGCTGGCTCATGAACCCGATCTTGTTCTTGAGGTTGCGCTGGTCGGACGCGCCCCTGTCCTGGGTGAACAGCAGCAGGCGCTTGCCGCTGCCCACCATCGAGCCGATCGTCGGCCAGCCGTTGTCCCGCACGCCTTCCGCGTCCGGCCGGAAGACCAGGTCGTGCAACGGCTTCCCCTCGCCGAACAGCTCCGAGAGGGCGCCGCTGAGCTGCTCGGCGGTGACGTAGTCCTCCAGGATGACGGTGACGACGGCGTTGCGGTCCTGCTCGAGGAAGTCCCCGACGTCGGTGAACAGCTTGACCGCCTCGGCGCTCTCGTCCGTGCAGCCCTTCAGCACGGCGATCTCGTGGCAGAGCCGCACCTTGCCGTTCACGAAGTGCGCGTCGAACATCAGCCCGCGCACGCCGGCGCGCAGCTGGGCGGCGACGCTGTGCGGCTGGTTGGGGAACGCGATCCCGTCTTCCTGGTCCTCGGTGTTGTGCATCGAGTTGTGCGACATCAGGAACGTCATGTCGTCGAGGCGGGGATCCCTCGGCACGGGTCCGCGCTCCGGGCTGGTCGGAGTCAGGTACCACGCGTCGTTGGCGATCGAACTCTCGGTGATCTTGACCTGCATCTGGGAGTCGAGCACCGGCTCGCCCCACAGCCGCCGCTGGGTGCCCGGCACGAAGATGCGGTACACCTCGCCGGTGTCGTGGCGGAACTCCCAGTCGGTCTTGGGCTCGGCGCAGCCGCCGACCACCAGGCGCGGCTCGCCCTCGGGGTTGTCCTGCTCGGTGAGGCACTTGCCGTCGCGCTGGGCGTTCTTGACCTTGTAGGTGCCGTTGCCGTTGCGGCTGAACTCCCACTGCTGGAAGTTCTCGTCGCCCTTGGGCTGCCTGGTGGCGACCCACCTGCGGTCCGAGTTGTCGGAGGCGGTCATGTTGTAGCCGCTGATCCGGCTCTGCAGGTAGAACCGGCCGGTGGTCGGCGGCCCGTCGTCCGCGGCCGCGCTCGCCGGCGCTTCCCGCGCGTGGTTCGGCCCGGCCCAGGCGGGTGGGCTCGGTGCCAGGCTCGCCAGCAGGGCCACGGCCAGCAGGCCGCTGAGTGACGAGACGCGCGACCTGCGACGGTGAAAGCGACCAGGTGGCGTTGTTCTCGTCCGTCGTGGTGCTTCGGACAGCGGGTGGTCGTACATCGCCCCTCGATTCTTGAACTGCGGGATGTACCTCCGATGCTGCCGGCGAAGCGGAAGGGCGCAGCAGAGCCGAATGGTTCAGGTTCGAATAAAACGGCAGTCGGAATTTCACATCGGCGGGTACCGTTCACCGGACCGGCAGAACTGCGCGCCGAAATAATCTGCGCATCACGTCCGGTATTACGAAACCGGTGCGCCGGCCGCCGGCGCGTTCCCGGCGATCGGGTGGCCAACTCGGCGAACGGCGGCCCTACCAGTGGGTAGCTTATCGTCGGTGTATCGGAAACCGCATACGCGCTGACAACGTCGTGGTGGCTTGACTGGAGGCATGTCCAACAGCGAACCGGCGCGAACCGCGGCTCGCCGCTCCCGATCGCCGATGGTCCGGCGGCCCTCCGTCGCCCCGGTGCTGGGCGTGACGATCTACGGGTGCGACGCGGACGAGGCCGTTGCCTTCCGGGAGACGGCGTCGCGCTTCGGCGTCGCGCTGACCATCACCGAGGCGGCGGTGTCCGAGACCAACGTCGAACTGGCGTCGGGCAACCGGTGCGTCAGCGTCGGCCACAAGGTCCGGATCGAGAACGCCGCTCTTCTCGCGCTCAGCCGGGCCGGTGTGCGGTACGTGTCCACGAGGAGCATCGGGTACAACCACATCGACGTCGAGTACGCGGAAAGCCTCGGCCTGGTGGTCGAGAACGTCTCCTACTCGCCCGACAGCGTCGCCGACTTCACGCTGATGCTGATGTTGATGGTCGTGCGCAACGCGAAATCCCTCCTCCGCAGCACCGATGCCCACGACTACCGGCTGGGGGACGTGCGGGGGAGGGAACTGCGCGACCTGACCGTCGGGGTCATCGGTACGGGCCGGATCGGCACGGCGGTCGTGGCCAGGCTGCGCGGGTTCGGCTGTCGCGTGCTGGCCTACGACAAACGTCCCGGTATCGGCGTCGACCACGTCTCGCTCGACGAACTGCTGCGGTCGAGCGACATCGTCACGCTGCACGCCCCGCTCAACGCGGAGACGCACCACCTGGTGAACGGGCCGCGCATCGCGCAGTTGAAGGACGGTGCGTTCATCGTCAACACCGGGCGCGGCCCACTTCTCGACACCGATGCCCTCCTCGCGGCGTTGGAGACCGGCCGATTGGGCGGTGCGGCGCTGGACGTGCTCGAAGGGGAGGAAGGGATCTTCTACGCCGACTGCCGCAACCGGGACGTCAGCGAGGCGCTGGTGCGGCTGCAACGCCTGCCGAACGTCCTGATCAGTCCGCACACCGCCTACTACACGGACCACGCGCTGCGGGACACCGTGCAGAACAGCCTCATCAACTGCTTGAACTTCGACAGCGAAAGGCGACACTGGGTATGAAGATCGGAATCATCTTCGGGGGTACTTCCGAAGAACATCCCGTGTCCGTGAAGTCCGCCCAGGAGGTCGCGAAGAGCCTCGACCCGGAGAAGTACGAGCCGTACTGGATCGGGATCGCGGAGAACGGCTCCTGGTGGCTCTGCGACGGCCCGGACGTCGACGGGGAGGGCGGCGGGCGCCGTCCGGTCGTGCTCTCCACGGACAGCGGCGTGCACGGCCTGCTCGTCCTGGAGGACGGCAAGTACGAGGAGGTCGGGCTGGACGTCGTGCTGCCCGTGCTGCACGGCAGGTTCGGCGAGGACGGGGCCGTGCAGGGCCTGTTGGAGTTCTCCGGCATCCCCTACGTCGGCTGCGACGTCCAGAGCTCCGCCCTGTGCATGGACAAGGCGCTCGCCTACACCGTCGTCCGGGCCGCGGGGATCCCCACGCCGGACTTCCTGGTCGTCCCGGCGGGCGAGGACGTCGAGCCCGGCGGGCTGACCTACCCGGTCTTCGTGAAGCCGGCCCGGTCGGGGTCGTCGTTCGGCGTCACCAAGGTCTCCCGCCCCGAGGAACTGCGCAGCGCCGTGGAGACCGCGCGGCGGTACGACTCGAAGGTGTTGGTCGAAGAGGGGATCGTCGCCGCCGAGATCGGCTGCGCGATCCTGGGCGACGACGTGGACCTGGTCATCGGCGAACCCGACCAGATCACGCTGTCCCACGGGATCTTCCGGATCCACCAGGAGGAGAACCCGGAGGGCGGGTCGGAGAACTCGACCATCACCGTTCCCGCCGACATCCCGGCGGAGTCGCGCGCGCTGGTCCAGGAGACCGGCAAGGCCGTCTACCGCGCTCTGGGGTGCCGGGGGCTGGCGCGCGTCGACCTGTTCCTGACCGACGACGGCGAGGTGATCCTCAACGAGGTCAACACCTTGCCCGGCCTCACGTCGTACAGCCGCTACCCGCGCATGATGGCCGCCGCCGGGCTGTCGCCGGCGGACGTGCTCGACCGGCTCGTGTCGCTGGCGGTGGCCGGGAACGTCCGGTGAACGACGAGTTCGTCTTCGTGGACGAGCTGGTGCCCGGAATACGCTGGGACGCCAAGTACGCCACCTGGGACAACTTCACCGGCAAACCGGTGGACGGGTACGCGGCCAACCGCATCGTCGGCACGAGGGCGCTGTGCGCGGCGCTGGAGTGCGCGCAGGAGAAGGCCGCGTCCTGGGGCTTCGGTCTGCTGCTGTGGGACGGCTACCGCCCGCAACGCGCGGTGGACTGCTTCCTGCGGTGGTCGGCACAGCCCGAGGACGGCCGGACGAAATCACGGCACTACCCGAACATCGACCGGGCGGAGATGGTCGAGAAGGGGTACGTGGCCGCCAGGTCGGGCCACAGCCGGGGCAGCACGGTCGACCTGACGCTCTACCACCTGGCCACCGGTGAACTCGCCGCGATGGGCGGTGACCACGACCTGATGGACCCCGTCTCGCACCACGGGGCGAGCGGGGTCGGGCAGGTCGAAGCCGAGAACCGGCGGCGGCTCCGCGCCATCATGGAGACCTGCGGGTTCCGCCCGTACGAAGTCGAGTGGTGGCACTACACCCTGACCGACGAGCCGTTCCCGGACAGCTACTTCGACTTCCCCGTCGAGCAGTCGTTCGTCTCATGAGGACCGCTTCCCGATGGTCAGGGGTCGGTGTGCGGTGGCGCGGCGGGAAGTTGCACGGTGACGCGGAGCCCTCCGTCGGCCCTGGGCGTGAGGGTGAGGGTTCCGTCGTGCGCCTCGGTGATGCTCTTGACGATCGCCAAGCCGAGGCCGGCACCCGCGTGGTCGGTGCGGACGCGTTGCGTGCCACGCTGAAACGGCTCGACGAGCGTGGAGACCAGTTGGGAGGTCAGCCTTTCGCCCGTGTTCTCGACCGTGAGCACCACGGTGTCGGGCTGGACGCTGGTGGTGACCCACACGGTGCCGTGCTGCGGCAGGTTGTGGACGATCGCGTTGTGCACGAGGTTCGTGGTCAGCTGGAGCAGGAGCGCGTGCGAACCGAGGGTGGTGGCGATGTCGCCGGAGGTCTCGATCGTGAGGCCGCGCTTCTCGGCGAGGGGGAGGAGCGTTTCGGCGGCCTCTTCCGCCGCCAGGGACAGGTCGACGGGCTCTCGGTGGAACGACCGCTGGTTGGCCCGGCTGAGCAGGAGCAGCGCCTCGGTGAGGTCGATCGCCCGGGTGTTGACGAAGTGCAGGCGTTCGACCAGTTCGCCGGTGTCGCGGGTCAGGTCGTTGCGGGCCACGTCGAGCAGCGTCTGGGTGATCGCCAGCGGGGTGCGCAGCTCGTGGGAGGCGTTGGCCGCGAACCGCCGCTGCTCGGCGTCGTGCGCTTCGAGCCGCGCGAGCATGGTGTCGAAGGCGTCGGCGAGTTCGCGGAACTCGTCCTGCGCGCCTTCCAAGTGGATCCGGTGGGACAGCGAGCCGTTCGCGGCCAGGCGGGTGGCGTTGGTGATCCGGGTCAGCGGCGCGAGCATGCTGCCGGCCAGGAACCACCCCCCGGACAGGCCGAGCGCCAGCAGGAACACCAGCGCCGTGGTGGCCTTCGGGACGAAGGCGCGCTCCAGCTCCGAGCGGGCGGGCACGTCCACCATCGGCAGGGACAGCACCTCGGGCACGTACCGCAGCAGGAACACCCACACGACCGCGAGCAGCAGGACGCCGGCCAGCAGGATGAACCCCGCGTAGCTGAGGGTGAGTTTGAGGCGGACGCTCATACCGGGTTGCCTATCCACGGTCGCCGCCCTCCCGCCCGGTGCCCGGTCCGGTCTCGATGCGGTAGCCGACGCCGGCCACGGTGGCGATGATCCCGGGCTCACCGAGCCGTTTGCGCAGTGCCGAGACGGTGATCCGCACGGCGTTGGTGAACGGGTCGGCGTTCTCGTCCCACGCCCGTTCCAGGAGTTCTTCGGCGCTGACCACACCGCCTTCGGCCGTGACGAGCACTTCGAGCACCGCGAACTGCTTCCTGGTCAACGCGACGTAGCGGCCGTCGCGGTAGACCTCGCGGCGGAACGGGTCCAACCGCAGGCCCGCGATCTCCCGCACGGGCGGCCTGTTGTGGGCCCGCCGGCGGTCGAGCGCCCGGAGCCGCAGCACCAGCTCCAGCAGTTCGAACGGCTTGGTGAGGTAGTCGTCGGCACCGAGCTCGAACCCGGACGCCTTGTCGTCGAGGCGGTCGGCCGCGGTGAGCATGAGGATCGGCATGCCGCTGCCGGAGGCGACGATCCGCCGGGCGATCTCGTCGCCGGTCGGCCCGGGAATGTCGCGATCGAGGACGGCGATGTCGTAGCTGTTGACGCTCAACAGCTCCTGGGCGGTGTCGCCGTCACCGGCGATGTCCGCCGCGATCGCCTCCAGGCGCAGGCCATCGCGAATGGCCTCGGCCAGGTACGGTTCGTCCTCGACTATCAACACACGCATACTCCCGACGTTACGGCCTCGGGTATTTCGTGCGCATATCGAAAACCACATACGTGCCAACAACGGCGTGCTGCCTTGACTGGGGGCATGGCACACAGCGAACAAGTACGCACAGCGGCACGCCGCGCCCGGTCGTCGGCCACTCGGCGCGCCCTCGGCGCAGCGCACGGCTACGTGCCGGACCCCGTGTCGGTCTTCGCCGACGACGTCCCGGCCGTGGCCAACCTCGATCCCGGCCTGCTCGGTGCCTTGCGCCGGGCCGCGACCGCCGCCGCGGCGGACGGCGTGGAGATCGTCGTCAACGGCGGCTGGCGTTCGCCCGAGTACCAGGAACGACTGCGCCACGAGGTGGTGTCGAGATGCGGCTCGGAAGAGGAGGCCGCCCGGTGGGTGGCCACGCCGGACAAGTCCGCCCACGTGGCGGGGGACGCGGTCGACATCGGGCCGCCTGCCGCCGCGGCCTGGCTGTCCGAGCACGGCGCCGGGTACGGCCTGTGCCAGATCTACCGCAACGAACCCTGGCACTACGAACTGCGCCCCGAAGCCGTCGACGGCGGCTGCCCACCCATGTACGACGATCCGTCGCACGACCCGAGGATGCGGTGACGACCGGGGACCCTCGTCGCGCTTGACCAACGCGTCCGGTCGGTGACGCCGTGGTGTCGTGTTCGGGTCGCGTAGAAGCAAGACGTGTGCGCGCTGCGGCAAGTCGGGCTCCGGTGGGCGGTTGGATACTCGCCAGCCATGAGTCGCAGCGAGTCCCGGGACGACACGGCGCTGGCCCGCAACGTGCTCGGCGTGCCCGGCATCGTCTTCCTGGTGCTGGCCGCCGTCGCGCCGCTGACCGGGATGGTCGTGATCGCCGCCCTCGGCATCGCGCTCGGCAACGGCGGCGGGATGGTCGTGGCGTTCATCGCGGCGACGGTCGTGCTGTTGCTGTTCGCGGTGGGCTACGCGCAGATGTCGAAGGGTCTCACCAGCGCCGGCGGGTTCTACGCGTTCGTCGTGCGCGGGTTGGGCAAGACCTTCGGGCTGGTCGCCGGGTTCATCGCGATGCTGGGCTACAACTGCTTCGTCGCCGGCGCGATCGGCACGAGCGGGTTCTTCACCTCCACCGGGATCGCGGAGGTGTTCGGGCCCGACCTCGACTGGATCGTGTGGAGCGCGCTGTCGGTGGTGCTGGTGTTCCTGCTCGGCCGGCGCGGTATCGGCGTCAGCGCCAAGGTGCTCGCGGTCTGCCTGGTCCTGGAGGTGTCGATCCTCCTGGTGCTGGACTTCAGCGTGCTGTTCCGGCACGGCTTCTCGCTGTCGGTGTTCGACCCCTCGGTGGTGGCGCAGGGCGCGGGCGGACTGGCGCTGCTGTTCGCCGCGAACGCGTTCATCGGGTTCGAGGCGACGGCGCTGTTCGGCGAGGAGGCGAAGGACCCGCACCGGACGATCCCCCGGGCGACCTACCTCGCGATCGGGTTCATCGGCGTCTTCGCCGCGTTCACCACGTGGGCCGTGGTCAGCGCGATCGGCGTCGCGCAGGCGCAGGACGTCGCCCTCGCGCACCTGTCGACCGGCGACCTGGTCTTCTCCGTGTCGCGGGAGCACCTGGGCGAGGCGTTGACCAAGGTGATGACCGTGCTGCTGGTCGTCAGCCTGTTCGCCGCGCTGCTGGCGCTGCACAACTCGGCCACCCGCTACCTGTACGCGCTGGGCCGGGTGGGCGTGCTGCCGCGCGGCCTGGGCCGCACCCACCCGGGCACCGGCGTGCCGCGCCGGGCCGCCGTCGCGCAGCTGCTGTTCGCCTCGCTGGTCGCGCTGGCCTTCCGGCTGGCCGGCCTCGACCCGGTGACCGCGCTGACCGCGAGCATGACCGGGCTGGGCACGCTCGGCATCCTCGTGCTCCAGTTCCTCGCGGCGGTGGCGATCGTGGTCCACTTCCGCCGGGTCGGCGACCGCCGGTTCGCCCGGACGGCGCTCGCACCCGGCCTGGGCGCGCTCGGCCTGGCCGTCATCGTGGCGCTGGCGATCGCGAACTTCCCCACGTTGGCGGGCTCGGACAACCCGGTCATCACCCTGCTGCCCTGGCTGCTGCCGGTCGTGGCGGCGGCGGGCCTCGCGGTGGCCTGGTGGCTGCGCCGCCACCGCCCGGCGGTCTACCAGGCCCTGAGCACCGACCTGGAACGCGACTCGCCCCCGCTCGACCGCTCGGGTCAGGCGTAGCCGACGACCTCGGGTCGGTCGGTTTCCGGTCCGCCGACCGCACGGCTCCCGGAGACGCGGTAGGGTAAGCGGCGTCGGCACCTTCACGGGAGATCTGCCCGGGTCGGCACGCTCCCGCGCACCGCAGCGGTGAGCACCGCGAACGCCTGACGTTCGCCATTCGTTCCACCCTCTGGACGCATAGTCCTGTCCTCGAACCACCGCGTCGAACGCGGCCCGGTCGCCGACCGCCCTGACAGGGGCGTGAGGTGGCACGGGCCTCTTGGGCGCGCCCACGAACGGAGTGAAAGTCCTTGTCCACCAACAGGATCACTGACGGCACCGAGCGAGCGGTCATCGAGAACGTGCTCGATCGCAACCGGGAAGCGCTGGTCGAGACCGTGCGCGGTCTCTCCGAAGCCGACGCCCGCCGGCGGCTCGTCGTGTCGCTGACGACGCCGATCTCCTTGGTCAAGCACGCGGCCGCCGCTGAACGGATCTGGTTCCAGCGGTTCTGGGCGGGCCTGGACGAAGCCGAGTGCGACGGGTACTCGAAGCGGGACGAGGGCACGTTCGCGGTGGCCGACGACGAGTCCGTGGCCGACGTCATCGCCGAGTTCGAGCGCGCGAGCCGACGGTCACGGGAGATCGCCGCGCGCTTCGACCTCGATGACACCAAGGACTTCCCCGCCGAGGGAACGGTCAGCATGCGGTGGACCCTGCTCGCCATGATCGAGGAGTTCGCCCGGCACGCCGGGCACGGCGACATCCTCCGCGAGCAGATCGACCAGGCCCCGCACCCGAAACCGGGTCGGTGAGCGGGTCGCGGTGACCGGTGACCGGTGACCGGTGGCGGCACGCACGCGCCGGGGCCGCCCGGAGGCACCCCCGCCTCCGGGTCAGCCGGAACGTGGCTTGGGCGCCCACGCCAGGAGGTTGGCGACCATCGCGCCGAGGACCACGACTCCCAACATGCCGCCGGTCACCCAGTGCGCCTGGTCGTTGTCGGCCAAGGCCGCGTCCACGACCCGGCCGTCCACCAGGTCGTAGCGGACCGTCACGCGCTCACCCACGTTCCGGATCGGGCCGTTCTCCGACAGCGTGGCGACCTGCGTCGTCCCGTCCGGCAGCGGGTACTCGACCTTGACCGAAGTGCTCTTCCCCGACCGTGTCCGCTCCTGCACGGTCCCCTCCGCACTGGCCCAGGACCGCTGCTCGGCCGACGAGCGCAGCACGATCACCAGCCCCAGGACCGCGCCCACCAGCACCACCCCGGCCACCACCCGACCCGTCGTCGACCTCAGCGACTTCGCCACCACGCCTCCACTCGTACCCGCCACCCCCACTCCGGACCCACCACTCCGGGACACGCGCCGCCCGGACGACGTGCCGTGCCGCAGAGTAGTTCGAGCGCGGTGGCGCGCGTGCGACGCGGAACGCGGCGGCCACCCGGTTTCCGGGGTTGCCACTCACCCCGGGACGCTGTTTCGCCGGCGGCTGCCCCCATATTCGCGTCACCACTTCTTGTCAACAGATGGCTTCCGTTCAGCAGAATTGTTGAACGTGCAAGCAATCGCCGGGGCGAGTCGGGATATCGACCGACCTGGTGCCGGTGTTGCGGATTGTGCCGGGCCAGGGGCACGCGGTCCGGCCGGGCATATCGCCGGCGGTGCCGGGGCGGTGCGCGGCGCGCTGCGGTGATCGAATCGTTATGCACGTTGTCGCCGTGCGATGTTTCCCCATGTCGTAGCTGTGACCTCCGGTAACGGTGTATCCGGGAAACCCGGTATTTCCCGGATTTTGCGCACGGCCAATCCCTACTTTTGCGGATTGTGCGTCGAGTGATCGCAATATCGCCGTCGTGATTGCGGTAGCGTCGCCGCCCAGTTGAGTGCTCGATGACCGCACGGGACCGTCGGCGACCGACGTGTTGCGGCCCGAGGCAATGGGCTTCCGTGCTCGGACGAATAAAGCGACAGCCGGTGAAGAGGGACGACATGGGCAATTCCGCTCTCGACCCCGCCATATCCGTGGACCTCGCGGACTTGGGCGTGCCCGGTGTCCGGTTGGGGCGCGGCGGCGAGGCGACGGTGTACGACCTGCCCGGGTTCCGGCTGCCCGACGTGCGCGGTGCGCTGGTCTATAAGCGCTACCGCGCGGTGCATGTCCAACCCGACGCGCTGCGTCGCGCGGTGGCCGCACGCACCGGGCTGCCCGACGACCTGCGCGCCCGGCTCGACGCGATGACCGCGTGGCCGGTGCGGGTCGTGGTGTCCGACGAGCAGGCGATCGGCGTGCTGATGCCGCGCATCCCCCCGCCGTTCTTCGACCTCGTGCGGCGCAATACCGGCGAGCGGCGGGTGTTGCGCGAGGTGCAGAACCTCTTCATCGACGAGGCGCGCGCCCTGCGGGTCGGCCGGCCGGTGCCGACCCCCGAGCAGCGGCTGCGCATCTGTCGGGACTTCGCCGCCGTGCTGAGCTTCCTGCACGACCAGCTGAAGATCGTCTTCGGCGACGTGAACCCGAAGAACGAGGTCTTCCGGCTCGACGCCGAGCCGATGGTGCTGTTCCTGGACTGCGACGCGGTGCGGCCCAGCGGCGTGGTGTCGCGGACGCGGCAGCTCGACGCGCCGGACTGGGTGCCGCCCGAGGGCGGCGTGCTCAACCGCGCCACCGACCTCTACAAGCTCGGCCTGTTCGTGCTGCGCTGCCTCACCCCGGGCCACTTCTCCTCCACCAGCACGGACCCGACCGCCGCGGCCGGTGTGCTCGACGCGGAGGGCATGGACCTGCTGCGGCGGGCGCTGGGCACCGACCGCGACGCCCGCCCGGCGGCCCGCGACTGGGTCCTGCACCTCCGGCGGGTGCTCGGCCAGGCCGTCGCGCCGCCGGTGCTCGGCGAGGTGCGGGTGGACCGCGTGTTCGTCCTGGCCGACCGGCCGGTGGTGGTGGAGTGGGAGGCCCGGGAGGCCCGGCACGTCGAGCTCACCGCCGGGGCGCGCACGACGCGGGTGGACGGGCGTCCCGGGCGGGGCAGCACGTCGGTGACCCCGGACCGGTCCGGCCCGATCGAGGTGCGCGCGCTCAACGACCTGGGCGAGGACCGGCGCGAGGTCGGGCCGGTGACCGTCCTGCCCGTGCCGGAGGTGACGACGCTGCCGGTGGTGCTGCCGGAGGTCCCCTGGCCGGACCGGGACGCGGCCGGTCCGCTCCTGCCGGTGCCCGTGCTGCCGCGCCCCGCCGTCGCGGGGTCGTCGCTCCCGCTGCCCGGTGTCGGCGGGGACCTCGTGGCGCTGCCGCCGCTGCCCGCCCCGTGGCTCGCGCGGTTCCCGCTCGACCTGCACGCGATGTTGTCCGAAACGCCCGCGCTCGACCTCGACGCGGGCCGCCCCGATCGTGGAAGAGATGGCCGATGAGCCTTTCCCTGGCGCTCGCCAGACTCGCCGGCGCCCGCATGTCGGTGCTGGAGAAGAGCCCCGGCGACGTGAACAAGCACGCCGCGATGGGCGGTGTCCTGCTCAGCACGTCGGCCGTCGCCGCCGTGTCGGCGTTCTTCGCCCTGCACTCGATCCTGGAGCTGCCGGCCTACGCCGCGGCGGGGGCCGGGTTCGCCTGGGGCGTGGTGATCTTCAACCTGGACCGGCTGCTGATCGTCACCATGACCAGGGGCAACGGCCTGCTGCTCAACATCCTCGCGGCGCTGCCCCGGATCGCGCTCGCCGCGGTGATCGGGGCGATCATCTCGATGCCGCTGGTGCTCAAGATCTTCGAGCCGGAGATCAACTCCGAGCTGATCGCCATGCAGGCCGAGCAGACCAAGTCCAACCAGGAGAAGTACGACGAGGCCTTCCGCGCGATCACCGAGCTGGAGGCCGAGGAGACCAGGCTGCTGGCGGTGGTCTCCGGGCAGGCGACCGCGACGGTGTCCGACGACCCGGACGTCAAGGCGGCGAAGTCCAAGCTGGACGCCGCCGAGAAGGCGTTCCTGGACGCCAACGCCCTGGCGCAGTGCGAGTTCGACGGCAAGTGCGGCACCGGCGTGCCCGGTGACGGCGAGTCGTACCGGCAGAAGAAGCGGCTCGCCGACGACGCCCGGGGCGCGCGCGACAAGGCGCAGCGGGAGCTGGACGACGTCACCGCCAAGGTCACCGGACGCTTGGAGAGCGGCTCGGTCAACCTGACCGAGCAGGCCCGCAAGCGCCTGCCGGAGGTGCAGGCGGACCTGGAGCGGCTGCGCGCCGACCGGGCGGACCTGGAGCAGCGCGGCAGTTCCGCGACGGTCGCCGACACCGGCCTGCTGGCCCGCCTGGAAGCCCTGGACCGGATCACCGAGGGGCGGCAGAGCGGGTCGCAGGCGCACACGGCGCTGTTCCTGCTGTTCCTGTGCATCGAACTGCTGCCGGTGATCGCCAAGCTGCTCTCCGGCATGGGCCCGGAGACGCTGTACGACCGGCTGGTCCGGCGCGCGGACGACGGGGCGGACACCGACGACAAGGTGTGGGCCGACCGCGACCGGGACCTCGCCGAGGTGCGCGCCGACCAGGAGGCGGACGTGGAGCGGCAGCGCCTCGCGGCGCAGACCGCCGCGCACGCGCGCACCACCCAGCTGGTGGCCGACCAGCAGCTGAAGATGGCGACCAGCGCCATCGAGGTGTGGGGCAAGGTGGCCGAGCAGCGCACGAAGGAGGAACTGCGCCGCTGGTACCGGCAGAACGTCGGGGCGGGCGACCCCGAGTCGACCGCACCGCTGCCCGCGGTGGACCCGTCCTTCCGGGTGGTCGGCGGCGCGTCCGCCGCGAGTTCGACCGGCATCGTCGCGTTCGGTCCGCGCGGCACGGCCGGCTCCGCAGTCCCACCAGGCTCCGCCGTCCCACCCGGCACGGTCCCGAACGCCGCCGCTCCCGGCGGCTCCGCCTCCAACGGCGGCGCCGCGGCCGACAGCGCCCAGACCGTCCGGTTCCCGCCCGTCCGGATCCCGCCCACCCACGGCACGCGGGTCAACGGCACGCCGTCGACCCGCCCCAACCCCTGAACGGAGACTCCCAGGTGGAGAGCGACAAGGCCAAACTCCTGCCGTTCTACCTCGTCATCGACGTCTCGCTGTCGATGAGCGGGGACAAGCTCGACCAGGCCAACATGATCATGCCGCAGGTGGTCGACGCGCTGGCCGACGCGCCGATCCTGTCGGACAAGGTCCGCTTCGGCGTGATCGACTTCGGCAGCGACGCCCAGGTCCGGCTGCCGCTGTGCGACCTGCTCGACGACAGCGTGACCCTGCCCTCGCTCACCGTGCGCGGCGCCACCTCCTACGCCGCCGCGTTCCGCCTGCTGCGCTCGGAGATCGAGAGCAACGTCAAGCAGCTCAAGGCGGACGGCTTCATGGTCCACCGCCCGGCGGTGTTCTTCGTCAGCGACGGCGCGCCCACCGACCACGTCGACGAGTGGCGCTCGGCCTTCCGCGACCTCACCGAGAACTTCCCGACCTACCCGAACCTGGTGCCGTGCGGCGTGGACCAGGCCGACCCGGCGACGCTGGCCACCCTGATCCACCCGGCGTCGGGTCCCAAGGCCATGCAGCTCTACCTGATGGGCCAGGGGCAGAACCCGGCCGACGCCATCGCGGCCATCGCGGAGATCCTGATCTCCAGCATGCTCGCCTCCGGCCAGAGCATGGCGCAGGGCGGGTCCGGGTTGTTGCTGCCCGACCGCGCCGACCTGCCGCCGGGCATCACCGCGCACTCCTCGGACGACTTCGTCTGATGGACACCGCGACCGAGCACCCGACCGACCCGCCCGTCGCCCCCGCCCCGGCCCCCGCCCCGCAGTGGCGCGGCGGGGTGCGGCCGTACGAGGTCGGCGACCCCGGCCGGGCCGCGGGCAACGTCGTCCCGGTGCCCGACCCGGCCGGCTGGGACCGGCGGGACACCGTGCTGGACGGCTTCGCGCTGCTGGAAGCGCCGAAGAAGCCGATCGCCGAGGTGCGCGCGGCGAGCGTGCGCGGGCTGGCGCACCGGCACTACGGGCGGGTGCGGCAGGACGAGTACGGGTTCCGGCGCACCGACGACGGCCGCTACTTCGTGATCGGCGTCGCCGACGGGGTGTCGTCCGGGCCGATGTCGCACAAGGCCGCGATCCTCGCGGCCCGCTGGGCGACCGACAAGCTGGCCGCGGCCCTGGCCTCCACGGAGCCGCAGCGGTTCCCGTGGGGCACCTTCGTGCAGGGCGTGGCGAACCGGATCGAGCGGCGGGGGCGGGACCTGCTGGGCCGGGAGGACGCCGACCTCCGCGAGGTCGCCGGACACCTGGCGACCACCGTCCTGTACGCCGTGGTCGACCTCCAGCCGGTCGACGGCGCGCACCCGGTGCACCTGCTGTCGATCGGGGACACGTCGGCCTGGGTGCTGCGCGGGGGAAAGCGGTGGGAGCCGCAGGCGGCGGTGAAGAACGACGGCGCGGACCTGCACTCGGGCTCGGTGCACGCGCTGCCGGTGCCGCCGGCCGACCTGGTCCCGGTGCGGACCACCGTCGCACCGGGGGAGGCGCTGATCGTCGTCACCGACGGCGTCGGAGATCCGCTCGGGCACGGCACCGGCGCGGTCGGCGCGTTCCTCGCCGACGCGTGGGCGATGCCGCCCGCCTCGGGGCTGGACTTCGCCGCCCAGACCGGTTTCGCGCGCAAGAGCTTCGACGACGACCGTACCGCTGTCGGGTTCTGGCCCGTGGCGCGGACGTGACCGAGCACGTGACCGGGCATCACGTGACTGGGCACGTAAATGGGCATGTGGGTGGGCACGCCGTCACCCTCGCCGAGATCGGGCCGTTGGGTCCACTGCTGGGGTCCGGCGGCCAGGCGAGGGTGTTCAGCGCGCCGCACGCGGTGCTGCCCGACGTGCCGGGTCCCTTGGTGTACAAGCAGTACAAGGCCGGGCACGCGCCGCCGCAGGGGCTGGCCGCGGTGGTGCGCCGCCGGTTGCGCCTGGACGAGGACACGCGGGTCCGGTTGGACCGGTCGACCGCGTGGCCGGTGCGCACGGTCGAGCAGGAGGGCGGTGGCGTGCTCGGCGTGCTGATGCGGTTGATCCCCGAGGCGTACTTCGAGAACCGGGTCATGCCCAGCGGTGCGTCGGCCCGCTCGCTGCGGGAGGTGCAGCACCTGTTCGTCGACCCGGAGCGCTCGTTGCGGCTGGGGATGCCGGTGCCTGGCTTGGCCGGGCGGCTGCTGGTGTGCCGGGACTTCGCCTACGCCCTGCACCTGCTGCACCGCGCGAACCTCGTGGTCGGCGATATCAACCCGAAGAACGCGGTGTTCCAGTTGGTGCAACGACCGTGCGTGATGCTGGTCGACTGCGACGCGATCCGGATCAAGGGCGCGGTCGCGGTGGTGCGCCAGCTCAACGCGCCGGACTGGGAGCCGCCCGAGGACACCCTGAACCAGCCGACCGACTGCTACAAGTTCGGGCTGTTCGTGTTGCGCTGCCTGACTCCCGGCCCGTTCGCGTCCACGTCGCGTGATCCGGAGCGGCTGGCGGGCCTGCTGCCCGCCGAGGGAATGCGGCTGCTGCGCGCCGCGCTGGGCGACGACCCCGACCTCAGGCCGAGCGCGGGCGAGTGGGGCCGGTACTTCGACTCGGTGCTGTTCCCGCCCGAGCAGGCGGCGACGCGGTCGACCGGCGGGTGGCGGCGAGACCCGCACACCCGGCGTTGGGTCCCGGTGACCTGAGGGATGTCCGGTGACCTGTGCACGGTGTGCGGGCGGCCGCCGGTGGGCCGTTACGCGGTGTCCATGCAGGGCGAGACGACGTGCGCGCGGCACCCCGAGGACGGCCGGTGCGCGCTGTGCGGGCGACCCCGGCACGTGGGCGAGGGCGGCTGGCCCGGGTTCACCGCCTCGACGGTCCGCTGCCCCACCTGCCGGCGGCAGGCGGTGGAGGACCAGGTGACCGCCCGCGCCCACATCCCGCGCGTCCGGGAGGAGATGGCGGCGCTGGGCATCCGGCTCGACCGGCCGGTGAAGGTGACGCTGGTCGACCCGGAGTCGATCAACGCCGACCCGGGCGCGCTGTGCCTGGGCCGCACGCACACCTGGACGTCGCAGCAGGAGAGCAGCGTGCTCGGCATCGAGATCGCGCGCGGCCTGACGCCGGTGCACTTCGGTGCGACGGTGGCGCACGAGATCGGGCACGCCTGGCTGTGCCAACGAGGGGCGTGGGGTCTGCCGCCGGAGGTCGAGGAGGGCGTGTGCGAGCTGTTCGCGGGCGCGTGGCTCAAGCGGCAGCGCACCCCGTTCGCCGACGCGGTGCGCGAGGCCGCTCTGACGTCGGCCGACCCGGTGTACGGCGCGGGCTACCGGCTGGTGCGGGACGCGGTCGTGGCGCACGGCATCACCGCCGTGCTCGACGCGGTCTGCGCGCGCCGCGAGTTGCCTGGGCGCGAGGCAGAGCAGTGCAACCGCAGAGGAGAAGGTGACATGGAGATCCACCCCGTCAGCCGCTCGGTCCTCGTCGTGGACGTGGAGCGTTCGAGCGACCGGACCGACCCGGAGAAGGCCGGCCTGCGCGCCGCGCTCTACCAGGTGCTGGCCCGCGCGGTGGTCGCGGCCGGGTTCGGCGACGTGCCGCAGCGGCTCGACGACCTCGGTGACGGCGTGCTGCTGGTGTTCGACAGCGAGGTCCTGCCGGTGCTCGACCCGCTCGTGGAGGCCCTGCTGGCCGAGCTGGCCCGGCACAACGCCGAACGCGACCGAACCGACTGGATCCGACTGCGCGTCGCCGTCCACTTCGGACTCGTGGCCCGGGACGAGCACGGCTGGGTCGGGGAGGCGATGACGACGGCGTTCCGCGCGGCGGAGGCCGAGCGCGGGCGGGAGGTGCTGCGCCGGGCGGAGCACGGGCAGGCGGTCGTGCTGGTCACCGACCACGTGTACCGGTCGGTGGTCCGGCAGGGGTTCCGCGGGCTGCGCCCCGAGGCGTACCGCCCGCTGGACGAGCCGACCGGCCTGGTGTGGGCCCGCGTGCCGGGGTACGAGACGCCGCCGTCGCCCGACGACGGCCCGGAGGCCGCGGCACCGGGCAGCGGGGCCGACCTGAACGTGACGTTCACCGGGAACTCGATCGGCTCGGTGTTCACCACCCCGTCGATCCCGTCCGTGGACGCGCGCACGTACTTCGGGAGCACGCCGTGAGCGACGACCAGCCCGCCGACGAGGAGAAGGCGCCCGCGGCCGAGCCCGCCGAGGTGAAGCCGGAGGAGGCCGAACCGGACGGCGCGCCGGAGCAGCCCGAGGAGGACGCCGACACCGCGAAGGCGACCGCGACGGACCCGTCCAAGGCGCGCCACCTGCACCAGAACACCCGGGCGCTGGAGAACGCGGTCGCCGCGCTGCTCGGCGAGCGGGGCTCCGTCGGCAACGTGTTCGTGGCCAACACGATCGGCCTGGTCGAAGCCGGCTCGCCGCGCGGGCCCGGTGGGCACGGCTCGGTGCCCACCGGCCCCATCGCGCCGGAGGCGCTGTCCTCGATCACCGCCACCTTCGTCTCGCCGGACAACTACCGCGACCTGAAGGAACGCCTGCGGGACAACAGGATCCTGCTGCTGCGGGCGCCCTCGGGCTGGGGGCGCACGGCCACCGCCCTGCACCTGCTGGCCCAGGAGTGCGCCCGCGGCGTGGAGAAGCTCAGCCCGGACCTCGACCTGCGCTCGCCGTCGACCCCGGTCGAGCTGACCGCCGACCACGGCTACCTGCTCGAATCGCTGGAGATCGGGCAGGCGGCGGCGCTGTCGACGTTCGCGCTGGAGCAGTGGAAGCGGCGGCTCGCCGACACCGGCGCGCGGATGGTCGTCCTGGTCGCCGCGCACACCCCGGTGCGGGACCGGGAGATCGGCGGGTTCCTGGTCGACGGCGCGGCGCGGCTGGACGACCGGGCGCTGGTGCACAGCCACTTCCAGGGCGGGTTGCGCCGGGCCGGCAAGCCCGAGCAGGACCTGGCGGACTTCCCGGAGTTCGCCGAACTGGTCGAGGAGGTCGTGGGCCGGTCGCTGCGCGCGCACGACCTCGCCGAGTTCGGCCGCGGCCTGTGCCTGGTGGTGCTCGGCGAGCGCGAGCTGGAAGACGTCCGGCAGCGCTACGCCGCGCACGCCGAGTCGGGCTTCCGCGAGTGGTTCGACGGGCTGTCCGACAACGACCACCGCGCGTTCGCGATCGCGCTCGCGGTGTTCGACGGGCTGCCGCTGGCGACCGTCGCGGAGAACGCGACCAAGCTCGCGAAGGCGATCCAGGCGGCCGAGGTGCCCGACTCCCGGGACCGCACCCGCAAGGTGTTCGCGGTGCGCACGCTCTCGCTGGCCGAGCAGATGGCGGCCGAGATCACGACCGTGGTGGAGGACGGCGACCTGGGCAGCCTCGCCGTCGACGTGGTCCGCTACCGCGACCCGCACCGCCCGCGCCGGGTGCTCCAGCACATCTGGCTGGAGTACCCGGAAGCGCACGCCGTGGTGCGCGCCTGGCTGCGCGAGCTGGGCAGCTCGCCGGACCGGGACGTGCGCTTCCGGGTCGGCGTCGCGGCCGGCCTGCTGAGCCTGTCGGAGTTCGAGCACACCCGCCGGTACGTCATCGAGCGCTGGGCCGACAGGAACGCCGCGTGGGAGCGCCACGCGGTGCTCGGCGCGTTGCGGCTGCCCGCGATGCAGCCCGAGATGCAGCCGCTGCTGGCCCGGATGATCGACCAGTGGTTGCAGGGCGTCAAGGTGACCGGCAGGCGAGTGGCGGCCGTGGCGGCGCTGGGCGTGCTGCCGATCATGACGACGGCCGAATCGCTCAAGCGGCTGCGCAAGGCCGCCGACACCGACACCCCGCGCATGGTGATCGCCATCGCCGACGCGATCACGAACCTGGTGGTGGAGCACGACAAGCTGGACGCCGTGCTCGGCGAGCTGATCAAGTGGTCGGTCTCGACCAAGCCCGCGGTGCGGGCCACCGCGCTGATCTGCGTCGTGCAGCTCAGCGTCTACCTCCAGGTGTCCGAGGACGGCAGCACCGAGCCGTGGCCGGGCTTGTTGTGGGTGGCCGAGGACGACACGCGTACCGCCGACCGGGCGGACCGGGTCGTGGTGGGCACCCGGCGGGTCACCCGGCGCGAGGCGGTCGTCACGCTGGTCGCCCGCGCCCTGGAGGCCCAGTTCTACCTGCACGAGATGCTGGACGTGTTCCGCCGCTGGGTGAAGACCGCGCAGCGCGACACCACCCAGCGCGCACCCCTGGGCAGGCTGTTCGCCGACCTCGTGCGGACGACGGGGGACGCGGCGACGATCCCGTTCCACCTGGAGGACTGGGCCCGTGCCCGCAACGGTCCCCGTGACGCCGTCGCCGACCTGCTCGCCGCACTGGATGAGAAGGAGAACCGAGCGTGATCAACCGGAACCCGAGCCACAGCACACCGTTGGTGACGCGGATGGACCTGACGTACGCGGAGCTGTGGAAGAAACGGCCGGTGCCCCGGCCCGATCAGGCGACGGTCTACCTCGACCGGCACGGCAAGTACCAGCACCTGACCCACCAACTCGGTTTCGGGGACGGCGCGGGCCTGCGGGCGGTGTTCCTGGTGGACACGTCGGTGTTCAACCGCCACCTCGTGCTGCGGGTGCCCAGCGCGGAACGCGCGTACAGCTTCATCGCCCAGGTCGACGCGTCGTGGCGGATCACCGATCCGGTGGCGGCGGTGGAGACCAACCTGACCGACGCCGAGTTCATCGTGAAGGCGTACCTGACCAGGAAGCTCCGGGAGATCACGGTCGAGCACGCGATCGAAGAGGTCGCCGTGGCCGAGCAGGAGGTGCACCAGGCCTTCGGGTTCACGCACAAGCGCACGCTGAAGCAGGGCCTGGGACTGCTGGACTGCGGGGTGGCGCTGAGCCTGGACGACAGCACGGCGGGCGAGGTGCGCCGGCGCAAGGAGCACACCCGTGCGCTCGCGGCCCGGCGCCGGGAGAACGAGGCGACCAGGGCCGACCTCGACCTGCGCGCGATCGAGCAGCGGGCGCAGCTGGACCTGGAGGCCCAGCGCGCGGTGTTCGAGCTGGAGCGGCAGAAGCGGCAGCAGGAGCACGAGCTGACGATGAAGCGGGTGGAGATGGAGTTCTACGCCGACGCCATCAAGAACGACGAGATGAACCTGATCGGGCTGAAGCTGGCCGCCCACCCCGACCAGGTCAACGAGGTCATCGCGCTGTTCATGCAGCAGCGCCGGCTCGACTTCGAGGGCGCGCGCGGGCTGCTGAACTCGTTGCTGGACAACGGTCTGGTCAGCCGGGGCAACGTGGCGGACATCATGGCGAAGGCCACGGCGGTGATCGCGAACCGGCTGTCCGACACGCCGTTCGCGATCGACTTCGGCGAGAAGCAGGCGTCCCTGCCGGGCGGCCCGCAACGGGAGGCGGTCGTCGGGTCCCGGCCGGCGGCCCCGTCGGTGGGCGCGGCCGACATCCTGGGAGCGGACGACTCCGACGACTTCGACGACGACGATGACGCGTGACCCGCGCGCCGAGCGCCGCCGCACGGGCTCGTGACCGGCTTGGTGGCGGAACGTGACGCCGTTCAGTCGTCCCTACCCTTTGGTTATCCGGCCTCGTAGGGTCCGGATGCCCCGGGAGGGGCGGGTGTGGCGTTCAGCCGTCTGCCGCTGGTGTGGCTCTGGCCGACTCGCCGCCCGCCTCTTCCGGACGGACTCGGCCTCTGATTGAGAGCTGCGAACCGATCGCCGTGTAGGGACCTGGCGGCGGGGTCGTCTGCGGGCGCGATCAGGAACCTGCTGGTGAAAGGTGTGAGTTGACGCAACTGTGGGTGTGGACATCGGCCGGGAGCACCACCACGTGACCGTGGTCGACGCAGAGGGCAGGCGGGTGTTCTCCCGCCGGGTCGCCAACGACGAGGCAGTGCTGCTGGCCGCGATCGGCGAGGTGTGTGCCCTGTCGGAGCGGGTCCGGTGGGTCATCGACTTGAAGTCCGCGCTGTTGCTGACCCTGCTGCTCGATCACGGCCAGGTGGTCGCCTACGTGCCGGGCATCATGGTCAACCGGGCCGCCGCCGGACACCGCGGCGCGGGCAAGACCGACGCCAAGGACGCGCTGATCATCGCCGACCAGGCCCGGATGCGCCGCGACCTGACGATCCTGGACGGCGACGACGAACTGGTCGTCGAGCTGCGGCTGCTCGTGGCCCGCCGCCAGGACCTGGCCGCCGACCGTGTCCGATCGGTCAACCGGCTCCACGACCGGATGCCGGCCGTCTGTCCCGCGCTGGAGCGCGCTCTCGACCTGACCACCCAGGGACCGTTGGTCCTGCTGACGGGATTCCAGACCCCGGCCGCGCTTCGGGACGTCGGGGTCGAGGACCTGATTGTCCGGCTGCGTGAACGCAAGGTCCGCAACGCCCCAAGGTGATCATCAGCATGCCCGGAATCGGCGTCCTGCTCGGCGCCGAGTTCATCGCCGCCACCGGCACCACCAAGCGCGCCGAGGGCGAACACCACACCCAGGCCGTGCTCGCACTCGCCCGCCGACGCGTCAACGTCCTCTGGGCACTGCCGCGTGACAACCGGCCCTATCAACCTGCACCTCACCTCGCTGCCGCCGCTTGACAAACCGATCAAGAGTCGGCGGCGTGGGTGCGGCGGGCGTAGGCGCGGGCGGCTCGGGCGCGGTCGCCGCAGCGGGTCGAGCACCAGTGGCGGCGGCCGTGGCGGAGCAGGAAGCGGTTGCAGGGTGGGGAGCCGCAGGCGGTCAGGCGTTCGGCGTCGGGGCCGGTGAGCAGGTCCGCCGCGTTGGCCGCCAGGGCTGCCAACGCGTGGTCGAGGATCTGGTTGACCGGGTGTGGCGCCGCCCGGTGCGGGCCGGTCTTCTCGTCCCACAGCAGCAGGGCGGCGGTCGGGACGCGGGTGAGCGCGGCGTTGACGGCTGCCACCGCCGGCGGCAGGGCGGGCACGCCGGCGACCCGTGCGGCGAGCAGCGACCGGACCTGTTCGCGCAGCGAGCGGAGCTGGGAGGTGCACATCTCGGCCAGGCCCGCCCGCTCGGGAGCCAGGGCGTGGTCGGCCAGCCAGCGGTCGGCGGACGTGGGCGTGCCGAGCTGGTCGGTGTACTGCCCGCCGGGCAGCGCCACCGCGCTGTTGGCGAAGTCCAGCGCCGGGTACTGCTCCGCGCCCGGTGCCGGCGGGGGAGCGGCGTCGACGTCCTCGTGCATGGCCTCATGGTAGAGCTTGCGCTCATCCGTGAGAAACACTACCGTCTCCTCACGGATAGGTGACATTCATCCGTGAGGAGACTCAGTCCTGTGACGTCCACCGGCACGACCACCGAGCAGTTCCCCGTCCGCGTGTTCGGCGGCCCGACCGCCCTGCTCACCTACGGCGGCCTGACCTTCCTCACCGACCCGACCTTCGACGGTCCCGGCACCTACGGCGACGGCTCCGGCCCGGAGCTGGCCAAGACCGCCCCCGCGTCGGCCACCCCGGCCGAGCTGGGCCGCGTCGACGTCGTCCTGCTCTCCCACGACGAGCACCCGGACAACCTCGACCACGCCGGCCGCGCCCTGCTCGCCGACGTCCCCCTCGTCCTGACCACCCCCGGCGGCGGCCGGCGGCTGGGCGGGGCCGCGAAGGGCCTGGCGGACTGGGAGACCGTCGAGCTGACCCGGCCCGACGGCGGCACCGTCACCGTCACGGCCGCACCCGCCGTGCACGGCCCCGGGACCCGCGAGGAGGTCGAGCCCGTCACCGGCCAGGTCGTCGGGTTCGTCCTGACCGCGCCCGACCTGCCCGCGGTCTACGTCAGCGGCGACAACGCCTCGCTCGACGCCGTCAGGCAGGTCGCCGAGCGCTTCCCCGCGATCGACACGGCCATCCTGTTCGCCGGCGCGCCGCGCATCCCGGTCGTGTTCGACGGCGCGGCGCTCGTCCTGGACAGCGCGTCGGCCGCCGAGGCCACCCGCATCCTCGACGCCCGCCGCGTGGTCCCGGTGCACTACAACAGCTGGAGCCACTTCTCCGAGGGACTGGACGAGCTGGTGGCCGCCTTCACCGCCGCCGGCCTGGCCGACCGCCTCGACCTGGGCTGAGCCGGGGACGTCGTGGTGGCGGCACCCTCGCCACCACGTCCCGGGTGGTCGCCAGGCGGTGCCCTGCGGTTCTCATCCGCGCCGGAGGACGATGGCGGCGACGGTGAGTTCGGAGCAGGCGGGTACCGGACGCTGCCTACCCGAGGTCCAACCGGGCCAGCTCACGCCGTGACCGCACGCCGAGCTTCGGGAACGCCCGGTACAGGTGGTGCTCGACCGTGCGCGGGCTGAGGAACAGCTGCGCGGCGATCTCCCGGCTCGTACCGCCGTCCGCGGCCAGCCGGACGACCTGGAGTTCCTGGGGGGTGAGGCGATCCAGCGGGTTGTCCGCAGTGGGTTCGGCCGCCGGGCCGGAGTCGCCGGTGGCGTCCAGTTCGGCGCGGGCACGATCGACCCACGGCCGTGCGTGCAGTCGTGCGAAGACTTCCAACGCCGAGCGCAACGGAACCCGCGCGTCGCTGCGGCGTTTGGCTCTGCGGAGCCATTCCCCGTAGAGCAGTTCCGTGCGCGCTCGTTCGAAGGGCCGTGCACCACCCGTGTGCAACTCCAGCGCGTGCAGGTACCGCGCCTCGCCTTCTTCGAGCATGGCACGGCAGCGCGCCGCGACCGCCCTGGCCCACGGCTGTCCGCCTGCCTGCGCCCACGCGTCGAACCGGTGGAACGCGGGCTCGGCCCGGCCCGGGTCGCCCAACCGCACCGCGGCCTCGAACAGGTCCGGGATCGCCATGATCGCCGCCGTCGTGTACCGCAGCGGCCCGCGCAGCACGGAGTCCATTCGATCCACAGTGGACTCGTAGCGGCCGAGGCCGAGGTCGAGCAACGCCAGGGCGGCCGTGCTCGCCACCCCACCCGCGTCCGGCGGCACCTCCGCCAGTTCCCGGCAGCGCCGCTCGTCACCCTCGATCGCGGCCACCCGCGCCGGCACCGCGTTGAGCCGGGAGAGCAGTCGGTGCGATCCGGTGTCGCGGGAGATCCGCACCGCCTCGGCCACCGACGCGGCCGCGTCCCGGTGCAGCCCGGCCGACACCTGCGCACCCGCGAGGTCTTGCAGCACCGCGGGGAGCACGCCGATCAGCCCGTCCCGCCGGCAGCGCGCCACTTCGGCGGACGCCAGTTCCCTGGTCGTCGTGTCGTCACCGAGGATCATCGCGCAGTACGTCCGGCCGGGGTCGGAACTCGCCGCGCGCGCCACGTAGTCGGCCAGCAGCGGCAACCCGGTCGCGAAGTCGTCGTCCACCAGCGCGGCCAGGCCCCGCACCAGCGGGTCGTCGCCGTCCAGCGCGTTGTCCGCGTCGTGCACGGTCTCCCGGTCGCCGGAGAACCAGGCGTACCGCGCCCCGGTGCGCAGCATCTCGACCGCCCTGGCGGGTTCGGCCGAGGGTGCGTGCGCGACCAGCAGGCGGCCGGCCGCGCGCGCGTCCCCGAACTCGAACTCCACGGCCGCCCGCACCTGCGCCAGGCCGGCCCGCGCCTTGGCGTCCTCGGTCAGCGGCTGCGCCTGCCCGACCAGTTCGGCGGCCTGCCGCCCGTTCCCGGCGGCGAGCGCCAGGGAAGCCGCCTCCGCCAAGCGCGCCGCGCGCCCACCGTCGTCGGCGGTGAGGTGTGCGGCCTGCCGGTACAGCCCGGCCGCCGCGGCGAACGCCGTGCGCGCCCGTGCGCGCTCGGCCGAGCGCACGATCTCGGCCGCGATGCGCTCATCGGGGGCGGTGGTGGCGGCGGCCAGGTGCCGGGCCCGGCAGTCGGCGTCCGAAGTGGACTCGGCGAGCGCCTGGTGCACCACGACCCGGCGCGCGAGCACCGCACCCTGGTAGGCGGCCGTGCCGACCAGCGGGTGCCGGAAGGTGACCGTCGTCCCGGTGACGTCGAGCAGCCGCGCGGTCTCGGCCTGCGCCAGGTCGGCCAGGCCCACGCCCAGCACGTCGGCGGCGCCGAGCAGGGTCGGCAGGTGCCCGCGCCCCTCGGCCGCCGCGATGAGCATCATCAGCCGGGTCCGCTCCGGCAGCGCGCTGATCTGCGCGCGGAAGCCGGCCAGCACGCGGTCGGCCACCGGGAGCGGCCCGGCGGCGATGTGGTGCTCCTGCTGCGCGGCGGCGAACTCGAGCAGGGCCAGCGGGTTGCCCGCCGACTCCGCGATCACCTGGGCCGGCGACGGCGGCACCGGCCCGCGCTCGGCGAGCAGCCGCCCGGCGTCCGCCGCGTCGAGCCGCGCCGGCCGCAGTTCCGGCAGGTCCGGCGCGGCGAACCCGGTGTCCCGCGCGCCGAACAGGATGGCGACGGGTTCGGCGGCCATCCGCCGGGCGGCGAACAGCAAGGCGTCGGCGGTCGCCCGGTCCAGCCACTGCGCGTCGTCGACCAGGCACAGCACCGGGCCGTCGTCGGCGACGTCGGAGAGCAGCGTGAGCACGGCGAGCCCGGACACGAACCGGTCCTGCCCGCCGGTGCGGTCCGAGTCCAGCACCGCGCGCAGCGCCGCCGCCTGCGGACCGGGCAGCGCGGCGAGCCGGTCCTGGATCGGCCACAGCAGCTGGACCAGCCCGCCGAACGCGAGATCGGCTTCGGCCTCGATCCCGGTCACCCACAGCACGCGCAGCCCGGCGGCGGCGTCGGCCGCCCACCTGAGCAGCGCGGACTTGCCGATGCCCGCCTCGCCGCGCAGCACCAGCGCGCCGCTGCGCCCGGCGCGGGCCGCCGCGAGCAGCGCCTCGATCGCCGCCTGCTCGCCGGCCCTGCCGTACAACACGCCGGCACCCCTCAAAAAGTGAACTTCCGTGACCGTGAGTGGGGTACGTAGGTCGAATCCCAGTACCCCGGTACCGAAACCTTACCGATTCGGCGCGGTCCCGCCCGGACCAGGCTCAACGGCATGAACGCGCTGCTGACCCCGCTCGAGCGGGGACCCCTGCCGCTGCCCAACCGCCTGGTGATGGCACCGATGACGCGCAGCCGGGCCCGTGGCGGCCAGGTCACCGCGCTGACCGCCGAGTACTACGCGCAACGCGCCACAGCCGGGTTGATCATCACCGAGGGCACCCAACCCTGCGTCGTCGGCCAGGGCTACATCGACACCCCCGGGCTGCACAGCCCCGAGCAGGCCGCCGCCTGGCGCGTGGTCACCGAGGCCGTGCACGCGCGCGGCGGCCGGATCTTCGTCCAGCTGATGCACTCCGGCCGGATCGGGCACCCGTCGCTCTACCCGGACGGCGGCCTGCCGCTGGCACCGTCGGCGATCGCGTCGGGGGAGCGGCTCTACACCCCCGACGGCCTGCTCGACCACCCGGAACCGCGGGAGATGACGTCGGCCGACATCGCTCGGTCGGTGGACGAGTTCGTCACGGCCGCGCGACTGGCGGTCGAGGCCGGGTTCGACGGCGTCGAACTGCACGGCGCGAGCGGCTACCTGATCCACCAGTTCCTCGCCGACAACACCAACCGGCGCACCGACGCCTACGGCGGCACCGTCGAGAACCGCATCCGGTTCGCGGTGGAGGTGGTGCGGGCGGTCGGCGACGCGATCGGCCCGGACCGCACCGGCATCCGGCTGTCGCCGGGCTCCACCCTCAACGGCGTGCGCGAGAGCGACACCGAACTGCTCTACCCGGCGCTCGTCCGGGCGCTCGTCCCGGTGAGCCCCGCCTACGTGCACATCTCGGAGTTCGGCACGCGCGACATCACCAAGCTGATCCGCGCCGACTGGCCCGGCACCCTCATCCTCAACCCGCACCCGGGCAGTCCGGACCCGACCGGCGCAGACCCGGCGGCGGTGGCGGACGGCGCGGACGCGCTGCGCGACGGCGTCGCCGACGCGATCAGCTTCGGCCAGTTGTGGCTGGCCAACCCGGACCTGCCGGAGCGGATCGCCGCCGGCGGCCCGTTCACCGGTGCCGACCCCACGACGTTCTACGGCGGCGACCACCGGGGCTACACCGACTACCCCACCCTGGCCGGGCGATGAGCGCGCCGGCACGGACCCGGGTAGCGGGGCCGTGGCTGGCCCTGCTGGCCGGGCCGCTGTCGTTCGGCATCGCCGGGCCGGCGCTGATCCTGCCCGACGCGGCGGCGTCGCTCGGCACCGGAACCGCCGCGGTGACGTGGATCGTGACGGCGTTCGGCTGGGGGATCGCCGTCGGGACGCCGCTGCTCGCCGGGCTGCACAGCCACCGCGGCGTCCGGACCGCGTTGCTCACGTGCGCCGCGCTGGTCTTGGCGGGTGCCGTCGTGGCGGCGACCGTCGCGTGGTTGCCGGCCTTGGTCGTCGGCAGTGCGTTGCAGGGGCTCGGGACCGCCGGGTTCACCACGGTGGCCATGAGCCTGGCCGGGTCGGCGCGCGCGATGGGCCTGGTCACCTCGTCGCTGGCGGTCGTCGGCTCGGCGTCGCCGTTGATCGGCGACCTGGTCGGCGACGCGCTCGGCTGGCAACTCGCGCTGGCGCTGCCCGCCGTCAGCCTGCTCGCCGTGCCGGCGGTGCTGCGATCGGCACCCCGGACGCCGGTCGTGCCGTCGCGTTTCGACCCCATGGGCGCGATCCTGGTGACAGCACTGGTCACCGCGCTGGTCTTCGTACCGCACTTCTGGCTGCCCGCCGGGGTCGCCGTCGTCCTCATCGCGGTCCTGGTCGCCGCGCACCTGCGGTCGCGCCCGGACGGGTTCGTGCCCGCCGTGCTGTTGCGCACGCCGGTGTTCCTGATCTCGGCCGGGTTGGCGTTCGTGCTGGCCGTGGTCAACTTCGGGTTGATGTACGTGCTGCCGCCGCGGCTGACCGAGCACTCCGGCTGGACCAGCGGCGAGGTCGGGCTCGCCCTCCTGTGGCCGTTGCTGTTCGGCGGGCTGGTGTCCTACGTGGTCGTCGCGGCGACGGCGCGAACCCCGTTCCGGGTGGTGGCGGTGCTGTTCCCGGCGCTCGCCGCCATCGGGCTGGTGTTGACCGGCGTCAGCGTCGTCCCGGTGGTGCTGCTGGTCGCGCAGGCGCTGGCTTCGCTCGCGGCGGCGTCGGGCCAGGGCGTCTACGCCGTGCGCGCCGGCAACGCCGTCGACTCGCACCGCGCGCCGGCGATGGGCTTGTTCAACCTCACCTACCTGCTGGGCGCCGCGTTCGGTCCCGCGATCGCGGCACTCCTGGCTTGACCTCCACCTTGCTGGAGCTTCTACCGTTGCGGGAACGAAGGGAAGTCGAAGATGACCGTTTTGGTGACAGGGGCCACCGGCAACACCGGCCGGCACGTCGTGGCCGGCCTCGTGCGCCGCGGGGAGCACGTGCGGGCCCTCACCCGCAATCCCGCCGGCGCCCGGCTCCCACCCGGCGTCGAACTGGTCGAGGGCACCCACACCGCGCCCGAGACCTTGACCGACGCGCTGGCCGGGGTCACCCGGCTGCACATCACGGTGACGGCCGGGCTGGCGGAGGTCGGCGTCGAACTGGTCGAACGGGCCGTGCACGCGGGGGTGCGCCGGATGACCGTCGTGTGGGGCGGGTACGTGGGGCCGACCGAACAGGCCATGGTCGAGTCCGGGGTGGAGTGGACCCGGCTGGAGCCGCAGGAGTTCATGTCCAACACGCTGGCGTGGGTCGACTCGATCCGCGCCGAGGGCGTGGTCCGCGAGCCCTTCGACCTGCCCGGCGCGTCGGTGCACGAGGCCGACATCGCCGACGTCGCCGTCACCGCGCTCGTGGAGGACGGACATTCGGGGCAGGCGTACAACTTGACCGGACCGGAGGTGCTCACCCCGCGTCAGCGGATCGCGATCCTCGCCGAAACCCTCCGCCGGGACATCACGTTCGTCAGGATCACCCGCGACCAGGCCGTCGAGCGGCTGCTGGCCACCGGCGTCTCCCGTGAGGACGCGGAGTACGTCGTGGGCTGGCACGCCGACCCGCCCGCCGAAGCGAGCCGCGTGGTGGACACCGTCGAGCAGGTGACCGGCCGCCCCGCCCGCACGTTCGCCCAGTGGGTGGGCGAGCACGCCGACCGCTTCTAGCGACCTCGATCACCCGGTGCGGCGGGAATCCGCCGCACCGGTGATCTTTGGGCGGGTCACGCGGCCGACCAGATCCAGCGGCCGCGTGTCCCGTCGGGAGCAGTCGTGAAGTCGCGGGGCTCCCGGCCGGTGGCGCGGAGCACGCGGTCGCTGACGTCAGTGCCCCTCAGGCGTCACGGCTGTTGGTAGTAGGGGCCTGGTGGCCCTGAGCGGGACCGGCTGTCGGGTTGGATCTTGCGCGGGCTGAAGGCCATTTCCAGCTCGTCCTTGGTGGCGGCTCTGGTCTGGTCGTTGACGGTCACGACGACCCGGTCCACCTCTTCCGGGTACGTTCTTCCGGGTACGTGTCCCAGACCAGGCGGAAGATGACCTCGCCGTCGTCGGCCTCCTTGTCGGTTCTGTAGGCGTTGACGAGCAACGTCTCGGAGTCGCTGGTGGTGTGGTGCTTGACGGAGACCCCGAGGTGCCCCTCGTCCTGGATGCGGGAGGCGAGGCCGGCCAGCGCGGCGAGCGAGACGCACCGGCCTGCTCGGTCTGGCTCAGGAGTGGCGCGGCGGGCGGGCTGGAGAGTCTCCGGCCGGATTGTTATGCTCGGTGACGTGATGTTGACTGTGCACACGGGTTGGTGGCGTCCCCAGTAGGGACGGCCATCCATATGCGGGCTGTCCGAGGACAGCCCGATCCCGGGGGAACCCGGTTGGCATCAGGTGTTGTTCCCGGACGGCCCATGAGCCCTCCGGGAGAATCTGATGCAGAACCACACCACCGCCGGCGGCATCGCCGTCGCCCAGCGGCGCAGCACCGAGCTGGAGGACGCCATCCGGCGCGATCCCGGCGGTTTCCGCGTGCTGACGGGGGATCGTCCGACCGGTCCTCTGCACCTCGGGCACTACTTCGGCACCTTGGCGAACCGGGTTCGGTTGCAGGGCCTGGGTGTCGACCTGTTCCTGGTCATCGCCGACTACCAGGTGCTGACCGACCGCGACGTCGCGGAACGGCCGCTGGAGACCGTGCGCGGGCTCGTGCTGGACTACCTGGCGGTCGGGGTGGACCCCGAACGGGCCACGATCTTCGCGCACAGCGCGGTGCCGCGGCTCAACCAGTTGCTGCTGCCGTTCCTGAGCCTGGTGTCGGTGTCCGAGCTCAACCGCAACCCCACGGTGAAGGACGAGATCGCGCACTCGCAGCACTCGGCGGTGAGCGGGCTGATGTTCACCTACCCCGTCCACCAGGCCGCGGACATCCTGTTCTGCAAGGGAAACCTGGTTCCGGTCGGACAGGACCAGCTGCCGCACCTGGAGGTCACCCGGACCGTGGCCCGCAGGTTCAACGAGCGCTACGGACACGTCTTCCCGGAACCGGACGCCCTGCTGTCCGCCGCCCCGCTGCTGCTGGGCACCGACGGCACCAAGATGAGCAAGAGCCGGCGCAACGCGGTGAACCTCGCGGCCACCCCGGACGAGACGGTGGCACGGATCAAGGGCGCGAAGACAGATGCGTTGCGCCACATCACCTACGAGCCGGAGGCACGGCCCGAGGTGGCCAACCTGTTGCTGCTGGCCGGTCTCTGCCAGGGACGTGAGCCCGCCGCCGTCGCCGACGAGATCGGGTCGGGTGGTGCCGCGAGGCTGAAGCGGGTCGTGACGGAGTCGGTCAACGAGTTCCTCGCCCCGATGCGGGAACGCCGGGCGCGGTTCGCCGCCGACCCGGGGGAGGTGCGGCGCATCCTCCGCGAGGGCAACGAGCGCGCGAACGCGGTGGCCGCCGAAACCATGCAGGAAGTCCACGCGGCGATGAAAACCTCCTACTGAGGCGGAATGGTCGTGCGGCCGTGCGGCCGGTCGAGTGGGCCGGGCGACTGAACGAGTGCCTTCTGCGTCAGATGACGCAGAAGGCCGCCCCGCTGATCGGTACAACTGCGGTTCACCGGGTGCCGTTCGGCGGCGAGGAGTCGTGATGCAAGGGCGACCACAGCGCGATGTGCGGGTGAAGATCGGCGGGGACGTCCACGGCCCGGTGGTCGCGGGCGACGGCAATGTGACCCACCTGAACACCTCGACGCCGGTCCCGTCGGCCGCGCCCGAGCCGGTGCGGCCTGCCGACTTGCGGGCGGCGTACCGAACAGTGGTCACCACCGACGTGCAGAAGTCCAGTTGTCGCAACAACGTCGGGCAACGGCACCTGCGTCGGGCGCTGGCGGAGTGCGTGCTGGCCGGTACGGCGGCACTGGGCGTCCCGCAGGACTTCTTCGACATGTCCGACCGGGGTGACGGTCTCACGGTGGTGATGCCGGAGGCGGTCACGGTGGTCGACGTCCTCGACACGTTCGTCGAGGCGGTCGCCAAGGCGCTGCGCGAGCACAACCAGGCGGCCAGTGACGCCTACCGGATCGACCTGCGGGCCGCCGTCCACGTCGGCTACGTCGACCGGGTGGGGGGTCAGTGGTCGGGAACCCCGCTGGTGCACGCGGCACGGCTGGTGGACGCGGCGGAGCTGAAGCACGCGCTCGGCGAGGACGGCGGGGCATGTCTGGCGCTGGTGGTGTCGGACGCGGTGAAGCACGTGGTGGACGAGGGGTACTGCCGGACGGGTCCGACCGGGTACCGGCACGCCGCCGTGGTCGTCAAGGAGACGTCGTGCGACGGCTGGTGGCGGTTGCTGTGAGCCGGCCGGTAGGTCACGAGGGGCGGGAGTGGTCGTGAGCGGGATGCGCGAAGAACTCGGACGGTCGGGCGAGGACGGGCGAGGTCCTGAGGCCCAGGGAGGCGTCGGCTACCACGTCGGGGTCGGTGGGAGCACCGACGGGCCCGTGGTCGCGGGGAGCTACAACGTCGTTGTCGACGCGCGGCACGGTTCCGTCGTCACGGTGGAGCGGGAACGGCCCGCCCCGGTGCGCCGGGACCGGATCTCGGTCCTGCCCCGGCGCACGCGCGAGCCGCTCGGGCGGGAGGCGGAAGCGGCGGCGCTGACCGCCGCCGTCGCCGCGGAAGGGCTGGTGCGGCTGTGCGGGCCGGCGGGGGTCGGCAAGAGCACCTTGCTGCGTCACGTCGCACGCGGGGCCGCGAGCGGGCCGGACGGCGTGGTGTTCGTCAGCGCGGCGCACCGACAGGTCGCGGACCTCGCGCAGGAGGTGTTCGAGGCCTGCTACCGGACCCAGGGGTACGCGCCGTCCCGGGCGGACCTGCGCGGGTTGCTGACCGGCCTGCGGATCACGGTCTACGTCGACAACGCCGACCTGACGATCGACCAGCTGCGCGAGCTCACCGACCTGGTTCCCGACGCCACCTTCGTCCTGGCCGGCCGGGACAGCACCCCGATCGGCGACGGGGCCGTGCACCACTTGGCGGGCCTCGGCCAGGACGTGGCGGCGCGCCTGCTGACCCGGGCGCTCGGCCGGCCACTGCACGACGCGGAACACGCCACGGCGGTCGACCTGTGGCAGGTGTCCGGCGGGAACCCGTTGCTGCTGCTGCGCGCGGCCGGCGTGGCGGGATCCGGCCGGCAGGAGCTACCGCCGCCGGCCGCTGTCGGGGACCTGCTGCCGCTGCTGCTCGACCAGCTCGACGAGGCCGCGAGGAAGGCGCTGAACCTGCTCGCGACACTGGGGGACGCCGAGCTGGCCACCGTGCACATCGGTGCCCTGACGGGCGAACCGGACCCGGCCGGGGTCTGCGACCGCCTGACCGGTCTCGGACTCGTGACGCCGGGCGAACACGGCTACTTGTGCGCGCCGGGCGTGGTGCCGGCCGTGCAGCGTCGTGACGACGCGGCGATCCCGGTCGACGGGCTGTGCCGGTACTTCACGCGGTGGGTGGGCGATCCGGCCACCACGCCCGCCCAGGTCGCCGCCCACAGCAGGGCGATCGAGCGGGTCGCCGGCCTGACGACGGACGCCGGGCTGCCGGAACTCACCGTGGCGCTCGGCCGCGCGGCCTCGCCGAAGCTGGCGCACTCGCTGCGGTTCGACGCCTGGGGCCGAACGCTGAGCCGAGGCTGGGTCGGTGCCCGACGCGCGGGAGACCGGGAGGCCGAGGCGTACTTCACCCACGAGGAAGGCGTCCGCAGCCTGGTGACGGGCCGGTGGGTGGTGGCTGGGGCGCTGCTGGCCCAGGCGGGCGTGCTGTGGCACGTCCTCGGCGATCAGCGGGGGAGCGCGGCCGCGACCGACGCCCACCGTTTCCTGCCGCCGGAACTCCAGCCGCCCGGCCGGATCGACGTGCCGGAGCACCCCGGTCCCGGTGAGGGCGACACCCCCGACATCGTGGCCGAGCACATGGCCGACCTCGACCACGCGGTGCCGGAACCGCCCTCACCGGCCACGTTCGACAGCGTCGACGCGGCCTACTCGGGCACCGATCCGTCGTCGTTCGAGATGCCACCCGACCCCGGCCCGCCCTCACCTCCCGCCGACCTGACCACCGCGCCGGGCGGCGACTTCGGCGTAACCGCCAACGCGGGCTCGGCGGCCCCCGCCGGAGCCGTGTCCACGGGCGCAACAGGAGCAACGGGCGCGACGGCAGCAACGGGCGCGTCGGCGGCAGCGGCTGCCGCGCAGGGCACGTCGTTGCTCACGATGTTCCTCGTCGGGCTCGCGGTCGTCGGGACCATCGCCGCCGTCGCGTACAACAAGAACAAGGAAGAACAGGCTCTGGGGAACTGGCCGACCGTCAGCGGGACGGGGATCGCGAACGACTGGCAGACCGGAATCACGGGTGCCGCCGCGCCCACGATCACGAGCGCACCGCCGACCGGGATCGCGGGCACGTGGGAGATCTATCAGGACGCCTTCACGATTGAGGAATCCGGCTACGGCGCGTACGTCTACCGGACGGAGTGCGGCGACAGCATTCAGCTGTCCGGTGACGACACGCAGGTCTCCGGGCAGGCTCCGGTGCGGACCCGTGACAGCGCGGGCGCGTCCTGCGGTCCCATCATCGGGTACAACGCGGTTACGTTCACAATGGGTGCAGGCCCGGACACGGCGTGGTGGACGGAGACGATGCCGCCCGACGAGGCGGAGCTGAGGACCTGCGGCGGCTACTGCGGGACGACTACGTTGACCCGGGTCGGGTAGCGCACCTATCAGCGACGAGCGGCGTGCGACTTGCGCCATACGCGGCGGTAGTACATCTCGTACGACTCGAACGTGTTCGGGGCGATACGCGGCCACGTCCTCGAACCACTGCCGCAACGCCGCTCAAAGGGCGATCCCGTCGCCGGTCCGCTCGCCGGGGTCAGCCGGGGCAGAGGGCCGGGTCGGCGGGTTCCACGTAGACGCAGGTCGGGGGTTCGGTGAGGTTCTTGACGTCGGCGAGCCTGAGGATGGTCACCGGACGGGAGTCGCCGGACCGGCTCTCGTGGAAGTCGATCACCCCGGACGCGCCGGTGTAGCAGCCGCCGCGTGGTGCGTCGGGTTGCTTCGGGCACGACATCTCCAGCAGTTCGTGGGAGATCGCGGCCCGGTTGGGGGCACGGCCGGAGGAGTCGATCCGGGTGCGGGCGTTCTGGTTGCGCGTCACGGCGTGGACGAAGATGCCCGCGCTGTCGTAGGCGATCCCGACCCGTTCGCCGATCCACGGCACGTTGTTCGGGTTCATCGCCGCGCCGAAGGCCCGCCACGCCTCGCCGTGGCGTTCGGCCGGGTCGCGCAGGTAGCGCATGAGCGAGCACACGGTCGCCGGCGCGGTGGACTTGGCGACTGGCGCGGGCTCCGAGGCCGGCGGCGTGGACGAGGCGGGTGCGGGGCCTGCCAGGCACGCCCGGTTGTCCAGCACGACCTGGCCGCCGAGTGACACGAACAGGACCGGTATTCCGGCGTAGGAGGGGGTGTCGCGCTTGTCGGCCTGGGCGACGAAGCGGGCCACCGTGTCGGCACCGAGGACGGTCGGCCGCAGGTGCGGCGCGCACTCGGCGAGCACCCGGTCGAAGAACCCGTCGAAGTCCGCCTGGCGGCCGGCGAAGAAGGCGATCCGGTCGGTGCCGCAGAGCGGTTTCACCGACGTCACCTCGCTGCCCCACGACACGAACCCCGGCTTCGGCGGCTCCGCCGCCTCGTCGGTCCGGGCCATCTCGTGGCGCAGCGACCGGAGGTACCCGTCGCCGTCGACGTCCTCGGGCTGGTAGACGTCGATCGCCTTGCCCTCCCGCTTCGCGTACGCCTTCACCACCCGCGCCTGGGCGGCGTTGCCCGCGACGAGCTGGAAGTACATCGGGGACCGCCCGGCCAGGTCCGCCCCGGTCAGCGTGGTGGCCACGACCGGGACGCCGAGGTCGCCGAGCACGCCGATGGCGCTCTCCACCGGGTCCACCGTGCGCCCCATCCCGATCACGCCCATCAGCGAGTCGTCCCGCTCGAACAGCGGGGCCAGGAACTCGTCCACGACCCAGCGCGCCCGGCCCATCTCGTAGCCGCCGTTCGCGAGGACCACGCGCAGCAGGGGACCGTTGTGGTCGCTGGGGATGTTGCGCTCGGCCTGCTGGAGGAGCACACCGGTCAGCTGCTCGGTGATGGAGTCGGCGGACCCCAGCTCGCCCTGCGGGTTGGTGAACTCCGCGAAGTAGACGAGGCTGACCAACGGCCGCTCCGGGTCCACCGAGTGCAGCCGCTCGGCGGTCTCGTTGAGTTCGAAGATGGCCCGCTCGGCCGCCACCATGCGCTCGTTGTCGCCGAACACCTGGGCGGCGCTGTCGCTGTAGCCGAGGCACTCGCCGCTGCGCGCGTCCGCGATCCACCGCACGGCCACCCCGGCACGCGGCGACGGCAGGCAGTCGCCCGCGATGCCCTGCCACAGCCACGGCCCGCCGACCAGCGCGGCCGCCGCGAGCACGACGACGAGGGTCGACGCCAGTACCGATCGGCGGGCCAGAAGGGGGACCGGCCGGGGCCGGAACTGCGCGGCGGACCACGCGGACAGGTCGTCGGGGACGGGTGGTTCGTCCGCGGCGGGCATCCGGACGGCGATGAAACGCGCGTCACGGCTCAAGGACTGGCGGCGGGCGGGGAGCCCGTCGACCCAGTTGACGAACTCGGCCTCGATGGTGTGCACCGGTTCGAGCCGCCGCTGCGGCATCCACGCGGGCAGCCGCGCCGCGCGTGCCACGACCAGCAGCGGGTCGTGCTCGGTCGACTCGTTGCGCACGTCGTTGATCAGGCGCAGCAGCTCCCACCCGCCGTTGGCGTCGGTCAGGTCGTCCAGCAGCAGCAGCGGGTAGGCGGTGCGCCGCCACCGCCGCAGGCGGACCGTGCCCGAGCCGTAGGCGATCCGGAGGTCTTGGAGGAAAGCGTGCACGAGCAGCTTCTTCAACTCGTCCAGGTTCTCGTCCCGCCGGGCGATCAGCCGCTCGGCGAACCCGAGGAAGCTCGACGAGTGGCCGGGCACCATGAACCGCTGCCGCATCAACCACCGGGGCTCCGAGCCGGACGGCCACACCCGGTGCGACCACAGCCAGTACCGCACCGGCCGGTGCCAGGCCACCAGGACGGCCACGAAGACCTGCGCCCACGACGGCAGCGCCGCGCGCACGCTCGCGCCGGCGTCGACCCGGTCCTGGCGCGGGTCCGACCGGCGACCGCTCCACGCGGCCGCCAGGTCGTCCGCCACCGACCGCCGCCGGCCCACGTCCTCCGCCGGCGGTTGTCTGGTCAACGTGTCCACCAGGGTGAAGTAGCGGAACCGCCGCATCCGCTGGTTGCCGAACCGGTCTTCGGCCAACCGGTCCCGCACGACGTTGAGCAGCGGCACGAGCGGCGGTTCCAGCCGCGCGGGGTCCGCGCCCGGCCGCGGCCCGCGGGCGTCGTCGGTGTCGGCGTCGACCTTCGCGAACAGCACCTTGGGCGGGGCGACGGCGTCGACCCGCTGGGCGAGCGCGGCGAGCACGCCGTCACCCGCCGGTTCGCCGATGAGGCAGATGAGCGGCAGCGGCCGGTCCCCGCGCAGGCCCGCCCGCGGAACCCGGGTCCACCTCGGCCGGTCCAGCAACTTGCCGATCACCGACACCGCACCGCGCAGGCCGCGGAAGGCCGAACCGCCCGAAGCTTCCTGAGCCACTCGCGCCTGCCCCTCGTCGACGACCGCGCCGGAACCCCCTTCCAGAAAACCTCACGTGAACCGTCCGGTCGGGTCTCCGGGTGAACTCAGCGCCGAATTACGCCGACCGGGCCACCGGAACGCGCACAACTGCGGTCCGGCGGCCCGGGGGCAACCACCCCGTGACGCCGGTCCGGGTCAGCGCGCCCGGACCGGCGTCACGCGGCCGGCGGTCACGCGCCCGAGCCTCGGGGGGAACGGGTGCGCGACCGCGGGTCAGAACTCGCAGTTGACCTCCACCTCGGCGTCGCACCGGTCGACGCCGGGCCCGCCGTCGACCCGGTCCTGCCCGGGGCCGCCGACCAGGGTGTCGTTGTCCGCTCCGCCGACCAGGACGTCGTTGCCGGTGCCGCCGGTGATGTGGTCGTTGCCGTTCTCGCCGCGGACCCGGAAGTAGCCCACCGACGTCTGTTGCAGGTCGCTGTGGTCGAAGGTGTCGGCACCGTCGCCGAGGCAGGTGATCGCGGTCGGGCCGGCGATCTCGGAGAACACCGAGTCGTCGCCCGCGCCGGCGCGCAGCACCGCGCCGGGCTGCGCCCAGACGACGTCGGGGCCGGGCGTGCCCGTCCAGGAGGCCAGGAAGTCCACTCCGGTGAGCGGGTCGTTGCAGGTGTTGGTGGGGGGAGGCGTGGCGGCGGCCGGGCCGACCGCGGTGAGCATCGCGGTGACGACGACGAGGACGCCTGCGAACACCACTGGCCCGCGGCTGAGTCTTGAGCGGAGCATTCGGGTCCTTCCGGGACGTGACGGTGGTTCGGGGCGGTCAGCGTGTCAGCCGGCGCGAGGGCGGCGCGTCGTGAATCCGCGACACCGGAGGTCCGGCGATGCCGGCCGCGTTGTCATTTCCCGCAAATACCGCGCCCCGATACCGCCGGCAGGCCCATCCCGTGCCGCCGGCAGGAGGGATTTCGGTACCGGCGCGCGAATCCTCACTAGGGTCTGCATGTCCGAGTGAGGCCGCCACAGGCGGGGAGTGGTGATGAGGGCGCTTTTCCACGCCTTGCACAGGCGGGCGGAGACCAACGCGCGCAACGAGATCGTCGTCTACAGCCGCGAGTTGCCCGAGTACCGGGTGGCGGCGGACAACCCGCGCTCGCGGGCCGCCATGCTGGACTACGCGGTGTGGTTCCGGCGCATCACGGCGTCCTTGGCGTCGGACGACCGGCCGATGACCGAGCAGGACTGCGCCCGCATCGCCGCGATCGGCACCGAGCGGGGAGCGCAGGGCGTCTCGCCGGTCTCGGCACGACAGGTCGTGACGCTGCACGCGACGCTGATGATGCAGGAGATGCAGGACGCCACTGGGCCGAACGACCTGAACGACCTGCTCCGGCTGGTCGGCTGGTTCAGCGCCCAGGGCGAGACCGGCACCCGCGCCTACTTCGACGGCTTCATGGAGGGGCAGAAGAGCTTCCTGCCAGTGGCCGAACGCGTGCAGCAGCTCGCGCGGATGCTGCTCGCCGACGACGAGATGGCCCAGCACGTGGCGAGCGCGCTGGGCGTGCGGCTTTCGGAGCACTACACCGTGGTGGTGGTCCGGCTGGCCGAGCCGACCGGTCCGCTGCCCGCGGCCGGCGGGGTCGTCGAGCAGCTGTTCAAGTGCCACCAGGTCCCGCTGAGCTGGGCGGTGCCGGCGGAGTTCGTCGCCTTGGTCCCCGCCGTCGGGCTCGTCCCGCCGTGGCTGCCGGCGGCGGCCGAGGGCAGCGGACCGGTCGGCTCGGCGCTCGCGGTCGTCCGGGACTTCGCCGCAGCGCTCGGCGTGCCCTGCGCGGTGGGCTGCGCCGGTGGGCGGCTGGGCGGGTTGGCCGAAGCCGCCGCCTCGGCGCGGCAGGCCGCCAGGTTCGCCCCGATGGCGGCCGTGCCGCGCCGGATGCACGGCGTGGCGGACGTGTTCGTGGAACTCGCCGTCGCCCACCTGCCGCCGGTCGACCAGTGGCTGCGCGAGATCGCGCGCCTGCTCGCGGCCGGCCCGGACCTGGTGTCCACTTTGGACTGCTACTACCGCAACGACTTCAACCGGCTGCACACCGCGAGGTCGCTGTGCATCCACACCCGCACCCTGGACTACCGGCTGCGCCGGGCCAGGGAGCTGACCGGCATCGACCCCGGTTCACCCCGTGGCGTCCGCGTCTTGGCCACCGCCGTGGCCTGCGTCCTCGCCGACGTCTGGGGCTGACCGCCGCACGTGCCGCGGTCAGGAGATCTTGCGGCGGTAGGTCATCGTGGCGAAGGCATAGGCGACCAGGAGGATGCCGACGCACCACGCGAGGGCGATCCAGATGTCGGTGCCGACCGGCTGTTCGGTGTACAGGTCGCGGATGGCGTTGACGATCGACGTCACGGGCTGGTGCTCGGCGAAGGCGCGCACCGGGCCGGGCATGGTGTCGGTGGGCACGAAGGCCGAGCTGAGGAAGGGCAGGAAGATGAGCGGGTAGGAGAACGCGCTCGCGCCGTCGACGGACTTCGCGGTGAGGCCGGGGATGACGGCGAGCCACGTCAGCGCCAGGGTGAACAGGACCAGGATGCCGGCCACGGCGAGCCACGCCGGCACGCCCGCGCCCGAGCGGAAGCCCATGAGCAGGGCGACGAGCACGACGACCGCGATCGACAGCAGGTTGGCGACCAACGAGGTCAGCACGTGCGCCCAGAGCACCGCCGAGCGCGCGATCGGCATGGACTGGAAGCGTTCGAAGATGCCGCTCCTCATGTCCTGGAAGAGCCGGAACGCGGTGTAGGAGATGCCCGAGGCGACCGTGATGACCAGGATGCCGGGCAGCAGGTAGTTCACGTACGGGTCAGACCCGGACCTGATCGCGCCGCCGAACACGTAGACGAACATCAGCATGAAGGCGATCGGCATGATCGCGGTGGTGATGATGGTGTCCAGGCTGCGGGTGATGTGCCGCAGGGACCGTCCCAGCAGGACGGCCGTGTCGCTGAGGAAGCGCTTGGTCATGACCGGTCCTCGCTCGCGTGTTCCGACGTGGGCGCGTTGCCCGCGGCACCGACGAGGGTCAGGAAGACGTCCTCCAGGGTCGGCTGCTTCTCGACGTACTCGACCTTGGCGGCCGGGAGCAGTCGCTTGAGCTCGGCGAGGGTGCCGTCGACCAGGATCCGGCCCTCGTGGAGGATCGCGATCCGGTCGGCGAGCTGTTCGGCCTCGTCCAGGTACTGGGTGGTGAGCAGGACGGTCGTGCCGGCCTCGGCGAGCCCGCGGATCGCCTGCCACACCTCGAGGCGGGCCTGCGGGTCGAGCCCGGTGGTCGGCTCGTCGAGGAAGATCACCGGCGGGTTCCCGATGAGGCTCATCGCGATGTCCAGGCGGCGGCGCATGCCACCGGAGTACGTCGAGACCTTCCGCCCGCCCGCGTCGGTCAGCGAGAAGCGCGCCAGCAGGTCGTCCGCGATCCGGCCGGCGTCCCCCAGGTGGCGCAGCCGGGCGATCAGGACGAGGTTCTCCCGCCCGCTGAGGATCTCGTCGACGGCGGCGAACTGCCCGGTGAGGCTGATCGACTCGCGCACGTCGGCGGCCTGCGTGGCGACGTCGAAGCCGTGCACGCCGGCGGTGCCCGCGTCGGCCTTGAGCAGGGTGGACAGGATATTCACGACCGTGGTCTTGCCCGCGCCGTTCGATCCGAGCAGGGCGAAGACGCTGCCCCGCGCCACGTCGAAGTCGACGCCGCGGAGCACCTTCAGTTCTTTGTACGACTTCTCCAGGCCCCGCACGTGGATCACGGGCCCGATGGCTGTCCTGGCTGTCATGAGTGGGTCTTCCCATCCGCTTCTCCGGCGCGCTCTGGACCGGCCGCCGAGGCCATCTACTGAGTGGCACTGACTACCGGTAGATAGTAGCACTGACTAGCGGCGACGCAAGCCCCTCCCGGCGCGGTCCGGGGTTGCCCGCGGGTGTGCCGGTTGTCGAACTCGATCGCGGCCGTCCGGGGTATCGGCCGGGTGGTGTGGATCATTCGTCCATTGTGGATCTTTTGAACTCGGAAATTCCTGATCATGCAAGGAAAGTAGTGCGGCGGTGGTCCGGGACACGGTGCGCCACGTCACTGGTGACCTGGCGTACGGATCGGCTCGCTCGCGCGTTCCTCCACTTAGGATGAGATTCGCCAGTCTTCGGAGGGAAAGAGCGTTATGATCAAGTCGACCCGGGCCAAGGCCATCGTCCGATACGCAGCGGCACCGCTGGGAATCCTGTTGTCCGGCGTGCTCGTGCTGGTCGCGTCGCAGGCCGCCTTCTCCGCGCAGACCTCGACCGGGTCGAACTCGTGGAGCACCGGCACGATCGACCTGACCAACGACCACGAGGGCCGGGCGGTCTTCGCGGTGGACAAGCTGGCGCCCAACACCACCGACAGCAAGGACGTCGTTGTCACCTACACGGGTGATTACGCCTCGGACATCCGGATGTTCGCCACGTCCCCGGTCGAGCCGACCGGTAGCCTGGCCCGCAACATCACCCTGACCATCCAGCGCGGCACGGGCTCCGGCGCGTCGTTCACGCCGGACCAGAACGCGCAGTGGGCCGGCACGCTGGCCGACTTCGACGCCATCGGCTCGTACGCCAACGGCGTGCTCGGCTACCAGACGCCGGGCTCGGGGGCCAAGACCTTCCGCATCGGCTACACCTTCGCCCCCACCGGTGACACCACCGACCTGATGGGCAAGAACACCGGCGTCACCTTCACCTGGGCCGCCGAGACCACGTCCTGACCGGACCGCGAACCAGGCGAGGTCGACCATCCGACACCGCGAGAGCACCGCGCGACAGACCCCCGACCCCTGGCCCGCCGTGGTCGGGAGGGCGGTCTGCCGCGCGGTGCTCGGCGTCGTGGTCGGCCTCGTGCTGTGGTCGCTGGTGCCGCCGCTGATCGGGTGGCACAGCACCGCGATCGTCTCGGGCTCGATGGCCCCGCGGATCGACCGGGGTGACGTCGTGGCGGCGTCGCCGATCGCGGGGGACGCCGTCGCCGCCGGGCAGGTGATCCTGTTCACCGACCCCGGCCCGCAGGACCGCAGGCTGCTGCACCGGGTGCTGGCGGTGAACACCGACCGGACGCTGGTGACCAAGGGCGACGCCAACGCCGACCCGGACCCCACCGCGGTACCGGTCGACGACGTGCTCGGCCTGGCCCGGTTGCGCGTGCCGTGGGTCGGCTACCCGCTCACGTGGGCCGGGGAGGGCCGCTGGCTGCCGCTGATCGCCACGGCGGGCGCGCTGTCGCTGCTCACGGCCGGCGCGTTCGGCCCGGGACCACGCTCGACCAGACAGGCCGTGGCCGCCGGGACGGCACTGGTCGTGCTCATCACGGTGGGCGTGACCACGGCCCGAGCCGGCTTCACCGACACCACCGCCACCGCCGCGAGCTGGCGGACCGCCGAGCTCAGCGGCTACCCGGCGGCGGTCCTGGCCGACCGGCCCCAGTACTACTACCGCCTGGGCGAGACCGCCGGCCCGACCGCCCGCGACTCGTCCGGCAACAACTACAACGCCGAGTTCCGCGGTGCGCCGCAGTACGGCGCACCCGGCGCGCTGCCCTCGGAGCCGAACCAGAAGGCCGTCGCCTTCCCGTCCAACACCGGCCTGGGGTTCGCGACCACCACGGTCCGCACCGCGCCGTCCACGTTCACCTGGGAGGCGTTCATCAAGGCCGACTACCAGTCGTCGGAGAGCACGCTCTTCCAGTTCGTGTCGGCGGGCGGCGCGGCGACCTACCGGATCGTGCTGCGCGGCGGCGAGATCGGCGTCCTGCAGAACTCGTCCACCCAGTTGATGGCCCTGGGCTCGGGCTACCTGACCAACGGCGCGTGGCAGCACGTCGCCGTCACGGTGACGGCGACCACCGCGCAGGTGTTCGTCAACGGCAAGGCGAGCCCGGCCTCGGCGCTGCGCGTACCGGGCCTGGCGGTACCGGCCTCCCGCCTGTCCTTCGCCGGCCCGGAGGGCGCTCCGACCGACAAGCCGTACAAAGGCGCACTGGACGAGGTCGCCCTCTACCCCCAAGCCCTGACCGCCGCCCAGGTCCAAGCCCACTACAACGCCCGCTGAATACCGCATCCGGCATACGATCGAGTTGATGGAAGACACCTCGATATTCCGACGGTAATTCCGTGCGTTTTCATCGCGGACGAATTCCTGCGTCGAGGGTGTCGAGGCGTGGTTCGACTGTGCTTTGGCTGATACCCCGGTCACATGCCCTGGTCATCTGCGCCGACATGGTGACGCTGCTAACGGCCGGGATGGCTGGCTCAGGTGCCCGACGTCGTGCCCGAGGTCGTGCGCAGTCGGGCGGTCAGGCGCAGGGGGACGGCCGTGAGGCGTTCCCGCAGGCCGCGCGGGCGGGTGAACTCGGCCAGGTGCTCGGCGAGGAAGGCGTCGACGGTCCTCGGTGCCTGTCCGGTCACCTCCCGCACGGTCGTGGTGGGGACCTCGGGGTGGGTCACGGTCATGGCCTGGATCTCGAGCAGGTGGTCGACTACCCACTCCTCCAGGCCGGCGCGGCGCAAGCCGGCGGCGAACTCGTCCGGCCGCATGTCGAGGTAGCGGGTGGGACGTCCGAGCGCGGTCAGCTTCTGGGCGACGTCGGGGTAGCTGACGGTCTCCGGCCCGGTGAGGACGAGCGCGCGGCCCCTGGTCCGCGTGGTGGTGAGGGCCGTCGTGGCGACGTCGGCGATGTCGGCGACGTCGACCATGTTCATCGGCGTCTCGCCGGTGGTGCCGGTGAAGAACCCGGCCATCCGGATGGTCGGGGCGTTGTTGAGCAGGTTGTGCATGAAGGCGTAGGGGCGCAGGAACGTGTGTTGCATCCCGTGCCGCGCGCCGGTCGCGAGGATGCCCTGTTCGATGGCGTCGTGCATGCGGGCGATCGCCACGGGTGAATCGGCTCCGACGTAGGGCGCGGACACCTTGACCAGGTGCTCGACCCCGGCGATGGCGGCGGCGTCCGCGACGGCGAGTTCGTGCTGCTGTTGCCGGGGTCCGTTGGCCATGACGAGGAAGACCTGCTCGACCCCGCCGACGGCCCGGCGCAGGCAGGCGGCGTCGGCGACGTCACCGGTCACCACCTCCACGTCGGCCGACAAGGCGGTGAGGGCGGGGGTGGGGCGTCGGGTCAGGACGCGGACCGGCGTGTCGAGCCCCACCAGCCGGCGCAGGACCGCGCCGCCGACGAGTCCGGTGGCTCCGAGGACGAGGATCATGACTTTTCCTTCCGGGATGACGACCGCGTGCGGGTGACGGGTCGCGGGTGACGGGTTGCGCGGGATGGGTCACCAGGGATAGGCCACCGGGGACGGGTCACGGGCGCTTGGCGTGTGCGGCGCGGTTGGTGCGCGCCCACCGCCGGGCGGCCAGGCCGCCGCCGATCGCGGCGGAGCTGAGGGTGTACTGGAGCACCGTGAGCGGCAGGACGCCGTTGCCGATGAGGACGGCGCTGCCCGCGCCCGCGATCAGCACGCAGATCAGGGCCGCGATGCCGACCGCCTTGGCGGTGCGGCCGGCGGTCGGCCGCTCGGGCGGGGTGCGCCGGCGGGTCCAGAGCGTCACCAGCACCGCCGCCACGGCCGAGGGGATGGCGATCGTCGTCCACGAGGCCGCGGCGACGGCCGCCGCGACCACCGGGTCGGGGATCACCAACGCGCTCAGTGCGCTGGTCAGCGCGGGGAACAGGTACGCCGGGACGACGGCGGCGAGCAGCGCGATGGGCAGCCGGGGCCTCGGCCGTTCGTCCCGCTGCGCGGCCGAGGCCCGGGGCGGGCTGGTGGTGGAGTCGGTGGGCATCGCGGTGGTCCTCCGAGCGTTGAGCGGCCGGTTCCTGACGCTCACGACGCTACGGATGTTGCTCCAGGTGGCACTAGACACGAAGAATCGAACGTACTGTTGCACCAGTGGGACAATCTCGTAGAGTTCACGGCGTGACAGCCGACCGCGAGCCCGAGGCGGCAGCCGCGGGCGCCCAGCCCGCGCGCCCGCCCGTGGACCCGACGCCGAATGCCCTCGCTGGGCTGGACCTCGGTGACATCGCCGTGTTCGTGCAGGTCGTGAACTCCGGCGGGTTCACCGCCGCGGCCCGCACCCTGCACGCCCCCAAATCGTCCATCAGCCGCCAGGTCAAGCGGCTGGAGCGGCGTCTCGGGACGCAACTGCTGCACCGCACCACCCGGGCGATCACCCTTACCGACGCCGGGCGCGACTTCCACCGCCGCGTCGCGACCGCGCTCGCCGAGGTCGACGACGCCGTCATCGCGGTCGTCGACGCCCACGAGGTGCCGCGCGGCGTGGTCCGGTTCACCGCGCCGCCCGACCTGGGTGCCGAGGTGCTGCCCGCGTTGCTGGCGGCCTTCACCGCCAAGCACCCGCTCGTGCACGTCGAGGTCGACCTGCTGGCGCGCACGCCCGACCTGGTGGAAGCCGGGTACGACCTGGCCCTGCGGGTCGGCCGACCGGCCGAGCACGGGCTCACCACCGGCAAGTTGCAGGACATGAGCTTCCGGCTCTACGCCTCGCCCGGGTACCTGGCCGCGGCCGGCGGACCCCCGGACACCGCGGCCGACCTCGCCGACCACAGCTGCGTCCTCTTCCGCGCCGATCGCGGCCGGGCGCGCTGGCTGCTGCACCGCCGGCCGGCGGGCGACGGCGCGGGTGCCGACGTGGTCGAGGTCGACGTCCGGGGACGGTTGGCGGCCAACGACATGTCCTTCGTCCGACGAGCCGCCATCGCGGGCGCGGGCATCGCCCTGCTGCCCCGGCTCGTCGGCGAATCGGCCGTCGCGACCGGTGACCTCACCCCGGTCCTGCCCGCCTACGAGACGGCGAGCATCCCCCTGTACCTCACCTACCCGTCCTCCGCGCACGTGCCGCTGGCCGTCCAGGCCCTGCGCGACCACCTCTTGGCCGAGTTCCCCACCTGACGCCGGTTCCCGTTGTCCCGCAACGGTTGTGCGGAGGGCAAGGCGTCCGCGCCCCGGCCACCTCTAGCGCGGGTACAGCTTCTGGACCTCGCCCTTCAGGTCCGCCTGGAGGTAGGCGCCGCCGTAGTCGTCGGCCAGGTACACCCGCACCGTCGCCTTCCCGTCGATGATGCCGGTGCTGATGATCACGTACCGCATGGTCGGCTTCGGCACGCCCAGGTCCGTGACCGCCCGGTCGAACAGCGCGGGCAGCGCATCCCAGTTCACGTCGTTCAGGTCGAGCACGGCGCGGTCGGCGTCCACCCCGTCCGGGCCGTACCTGGTCGCTTTGCCGCCCGTGTAGACGAATTCGTCGAAGCCGTTCGCGACCGCCGCCGTCGGCGCGGTCGCCGTCGCGCGCTCGGACCACAGCGTCAGCTCCGACACCTTGGTCCCGCCCATCACCTCGCCGAGCGCACCGACCGCTTTGCGCGCGCCGGCGGGCGTGAGCAGGTCGTCCTTCGTCGCCGCGACGGCGGCCGTGGTCGTGGTCGTCGGGCCGGTGGGCAGCACGACGTTCGGCTGCGTGGTGACCGGCGTGGTCTGCGTGCCCGTGCCGGAGTTCGCCGAGTTGTCCGCGCCGTTGCTGCTGATCACCAGCAGCACGGTCGTGACGACCAACGCCACGGCGACCAGCGAGAGCACCACGGCACCCGTCGGCCTGCGCCGCGGCAGCGGGGTCGGGTAGGACGCCGGGTACCCGTGGGGGAGCGGCCCGCCGACCGGTGCCGGCGTCGGCCCGGACTGCCACTGCGGGTACTGGAGCGGCGGCTGCGGACCGCTCGGCGGCCCCGGGACGGGGAAGCCCGCCGGGGTGGGCGGTCCGAGGCGCGGGCCCGGGTCGCGCTCGGCCGCGGCGAACATCTGGTCCAGCACCTCGCCGCTGGGCCGGTCGGCCGGGTCGTTGCGCAGCGCCGCGTTGAGCGCGGGCGCCAGGGCCCCGGCGCGGCGCGGCGGCGGGACCTGCTCGGTCATCACGGCGGCGAGGGTGGCCATCGTGGTCGCGCGGCGCATCGGGTGGTTGCCCTCGACGGCCACGTACAGCAGCATCGCGAGCGACCAGAAGTCCGACGCGGTGTGCGTCTCGTCGCCGCGCAGCCGCTCCGGGGCGATGTACTCGGGGGACCCGATGACGTCACCGGTCGCGGTGAGCTGGGTCGAGCCGTGCAGCGCGGCGATGCCGAAGTCGGTCAGCACGGCGCTGCCGTCGGTCCGCAGCAGCACGTTGCCGGGCTTGACGTCGCGGTGCAGCACGCCCGCCGAGTGCGCCGAGCGCAGCGCCGCCAGCACGTCGCGCCCGACCCTGGCCGCCTCGGCCGGGGTGAGCACGCCGGTGCTCAGCCGCGCGTCCAGCGACGTGCCGCGGACCAGCTCCATGACGATCCACGGGTACGGCGAGTCGGGCGAGTCGATGATCTGGTAGATCGACACGACGTTGGGGTGCTGCAACCGGGCCAGCGCGCGGGACTCGCGCAGCACGCGCTCCCGCAGCTGAGCGGCCATCGCGGGGTTGGCCTCGATCTGCTCGGCGTCGTGCGGGCGGACCTCCTTGATGGCCACCTCGCGGTGCAGCCCCAGGTCGAGGGCGCGCCAGACCGTCCCCATCCCACCGCTGCCCAGCCTCTCCAGCAGCTCGAACCGGCCGTCGAGGATCCGCCCGGTGTGCTCTCGCTCAGACACCGCGTCACGCTAGCAACCGATCACCGGCGGCCGAGGAGCCGCCGGTACTTCGTTCGCACTGGCAACCGGGTGCGCGGACGGCCCGGTCACTGTGCGCAGCGGCCGGTGTCCACGCTGCTGCCGTCCGTGCCGGCGGACGATCGAGGACAGCGGCTGTCCGCGTCGGGTGCGATGGTGGCCCGGACGGACAGCCGACGAACGGAGCACCTTCGATGAGCCGCCACGTGCAGGTCACCTTCGACGCCCACGACCCGCGCGCCCTGTCGACGTTCTGGCGCGAGGTGCTCGGCTACGTCCACCCCGGACCGCCCGGCGTGCAGCTGCCCGAGGGCGCTGACGCGCTGGCCGCGTGGGACGACTTCCTGGCCCGCATGAACGTGCCGGAGGACCAGCGCAACACCCGTTCGGCGATCGAGGACCCGGAGGGGCACGGGCCGCGCCTCTTCTTCCAGCAGGTCCCGGAGGGCAAGGCCGCGAAGAACCGCGTGCACCTCGACGTCCGCGCGGCCCCCGGGCTCACCGGCGACGACCGGATGGCGGCCCTGGAGGCCGAGTGCGACCGGCTGGTCGCGCTGGGGGCCGGGCGGGTGCGCCGGTTCGAGCCCGAGCCGCCGATGGCGTTCGGCTACATCGTGATGACCGACCCCGAGGGCAACGAGTTCTGCCTCGACTGACCCGCTCCCGGCCGGCCCTGCCGGTCCGGCGGGGTGGTGGCGTGCCGCCGGCGAAGTTCGGCCCGCCGCATCGCCCTGGAACTCGCGGCGACGGTGGTGGGTGGCGGGTCTCACGATCGGCTTCACCCACCGCGCGGGCGTTCTTCGCCGCCCACGGCATCACCCACGTCCACCGCGTCGTCGTCGACAACCCGGCTCCACACCGCTGCCACCGACGTCCCGGCCTCAGCCGGCTAGCGCCGCCTGGGCAGCTTCGCGACGTCGCCGAAGAAGTCCTCGACGCGGTTGACCACCTTCGCGAACCCGGTGGAGTCCAAGGGTTTGGTGATGTAGGCGTTGGCGTGCGCCTGGTAGGTCTGGGTGAGGTCGTCCGGGGCGCTGGAGGTGGTCAGCACGATCACCGGGATCGAGCGCAGGTCGGGGTCGGACTTGATGTGCGTGAGCACCTCGTGGCCGTTCATCCGCGGCAGGTTGAGGTCCAGCAGCACCAGGTCGGGGCGCGGGGCGTCGGCGTGCTCCCCGGCGCGGTAGAGGAAGGAGACCGCCTCCGCGCCGTCGCTGACGGTGTGCACGTCGGAGCCCAGGCCGTGTTCGCGCAGGGCTTCGGTGATCAGCAGGACGTCGCCGGGGTCGTCCTCCACCAGCAGCACGGTCAGCGGGGAGGGTGGGTTGTCCATGCCGTAGTTGATGTTCACTTCGCACCCCGGGGACGGTCGCCGGAATCGCCGGGCTGGTGCCGCGACGGAGATTTCCGCGCGCGGGACAACGACCCCTTCTTTCTGGCGAGCGGGCGGAACCTGCTCGATCGGGGGAGCGGACCGCGGCACGGCGACGCCCTGTCAGCTCAAGGCGGCGTGGTCATCGTAGCGGGTCCCCGGCGGCCGACGATCAGGCGCACGGGTGGCGTCGGCCCAGGTGGTCGCCTCTGCGTCCGAGAGGTCCGCCCCGTGTCGGGAAGGGGTCCGGCTCATGACCGGGCGGCCGGCACGCTCACGGCCAGGACGGCGGCGTCGTCCTCCAGCCCGGCCCCGAAACCGGCGAGCAGGTCGGTCACCGCGGCGACGAGGGCGGGCGCGGTGGTCGGAGCGAGCCCGGTGGCGAACGCGTGCAGCGCTTCCTCTTCGTAGCGCTCGTACCCGCTGCCGGTGCGGGCCTCGGTCAGCCCGTCGGTGTAGAGCAGCAGCGTGTCGCCGGGCCCCAGCCGCGTCGTCGCGGTGACGAACCGCGCGTCGGGCAGGATCCCGACCAGTTGGCCGCCGGGCGTGTGCAGGTACTCCACCGTGCCGTCGGCGCGCAGCAGCAGCGACGGCGGGTGCCCGCCACTGGCCAGCCTCAGCCGGTACCCGTCGCCGTCGGGGGCGAGCAGCCCGAACACGACGGTGCTGAAGCGCGGGTCGTCCCCGTTGTACTCGTGGTGCAGGACCGCGTTGAGGTTGCCCAGCACGGCGGCCGGGTCGTTGTCGTAGACCGCCGCCGCGCGCAGCGTGTAGCGGGTCAGCGAGGTCACGGCCGCCGCGCCGGCACCCTTGCCGCACACGTCGCCCAGGAACAGGCCCCACCGGTCTTCGGCCAACGGGAACAGGTCGTAGAAGTCGCCGCCGACCTCGTCCGGGCTGGCGTGGTGGTAGTAGGCGGCGACCTCGGTGCCCGGCGGGGCCGACAGGCTCGGCGGGAGCAGGGTGCGTTGCAGGGTCGTGGCCAGCCGCCGCAGCTGGTCGCGGTCGCGTTCGGCGTCACGGCGGGCGCGCAGCAGCTCCTGTTCGTAGGCACGGCGCTCCCGCGCGTCGAACACGGTGACGCGCAGCAGCAGCGGCCGGCCGTCCGGACCGTTCTTGACCCGGGCGGTCAGCAGCACCGGCAACCGGCCGCCCCCGGCGGTCACCAGCTCCAGGGCGATGCCGTTGACCTCGCCGTGCATCCGGACCAGCGGGTCGAGGTGGGTCTCGTAGTAGAGCCTGCCGCCGACGCTGAGCAGGTCGCTGAGCCGGCGCCGGCCGACCAGGTCGGCGCGGTCGTGGCCCAGCCAGTCCAGCAGCGTGGCGTTGACCTTGACGATCCGGCCGTCCGGCGTCGTGGACAGGTGCCCGCACGGCGCGTGGTCGTAGAGCTCCTCGGCGTCCTCCGCCGGCAGCGCGGAGGTTTGGTCCTCCGGCTGCCCGCCGCCGCCCCGCCCGGTCGGGGTCGTCACCGCAGGTCGGCGGTGCTGGACGTGATCGCCTCGATGGTGGCTTCCGGTGCGCTGAGCTGCGGGCAGTGACCTGTCGCGTCGAGGGTGACCAACCGGCTGCCCGGGATCCGGGCGTGCACGTAGGCGCCGACCTCCCGGGGCGCGATCACGTCCTGGGCGCACTCCACGACCAGCGTCGGCACCGAGACCTGGGCCAGGTCGGCGCGGTTGTCGGACAGGAACGTGGTGCGCGCGAACACCGACGCGATGGTCGGGTCGGTGCGGCAGAAGCTGTCTGCCAGCTCCTGGCCGAGCTCGGGCCGCTCCGGGTTGCCCATGATCACCGGGGCCATCGCCGCCGACCAGCCCAGGTAGTTGCTGTCCAGCGACTCCAGCAGCTCGTCGATGTCGGCGGGGGAGAACCCGCCCCGGTAGTCGCCGTCGTCGAGGTAGCGGGGCGAGGGGGTGAGCAGCACGAGCCGGGCGAACCGCTCCGGCTCGCGGTTGGCGGCCAGCACGCCGATCATCGCGCTGACCGAGTGGCCCACGAGCACCACGTCGCGCAGGTCGAGGTCGGCGCAGATGTCCAGCACGTCCTCGGCGTAACCGTGCAGCGTGGAGTACCGGTCCGGGTCCCACGCCGCGAGGTCGGAGCGGCCCGCGCCGACGTGGTCGAACAACACCACCCGGTGGTCGGCGGCGAGCACGGGCGCGACCAGCCGCCACAGGTTCTGGTCGCAGCCGAACCCGTGCGCCAGCAGCACGACCGGACCGTTCCGGTCACCGGTGTCGACCACGTTGTTCCTGCTGCGCACGTCCACCGACACATCTTCGCACCGCCGTGCGGGACCCGGCTCGCGACCACCGCACGACCAGGCACGACCGGGCCGCGCGGGTGTCCCGTCCGGCTACGGGGTGGCGGTGGTGGCGACGTCGGCCCACACGGTCTTGCCGCCGAACTTCGGCCGCGCACCCCACCGGGTCGACAGCGCGTTGACCAGCACCAACCCCCTGCCGCGCAGATCGGTCAGCCGTGACCGGCCCAGGACGGGCAGGTCGGACGACGTGTCGTCGACCTCCACCCGGACCCGCGGCGCGCCCGCCGTCGGCAGGCTGACCCGCACCCGCACCGCCCACCGACCGTGGTCGTAGGCGTTGCTCACCAGCTCGTTCGCGATGAGCTGCACGTCTTGCACGATCTCTTCGTCGACCCGGCCCCGCAGCAGCTCGGCGACCCACCGGCGGACCACGGGCAGCCGTTCTCCGTCACCGCCCAGTTCCAGTACCTCCGCTGTGCCGGCATCCGCGGGGCGAGAGCGTTCGTTCACACCGTCACGCCTGTCTCCTGTCAGAGGCTCACCGAACCGGCTTCCCCGTCGCGCACCGCGCAAACCTCCCGGCGGGGGTGAAACGCGTCGCGCTCCCACGCCCTCGGTGGAGCGGCGTCGGGTGGCGGGGGTGCTCCTATCATGGCCGCGCTCGTCGTGGCGTCGAGCCGTCGACGCGGTCGCGTCGTGGTCTGGAGGAGCCGTGCGCTCGGGTTCGCAGTCGGGGACGGACAACGGCCCGGCCGGCGGCAGGTCACTGCGGCGGTGGTCGGTGTTGATCTCCGCGGTGCTGGTCGTGATCCTGCTGGGCGCGTTCGCGGTGGTGCTGTCGGCCATCGGGGATCTGTCGCGGGCCCGGTCGCGGTTGCTCGACGTGGTCGGCCCGGCGGTGGTCAGCGCCCAGCAGTGGGGTTCGGACCTGGTCGACCAGGAGACCGGGGTGCGCGGCTTCATCCTGAGCCGCGACGAGGCGTTCCTGGGTCCCTACGCCGACGGCCTGATCGGGCAGGAGGTGGCCCGCGCGGCGATCGTGGCGATGGGGTCGCCCGAGGTCGACGCCGGGCTGGCCGCCGTGGACGCGGCGGTCGCGACCTGGCGCGACGGCTACGCCGAACCCGCCATCGACGCGGTGCGCGCCGGCACCGACGTGCCCGGGGACAGCGCGGGCAAACGGCAGTTCGACGCGGTGCGGGCCGCGTTGTCGGTGTTGCGGGACGAGATGGCCGACCAGCGGGCCGACGGGCGCACGGCCCTCAACGACGCCGCCACCCGCATGGCGGTGACCTGCATCATCGCCTTGGGCGTGGTGTTGATCGCCGTGTGCGCCTGCGTCGTGGCCGTGCACATGCACGTGGTGCGCCCGTTGAGCACGCTGCGGGGGCAGGTCGGTCGCGTGTCGAGCGGGGAGTTCGGGCACACCGTCGCCGCCACCGGGCCCCAGGAGCTGCTGGAACTGGGGCACGGCGTGGACATCATGCGCCGGCGGATCGTGGACGAGCTCGACCACGCCCGGGACCGCAACACCGCGCTGGACGCCGCGACCGAGGACCTGCGCCGGTCCAACGCCGAGCTGGAGCAGTTCGCCTACGTGGCCTCGCACGACCTCCAAGAGCCGTTGCGCAAGATCGCCAGCTTCTGCCAACTGCTGGAACAGCGCTACGGCGACCGCTTGGACGACCGTGCCACGCAGTACATCGCGTTCGCGGTCGACGGCGCGAAGCGGATGCAGGTGCTCATCAACGACCTGCTCGCGTTCAGCCGGGTGGGCCGCAACGACGACAAGAAGGTGGTCGTCGCGGCGGCCGACCTGGTCGACGCCGCCCGCCACAACCTCGCCGAGGCCCTGGACTCGTCCGGCGCGCGGGTCGAGGTCGGCGACCTGCCGGCGGTGCGGGCCGTGCCCGGCCTGGTGACGGCGGTGTTCCAGAACCTGATCGGCAACGCCGTCAAGTTCCGCGCGGCCCAAACCCCGGTGGTGCGGGTCGACGCCGAGCCCGGCGAGGACGACACGTGGGTGTTCTCGGTGAGCGACAACGGGATCGGGATCGAGCAGCGGTACGCGGAACGCGTCTTCGTGATCTTCCAACGCCTGCACCCGAAGGACCGCTACCCCGGAACCGGCATCGGACTGGCCCTGTGCCGCAAGATCGTCGAGTTCCACGGCGGCCGCATCTGGCTCGACACCGACGTCACCGGCGGCACCACGGTCCGCTTCACCCTGCCCAAGGCGCACGCCACCGTCGGTTGACCTGGCACGCCGGAGATGCCGCGCGACCCGAGTTCGTGGGGTAGGCGTTCGCCGTGCCGGTGGGGCTCCTCGACCGTGCGGTCCCGGAGGGAACAGCCAGCGCGGCCGTGACGACTGCTGCCGATCAGTCCTACAGTTCAGCCGTGACTGTAGTACACCAGTCGCTGTATGGTTCTCCCCATGCTGAAGTGTGAGACGCGCGAGGACGCGCTGGCCCGGTTGGGCCGGGCGTTGGCCGATCCGACCCGGTGCCGCATCCTGGTCGCGCTGCTCGACGGGATCAGCTACCCCGCCCGGCTCGCCGACCACCTCGGGCTGAGCCGCTCCAACGTGTCCAACCACCTGGCGTGCCTGCGCGGCTGCGGCCTGGTCGTCGCCGCCCACGAGGGCCGCCAGGTCCGCTACGCCCTGGCCGACGCGCACCTGACCCGTGCGCTGGGGGAGTTGGTCTCGGTGGTGCTGACCGTGGACACCGCCGAGCCCTGCCTCGACGTCCCGCCGACCGTGACCGGCCCGGCGGCGCAGGTGCGCGGGTGAGCGCCGATCGCCCCGGCCCGGTCGCGAACACCGGGCAGTGCGCCGACGGTTGCCGCACCCAGGCTCCACGCGGCACGGCCGACCCGCGACGGCGGGCGGCGCTGACCCGCCGAGTCCGCCTCCTGGTCGCCGCCACGATCACCTACAACGTGGTCGAAGCGGTCGTGGCGATCACCGCCGGCACGATCGCCTCCTCCACCGCCCTGGTCGGCTTCGGCCTGGACTCGGTGATCGAGGTCGCCTCCGCGCTGGCGGTCGCGTGGCAGTTCTCCGGCGCCGACCCCGAAGCGCGCGAGCGGACCGCGCTGAAAGTCATCGCCGTCTCGTTCTTCGCCTTGGCCGGGTACGTCACGGTCGAGTCCGCACGTTCCCTGCTGGGCGCGGAAACCGCCGACCACTCGACCGTCGGCATCGTGCTGGCCGCCGTGTCGCTGCTGGTCATGCCGTTCCTGTCGACCGCCCAACGCCGCGCCGGACGGGAACTGGGTTCGGCCAGCGCCGTCGCCGACTCCAAGCAGACGCTGCTGTGCACCTACCTGTCCGGCGTCCTGCTGCTCGGCCTCGTGCTCAACTCCCTGTTCGGCTGGTCCTGGGCGGATCCGGTCGTGGCCCTGGTCATCGCCGCGGTGGCCGTGAAGGAAGGCCGCGAAGCCTGGCGCGGCGACCACTGCTGCTGAACCGACCCGGCCGGGGTTTGGCGGGCCCGGCGGCGTGGAATGCCGGTCCCATGGGGATCATGGTGTCCACGAAACGGCCGCCGGCCTGGTTGTTCGGGTTGATGGGCGCGGTGGTGGTGGCGGGGTTCGCGTACGGGACGTACACGATGTGGAGCAACGACATCGCGTTGTCCGAACGGGGGCAGCGGGCTTCGGCGCGGGTGGTGGACACGGTCCGGCGGGACGAGGTGGAGTTCCGCACGCCGGACGGCAGGCAGTTCCGTTCGCTGATCGGCCAACGCGTGTCGGGGCCGGAACCCGCTCTGGACGAGCAGATCGAGATCGTCTACGACCCGGCGGACCCGTCGTCGGACGTCGACGACGTGCGGGCGACGAACGACCGGACGGTCACCTTCGTGATGCTCGGCATCACGACCGCGGCCGCCGTGGCGATTCCGATGCTCACCTGGCGTCTCGCACGCCAGTCCGGACGCCGTCGCTCGACCTGAGGTGGTCTCGGGCGCCCACGTGCTGCTCGACCTCGGACGCGTTGCTCGACCACTCGTGTCGTCGCGTCCACCGGCTGCCGGACCGGTGGGCTGCGCCGGCAGCCCGGTCGGATCGGTCGACGCGACCGATCCGACCGGTGGTGGTCAGGAACAGCTGTAGTGGCTGGGGACGCGGTTCTCCGTGCCCACCAGCGTGCGCTCGTCGTTGCTGACGCCGCGCACCGAGAACCCCGCCGCCACCGACGTGAGCGCGTCGGAGACCACGCCGCTGCGCCACAGCACCGGCCGCTGGGTCGAGCCGACGAACCGGATGCCCGCCACGGTGCCCGCGCCGCCGATCGCCCGCGCGACGAGCGCGCCGTCGCGGATCACCCGGGTCAGCGCGCCCCGCGCGTTCCACTCCGCGGCGGCGTAGGCCGAGGTGGAGTCGACGCTGCCGACCACCCGGCCGTCGCGGATCGCCCACGGTGTGCCCCAGCCGCCCGCGCCCGTCGCGGCGACCACCCGGTACTGGCCGTCGGTGTCCCACACGAAACCGCCGCCGGAACCGGAATCGGTCTGGGCGATGATCCGGCCCTGCTCGTCCACGTCGGTCAGGAACAGGCTCGACACGGTCGGCGTGGGCAGTTCGCGGTACGTGCCGGGCGCGCTCGCCGGCCACACCACGACGCGCCGGCCCGCGGTCGTGGTGGCCGCGCCGACGACGTCGCCCCGGTTGTTGATCAGCGAGGCCGTGTAGCCGCTCCACGTCGGGTTGCCGGGCAGGGTGGTCACGCTGCCGTCGCGGGTGACGGTGATGGCCCTGAACCCGTTGTCGTCGACGGTGTCGCCGACCACCAGGCCGGAGCTGTTGACGTCCCGCAGGTGTGGGACGTCCCCGGTGATGCGCAGGACGACCCGGCCGCTGTCCCACACGGTGCCGCGCGGCGAGCCGATGGTCCCGAACTGGCCCTTGCGCCCGGTGACGCCGACCGCGTACCGGCTCCCGTCGTAGCCGGTGACGCTGCCCGCCTCGGCCCCGGTCGGCAGTTCCCACGTGGTCTTCTGCCACGTGCAGGCCGCAGCGGTCGTGGCGGACGCGACGGGTGACACCGCCAGCGCGAGCGCCACCCCCGCAGCCGCTGCGGCGATCCTGTTCCCTCGGATGGACAAGGCTTCCCCTTCCCTCGCGGAGTTCCGGCGGCAAGAGGGTGGCAGCGGCCGGCCGGTGCGGGAAGGGTGGCGCCCGCTGGTCCGTACCGGGCAGCCGGCACGGGACCGAGCCGGGCAGCGCACGCCGCCGAACAGGTGTCGGTGCGCCGGATGCCGCGAGAAGGCACGGCTGGTCGGGCGTGGCGGGCTGGTGCGCGCGGCGTGCGGTGCGGCGCGTCCGGTGCAGTCGCTGTCGGCTTCCAGCGCAGCGCGGCCGAACGGCACGTCGTCGGCGACCTCCCGGTGGAGTGCGATGGCTTCGGCAACGCCTTCGGGCGACGCGCCGACGAGCCCGTTCGAACGGGTCGACCATGGGCAGGGCGACCGGTCGGCGCGAAGGGGTGAAGTCGCCGCGGCGGCCCGGATCGGCGTAGGCACGCCATGGCCGGGGGAGTAGACGAAGCGCAGGACACCACGACGGAGGGCGCGGCCGGATGAAGACGATCACGGACGGCAAGGGGTTCAAGGTGGGGTTGTTCGGGGCGAACTGCTCGTCGGGACTGGCCGCGACCACGGTCCCCGAACGGTGGTCCGGCGGTTGGGAGGACAACCTGCGGCTGGCGAGGCGGGCCGACGAGGTCGGCATCGACTTCCTGCTCCCCGCCGCCCGCTGGAAGGGGTACGGCGGGCGCGGCAACTTCCACGACGAGGTCCTCGACCCGACGACCTCGGCCGCCGGTCTCCTCGCGCACACCAGCCGCCTGGTCGTGTTCTCGACCGTCCACACCGCCTTCCACCACCCGCTCGCCGTGGCCAAGCAACTCGCCACGCTCGACCAGATCGGCCGCGGCCGGGCCGGCATCAACATCGTGGCGGGATGGAACAAGCCCGAGTACGAGGCGTTCGGGTCGGTCCTGCCCGACAGCCACGACGACCGCTACGCCCTGGCCCAGGAGTGGTGGGACGTCGTGCGGGCGGTCTGGACCCGATCGGACCCCTTCGACCACGACGGCCGTTTCTTCCACCTCCACAACGCCGAAGGGCTGCCCGGACCGTACGACGGCCCCCTCCCCGTGATCAACGCGGGATCATCCGAGCAGGGCCTCGCCTACGCCACGCGCAACGCCGACATCGCGTTCACCATCGTCTCCGGCCCCGAGGATGGACAACCGGTGGTAGAGCGTCTGCGAGACCGCGCGCGCAGGCACCACAACCGCACCGTCGGCGTGTTCACCCCTACGCACGTCGTCTGCCGCCCAACCCGCCGTGAAGCAGAGGACTACCTGCACCACTACGCCCACGACCACGCCGACTGGGACGCCGTCGACAACCTCATGACACTCCAGGGACTGCACGCGAGATCCTTCACACCGGAGATGCTCGCCACCTTCCGCGCCCGCTTCGCGTCCGGCCACGGGACCTGCCCCCTGATCGGCAGCCCCGACGACATCGCCGACCAGATCGGCCGCTTCCACCGCTCCGGGTTCGCCGGCATCACCGTGAGCTTCGTCGACTACCTGGGCGAACTGGACTACTTCGCCCAGGAAGTCCTGCCCCGCCTGCACGCCCAGGGCCTCCGCACGCCTGCATGACTCCGTGCACGGGTGACGCGGCCGTGCCCGTGCGCTCGGAACTGTGGCGGCGCCAGCGCGTCCCACGAGCGCCGTGACCGCTCCAGCCAAGGGCGCGCGTCGGTCGCCCGGAGGACGCTTGACCACGGCCAAGACGGTTTCCTGGACGGTGGTGAACCGGCAGCGCACCGGTGGTCGCCTTTCCTGGCCGGGAGAAGGGAGCCGGGGCCGGGAACAGACCCCGGCCCCGGGACGTGGTCAGTCCCAGTCGAGCGACGCGCCGGAGGCGTACTCGGTCACCCGGGTCTCGAAGAAGTTCTTCTCCTTCTTCAGGTCGATGGCCTCGGACATCCACGGGAACGGGTTGTCCGCCGGGCCGAAGACCGGGGCCAGGCCGAGCTGCGCGCAGCGGCGGTTGGTGATGAAGTGCATGTACTGCTCGCACTGGTCGGCGTTGAGGCCGAGCAGACCGTTGGGCATGGTGTCGCGGCCGTAGGCGATCTCCAGCTCACACGCCTCGCCCAGCATGGTGCGGACCTCGGCCTGGAAGGCATCGCTCCACAGGTGCGGGTTCTCGATCTTGATCTGGTTGATCGAGTCGATGCCGAAGTTCAGGTGGATCGACTCGTCGCGCAGGATGTACTGGTACTGCTCGGCGATGCCGATCATCTTGTTGCGCCGCCCGAACGACAGGATCTGGGCGAAGCCGGTGTAGAACCACATGCCCTCGAACACCACGTAGAACGCCACGAGGTCGCGGAGGAACGCCTGGTCGGTCTCGGGCGTGCCGGTGCGGAACCCCGGGTCTTCGAGGTGCTGCGTGTAGTTCAACGCCCACGCGGCCTTGTCGGTGATCGACGGGACCTCGCGGTACATGTTGAACAGCTCGCCCTCGTCCAAGCCGAGCGACTCGCAGACGTACTGGAACGTGTGGGTGTGCACGGCCTCCTCGAACGCCTGGCGCAGCAGGTACTGGCGGCACTCGGGGTTGGTCAGGTGGCGGTACACCGCGAGCACGATGTTGTTGGCCACCAACGACTCCGAGGTGGCGAAGAACCCGAGGTTGCGCTTGATCGTGTGCCGCTCGTCGTCGGTGAGGCCGGTGGGCGAGCGCCACAGGGCGATGTCGGCCTGCATGGACACCTCGGTCGGCATCCAGTGGTTGGCGCAGCCGGCGAGGTACTTCTCCCACGCCCAGTGGTACTTCAGCGGCAGGAGCTGGTTGACGTCCGCGCGCGCGTTGATCATCGACTTGTCGTCCACCTGCACGCGGCCCGCGCCGCGCTCGATGGAGCCGAGACCCGAGGTGTAGGGGAGGTCGGTGGTCACTGGCAGGCCTCGCAGTCGGGGTCGGTGACGGAGCAGACGAGCGCGTCGTCCGGTGTCGCGGCCGGGACCGGCGGCGGAACGGCCGAGGGGACGGCGGCCGGCGACGGCGACGCTACGGGGGTCGGCACGGGGGAGGCGGCGGGTGCCGCGCCCGGACGGACGGCGTTGAGCTTGCCGTCGGTGCCGCGCAAGGTCGACTTCTCCACGCTGGTCGCCGCGGTGGACCGCAGGTAGTAGGTGGTCTTGAGGCCGCTGTGCCAGGCCAGCCGGTAGAGGTTGTCCAGCTTGCGGCCGTTGGGCGCGGCGATGTACAGGTTGAGCGACTGCGCCTGGTCGATCCACTTCTGCCGGCGCGACGCGGCCTCGATCAGCCACTCGGACGAGACCTCGAACGCGGTGGCGTAGAGGGCCTTGAGGTCGTCGGGCACCCGGTCGATCGGCGCGACCGAGCCGTCGAAGTACTTCAGGTCCGACACCATCGCCTCGTCCCACAGGTCCAGCGCCTTGAGGTCGGCGACCAGGAAGCGGTTGAGGACGGTGAAGTCGCCGGACATGTTCGACTTCACGTACAGGTTGCGGAACAGCGGCTCGATGGACTGGCCGACGCCGCAGATGTTCGAGATCGTCGCGGTCGGCGCGATGGCCATCGTGTTGGAGTTGCGCATCCCGCCGCGCACCTTGGCGCGCAGGGTCTCCCAGTCCAAAGTGGACGATGTGTCCATGGCGAGCACGCCGCCGCGGGCTTCGGCGAGCAGCGCGATGGAGTCGATCGGCAGGACGCCGCGGCTCCACAGCGAACCGTCGAACGACTCGTAGCTGCCGCGCTCGCGGGCCAGGTCGGCCGACGCCGACAGCGCGTGGTAGCCGATGTGCTCCATGCTGCGGTCGGCGAACTCCACGGCCTCCGGTGAACCGGGCACCAGCCGCAGGGTGAACAGGGCGTCGCTGAAGCCCATCAGGCCCAGCCCGATCGGCCGGTGCCGCAGGTTGGACCGGCTCGCCTCGGGGATCGTGTAGTAGTTGATGTCGATGACGTTGTCGAGCATGCGCACGGCCGTGTGGACCGTGTGCGCCAGCCGCTCGGCGTCGAGGCCGTGGGCCGTGACGTGGTTGGCCAGGTTGACCGAGCCGAGGTTGCACACCGCGACCTCGTCGGCGCTGGTGTTGAGGGTGATCTCGGTGCACAGGTTGGACGAGTGCACGACGCCGGTGTGCTGCTGCGGCGACCGCAGGTTGCACGGGTCCTTGAACGTGATCCACGGGTGGCCGGTCTCGAACAGCATGGTCAGCATGCGCCGCCACAGGTCCGTCGCGCGGACGCGCTTGAACACGCGGATCTCGCCGCGGTCGGCGGCTTCCTCGTAGCCGCGGTAGCGGGCGGTGAAGTCCAAGCCGTACGCGTCGTGCAGGTCCGGCGTTTCGTCCGGGGAGAACAGGGTCCACTCGGCGTCCGCCTCGACCCGGCGCAGGAACTCGTCGGGCACCCAGTTCGCGGTGTTCATGTCGTGCGTGCGCCGCCGGTCGTCGCCGGTGTTCTTGCGCAGGTCGAGGAACTCCTCGACGTCGATGTGCCACGTCTCCAGGTACGCGCACGCCGCGCCCTTGCGCTTGCCGCCCTGGTTCACCGCGACCGCCGTGTCGTTGGCGATCTTGAGGAACGGCACGACGCCCTGCGACTGGCCGTTGGTGCCCTTGATGTGCGCGCCCATGCCGCGCACCGGGGTCCAGTCGTTGCCGAGCCCGCCGGAGAACTTCGCCAGCAGTGCGTTGTTCTGGTAGCTCTGGAAGATGCTCTTCAGGTCGTCGTCCACCGTGGTCAGGAAGCACGACGAGAGCTGGGCGCGGGTGGTGCCGGAGTTGAACAGCGTGGGGGTTGAGCACATGAAGTCGAAGGCCGACAGCAGTTCGTAGAACTCGATCGCCCGCGCCTCGCGGTCGTCCTCGCGCAGCGCCAGCCCCATCGCGACCCGCATGAAGAACGCCTGCGGCAACTCGTACCGGACGCCGTGGTCGTGCAGGAAGTAGCGGTCGTACAGGGTCTGCATGCCCAGGAAGTCGAACATGGCGTCGCGCTCGGGGCGGATCGCCGCCGCGATCCGGGCCACGTCGAACGACTCCAACGCGGGGTCGAGCCGGTCCAGCGCGACGCCCAGCCGCACGTACTCGGGGAAGTAGTCCACATAGGACAGCTGCTCGGCGGTGGCCTCGACCGGTCGGCCCGCGACCCTGGTCAGCACCTCGCGGCGGAGCTGGTCGAGCAGCAGGCGGGCGGCGACGAAGGAGTAGTTCGGCTCGGTCTCGACCAGCGTCCGCGCCGACATGACCAGCGCGACGGCCAGTTCGTCGACCGTGATGCCGTCGTAGAGCGCCCGCCGGACCTCGGTGAGCACCGGCTCGGCCGGCACGTCGGACAGCCCCGCGCACGCCTCGCCGACGACGACCGCGATCCGCTCCCAGTCCACCGGGACCAGCGCGCCCTCGGCGTCCTTCATCCGGAACTCGACCGCGACGGGGGCGAGTTCGCGTGCCTTCGCGTGCTCGTCGCGGTACAGCACGTACGCGCGGGCGACCTTGTGATGACCGCCGCGCATCAGCACGAGTTCCACCTGGTCCTGGATCTGCTCGATGTGCAGTGCGGTGTCGGGGCGGGCGTGCTTGAGCAGCGCGCCCTCCGCCTGCGAGGTCAACTCCGCCACGAGCGGGTGCAGGTGCGACGCCGCTGCCGCGACCTCGCCCTCGACGGCCAGGAACGCCTTGGTCAAGGCCACCTGGATCTTGCCTGGGTCGAACGCCGAAACGCTGCCGTCGCGTCGGATCACCCGCACCTGGCTGACCCCGGTGGCCGTGGTTGTGGTCGACAAAGCCCTCTCCTCGCGAGCCTCAACGGCCCGGAGCACGCGGCGACCACACAGCGCGCGCACGACGGCGCGTCATCCGTGTCGGCCCGCCCACGAGGCCCCGGACACGCGCGCGCCGGCCGGCGCGCGCATCGCTGGCAGGTCTTCGGACTCGCGGACACCCGGCCTTCCAGCCGGACCTACTGGCCGTCGCTTCCCAGGAGCGCGTGCTCCCAGTGCTTCGTGACGGCGGTTGTTTCCGCTCACCGCTGCGGGGCAGTCCCGGATTCGCACCGGGTTCCCTCTTGCCTCCTCGGCCCTCGAAGAGGGCGTCGGAACCATCGACGGGCGGAACACTACATGTTGTAGATCGGTCCGCAACACGGCCCCACATGGGCGTGTCGCGGACCGAACCTCGGGTGACCCTGATCGCCGGCCGGCGTGGCAAGGGTGGCGTGGAGACGCGTGCCGGACCGCGGCAGCACCATCCACAATGGACTGATCACTCGTCGGTAACGTGACTTCACGGCGGAGGAGCCCGCCGAGATCACCGGCACCCCGGGGAACGCTGCCGACTGCGGCGGTGGAGTGACTTTTCCCGGATCATGGGAGACCGTCCAGGGGTGCGTTACTCTCGATCCCACTGGTGGTTCGCTCCGGGCGATGGTCGGCCGGAGCGAGGCAAGAGGGAACCCGGTGTGAGTCCGGGACTGCCCCGCAGCGGTGAACGGGAACGAAAGCCGTCAATGAAGCACTGCGCGTGAGCGTGGGAAGCGACGGCCGGTAGGAGCGTGCTGTGCGCCCGTGAGTCCGAAGACCTGCCACCGGTCCGCGCGCCCACCGGGCCCGCGGTGTCCGGTGGCCTCTCGGGAGGGCTGCGGCGGACGCGGCTCGTGCCGCCCGCGAAGCGTCCCCGGGAATCCTCCGGCGTTCACGCACGCTCGCGAGGAGAGAGCCAGTGACCAGCGGAATCGGTGCCACCGTCCTGGGCTACCCCCGGATCGGTCCACGTCGGGAACTCAAGCGGGCCGTCGAGCGCTACTGGGTCGGGCGCACCGACCAGGACGCCCTGCTCGCCACGGCCGCCGAACTGCGCGCGGCCGGCTGGGCGGAGCTGCGCGACGCCGGGCTGGACTCGGTGCCGTCCAACACCTTCTCGTTCTACGACCACGTCCTGGACACCGCGTTCCTGGTGGGCGCGGTCCCGGCGCGCTACCGGCGCGAGTCGGAGCTGGACAGCTACTTCGCGGCGGCCCGGGGCACCGACGACCTGCCGCCGTTGGAACTGACCAAGTGGTTCGACACCAACTACCACTACCTGGTGCCCGAGATCGACCCCGGGACGGAGTTCCGACTGGCCGGTGACAAGCCGCTCGCGGAGTACCGCGAGGCCCGCGCGCTCGGGATCACGACCCGGCCGGTGGTCCTCGGGCCGGTGACGTTCCTGTTGCTGGCCAAAGGAACGAACCCGTTGGCCCGGTTGGATGACTTGGTGGACGTCTACGTCGAGCTGCTGGTGGCGCTGGCGGCCGAAGGTGCGCCGTGGGTGCAGCTCGACGAGCCGGCGTTCGCCGCCGACCGCTCGGAGGACGAACTGGCCGCGCTCGGCCGTGCCTATACCCGCCTGGCAGACCTGCACTCGCGGCCGAAGCTGCTGGTCACCGGCTACTACGGGTCTCTTGGCCCGGCGCTGGAAGTGCTGGCCGGCACCGCCGTCGAAGCGATCGGCGTCGATCTCGTCGCGGGCCCGGTGGACGGCATCGCGAGCGTGCCCGCGCTGCGGGACAAGACGCTGGTCGCCGGCGTGGTCGACGGCCGCAACGTGTGGCGCACCGACCTGCGGCAGGCGCTGGCCACCGCCGCGTCACTGCTCGGAACGGCCGAGGAGGTCGTGCTCTCGACGTCCTCGACGCTGCTGCACGTGCCCTACGACCTGGACGCCGAGACGGCGCTGGAACCGGGAGTGCGCGGGCGGTTGGCGTTCGCGCGGCAGAAGGTGCGCGAGGTCGTCCTGCTCGGCCAGGCGCTGCGCGACGGCGTGGACGGCGCGTGGGCGGACGCGCTCGACGAACCGATCGCCGCGCCCCGCCGTGACGACGCGATCCGGTCCCGGCTCGCCGGACTCGGGCCGCACCACCGCGACCGCGCGCCCTACGCCGAACGGGCCGCCGCGCAGGACGCCCGCCTCGCCCTGCCCGCGTTGCCGACGACCACCATCGGCTCGTTCCCGCAGACGACCGAGATCCGCACGGCCCGTGCCGGCCTGCGGTCGGGCGGGCTGTCGCGGGGCGAGTACGACGAGCGGATGCGCGCCGAGATCGGCCGCGTGATCGCGTTGCAGGAGGACATCGGGCTGGACGTCCTGGTGCACGGCGAGCCCGAGCGCAACGACATGGTGCAGTACTTCGCCGAGCACCTCGACGGGTTCGCGGTGACCGACCTGGGCTGGGTGCAGTCCTACGGCTCGCGGTGCGTCCGCCCGCCGATCCTGCACGGCGACGTCAGCCGACCGGAGCCGATCACCGTGCCGTGGAGCTCCTACGCGCAGTCGCTCACCGACCGGCCGGTGAAGGGCATGCTGACCGGCCCGGTGACCATCCTGGCGTGGTCGTTCGTGCGCGACGACCAGCCGCTGGGCGAGACCGCCGACCAGGTCGCGCTGGCGCTGCGCGACGAGATCGCCGACCTGGAGGCCGCCGGCATCAGGGTGATCCAGGTGGACGAGCCCGCGCTGCGCGAACTCCTGCCGCTGCGGGCGGCCGAGCACGCGGCGTACCTGGAGTGGTCGGTCGGCGCGTTCCGGCTGGCCACCGCCGGCGCGGCGACCGACACCCAGATCCACACCCACCTGTGCTACTCGGAGTTCGGCGAGGTCATCGACGCCATCGACGGCCTGGGTGCGGACGTGACCACGATCGAGGCGGCCCGGTCGAAGATGGAGGTCTTGGCCGACCTCCGCTCGGCCGGCTTCAGCCGGGGCGTCGGACCGGGCGTCTACGACATCCACTCACCCCGCGTCCCGGCCACCGACGAGGTCGCGGACCTGGTCGCCGCCGCGTCCCGCGTGGTGGCGGGCAACAGGCTGTGGGTCAACCCGGACTGCGGCCTCAAGACCCGAGGCTACGCGGAGGTGGAACCGGCGCTGCGCAACCTGGTCGCGGCCACCCGCCGAGTCCGCGACAGCCTGGCGTGACCTGACCGGGTGCCCCGGCCCGCCGGGGCACCCGACGCCGGTCATGTCGCCGGAAGTGGCCCAGGGCGCAGTGGTCCGCACCCCGGTCGACACCCAGCGTTGCGGCAACTCGTGGCTTGCCACGGCGCGGCGGTGACACCGGAGCAGGTGCCGGTGACGATCGTCGATGCGAACGACGCGAAAGGGCCGGCGTCCGGAGTCCGCGGCCGGCGACTCGGCCTCGGTGGGATGGTCGGTCGTCCGTTTTGACCTGGCGCGGGTGGTGCTCCGCGACGGCGAGATCGTGTCGGTCGGCTTCCACACCCCGGCCGAGGCCCGGCCGAAGGCGAAGCGGTTGTGGTTGCGGCCGTCTGGTAGAGGCTGTCGTGGATGCCGTCGGCCAGGACCAGGGTTCCGACGTGGCCGGCCCGCGCCGGCCTAGTGGCCGCGACGGCGCCCAGCATCACCAGCCGGACGTGGGAGCGGCCCCGGGGTGATCAGCGCGGAGTCGCGCGGCCGGGGGAGGTCTCCGGTGGCCCACCGGTGGGGAGTTGCCGGTCCGGCGAGCTGATCCGCTTCATCACGGCGGCCGAGACTGCGACGAGGGCGACACCGGCCAGGATGTCCACGACGTAGTGGTGTCCGGTGACGAGGACGACGAACGCGGTCAGGAGGGGGAACACCCACGCCGACCGGGCGACTCGTGGGGCGTGGTCGCGCAGGGTCGTCCACAGGGCGTAGGCGCACCAGGTGGTCCACGCGACGTGCATGCTCGGCATGGCGGCCAACAGGTTCACGCCTGGGCGCGGGACGCGGGACTCGGCGCTGAAGAGGATGTCGTGCGTGGCCAGGTAGTCGACGATGCCGGGTTGGGCGAAGCGCGGCGGAGCCTCCGGGAAGAGCCAGACGAGCAGGAGGTCCAGGAGCATCATGACGACCAGGACGGTCCGCAGGTGGCTGTACCGCGCTCGTCGGGCGATGTAGAGCCAGATCAGGACCGCCGGCACGGCCAGGATGCTCAGGCGGTAGAAGTAGCCGGTCAGGTGGATCGCGGCGGGGTGGGCGAGAATCGCTTGGTTGAGCGGTTGTTCGATGGCGATGTGGAGCATCTGCTCCAGTCGCTGGACTTGCAGGGCGTTGCTCGTCGCCGCCGGGTCACCACGGTCGACCGCCGCGCGGGCCAGGCCGAACGCGACGTACCCGGCGATCAGCAGCGGGACTTCGAAGTACCACGCGAACCGCTTGTGCATGAGGGGTAAGAGAGGCACGGGGCACGACGGTACGCGGGGCGTGGAGGGTGACCTCGCCCGACCCGCCGTCGCGGTGACTGACCAAACCGGCTCGTCTCACTGGCCGTCGTCCGGGTCAGTCGCGGAGCCGCGCGAACTTCGCCGGCAGGTCCCCAGCGGTTCCGTACGCGTGGGTCGACTTCTGCCTGACCGTCACGTCCGTGATCACGGCACGCCATGCGGCGGCGACCCGCCGGTTGGGCGGTTGGTGCGCTTGGGCAGGCCCGTTGCGACCATCTGGACGTCGATTCGAGGCCGAGATAGCGCCGTACGCACGAACCGAGCATGATTCACCTTGTGCGGAAAGGGAACTCACTACGTTCTTCCCGGTGCGAATCCTCTTCTCCAGCCTCGGCTCTTACGGACACACCTTCCCCCTCCTGCCGCTCGCGATCGCCGCACGCGAGGTGGGGCACGACGTCACGTTCGTGACCACGGCCCCGTTCGCGGGCGCGGTGACCACGTACGGCATCGACCACGTCGCCGGCGGCATGGACATGCTCGCCGCGTTCGAGCTCGCCAACGCCGGTCCGGCGGCCCGGAAAGCACCCGACTTCCGGCCCGAGCGGGTGTCGAGGGTGTTCGGCTCGATCCTGCCGCGCAGCTGTGCTGCCGACCTCGGGCCCATCATCGTCGACCGCAAGCCGGACCTCGTCGTGCACGAGCTGGCCAACCCCGGTGCCGGGCTCGCCGCGAAAGTCGCCGACATACCCGCGGTGTGCCACTCGTTCGGCCGGAGGTGGCGGCCGACAGGACCTCCCGAGGCCATGCGCGCCAACCTGGCCGAGGTCGCCGCCGACCTCGGCGTCGACCTGTCCGACGGCGACCTCATGTCGTTGGGCAACCCCTACCTCGACATCTGCCCGCCATCGGTGCAGGACCCGGAGTTCCCGATCCCGCCGGCCGACACCATCCCGCTGCGACCGGTGCCGTTCTCCGAGCCCGGCGAGCTGCCGTCGTGGGTGCGCGAGCACCGCGATCCGTTGGTGTACTTGACGTTGGGCACGGCGTTCGGCGACGCGGGGGTGCTGCGCACCGCGATCGCGGGGCTGGCCACGGTGGGCGCGAAGGTGTTCGTGTCCACCGGTCCGAGCGTCACGGTGCGCGCGTTGGGCGACGTGCCGGACAACGTGGTGGTGCGGCCGTGGCTGCCGCAAGCGGACCTCCTGCCACACGTGGACCTCGTGGTGCACCACGGCGGTGCCGGCGCCACGATGGGCACGTTCGCCACGGGCGTTCCGCACCTGGTCTTACCGCAGGGTGCCGACCAGTTCAGCAACGCCGACGTGGTGACCGCCGCCGGGCTCGGCGACCAGGTGCTCGCCGCCGACCTGACCGCCGAGCTGATCGCGACCAAGGCACGCCGCCTGCTCACCGACGACGCCGTGCTCGCGGCGGCCAAGGCGATGGCGGAGGAGGTGGCCACCCTCCCGTCACCGCACGACGTGGCCCGCCTGCTGCCCGACTACGCGTGAAACCCGATCCCCGCCCGCCTGACCGCGTCGATGGAGCTGCGGTCGGGCGGGCTGCGGTCGGGCGGGCCCGGCGGGACCGCCCCGGCGGGCCGGCTCCCCTCCGCACGTGAAGTGGGGGCATGGTCGAGGCTCGTGAATGAAGTCGCTTCGTGTGGTCTTCGCCGCACCGCCGAACGGCGTACCGGTGGATTTCGGTGCGTCCGTGTGCCCGGACGGACAGCTACCCGCAGGTCGAGCCGGCTCCCGACTACCGCTCGGTCAACGTCTACCTGACCGGTGTGCGCCAGGGCAAGAAGTCCCGGCAGCAGCTCCGCCGGGAGATCTCGGAGATCACCGACTCCGCCTCGCCCGCCGTCGCGCAGCGGCGTGCCGCCGCCAATTCCACCGGGATCCGCATCGGGAGGCGTCCACGTCGCGGCCCCTGACCCGCTGGAACGCCTGTTGCCGTGCTACGCCGGAGCCGCGCTCGGACCGCCGTTCGGCGACCAGTCCAACGCGAAAGTTACGGCGTTCCCCACAACGGCGGCGGCGTCGGCCGCGGTGGTGACAGCGGTGATTTGGTGATCTACCTCAACGACGCCAATTCCCGGCAGCTCAACGGCATTGTCAGCATCGGTTACGGGTGTGGGTCGTCCGGCTGCAGCACCGGGCTGGGCTGGGTCGACGTGTGGTCCATCTTCAACAGGTTCGCGATCAACCTGAATCCGTCTTGACGCGGCGGCGGTCGCGAATGCCGCGGCGGGTGCCGGAGGTGCCCAGGACGGTTGTGTCAGTTTCCCGGGCACTTGTTGTCGCCGCCGCTGTGCTCCTGGCAGATCGGGGTGTGGGGGGCGGTAGGGGCCGGCGGAGTGTAGGGGCGGCGGTCGTCCTTGAGGGCGATGTATCCGGTGCTGAAGACCAGGATGCTGCTCGTGACGATCACCGCGGTCCACCGCCTGCCTATCGTCGCCACCACCACGCCCAGCAGCGGCAGGACGATCGCCGCGACCCGCACCCAGCCGAACAGGGCGTCGCGCTCGGTGAAGTCACCGCTGGTCCGTGGCATGTCCAGGGAGGTTCGGGGATCCGGAGAGGGTGGCGTGAATGCCGCTTGGAGCGCGAGCCACGGCACGGCGATGATCCACGCGATGGCCAACAACACCCAGAACGCCGGGAACCACGGGAACCTCGTCTCGGACGCTTTGTCGGCCATGCTTCCAGGGTGACGGCATCGACGGGCCCAGGGGCGGGAAGCGACAACGGTTGGGCAACGGGACGAACGGTGAGCCGTTGGGTCTCCGGGTTGCGCGTGGTGCGGTCGTAGTGCAGGTCGGCGGGTCTCGCGGGCGGTCAGTCGGCGATGGTCACGCCGAGGGCGTGGGCGAAGGCGGGGGCCAGGGCGAGCAGTTGCGCGTCGCTGATCGTCACGCCCTTGAGCGAGTCGTACCCGCTGTGGATGTCCACTTCGGACGCTTCGCGCAAGTCCACGTTGTCCGCCTTGGCGTTGTCGAAGTACAGCGACGTGATCGTGCTGCCGGGGAAGGTGACGTCGGTGAGGGTCGCGTCGGCGAAGTCGACGTCGCGGAGCGTGCAGTTCACGAACGTCACGCCCCGCAACGTGGCGTTGCGGAAGTTGGCACCGACGAGTTTGCAGCCGAAGAAGGAGACCCGGTTGAGCGTGGAGTCGTACAGCGCGGTTCCGGCCAGCACGCTGGTCACGATCTCCACGTCCAGCCACTGGGTGCCGGCCAGGTCGGTGTCGATCAGTTGCGAGCCGGCGATCCACACGTCGTTGAACCGGCTGCGGCGCAACTGGCAGTCACCGAAGGCCACGCCGGTGAACGCGGACTCGGTGAAGCGGGCGCTGCCACCGCGCGTGCCGGTGAAGTCGGAGTTCTCGAACAGCACCACGTCGTAGTCCTCGCCCGGGGCGAGGGGGCCTTCCGGCGCGGAGAGGTGGCGGGCGTAGGGGAGGTCTTCCAGGTCGCGCGGCTCGGACACCACACCTCCAAGTGATACTCAGCGTCTCAATTGAGACATGTTGTATCATCTGTTGGGTGGACGACGCCACCGACGCATCCGGGTTGCGGCTCGACGCCCGCCGCAACCGCGACGCCGTGCTCACGGCCGCGCTCCGGATCCTCGCCGCCGACCCCGACGCGGGCATGCGGCGCATCGCCGAGGAGTCCGGCGTGGCGCGCGCCACCGTCTACCGGCGCTTCCCGACCCGGGAACACCTGCTGCGGGCGCTCGCCGAACTCGTGGTCGAGGAGCAGCGCGCGGTCGCCGTCGACGCCACCACACCGCCCGCTCCGGCCGCCGAGGTGCTCCGCCGCCTGGGTCATGGGATCGTGCGGGTCGGCGAGCGCTACCGCTTCGCGGGCAGCCCGGCCGGCGACGCGCCGTTGCGCGACCCGGCCGCCGACGAGCCGCTGATGGTGTGGCTGACCGAGGCTGCTGCCGGCGGCGAACTCCGCGCGGACCTGCCGGCCGACTGGATGTACGCGATGGTCCACGGACTCGGGCGTGCCGCGAACGAGGAGGTCATCGCCGGGCGTCGGACCACCGAGGAGGCGGGGGACCTGCTCGGCCGCACCCTGGTGCGCGCCCTCGTCGCCGACCCCGAACGGCGGTGAGACCGGCGGTCGCTCGCGATGGTGGCCGGGGACGATCACGTCGGCGTGCTGTGGTGGAACAGGTCGAAGAGGGCGGGGGACGCTTGTGCGGTTGGGGTTGACGAGTCTGATCGACGTGGAGCTCGCGGCGCACGTCGAGGAGTGCCGGGCGGCGGATGCCGCGTCGGGCGGGGTGCGGGGGCCGGGGAGCCTGGCGGAGTTGCGGGAGCTGCGCGCGAAGCGGGACGCGGTGCCGGCACGGTGCGACCCGTCGGCCGTCGAGCTGGTCGCCGAAGCCGGTGGTCGGCGCGTGCCCGTCAGGATCCTTGCGCCCGAAGGGATCGCGCGCGGCGTCTACCTGGACATCCACGGTGGTGGTTTCTACCTGGGTTCGGCGGCGCGGGGGGACGTGCGCAACCGGCAGTTGGCGGATGCGCTCGGAATCGCCGTCGTGAGCGTGGACTACCGACTCGCCCCGGAAGATCCGTGGCCGGCCGCGCCCGACGACTGCGAGACGGCGGCGTTGTGGCTCGTGGAACAGGCGGCGGCGCGCTTCGGCACGACACGGCTGATGATCGGCGGCTTCTCGGCGGGGTCCACGCTGGCCATGACGACCCTGCTGCGCCTGCGCGATCGCGGGATCGCCGGGGCGTTCGCCGGTGCGGCGTTGCAGTTCGGCACGTACGACCTGAGCGGCACGACCCCGGCGGGTCGGCTGATCGCCGACGAGTACTTCATCCGGGCCTACGTCGGTCAGGTGGACGACCGCACCGTCGCGGACATCTCGCCGGTCTTCGCGGACCTGCGCGGCCTGCCGCCGGCGTTGGTGGTCGTCGGCAGTGCGGACGTGCTGCTGGAGGACAACATGGCGATGGCGGCCCGACTGTCCGCCGCCGGCGGCGAAATCGACCTCCGGATCTACCCGGCAGCACCCCACGCCTTCACGCTCCGTTCGACGGGCATGGCCAAGGCGGCGCTGCACGGCATCGAACGGTGGCTGGACGACCGATTCCCGGCGTCCACCTGACGTGAGGGCCGCCTGACGTGAGGGCCGCTGGGCGGGAGGGTTGCTGGGCGGGAGGGCCGTCGCGGGTCAGCCTTCGGGGTCTTCCTTGGTCAGCCAGCGGCCGCTCTCGTAGCGCCAGGTGAAGTCGTCGTCCTTGTTCAGCGGGCCGTCGAGCTTCTGCGACACCCGGACCTTGGCCGACTGCGGGCCGCCGCCGAGGGCGCTGACCTTGACCTCGGTGATCTGGACGTCGGCGTAGGCCTTCCGCGCCGATTCGCTCATCCGGTTCCAGACGCCGGTGAACGCCGACGGGCAGGTGCCGTCACCGAACTTCGTGCCGAACTCGCGCGCTTTGGCAGCCGTGAGCAGGCCGCACGCGATCGTGCTGTTGCCCGACGCCCACGCGTCGAGGTAGGCGCGTGCCGCGTCCCGCGCTCCCGCCTCACCGCTCGCGGTCCCGATCTCGCCGAGGTCGCCGTCCACCTCCAGCCCCGGCCGGTCGCTCTTGCCGCAGCCGCCCAGCAACACGCAGATCAGCGCGCCGGCGGTGAGTAACGCGGTCCTCCCCACGACGGTCCCACCCACGACGGTCCCCCTCAGTCGACGATCACTTCGCTGCCGAAGACCATAGCGGCTGTTGTGCCGTCGCAGGGCTACGTGCCGGGGCAGGGCTACGTGCGGGGGTCCGACGGCGGGTGCCGCCGGGCCCCACGTCAGCGGGTGATCACCACCAGGTGGCGGTGCAGCCGCACTTGGCTGCCTTGTTGCCCTCGCAGGGCTTGACGTCCAAGGCGTCGTTGGCCTCGATGGTCACGTACGCGGTCGCGCCCGCTCGGGCCGTCGCCACGGCCTTCCCGCCGGTGTAGACCGGTGCGCTGCGCCGCCTCCAGCACGGCCGCGTCGATCCGGTCGGCCCACCCCTGGATCTGCGGCCAACAAATAGGACGGCCAACGGGCGGAATCGGCTGTGGGCACGGCGAAAAGCTCGCCGGGCGTTGCGCTCGGACGAGGGTTCGGTGGGGTGGCGTGCGGCCTGGCCGCCCTGAAGACGATCAGGGCGGCCAGGGACCCGGTGTCGGCCGGACAGCGGGTCGGTCAGGTCCGCGCGGGCACGGCGTCGTGGGCTACCACCAGGCGGTGGCGTTGTCCGGGGTGCAGGTGCCGTTCGGGTCGACCACGTAGCACGCCCGGAAGGCGCGGTTCGGGCTCGAACTCGTCGGGTAGGCCTGGGTGTAGTTGCGGCTGCCCGCGGTGTAGGTCGAGAAGTCGTCCGCGACCCGGTCGCCGTTCAGGTCGACCTCGAAGCGGATGAACTCCGAGCCGGTGTAGTTGAGGATCCGGCCCCAGCCGTACTGGACTCCGCCGCAGTTGCCGTTGCGGACCTGCACCACCCGGGTGTTCACGGTGCGCTGCACCGCCGTCGCCGGGTTGGAGCACGTCGCCGGGTCGCTCAGCCACGGTGGTGCGGCGGCGGAGCCCTGCGCCGTCGCCGTCCCGGCGAGCAGCGCGGTGGTCGCCGCGGCCGTCGTCAGGACAGCCGCGACCTTCACAGTCTTCCTCATGTGTTTCCCCCTTGGTTCCGGTTGCGCGGACGTGGGCGGCGCTCCGGCCCGATCCGGCCGTGCCGGGGCTCCGGGCTGCACGGCCCGGGTGGAATCGCGTCCGAGGCCGTGCGGAGCCACCAGGCGGTGGTCTTCGGCGTCGGTGTTCCGGCACAGCTCGGTGTCGTCACTCCCCGCCGACACGAGCGCCTCGCCGTCCGCCCACATCGTCCCACCGCCGGCGGCGAGAGGCATCAACCCGTCCGGGTGAACACGGGATTCTCCGGTTGCGCAGTGCCACCGCCGTGCCTGGCGGACACCGACGACGAGCGGTTGCGTCGTCAACGGTCCGCTTGGGAACTCCGAGCGGGAATCGTCCGGTGGGGACGGTGCCGGTCCATTGCAGCCGGGCCGGATCGTAGGATGTCCGTTGTGGACGACGGGACTTTGTGGGACATCATCGAACAGGCTCGGGCAGCGGTCGGCGACCGGGCCGACGACCGCGACGGCGCGGACGACCCGCTGCCCGGCGCGCTGGTGGACGTGCTGGCCGCGCTGGAGCCGGCGCGGATCGCCGCGTTCGCCGCGCGGCACTACTCGCTCAAGGACACCGCCTACCGCTACCCGCTGTGGAACGCGGCTTATCTCATCGAGGGCGGGTGCAGCGACGACGGGTTCATGGACTTCCGGGACGGGCTGGTGCTGCTCGGCCGGGAGACGTTCACCCGCGCCGTGGCCGACCCGGACAGCCTCGCCGACCTGCCCGTGGTGGTGCGGATGGCGGGCGGCGCGAGCGGCTGGATCGGGTACGAGTCCGTGGGGTACCTGGCCAAGTCCGCCTACGAGCGGGCGGCGGGGGAGACCGGGACGTTCGACGACCTGGTGGACCGGCACCTGGTCGGCCGGGTGCCGCCGCAGGACCCGGCGGGCGAGAACTGGGACGCCGAGGACGAGGCGGAGAACGCGCGCCGGCTGCCCCGGCTCGCCGCCCTGTTCCAGGGCTGAGCCCGGCGGAGGTCGCGCGGCCGGCGGTGGTGCCTCACGACGTGCCTTCGTCCTCGGTGAGCTGGGCGAGCAGCGTGAAACCGTGCTGGTCCACCGAAACGGCGGTCGCGGACAGCAGGACGACGGCGGTGCCCGCGGCGCGGTCGAGGCCGAGCCAGGTGCGGAAGCCGCCGGTGCCGCCGTTGTGCCAGGTGATCAGGCGGCGGTTGCGGTCGAGGGTGATCCACGCGGCGCCGATGCGCACCACCCGCCCGGTGTAGTCGGCGACCGGGTCCAGCGCGCCGACGCCCGGCGCGGAGCCGTCGAGCAGCGCGGCGGTGAGGCGGGCCATGTCCTGGATGGTCGAGCGGATCCCGCCGGCCGGTGCGAGCGCCTCACCGGTCCACGGCTCGCGGCCCCGACCCGACTTGGACCTGCCGGTCAGCGCGCCGGGCCGCAGCTCGTCCGGTGTCGCCGGTGCGTAGAAGGTGTCGAGGCCCAGCGGGGTGGCGACCCGGTCGCGCAGCAGGTCCCCGAACGTCGTGCTCGCGGCGGCCGCGAGGGCGTGGCCGAGGAGTTCGAACCCGAAGTTGGAGTACCGGGGGCGGGTGCCCTTGAGCCGCACGCCCTGCGCCTGGGCGATCAACTGGTCGAGCGTGTCGCCGTACGGGTTGGCGCCCTTCAGCCACAGCGCGAGCGTCCGCCGCAGGACCCCGGCCGACGAGGGCAGGCTCGGCAGCCCCGAGCGGTGGGTGCTGATCGAGGACAGCGTCACCCGGGCCGCCGGGCCGGTGCCGAGCGGCAGCAGGTCGCCGAGCGTGGTCGTCGGGCCGATGTGGCCGCGTTCGAGCGCGTCGGCGTACAGCAGGCCGGTGATCCCCTTGGAGACCGAGCCGATCTCGAAATCCGCGTCGAGGGACGCGCCCACGCTCGCCACCGTCGTTCGCCGGGGCGAGAGCGCGGCGACGGCGAACACCGGGTGTTGGGCACCCATGCGTTCGACCAGTTTCTCCGCGAGCGCCTCGTCACCCTGCACGCCCGTCACAGCCGACCACCGGACACGACGACGACCTCCTGAAATCCTTTTCCACAGCGACGACCCGAACCGTAGCCGGTGGGAATCCGGTCGACATGGCGCCTTCGGCTACCGGTCGTGCGACTTTGGTTTTCGGGTGACGTGCTCTCGGGGTGCGACGAACGGTCGAGGCTGTGGGGCCGCCGGCATGCGCTCGACGAAGAGTTGGACGCTCTTGCGGTCGTCTTGGTCTTGGAACCGGGAACGCCGGACGGCCGGTTGGGCGGGGCCGGTGGATGCGATGGTCGCAGATTTGCGCTGTGCGGACGTCGTGCCGGTGGGAGGGTGGTCCCGTCGGCTGCCCGGGGGACGGTCGGCACGGTGGCGACCCCGGGTGGCGGGGCGCGAGTGAGTGGGGGGATCCGTGTTTTCTCCGGTTCGCGGTCTGGGCACCGCGCTGTCGATCCTGGTGGGGCTGTACACGCTGGCCAACGTCATCACCGCGGGCTGGCTCTGGTACTTCAAGAGCACCTACGAGGACTACCTCGCCGACGAGGTGACCGACACCGCGTTGCTGGCCGTCGCGACCGCCGGGGTGCCGATGGCGTTCATCGGTGCGCTGGTCTTCCTCTCGGCCGCGGTCGTGACGATCGTGTGGTTGTGGCGGGTGCGCACCAACGCCGCCCTCGCCAACCCGCGGTTCGAACACCGGTGGAACCGGGGTGCGGCGATCTGGGGTTGGCTGCCGGTGGTCAACTTCTGGGTGCCGCGCCGCTTCGTCCTCGACGTGTGGCGGGCCTGCGCGCCTGACCAGGTGTCGGCCAGGACGACCTCGATCGTCAACTGGTGGTGGGGACCGTGGCTGATCTTCTTGGTCCTCGACCGCTACAGCCGCCCCTACGCCGATCCGGACAGCCCTCGATTCGACCTGGAGAACGCCGCCCAGCTCACCACCGCGGCCTCGGTGCTGTGCGTGGCCGCGGCGGTCAACCTGATCGTCGTCGTCCGGCGGATCACGACGTGGCAGTCCACACCGGGCTTCTACTCGCCGCCCGACGTCCTGTCGCCGCCGATGGGGCTGATCCCAGTCGAGTTGCCCAAGGACGAGAACCGCTAGAACCCCGACCTGCCGGCGCTGGCCGTCGGAGATCTGGTGAGCCCGCAGTAGTGCGTGATCGAGGTTCGGCGCCTGCACCACTCACTGGACCGCGAGGGTTCGGATTTGGTGCTGAAGGTGCCCGATCGGGACCATGACGCTTCCGCACCGGCCCACGACCTGCGGCGGGTGTTGCCGCCAGGAGCGGCTACCTCGGCGGTTCCGTCTGGCCGACCGAGCTGGTTCGGTCGCCCGGTGGAGGTGTCACGGGGTGAGGGTGGCCAGGTCTGGGTTGGGGATCCGGTTGGGGAAGTCGAGCCAGATGCGGGAGTCGTTGCGGCAGTCGTAACGGCGGCAGACGCCGGGGCGTTGGTCGTACACCTGGCAGCTTCGGGTGTCCGGGGCGCTGTGGACGCAGTAGCCGTCTTCACGGCGGCGGTTGAGGTAGGGGCGGGCTATCTCCCATTGGACGGTGCCCTCTTCCACGTCCTGGCGGCTCAGGGCGAAGCGGAGGCGGCAGCACGCCGCGTGGCACAGGGGGAGTCGGTCGGCACAGTCGATCTCCACCCGTTCGGTGTCCAGCGCGTACTTGTCGGACTCGTCGGCCAGTTGCACGACGTTGTCGGCGTCGCTGTCGGCCCGCAGCCGCTCCTCCAACGCGCGTTGGCGGCGGGTGAGCTCGTCCAAGCCGATGACGCCGCGCGCGATCAGCACCTCGACCAGCGCGAAGACCTGGGCGGCCAGCTGGATCGTCAGCTCGGTGTTCAGCCCCATGCGGCGGAACGTCTCGTGGAACCCGGACAGCACGGCGGCGGGTTCGAGCACCGGCTCCGGCGCGGCCATCATCGACATCGCTCGATCGTGGTCGGCCCTCCGGCCCCCCGGAAGGGGCCGACAGACACCGGGAGAGGCAGTTCCGGTTGCCCTCAGGGGCAAGAATGGAGGCGTGTCCGAATCGACCGGGGAGAGCCGCGGTGCGGCGGGTGGCGCTCGACGCGCGAGGGCGGCCGTGTGGATCGGCCACTTCGGCTGGCTGACGGCGCTCGCGGTGGGGGTGTGGCTGCTGCGCGGCTCGTTGCCGGCCGGTGCCCTCATGGTCTCGGGCATCGTCGTGCTGGCGGTGGGTGCGGCCGGTGTCGCCGCGCCGCTGATCCGGCGGAGGACCACCGGGCGGCACGGTGGCCGCGTCGCGGTGGGGTGGGTGCTGTGCGGCGTCGCCGGGCTCGTGCTGTTCGGTGCGGGGGTCGTCCTGCTCGTCGCCGGGTGAGGGGGGGTCAGGTCGGGGGGACCGTCGCGCCCAGGAGGTGGGCGTCGACGATCGCTTCCGCGGCCTGTCGGCCGTGGTCGAGGCGGAAGTGGAGAACGGCCCGGGTCGCGGCGACGGCCGCGTGGCCCAGCGGGTCCTCAGTGGCGCTCGCGGTGGTGTTCTCGGTGGTGTTCTCGGTGTCGAGCCGGTCCACCGGGATCTGGCCCAGGACAGCGCGTCCTACCGCGTCCACGAGGTGCGGGGCCGCCTGTCGGCCGGTGAGGTCCGGGGTCGGGGGGCGGTGGTCGGCGTTGTCGGCTTCGTTGAGCCAGTCCGAGTACGCGGCCAGCGCGTCACGGGTGTCCTCGCCCAACCCCGCGTCCCCGAACACGTTCGTCGCCTGGACGTAGGCCCACATCCCGGGTCCGAGGTCGCCCGCGTCCATCGCGGACTCGGCGACGGCGATCTGGCCCGCGACGCTCGCCATCGTCTCCGGCGGTGCCCAGCCCCTCGCGAACAGCGCACGGGCCACGGCGCCGTCGAGGTCGCCGTGCAGCCGCGCGGTCAGCGAGGCCACGCTCGCCGCGAGCGCGGCGGCCTCCCGGTGGCCCGCCTCGTGGAGGACGTCGCCGGCGGCGTCCTGATCGGACTGCGCGTCCTCGAACGCGCCGGCGGCGAGCCGCACCAGCCCGCGATCGAGCAGCGCGGCACCCAGGGCGGCGGCGTCGTCGCCCGCCGCCTCGACGCGGGCGTCGAACTCCCGGAAACCGCTGTCACGTGACCACATCAGTCCGTCAGTCTACGGGAACCGGCGCTGCCCGAACGGGCACGAAAGTCCGCCCGGCAGGTCGGGTGCGCCGACCTTCCGGTGCCGCGACCGACCGTGGACGGTCGACGGGTGGATGGCCCGACCCGAGCCCGCGCAGGCTCCTGATGGGCCCGGACCACGGGGCCAAGACCCCGGCCGGGCCCGACGAGCGCGCCACGCCGCGGAACAGCGGTCGCGCGCCGGTGCCGGAGGCGCTCGCCCGCGTCGGCGCGCGGATGGAGACGGCCGGCAACCTCAACCCCGGGACCCTCGCGGCGTTACAGCGATCGGCGGGCAACCGCGGGGTGTCGGCGCTCCTGGGCCGGACGGCCGCCCGTCCCGTCCAGCGCATGCCGGACCCGGCCACGATGACCGTCGACGTCGGGGCCACCCGGCAGGCGGCCGACGCGGCGCGCGAGATCGCCGCCGCCGGCGAGGCCAGTGCCGCCGAAGCCGAGCAGCAGAAGGCCGCCGGGAGTGGTGGGGACGGCGGGAGCGCCGCGCCGGCGGGTGGAGCGGGTGGGCAGGGCGGTGGGGCGTTGGCGGCGGCCGGGCGGGGACCGGTCCGGGGTGGGGCCGGTGTGCCGAGGCAGGCGTCCGAGAGCGCGAAGCCGGGTGCTCCGGCACCGGCCGAGGGGGCGGCTCGGACGGCGAGCGGGGCTGTTTCGGCGCAGGGGCGCGGTCCGGCCGGGCAGGCCGCTGGGGCGGGACCCGCGCTGGCCGGGCAGGCGGCCGGGTCGGCCGGGAGGACGGGGGCCGGGCCGGTGGCCGGTGGTCCGGCGGTGGCTTCGGGGGCGGCTTCGGGGGCGGCCGGTCTCGGCACCGGCGACCTCGCGCTGGTGGACGAGGAGTTGGCCGAGCACGAGCGCTGGAAGGGCGCGACGGGCCGGGTGGGCGAGGCGTTCTCCGGGGAGCGGGCCGACTTCATCGCCGAGGCCGCCGGGGGCGGGGCGCTGGCCGGGTTCGCGCAGGGCGCGGCGATGGGGCTCGCCGTCGGCGTCGGGGCCCGGATGGCGGCCAAGTTCGTGCCGATCCCCGGTGTCGGTGCCGCGATCGGCGGCGCGGTCGCCGCCTACGGTCTCGCGACCCGGGACTGGGGCGACACCGCGGCGACCATCGGCAAGTTCGGCGAGGGGGCCGACGACTACGAGCGGATGGCGAACAGCATCGCCGCCGTCTCCGAGATCATCGACGTCGTCACCAACGTCCTCAACGTCATCTCGGGCGTGATCGGGGTCGTCGCCGCCGCGATGTGGATCATCACCGTGCTCACCGCCGGGGTGGCCTCCCCGCTGGCGGCGACGCTGTCGGCCATCGCGCTCGGCATCCAGGCCGCCACCATGGTGGTCGACGCGATCAACAACCTCGTGCTGCAACCGTGCGTGCTGGCGTTCCGGGCGCTGCACACGTTCACCAGCGAGGCCGACCCGCGCGAGGTCGAGCACGAGGGCGGCGACCTGTCCACGTCGGCGGGGAAGATGGCCGGCATGCTCGGCGGGTTCGCGGGCGGCGCGCTGGCCAACGTCGGGGCCAAGCCCGCCGGTGCCGGCAAGAAGGCCGGGGCCGCCGAGCCGCCGGGCAGCCACCCGCCGGAGCCGCACCCGCCCGCCACCGAGGTGCCCGCCGTCGAGGGCAAGCCGACCGAGACGAGCGCGTGGGGTCGGCTGACCGGCGCGGTGGCCGAGCAGCGGGCGCTCCCACCGCACCTGCAGGACAGCCACAAGGCGATGGCCGACGTCTGGGGGCCGCGCCTGGCGGAGTGGATCATGCCGGGCACCGGGAAGGGCGAGGAGCCCGCGCCGGTCGCGGGTGAGGGGCGGGCGACGCCGGAGCCGGTTCCCGTCGAAGCCGGGCCGACCGGGACGCGGGAGGCACCGGCCGGCGGCCGCAGGGGCGGCTCGGGCGGCGGGGGTCGCAAGTTCAACCCGGCCGCGCCGCCGCACCCCGCGGTGGAGCCGCTCGCCAAGCACGGCAAGCACTTCAAGACCCGCCGGACGACCGAGGCCAACGCCGTGTTCGAAGGTGCCGTGCGGGCGAACCCGCAGTACGAGTTCGGGGTCTGGTACAACCCGAAGTCGCGCGTGTGGGCGGTGACCAAGGGCAAGCCCGGCGAGGTCTCCCCGCCGGCGCGCGGGGGACCGTGGGAAGGCGTCGCGCACCACCACCCGGGCCGGGCCGACGCCGCCGCGCCGAAGGGGACGTTCGAGGCCCCCGTGGTGCCGGGCGGCAAGGCGGCCAGGGGCGACGTCATCCCGAGCACGGGCGACATCCGGGGTCTCCTCTTCGACGTGATCACCACGAAGGGCGCGCGCCAGGAGCGGATCGTCGTCGCGTCCGGCGAGCACACCGTGACCTTCGCCTTCGACCCGGCGACGGGGACCCTCCAGGTCACCGGACCGTACGGGGCCGGCGGCGCGAGCGAGACCAGGTCGTTCGGCACGATGGGGGAGTTCACCAAGTTCCAGCGGAGGTACGCGCGGGGGTCGGGGGACTCCGTCCAACCCGGCGACAAGGCCCTCTGGCGCGACGCGAAGGCCGCCGGGTCCGGGGCGCCCGTCCCACCCGGGCCGGCCGGAGGCGCCCGGCCCGCACCGAGCCGGGGCGCGGTGCCGGGCGGGGCCGCCACCGGGATCCCGGGAGCGGCGGGCGGGGCCGCGGCCGGTCGCGCGCCTTCGGGCCACGAGCTGCGCGAGGCCGCGTTCGCCGCGCAGTTCACGGCCGACAACCAGATCCCGGCCGGTGCCGGGGCGATCGTGGAACGGGTCAATCCGGCGTACCGGGACCCGCCCGGCACGCCCGCCGACGTGGCCGCGCTGCGGGGGGAGATCGTCAACATCCTCGGCGAGCGGGCGCGCGCGGAGCTCGCCCAGCGGAAGATGGCGCAGCAGCAAGCGGTTCACGAGGCGAACCGGGCACCGTTCGACGCCGCGGTCAAGGACGCGACCGGCGGCACCTCCGCCGTCACCGCCCACCAGCGGGCCATTGCCCACAAGGACGAGGCGAACGCCCGGAAGAAGGCCGAGCAGGAGCACGCCTCGTCCACGGTGGGCAACTACGCCAGTCGCGCCGCCGGCATCGTCGCGCTGACCGGGCCGCTCGCCGCCTTCGAGCGGTTCTCGCACTACGCCTCGATGATCCCCGGGCCGCCCGGTCGCGCGATGACGACGTTGCACACCGACTCGACCAAGCTGCTCGGCGCCCTCACCGGCATGGACACGAAGATGGGGCAGCTCGGCAAGGAGCAGCCCGCCAAGCAGGCGCAGATCTCCGGGGAGAAGGACCGGATCGCGGCGACGAACCAGAAGTCCCAGCAGTCCGCTGCCGACGTGAAGACCGCGCAGGACGGCGCGGGCCGGCTCCAGCAGGCCAACGAGACCGCGCTCACGGGCGCGACCGCGGCAGGCCAGGCGGCGGCCGGTGAGAAGCAGGAACTCACCCAGGCGGCGCGGATCAAGCAGGAGAAGGTGCAGACCTTGGCCGAGAAGATGCAGGGCTGGGCGCAGGAGCACCAAGGGGCGCGCCGCGCCGCGATCGCGGAGACCATGGAGAAGCTGCGCGCGCAGGGCTACGACGTGGCCGAGAAGAGCCAGGGATGAGCGCGACCCCGCCCGTCGCCGCCGGGTTGGTGCGGCTGGCGAACCAGGCGCTGGAGGCGGGTGACCCGTCGACGGCGGCCGAGCGCCTGGTCGAGGCCGCCGACGTGCACGGCTCGACGGACCCGCGCGGTCGTGCGGTGCTGCTGTCCCAGGCGGCGGTGCTGTTCCGGCTCGCCGACCGGGCCGACGACGCGGCGACGGCGGCCCGCACGGCCTGGGACACGACGGCCGACGTGGGTACCAGACGTGCCGCGGCCGTGGAACTGTCCGAAGTGGCGCGTTCGTCGGGCGACCCGGACACCGCCGCGGCGTGGCTCTACCGGGCGCTGCCCTCGGCGGATCCGGTCGGGCGGGCCCGCATCCTCGTCAAGCTCGCGAACCTGGAGGCCGCGGCCGGGCGGTTCACGGCCGCCGTGCGGGCCGGTGAGGAGGCCGCCGGGGCGTTGGAGGGCACCGGTCACGCCGGCGAGGCCGTCCGGGTGCGGTTGGAGCTGGGCGGTGCCCTGCTGGCGGCCGGTGATCCGGCGCGCGCCACGTTCGTCGTGGAGCAGTGCCTCGCCGCCGCCCGTGCCCGGGACGACGCCGCCGCCCTGGCGGAGGGGCACCTCGTCGCGATGGCCATCGCCCTGCGGCGGGGTGACGACGTGCGGGCGGGGGCGGCGGCCGCTTCGGCCCGTGCGGAGGCGTTGCGGGCGGGCTCGGCGGTGCCGTACCTGGCCGCTGCGGCGGCCCAGGCCCGGCTGGCCGAGACGGCGGGGGACCGGGTGGGTGCCTACGGGTCGCTGGCCGTGGCGTGGGTCACGCTGGGGGACCTCGTCGGTCGGGAAGCCGGGCGGGCGATGGTCGAACCGCTGCTGCTCGACCTGCGCCAGGGCTGGGGTGCCGGGGCCTTCGACCAGGCAAGATCGGCCTACGAGGACCGTCGCCGGGCCGCTCGGGAGGGCCGGCCGTCGCGCTGACCGGGTTGACCTTGACCCTGCGTCAGGGTTGGAGCCTGGGGCGCATGACGGATGACATCACTGCCGCGGATCGGCTCGCCCCGCCGGTCGGCGGGTTCGCGGAGATCGACGGACGCCGCGTTTTCGTGCACCGGGCGGGCAGCGGCGGGCCGGCCGTCGTGTTCCTGCCGGGTGCCGGCGCGGTCGGTCTGGACTACTTCGGTGTCCACCAGGACGTTGCGCGGTTCACCACCGCTGTGCTGTACGACCGTGGCGGCACCGGTTACAGCGACCGGCTCTTGTTGCCGCGCAGCGCCGCCGCAGTCGCCACGGAAGTGCGTGAACTGCTGCGCGCCCAAGGCGTTGCCGCGCCGTACGTTCTCGCGGCGCACTCGCTCGGCGGCCTCTACGCGCACCGGTTCGCGCAGCTGTACCCGCAGGACGTGGCGGGGCTGGTCTGGTTGGACGCCCTGCACCGCGACTGGGACGAGTTCCTGCCGCCCGCGCTGCACCTCGCCGCGTTCGAGCGGATGGGGCCCGGTCCGGACCAGCTCGAACAGCTGCGCCCGGTGCTGCGGCAGATGCTCGTCGAACTGCTCGCGGACTACCCGGAGCACGTGCGGCAACCGTTGGTCGACGCCAAGTCGAGCGACGAGTGGATGCGCGCCGGCCTGGCCGAGCGCGGCACGTTGGTCGCGCTCGCCGACGAACTGCGCGCCGGGCCGGGCCTCCCCGACGTCCCGGTGATCGCCCTCACCGCGGTCGGCGTCGACCCCGCGGCGCAGGCGCTGACCTCGCCGGAGATCAACGACGGCAAGTCCCGGATGGACGCGGCGCTGGTGGGCTCGGTCTCGCACGGGGAACACCGGATCCTGACCGACACCCTGCACCACCGGCTCTGCTTCGACCGCCCCGACGCCGTGGTCCAGGCGATCCGCGACGTCATCGACCGGGTGGTCCGCTCGTAGGATCGACAACGAATCCCGCGAGAAGAGGAGGACGGTGCTCACGATCGGCCAGCTCGCGGCGACCGCCGGCGTGACCGTGCGCGCCGTCCGCCACTACCACCACGTCGGCCTGCTGCCCGAGCCCGAGCGCGACGACTCCGGCTACCGCCGCTACAGCGCGCAGGCGGCCGTGGACCTCATCCGGATCAGGACCCTCGCCGACGCCGGAGTTCCGCTGGCCCGCATCGACGCGCTGCTGCACGCGCGGCCCGCCGAGTTCGCCGCCGCCATCACCGACATCGACCTCGAACTGCGGCGCAAGATCGACCAGCTCACCGAGTACCGCCGCCGGATCGCCCGGCTGGACGGCGGCGAGAGCCTGGTGCTGCCCGCCGAGGTGGTCGCCGTCCTGGACCGGATGCGCGGCCTGGGGATCAGCGAGCGACGGGTGCTGCTGGAACGCGACTCGTGGATCCTGTTGCAGGCACTGGACCCGCGCGCCCTGCCGCAACGGGTGCGGGACAAGAACGCCGCCCTGGACGACCCCGAGACGACGCGGCTCTACCTCGCCTGTGACGAGGCCGTCGACTGGGATCCGCACGACCCCCGGCTGGACCGGCTCATCGACGCGCTGGACGCGTGGGAGGTCCGGCACGAACGCGCCGGCGACCGGCCGGAGAGCCGGAAGCTGGTCGTGTCCCGGATCTCCGAGGACTCACCGGCGTGGCAACGGATCGTGGACACGCTCGTGCACCGGGCCCAGCGCCGTCGCGCGGCCGACGGCTGAGGGTGCCGCTGTGCGGGGTTACCCCTTCTTCGGCCTCTTGGCGGCAGGGCAGGAATAGGGGGCGGCGGCGGCGACCCCGTCGACCACGACGGGCGTGCCGACCGGGGTGTGGGTGTTGAGCCAGGCGGCGAAACCGGTCGGTGAGTTGTCGTGACCGAGGCGGACGCACCCGTGCGAACGCGGCGTGCCGTCGGCGGTCTGGGTGTTGTGGATGCCGATGCCGCGCTGGTCGTGGAACCCCAGGTAGTAGCCCATCGCGTGGTCGGGCGTCAGCCGACCGTCGGAGCCGTGCCAGTTGCCGCCGCGACGGCTCTGCACGTGGAAGTCGCCCGGCGGGGTGCACTGGTCGTGGCTGTCGAGCTCGGGTTCGGCGCACGGGTTGGCCTTGGTGCCACACACACCTTTGCCGGTGGAGACCTGCCGGCTGCGGGACTTGCCGTCGTTGAGGTGCGCGACAAGTTGTTGCGTCCCGAGGTGCACCTCGATCCGGGTGACCATCGGTCCGCGCTGTGCCAACGGCGGCGCGTCCTGTCCGGCCACCTTGCGCGGCTTGGCTTTGGTGTCGCGTTGGACGACAGCGGCGTCCTTCTCGTCCTTGTTGCAGTCGCACCGCACGGGACCGCAGCGTTGCAACGCGGCGGTGACGGCCGCGTTGCCCGCCAGGCTTTGCAGCGCCAGCAATCCGGTGGGGGAGCGCCGTGCGCCGCGTTCGCGGTGCATGCGGTCGCCGGCCGAGTGGGCGTCGTGATCTCGCATGGTGTGGCCCTGCGTTCGTCGGCGCGTTCGCTGATACCCCAGGTATAGGGGGCGTGGAGGCTGACGAACCGTCCGGACGGCCGATCTCGAGTGCATGATCCGCTGCCCGTTCGGCCGGCCGAACGGGCAACCGTGGCTCGACGGCAATTCCGCAACGCGGGTTCCGCGGAGCACGAGGTGCCCCACGAGCCACCCGGTCCGGCGGCGAACGGGGGTGTGCGGGCCATGCGGTGGCTCACGGGGGTTCGACGCCGCGCACCACCACCGCCGAGGCCAGGACGGAGGTCGTCAGCAGCACGGCGACGCAGCCGACGACGACCGCCGCCAGCGCGCCCCACGGCAGGGCGAGCGGGATGTCCAACCCGGTCGCGCGCAGCACCTGTCGCCGGCTCACACCGACCAACCGCAGTTGCGCGAACTCGGCCGAACGCAGCCCGAACGACATGCCGACCGTGTTGGCGACGGCGAACAGCGTGACGGGACTGCGGATCGCGGTCGACCTGGTGGGCCGACGTCCGGATGCCCCCGGACCACGGCGACGAAGGGCTCCGCGCGGCGCTGGAGCTGCGCCGGTGGCGGCCGGACCTGATGGCGCAGGGGCACAGCAACAGTGCCATCGCGTCGAGCCTGTCGGTTGGGGAGGCCGCCGTCGCCAAGCACATCGGCAACGTGTTCGGGAAGCTCGACCTCGCCGTCGCCCCGCAGACCCACCGTCGGGTCGGGGCCGTCCTGACCTACCTGCGCGAAGCCCGCTGACCGCACCACCTCCGCCGCTCCGAGGCGGGGTCGTGCCGGTGATCGTCCGACGTGGCGGGGGTTCCGGGCCGGTCAGGCGGCGGGCCGCCAGAGGCGTTCGCCGCAGGCCAGCACGAAGTCGGCGAGTGCGGCCGGGTCGTGCGCGCCGTGGTCGAACGTCACGTGCGAGTCCGCCGCCCACTCCCGCAGCTCCACGTACTCCGGCCGCGTGACACCGGCCAGCACCGCGTCGGGCGAGCGCCGGTGCGGGTAGGCGAGGTTGATCACGTGCCAGGAGATCTGCACCCAGTGGCCGTCGGCCGCCGTCCACGTGACGACGGCGTCGTGCTCGCCGGCGGACGCGCGGGCGATGGCCTCCTCGAACAGGGCGGCGAGCGAGTCTCTGTCCACGCCCCGGAGCCTAACCCCCGCGCTCGCGGGCACCCCGGCCCGGCGAGCGGAACCGGCGGTGAGTGGGACCGGTCGGCGGAACCGGTCAGCGGCTCAGCGCGAGCGGCCGGCTGCCGACCTCGGTGGCGTGCACGAACCGGTCCGGGCGCAGCACCACGACGTCCGTGCCGTGCTCGGCGAACCAGGCGGTGAGCGCGCCGTCCACGTCCTCGACCGTGGTGATGTCGGCGGGAGCCTCCGTGCCGGGCGGCACGACCCGCACGAAACGGGCCACCGGGCCGCGCCAGCCGATCGCCGTCGCCGTGTCCACCCCGGGACCGACCACCGCGAACTCCGCGCCCAGCACGTCGTCCAGCGGCACCCGCGTGCCGCCGACGGCGACGTCGGGCTGGGGGAACATCGAGCCGACCGGACCACGCCGGCCCGGCAGCGCGGGACGGGGCTTGAACTCGAAGTGCCGGATCGCGCGGCGCACCCGCGGCACGGTCTGCACCGCGCGCAGCACGGCGTCCCGGACGGCGGCCCCGAACCGGTTGCGGACCAGGAACACCCGGCCCAGGCGCACGCTGGTCAGCGCCATTTCCTCGGTGTGCGGGCGGCGCTCGGCCTCGTAGCCGTCGAGCAGCGCCTCGTCGGCGTCGCCGCGCAGCACCTGTGCCAGCCGCCAGGTCAGGTTCGCCGCGTCGCGCAGCCCGCTGCACAGGCCCTGGCCCAGGAACGGCGGCATCTGGTGCGCCGCGTCGCCGAGCAGGAGCACCCGGCCGTCCCGCCAGCGGTCGGCGATCAGGTGGTGGAAGGTGTAGACGACGGCACGGGTGGTGGTGAACCGGTCCGGGTCCACGTACGGCGTGATCAGGCGGCGGACGGTCGCCGGGTCGGTCATCGCTTCCGGGTCTTCGCCGTCGAGCAGCATGAACTCCATCCGGTGCGTGCCGAGCGCACCCGGCGACACGAACGCCGGACGCCGCCAGTCGCACACGAACCGGGTGGTGCCGACGCGGGTCGCGCCCGGTTCGACCACGCCGGAGACCGCGAGCCACGGTTCGGGGTGCGAGGTGCCGGCGAGCGTGATCCCGGCGGCCGCACGGGTGGCGCTGCGCGCCCCGTCCGCGCCGAGCACGTACCGCGCGTCGACCTCCTCGCCGCCGTCGAGGGTGACGGTCACGTGGTCCTCATGCCGGGTCAGGCCGGTGAGTCCGGTGCCGGTGCGCAGGGTGACGTGCGGGAACCGGTCCAGTCCCCGGCGCAGCGCCGCTTCGAGCGTCGGCTGGTCGAAGAAGTGCAGCGGGCGCGCGCCGAGGCCGAAATCGATCTCGTCCAGCGCGATCTCGGCGAACACCCGGCCCCGGGCGTTGACGTACTCGGCCCGGCGGGGCGGGTGGGTGTCGCGCTCGACCTCCCGGCGCAGGCCGGCCTGCTGGTAGATCCGCAGGGCCTCGTCGTCGCACGAGAACGCGCGCGGCTGGCCGTGCGGTCCGGTGCTCCGCTCCACGACCAGGGTGCGCACGCCGCGCGCGCCCAGCAGGTTCGCGGTGAGCGCCCCGACCGGCCCGCACCCGACGACGATGGCGTCATACATGGAAGTACCCCCTCCGTTGTGCTGTTCGCGACCTATCGCAACGGAGGGCTGTGGAGAACGTGTGGAGGCGCTAGTGGAACACCGGGTTCGCCTCAGGAGTGGTTGACGCAGCGGATCGGCCACCGGTGGTTCGTGAAGCGCTCGTTGGCGAACCACACCCGGTGCGAACCGGCGCACTGGCCCCGGGAGTCGACATCCGACCAGACCTTCTGGTTCTGGTTGCTGTTGTTGAACCCGGCCAGGGCGTCGGCGGGCGGGATCCGGGAATCGGTCAACGACCAGGACGGCGGAACCGGTCCGTACCTGCCCGCCGGGTCGCCGGGGTCCGCCGCCCACAGGCAGATCTTCTGCGGGCCGGGGCACAGCGCGTCCGCCCCGTCGCCCGGCCCGGCCACCAGGCCGTTGACCGACATGGTCGACACGCCCGTGGGGCCACCGACCGTCGTCGGTTCGTCCCGGGGGAACCGCGCCACCGCGACCACCAGCGCGAGCACGGCCGCTCCCGCGAGCACCCCGATCAGCACCCGCTTCCGACGCGATCGGCCCGGGGCCGGTGGTACGTCCGGGGGCGTGTCCCGCGCCGGCACGTCGGCGGGTGGCTGCCGCCGGCAGTCGTCGATCCGGTCCCAGGCGTCCGCCCACGGCCCCTGCGCCCCGGTGTCGATCCCGAGCGCCCGCAGGATGTCGGCGTAGACGTCGTGCGGAGCGAGCGTGCGGCCGGTGAGGTAGTTGTCCAACGTGCTGCGCGGCACCTCGCGCCCGTCACGCTGCTCCTTCACCCGCTTCACGAGGTCCTGCAAGGACAGGCGGTGCTTGCCCAGCCGGCGGCCCTCGACCCGGCGCAGCAGGTCGAACTCCGCCTTCAGGTCGTCCAGGGCGTGGATTCTGGTCGGGTCCGCGTCGTCCACCATCCACCCTCTCGGTCACCGTGGGTGATGATCGTGACACGGACCGGCTGTCGGCGCTCAGGGAAGTCCACGGACGTCCAGAACCGTCCAGATGGATGACGTAGCAGGTCAGGGGTGGGGTGTGCTGGTGGCTGCGAGACCTCCTCGCATCATCGACACACCTGAACGGGGTATCGGACATGCCGAAGAACACGACTGCCAACCGCCCTCGCCGGATCGGCACGCTGGTCGGAGCGGCCCTGCTGAGCGCACTCGCCGTCGGAGCGCCGGAGGCGGACGCCGCAGCGGGGGAGCCGACCGGGTCCGCCACCTCCGGCGCGCACTTGGCGGCACCGTTCCGCGTCACGGCGGCGACGCACGCCGACGTCCTCGACCGGGCCACCCGCAACGGAGCCAAGTGGAAGGACAAGGTCACCGCCGGCCACGGCTACGACGCCTACTGCTACGTGCGGGGCGAGAGCATCAACGGCAACACCCTCTGGATCAAGCAGTTGGGGGACGGGCGGAACCAGGGCTACCTCCCGGCCGCTTACCTGCGCAACGGGGCCGCAGGTGCCGGTGTGTCGACCATGTGCGGATAACAGCAGTGCGCGGCCCGGCGGTCGAACCCGCCGGGCCGCGCCCGTCCGCACCGAACACCGACCGCACTCGGACTAGTCGAAGCGGGCCGCCAGCAGGTGTGCGCCCTGCGCCCGTGCGATCGCACGGCCGGTGTCGAGGTCGTGGGCGTCGCCCGTGGCCAGGCCGCGCACGCGGTGCAGTTCGGCGGTCAGGACGTGCTCGCCGAGCGCCCGCGCGTTGGTCAGGCCCTCGTCGGCGAGCGCGGCGGCCTGCTCGACGTGACCGGCGACCAGGTGGGCGTCGGCGAGGGCGGCGACCGTGATCGTGCGGGTCGCGCGCAGGCCCAGCCGGTAGATGCCGTCGGCGGCGGCGCGCACGGCCGCCGGCCCGGCCGCGTCACCCCGGCGCAGCGCCGCCCACTCGGCGAAGAAGTCGCCGGTCGTGACGAAGTGCGCCATGTGCCCCCGCACGCCGATGCCCCGGCACTCCCGCGCCGCCCGCTCGGCCGCCGCCACGTCGTGCTCCTGCAACGCCGCCCACCCGGCGAACAGTTCGGCGTTGGCCCGGCCGTACGGGTCGTCGGTCCGTTCGGCCAGGGCACGGGCCGCGGCCAGGTCCGGTTGGGCGTCGAGGCCGCGCAGCGAGCGCACGAGGGCGCGGAACTCGTGGACGGCCAGCGTCGGCCGGCGGCCGGTCTGCCCGCGCAGCAGCCGCTCGTCGAGGTGGTCCAGCGCGGTGGTGAGGTGGTCCTCGGCGTCGGCGAGGCGGCCGGCGAAGTAGGCGGTGACGCCGAGCAGGTAGTGGGCGGCGGTCCTGGTGAGCGCGTCGCCGTCCATGGCGAGCAGCCGGGTCGCGAGGTCCGCGGCGAGCGGGAAGTCGGCGCGGTTGCAGGCCAGTTCGCCGAGCGTCCACAGGGTGGCGGCCAGGTCGGCCGGCCGGGCCCCGCCCAGCCTGGCCAGCAGGTGGTGGGCGGGCGCGGCGGCCTCGGCGACCGCGTCGCTGCCGACGCCGACGGTGATCTGGAGCAGGGCCACCCGGCGCAGGTGCGCCGCCAGCTTCCCGGCCGGGTCGGTGAGCAGGCCCGCCGCCCGGTCCAGGTGGGTCAGCGCGTCCTCGAACGCGAGCCGGCGGGTGGCGTCCTCGGCGGCTTCCAACGTCCAGCGCAGGTGTTCGGCGGCGCGGTCGCGTGCCCGGCCGTAGTGGTGCGCGAGCTCCGCCGGGGTGAGCAGGCCGCCTGCGGTGTCGGCCAGCCGGGCGTGCAGGGCGGCGCGCCGGGTGGGGGACAGGTCCGCGTAGGTCGCCTCGGCGAACAGCGGGTGCCGGAACCCGACGACGCCCGGCGCGGTCTCGGTGACCAGGTGGTCGGCGGCGGGCGAGGGCGTGCCGACGGCGGCCACGTCGAGGTCCCGGCCCGCGACGCTGAGCAGGTCGAGGCAGTCGCGGGTGGCGTCGTCCAGGGCGTGCAGCCGGCGGCGGACGGTGTCGCGGATGCTCGGCGGCGGGTCCTCCGGCGAGGTCAGCAGCTCGGTGAGGAAGAACGGGTTGCCGCCGGTGCGGGTGACCAGCCGGTCCACGGCGGCGGCCGACGGAGTGCTGCCGGTGTGGCCGCGCACCAGGTCGGCCACCGCGTCCGCGTCGAGCCCGGCGGGGTGCACGCGGCGGTGGCCGGGGGAGCGGGCCACGTCGGCCAGCGCGGCGACCACGTCCGGGTCGTGCTCGTAAGGGCGCAGCGTCGCGACCACCAGCGCCCGCGAGGTGTGCAGGGTGGGTGCGAGGTAGCGCAGCAACAGCAACGAGTCCGGGTCGGCGGCGTGCAGGTCGTCCAGGACCAGCACCAGGCCCGCGTCGGCGGCGGCCGCGTGGACCAGCGCGGCGACGGCGTCGTAGGCGCGGAAGCGGGCGCTCGGGTCGACCCGGTCGGCGCGGTCGACGGCGAACGGACCGGTGAACCCGGCCAGGGCGGGCTCCACGCCGTCCGGCGACAACGCCCGCACCACCTGCGTCCACAGCCAGAACGGCGGCGTCTGCCCGATGTCCGGGCACCGCGCCCACACCACCGGGGTACCGGCCGCCGCGGCACGCGCCCCGACCACCCGGGCCAGGCTGGTCTTCCCGATCCCGGCTTCGCCGACCACCGCCACGACCCGCCCGCCCGCGTGCCGCGCCGCCACCAGCACCCCGTCGAGCACCGCGAGTTCGCGTTCCCGGCCCACGACCCGCACCCCGTCCGCCTCGACGGCGCGTGGCGCAGCGGCGGTGGCGGGCGGCGGGGCGGGCGCGTCGTGCCGGTCACGCGGCGGAGCGGGCGGCACGACGGCTTGCCGAGCGCCGGGCACGACTACGGCGCGTGGCGGGGTGACGAGCGCCGGCACGTCCTGGGCCAGGATTCGTCGGTGCAGGGCGCGCAACGGCTCGCCTGGCGTGACGCCGTGCTCGTCGAGAAGGACCCGCCGACCCTCGTCGTAGACCGCCAGCGCCTCGGTCTGCCGGCCGGCGCGGTAGAGCGCGAGCATCAACTGGCCGCGCGCGTGCTCGCGCTCGGGGTGGTCGGTCACGAAGCGCCGCAGGTCGGGGAGGACCTCGTGGTGCCTGCCGAGCGCCACCGCCGCCGTGCCGAGCCCTTCCCGCGCCACCAGGCGCGCCTCGACCAGCCCGGCGACGTCGGCGCGCACGGCGGCCAGCCCGACCGCCACCTCACCCCGCCACAGGGCCAGCGCCGCGCGGTAGCGGTGTTCGGCCAGCGGGGCGTCGCCGGCGGCCAGGGCCGCTGCGGCGTCGTCGGCGAGGGCGGTGAAGCGGACGGCGTCCACCGCGTCCGGCGGCACGGCCAGCTCGTAGCCGCCGGCGTGCCCGCGCAGCAGTTCGGCGGGCGCGCGGTGGCCCCGACCGGGCTCCAGGGCGCGCCGCAGGCCCGCCACGTGGGTCCGGAGGGTCACCGCGGCGCTGGCCGGCGGCCGGCCGTCCCACAGGGCGTCGGCCAGCCAGTCGGCGGTGAGCACCCGGTTCGGGCGTACCAGGAGCAGTGCCAGCAGGTCGCGCTGTCGCGGCCCGCCGACCGGGACCTCGACACCGTCGCGCTCGACCCGCAACGGCCCCAGAATTGCGAACCGCACGACGTGACCCCCTGGTAGCAGCGCGCAGAAGCCTACCTCGCGCCCGCACACGCCTCTTGCCACCGACGACCCCGTGCCGTCGACGACCCATCCAGCCGGCCTACGACCCGACGCCGGTCGGCGCGGCCAGGCGCAGCAACCTTCGGCGAGTGCGGTGGGCCGGTGGGCCGCACCGAAGTGGGGTACCGCACGGAGTCGGCGGGCAGCACGACCAAGCCGGCCGACTGCAACCCGAGGAACCTCACCACAGCGCGCTCCACGTCCCCGCGGCATCGGGATCCACAGTGGAGCGTCCGGTTGAGGTTTGCAGGACTTGATCGGAATCTGGGGGGCGTCGTGGTGGAACAGTGGGTGCGGGCGGGTTCGGTCGAGCTGTGGAGCGAGGTGCTGGGAGAGGACGGCGGTGCGCCGGTGCTCCTGGTCATGGGGGCCAACGCCCCGGCCCACGGCTGGCCGGACGAGTTCGTGGCGCTGCTGGTCGCCGGCGGCTGCCGGGTCGTCCGGTACGACCACCGCGACACCGGCCGCTCGACCAAGACCGAGGCGGGCGACTACGGCATGGGCGACCTCGCGCGGGACGCGGTGGCGGTGCTCGACGCCCACGGTGTCGAGCGGGCGCACGTGGTGGGGATGTTCAGTTGACTGCACCAAGTGCCGTTGATCAAGGGCGACGGCAATCCACAGTGGAGGGATTTGGTGTATGTCTGATTTGCGAAGGCGACTCATGGAGGGACGAGTCGACCTCGAACGTGTTGGTGCCGTCACGACAGCCGCGGGGAAACTTCCCCCTTTTGTGGTGACCAACCCAGCAGGAGTCGAGGTCGAGCCGGTGACCCGCTACCTGCGCGACCTGGCGTTGAGCGATATGAGCCCGTTGACCAGCCGCAGCTACGGCTACGACCTGCTGCGTTGGTTTCGGGTCTTGTGGGAGCTGGAAGTCGACTGGGAGCGTGCGACCGGTTCCGAAGTGGACGTGTTGGTCGGGTGGATGAAGACCGCGCGCAATCCACAGCGTCGGCGGACCAGGCCAGCGGGCACGGCGCCGGGCACCGTGAACCTCCGTACGGGCAAGCCGGCATTGGCCGAGGGGTATGCCCCAAGGACGATCAACCATTGCCTCACTGCTGTGTATGGGTTTTCCGCCTAGCACGGGCATTTCGGACGGGGGCCGGTAGCCAATCCGGTGCCGTCTTCGCGTGCCCGGCGGCTCGCGGTGGCGCACCGGAGCCTGATCGAGGCCAAGCAGCAGTTCAAGCGGGCGCGGTTGCGGCAACGCGTGGCGGACATGACTCCTCGGGCAATTCCTGACGTGATGTGGGATGAGCTGCTCGCCACGATGACCGGGACCGGGACCGGGCGCTGCTGCTGTGCTACGTGTCCAGCGGGGCCAGGGCCAGCGAACTGCTCGGCGTGGTCATCGGGGACGTGGATTGGGCGGGCGCGCGGCTCTATGTCATCTCCAAGGGCAGTCGGTTGCGCCAGCCGGTGCCTGTGTCGCCGGAGGCGATCCGATACCTGACGCGCTACCTGGACGCAGACGGCCTGCCTGGCCCTGATGAGCCGCTGTGGCGAACGCGCAGGGGCGAGAGCCGACCGGTGTCGTACTGGGCGATGCGTCGAGTCCTACAGCGGGCCAACGAAAAGCTGCGCACGAACTGGTCACTGCACGACCTCCGACACACCGCGGCGACCAGGATGGCGTGCGACCCGGAGATGACCTTGCGGGACGTCCAGGCAGTGCTCCGGCACGCCAACATCGAAACCACGGGGCGCTACCTGACGGCGCGGGTGGAGGACATGTTCGACAAGCTTCAAGAGCACTACAACCGGCCTCGCCCACAGCGGACCTACTCTGCCGGCTACGCGGAGGCTGATGTCAAGGCGGTGTTCGGTGGCTGAGAAGTACACGTTGCGCAACCGCCGCTCACCGTCGTTGCGGGAGGCCGACGCCGACCGGGAACGTCGGTCGCGATTCGCGATCGACACCGTCATCGCAGCCCCAGCGGCTCCGACCACGCCGCCCCGTCCATTCGGGAACCTGTCCCGTGCCCCGATCGCGGACTTGGGGGCTCGGGTCCTGCGGCCGTCCTTGCGGAACGAGTTGCCGGCATGAGCACGCTTGTTTGCGATGTGCGCAATTGCACGTAAACCCGAAGATGCTGCCCCGGCTCGATGAATTGGAGTCCGACTTGGAAGAGCGGAAGGCGCGCGCCGCGTCCGAGGGCTGGCTGGGTGAGATCGAGGGGATCGACCGCACCCTTCAGTGTTTGCGCGACAAGCGCGCCGACGCGCTGAGGCTCACCCGCATCACCCGACAGGTCGACCTCGGGATGCCCGCCATCAGCACAGGCCGATAACCACGCTAGCTGGATCGCTCCCAGCGACTGAAGCATGCCGGGAGCGATCCGCCTGCGAGCGAGCAAAGCCTCCTCTATGCGGCATGTTCGGATCTTCAACGGTGAACGATCTCTTCAATGGGCTCATAGCGGGCGTTTGGCCATTGCCGGATACGGGCCCAGAGATGGCGGTGGCTTACAGGTCGCTGTCGGAGAGTGCCTGTGCCACGGTGAGACTGTCCTCGTAGACGTGGTAGCGGATGATCAGACCGTGGTCGATGGTGAGGCGCAGCGCGCATCGGGCGATGTAGGCCTTGCCGGTTGCCTTCACGGTCTGGCGGATCTCGCCGAGCACCACGGCGTCCGGGCCGTCGACGAGGATCCGGGGCGCGACCCCGCTACGCTTTTCAGGCACGTGGAACGTGTCGAGCGCGCGGAAGTGGTCGGCCACCTCGGCGCGAGTCGAGCGGGGCCTGATCCATGGCACAGCCGGGTGCCCTTCGGCGGGCCAGTCCAATTGCCAGTCGACGGCATCGGCGAATAGCTCGGCGATCTGCTCCGGCTTCCCCTCGGCCAGGCGGGCGAGGAACTCCGTCACGACGGCGCGGGTGGTCGTCTCGGCGCCGGTGAACTGGTAGTCGCGCTGGATCTGCCCGTCGTTGCCGAGCAGGGCGAACACGACGCCGGTCCACACGGGTTCACCGCCGGCGGCGGGAACCATGTGCAGGGTGAAGGTGACGGCATCGTGGTGGTGTACGGTGTCGTTCGCCGCCACGAAGCGGAATTCGCTGGTCGCGACGAACTGTTCGTGCGCATCGGCGACGCGGGCCTGGATAGCGTCATGCCCGCGGTAGTCGGCGGAACTGATGAACTCAACGCCGTCCTCGCCCCACAGTGCGGCGATGGCCGCGCTGCGCCGAGCAGGGTCGGGCTCGTTCCACACGGCGGCGTAGCGGCTGACGAACGTCTCGATGTCGGTGGTGCTGGTCATGGCCGAAACGCTAGCCAGCCTTCCCTGACATCTTCTGTCAGTGGGGCAGGGCACAATTCGGGTCATGCGCGCCAGCCGCCTGGTGTCCCTGCTGTTGCTGCTGCAGACGCGGGACCGGATGACCGCCCAGCAGCTGGCCGACGCCCTGGAGGTCTCTGTACGGACCATCTATCGGGACGTGGAAGCGCTGAACGCGTCAGGTGTACCGATCTACGGCGAACCCGGCAACGAGGGTGGATACCGCTTGCTCGAGGGCTACCGAACCCGGTTGACCGGTCTGACCGCCGGCGAAGCCCAGATGTTGTTCCTGACCGGTTTGCCCGCGGCGGCTGCCCAGCTGGGCCTGGCGACCGCGGTGACCGGTGCGCGGCTCAAGCTCACCGCCGCGCTGCCCGCCGAGTTGCGTGATCGCGCCAACCGCGTCGCCGACCGGTTCCACCTCGACGCGCCTTCGTGGTACCACGAAGGCGATCCCACGCCCCATCTGGCTGTGGTCGCCGACGCCGTGTGGAACCAGCACACTCTGCAGATCCGCTACCTGCGCTGGGCGAAACCGCAGGAGATCACCCGGATCGTCCAACCGTATGGTCTTGTCCTCAAAGCCGGCCACTGGTACCTCGTGGCCCGGCACCCGGGCCAGTTCCGCACTTACCGGATCTCCCGCATCCTCGACGCGCACGCTCTGCCCGATTCCTTCGACCGCGTCGAAGACTTCACCCTCGCCGGCTACTGGCACGACTATCTTGAGCACTTCGACCAGCGCCGACACCAGCACCAGGCAACGCTGCGGGTCTCGCCCCGAGGCCTTGACCTGATGCCCCACCTATGGGAACCGGCCGTGGTCCACGCCGCCCGGCAGACCGCGACCGGGCCGGACCCGCAAGGCTGGACCCAGATCACCATCCCCATCGAGTCGGTCGAAGTAGCTCTACCCGAACTGCTCAAACTCGGCGCCGACGCCGAAGTCCTCACACCCGAAAACCTGCGCGCCCACATCATCCACACCCTACGAGCAATGAATCACGTCTACGATTACCCGAACGCCCCAGGCACGCCCCACCAGCCCTGATGACGCTCCGTCGACGAACTTGGTTGGGCTGGAGCCGTCTTGACCCGATTCAACCGCCACCCAGACGTCCTCACGCCCACACCCGTCGACCCCGATACGTCCTCAACTCGGCATTACAGGACGTGGTGCGATCGCCGCACGGCACCGACATACCGCGACGGGTGAAGGTGCGATCGCTGGACTGTAAGGACCTGAACCGATCAATCCGGTGTGTCCTCTTGCTTGGTGCAGGGAAGTCGATGGGCGGGCTGATCGGCCAACTGCCGGCCGTCGACCACGCCGACCGGCTCCGCTCCGTGACGCTGACCCACACCGGCGCGCTGGACATGGGCACGACCGGGGAAGCGCCGGCGCTGGAGGGCGAACGGCTGGAACGGCTGATCGCGCTCGCCGTGCCGGGCGCGGACGAGGAGTCCGAACTGGCGCGCCGGGTCGCGCTGTGGCGCGAGATGCACGGCGACGTGCTGCCGTTCGACGAGGCGGAGTACCGGCGGCTGGAAGAACGGGCCGTGGCGCACGCCGGGACGTTCGCCCCGAGCACCGCGCACATCCGGCTGGGCGCCGAGCCGTTGCCGCGCGGTGCCGACGACCTGCGCCGGGCGACCACGCCCACGCTGGTCGTGCAGGGCGGACTGGACCCGTTCTACCCGCCCGGGTTCGGTCGCCACCTGGCCGCCCTGCTGCCGGATGCCACCCTCCTGGAGATCCCGGGAATGGGCCACGCCCTGCCCGCCGCCGTGCACCACACCATCGCCGACGCCATCCTCGACCACATCCGCCGGCACCCCTGAACACCGGAAACCCTGAACAACGGAAACCCTGATCACCGGTCGTGGTTGCGCTCCAGCAGGTCCCGCACCTCGGCCGCGCGCGGGTCGTCCAGCTGGTGGAAGGTGTCGAGGGCTTCCAGCCACGCTCGACGCGCCAGGTCGGGCCGGTCCTGGGCGGTGTGGACGCGGCCGAGGAACAGCAGGTTCTTGGCGACGTCGTACCGGGCGTCCACGGTGCGCAGCAGCGCTTGCGCGTCCTGGGCGTGCCGGGCGGCCTCGGCCAGGTCGCCCAGGCCGAAGTACGACTCGGCGAGGTTGCCGACCGCGACGGCGCAGTGGTAGCGGCGGCCCAGCGAGTGGAACAGCTCCCGCGCGCGCCGGCCGTGGGTGAGGCTCTCCTGGTAGCGGCCGGCCATGCAGTAGCTGTCGCCCAGGTTGAGCGAGTACATGGCCTCGTCGACCGCGCTGCGCGTGGTGCGGGCGTAGGTCAGCGCCCGGCGCAGGTAGGGGATCGCCTTCTCGGCGTCGCCGCTGTTGACCAGCGTGATGCCGATGTTGTTCAGGCACACCGCTCCCTTGGCCAGGTCGTGGTCGGTCTGGCTGACGGCGAGCGCGTCCTGGAAGGAGGCGATCGCCCGGTCCCAGTCGCGTGCCGCCATGTGCGCGCCGCCCAGGCAGTTCGCCGCGTGGAACCGGGCCACCGGGTCGCCCAGCCGCTGCGCGCACGACACGCCCAACCGCCCGACCTCGAGCCAGTCCGCCTTGTGCTGGCGGGCCCGGAAGAACCCGTGCAGCAGCCACGACAGCCGCCACACGTCGTCGTCCCAGCCGTGCCCGGCGAGCCACCGCACGGTCGCGAGCAGGTGGCCGCGCTCGGCCTCCAGCCAGGTGAGCGCCTCGGCCTCCTCGGCGAAGGCAGGCCAGTCCGGGTCGCCCGCCGCGAGGTCGACCACCTCGGCCAGGCGCGGGCTGTGCATCACCAGGTCGCGGGCCCGGCCGGCGACGACCAGGTACATGTCGACCAGCCGGCGCAGCGCGGCGTGGCGGTCCTCTTCGGCCACGTCCTGAGCCAGTTCGGTCGCGTAGGCGTGGACGAGGTCGTGCATGCGGTAGCGGTCGGGCCGGTGCTGCTCGACCAGGTGCCCCTCCTCCAGCTTCCGCATCAACGCGCGGACCCGGCTGGTCGGCGCGCCGACCAGCCGGGCGGCGGCGGCCAGGCCGATGTCGGGGTCGGGTGCCAGGCCCAGCAGGGCGAACGCCCGTGCGGCGTCGGCGTCCAGCGCCCGGTAGGACCAGGAGAACACCGAGCGGACGTCGGTGCTGGGTTCCGCGCCCGCCAGGCCGTCCAACCCGCCGTCGGCCTCGCGCAACTCCTCGACCAGCGCGTGCAGCGGGAGCGCGGGCCTGGTGGCGGCGCGCGCGGCCACCACCGCCAGCGCCAGCGGCAGACCCGCGCAGCGGGCGACGACCTCGGCCACCGCCGCCGGCTCGGCCGCCGTCCGCTCGGGGCCCACCCGGGCGGCCAGCAGGTGCTCGGCCTCGGCCGGGCCGAGCAGGTCCAGCGTGAGCGGGTGGGCGTTGTGGGACGCCACCAGGCTCGCGAGCTGGTTGCGGCTGGTGACCAGGACCAGGCAGCCGGCGGCGCCGGGCAGCAGCGGGCGGACCTGGTCGGCGTCGCGGGCGTTGTCCAGCACGACCAGCACCCGGCGGCCGGCCAGCAGGCTGCGGTACAGGCCGACCTGGGCGTCGAGGTCGGCCGGGACGCGCTGCGGTGCCACGCCGAGCGCGTCGAGGAAGCCGCGCAGCGCGTCGGTGGGGTCGACCACCGGGCTGCGCGCGTCGAAACCGCGCAGGTTCGCGTAGAGCTGGCCGTCGGGGAAGCGGTGCGCGGCCCGGTGCGCCCAGCGGACCGCCAACGCGGTCTTGCCGACGCCGGCCGTGCCCGAGACCGCCGAGATGGCCACCGCGAACGGCTCCTGACCGGCGGCGGCCACCGCCGCGTCGAGCCGGGCCAGCTCGTCCGCGCGGCCGACGAAGCCGACCACGTCGGGCGGCAGCTGGCGGGGCAGCGGGCCCGCCGCCGGTTCGGGCGCGCCCGCCGCCGCCGACAGCAGTTCGTGCTGCTCGTCGGGCTCCAGGTCGAGCGCGGCGGCCAGGTGTCGGACCGAGACCAGTTGCGGGTTGCCGCGTTCACCGGTCTCGATGCCCCGGATCGTCCTGATCGAGACCCCGGACCGCTCGGCGAGCCCCTCCTGGGTGAGCCCCGCCCGTCGGCGGTAGTGCCGCAGGGCGGTGGCCAGTTGTTCCCCCATGGGGACTATTGGTACCAGTCCGGACCGGCCACGCACGGCCGGTCCGCGACCTGTTCCCGGCGACCGGCTCCGAGCAGCATGGTCACTGCCCGCGAGGGGCGGGCTCGACCAGGAGGGGGACCTGACGATGGTGTCGGGCAACGGGAAGACGGCTGCGGGGGTAGCGGTGAAGGGCAAGAAGGGTCTGGTGGTGGCGTTCGCGCTGGCGGTGGTGGCGCTCTCCGGGGGGATGGCCCAGGCGACCCCGACCGGATCGGCCGGGACGGCGTCCGGATCGGTGGGCACCTTGGACACCACCCAGTGCACCGACCTGCGCAACGGGCGGCTGTGCATCACCATCACGCCGGTGAACCAGCAGGGGAGCATCCGGGTCTCGTACCAGAAGAAGTCGGGGACCTCGTTCTACGGCCACTTGGAATGGGTGAACCCGGCCGGCAGGACGTTCCGGTCGCCCGACGTCACGATGTCGGCGGGCAACACCTACGCCCACACGTGGCCGACGTGGGTCGGCTCCGGCTGCAACCGCGGGGTCGTCTACAACGCGACCGACAAGGAATCGAGCTTCACGCCGTACAACTGCGTCTGATCACGACCGGTCGTCGGCGGGGCGGTCCCGGGGAGAGCCGGGGCCGCCCTGTCGGCGTGCGCCTCGGCGATGCCACGCGTGGTCAGCCGGCCGCCGGGGAGGTCCCTGGACCGCTGTCGTGACGTTGTACTGCTCGACCTGGTTGCCGGCGGGGCTCACGACGTCGGCGAGGTCGAGCGGGAGGCGCACGCCCAACGCGATCGGTTCACGTCGTCGGAACCGGGTCCTCGGTGGTGGTCGTGGGCTCGGTGGTGGTGGCGGGCGGCGGGTCGTCCGTGGTGGGCGGGGGATCGTCGGTCGTCTGCGGTGGGGCTTCGGTGGTCGGGGGCGGGGCTTCGGTGGTCGGAGGCTCGGTTTCCGCCGGTGGCGGCGGGGTCTCGGCTGGTGGGGGCGGGTTTTCGGCGGAGGTGGCGGTCGCGGGCGGGAGGCTGTCGGCGGCCGGCGGGTGGTAGTCGGGGGTGGGAACCGCGGCTGCCTGGAGCGGTGCCGGAGCGGCAGGCGAGGACGTCGTCGCCGGGGACGCCGATGGCCGGGTCGGGTCGGCGGTGCCGGTCGACGCGCGGGCAAGGGCAGGGACAGGGGCCGGTGCCGCGTCGGTGTCGTTGAGACCCGCGTCGGGCACGTTGGGGCTGGGCCTGGCCTTGCGGTTGGGCGGTGGGGTGGACCGCTGCGCCACGGGCTGGACCTGCGGGTAGGCCGGTTCGGCGGCGGGTTCGGCCTGATCGGGCACGGCGGCGTCGTCAGGCGGGACCACGGGGTTGTCGGGCGTTGTCGCGGCCGTGCCGGTCGCGATCGGCTCGTCGGACGCCACGGTGCTCGCCGCGCTCATCGCGACCACGGCCAGGGCGGCGGCTCCCGCCAGCACGCGCGGCCTGAGCAGCCGCCGTCGCCGTGCCGGTCGCGGCAGCACCAATGGGATGTCCGCGACCTTCGGACGCGCCGGCACGTCCGCCGGCACGTCGTCCACCTCGTCGTCCACCTCGTCGGTCCGCTCGACGGCGGTGGTGTGCGGCCCGGCCGGCACCACGGCCCGTGCCGCGCCCCTGGCGACCACGCTCTTCGGGTCGCTGTCGACGGCCACCGGCCGGCCGAACTCCTGCGACAGCAACTGGCTGACCAGCGGGATCCGCGACGAGCCCCCGACGAGCAGCACGCGGTCCACATCGGACTCGGCCAGTCCCGCCGAGCGGATGGACGCGCGCAGCAGCGCGACGGTCTCGTCCAGCGCGGGCCGGATCATCGCCTCGAACTCGCCGCGCACCAGGCGGGTCTGGGCGTGCCCGCCGGGCAGCAGGACGGGGATGGTGACCTCGGTGTCGCCGGACAGGGCTTCCTTGGCCTCGGTGCACTCGCGGCGCAGCCGGGTCACCGCCGCCATGGCAACCGGGTCGTCGAGGGCGAGCGCGGCGAAGTCGCCGGGCAACGCGGTGCGCAGGTGGTCGAACACGGCCTCGTCGAAGTCGATCCCGCCGAGCCGGTCCGCGCCGGCGGGGTCGCCGAGCAGCTCGAACCGGCTGTCGTCCACCTTGCGCAGCACCGCCGCGTCGAACGTGCCGCCGCCCAGGTCGTACACGGCGATGGTGGTGCCGGCCCCGACCCGTTCGACGGCGCTGTAGTCGAACGCGGCCGCCTCGGGCTCGGTGGACAGCGCCGCCTCGCCGAGCCCGACGTCGGCCAGCGCCGCGAGCAGCAGCCCCTTCTTGTGCTCGCCCCAGCCGGCCGGGTGGGTGACCGCGACCCGGTCGGGCGCGCCGCCTTCCCGCTCGGTCGCCCGGTCGACCACCCACCGGGCCAGGCGGGCGGCGAGTTCGTGCGCGGTGTGCTGCCGGCCGGACAGCAGCAACGGCGTGCGGTCGCCGATGCGGCGCTTGAACTCGCGGGCCACCCCGGCGGGGTCGACCAGCGCGCGCCGCTCGGCGGCCTCGCCCACCAGCACGGTCGCGTCGGAGCCGAAGTACAGCACCGAGGCGACGGCGGCGGACCTGGTGCCCAGCGGCAGCACCTCGGCCGGGCCCCACCCGCCCGCCTCCCGGCGGCACACCGCGGCGGCCGTGTAGGTCGTTCCCAGGTCGACACCCAAGACGTAGGACATCTGCTCGCCCCTCTACTCGTCACCGAGGTGACGCACGGTGATGCGAGCCGCCGGTGGCTCTGGGCGATCGCACCGACGGACCACGCTGTCCACCTGGGTCATCGGTGCGCCGATGCGTCTCATTAGCGAGGCAAGGCCCCTAATCTGGTGCGCAGACGTTCCCCCTAACGGGTATGGGCAAACCCCCAATCGGACTATCGGCAGTGTGGGTGCTTGTCCCGATGGCACGTCCGTGCCGGATACGTAGCGTCATCGGAACCTTCCCGACGAGAGGTGCCTCCGATGACCACCAACGTGAGCCTGCTCCAGTTCATCCTCAACCTCCTGGGCAGCGGGGACGCCCGTGCCGCGTTCACCGCGAACCCCCGCGAGGTGCTCCACGACAACGGGTTCGACGACCTGTGCGCCGACGACGTCCGCGACGCCCGGCCGCTGATCGTGGACAACGTGCAGACAGCCCAGCACAACTCGTTCGACCGCGAGCTCAACGGCGGCGGCAACAGCACCCACGTGAACCACGCCGCATCGTCCCCGCCGGCTCCCGGCGCCGGGCCCGGGGCAGGGTCCGGTGCCGCCCCCGCAGCCGCCCCAGCGGCGGCAGCCCCGGCGCACAGCGACCACCACGACGGGATGGACGGCGCGATCCGCGAGATCCACTACATCACGCAGAGCTACTCGTGGAGCGACAGCCACAACACGGTGCTGGACAACTCGGTCAACCAGAACATCTGGGCCGACGGCGACGTGCTCCAGTGGTTCGACAACGACCCGGTCGTGGCGTCGGGCGAAGGTGCCGTCGCGGCGGGCGACGACATCAAGGGCACCGTGGTCACCGGCCACCACAACGTGGCGGGCGACGACAACGAGGTCAACAACGTCGGCGAGGCCAACGCGAACAACGGCGGCGCGGTGTCCATCGGCGACGGTGAGGCGACCGGCGAGTACGAGGCCAACGACTACTCCACCGACGTCGAGGCCAACGGCAGCGGCAACGTCGCCGTGGCCACGAACGGCAGCGACACCAACCAGCTCGACTCCCACGACTGGGAGAGCAACGACTCGCACGACGTCGACAACAGCGTGGAGATCGAGGACTCGTACAACCACGAGACCGAGGACTCCTACAACACCGAGGTCGACACCGAGATCGAGACCAACACCGACAACAGCGTCGACGACTCGTTCACCACGGACAACAGCGTGGAGCTGGACGACTCGTTCAACACCGACAACAGCGTCGACGTGGACGACTCGAACAACGTGGACGACTCGAACAACACCGAGACCGAGTACGAGGACTCCTTCACCACGGACAACAGCGTGGTGCTGGACGACTCGTTCAACACCGACAACAGCGTCGACGTGGACGACTCGTTCAACGACACCCACACCGACATCGCGTCCCACAACGACCTCGACGTGGAGGTCGACGTGGACAACAGCATCGCCGTCGGCTGAGCCACCGGTCCCGGGTGGCGGCATCCGACCGGATGCCATTCCCTGGGCCTCGGCGGTGCACGACCGCGCCACCCCTTCCCGGGGTGGCGCGGCCCCGCGTCGGAAGGAGCCGCGGTGAGCGGACGGACACCGATCGAGGTCGTCGACCTCGCCCTGCGGGCCGTGCGCGCGCACGGCCGCGAGGACCTGGCCGCACGGCTGGCGCAGACCCGGCACCGGCTGCTCGACCCCGAGGTGCGCGTGCTGGTCGTCGGCGAGTTCAAGCAGGGCAAGAGCCACCTGGTCAACGCCCTGGTCAACGCGCCGGTGTGCCCGGTGGACGACGACGTCGCCACGGCCGTGCCCACGGCGGTCCGGTACGCCGACACCCCTTGCGCGACCCTGGTCGACCGCACCGGCGCTTGCACCGCCGTGCCGCTGGAGACGCTCGCCGAGCACGTCTCGGAGGCCGGCAACCCCGGCAACCACCGCCGGCTGCGGCACGCGGAGGTCGGCATCCCGCGGTCCGTCCTGACCGGCGGGCTGTGCCTGGTCGACACCCCCGGTGTGGGCGGGCTGGGCTCCGCGCACGGGGCCGACACGATGACCGCGCTGCCCTCGGCCGACGCCGTGATCATGGTCTCCGACGCGGCGCAGGAGTACACCGCCACCGAGCTGGACTTCCTGCGGCAGGTCGCGCGGGTGTGCCCGACGGTGGTGTGCGTGCTGACCAAGATCGACCTGTACCCGGACTGGCAGCGCGTCGCCGAGCGCGACCGGGCCCACCTCGCCGCCGCCGACCTGGGCGCGGACCTGCTGCCGGTGTCGTCGGTGCTGCGCCTGCACGCCGTGCGGACCGGTGACCAGGAGCTCAACCACGAGTCCGGGTTCCCGGCGCTGGTGCCGCACCTGCGGGAGCGGATCGTCGGCCGGGCGGCGGAGCTGGCCGCCGCGTCGGTCGCCCACGACGTCCACGCCGCGGCCCGCCAGGTGGCGACCGCGGCGCGGGCGGAACTGGCCGCCCACCGCGACCCGGACCGGGCCGGGGCCCTGCTGGCCGACCTGCGCGAGGCCCGGCAGCGGGCGGACGCGCTGCGCGAGCGCTCGGCGCGGTGGCAGCAGACGCTCAACGACGGCGTGGCGGACCTGATCTCCGACGTGGAGTTCGACCTGCGCGACCGGTTGCGGCAGATCACCCGCGAGGCGGAGGCCGAGCTGGACGGGATCGAACCGGCCCTGGTCGAGGAGCAGTTCGTCGGCTGGGTGGGGCAGCGGATCTGCGCCGAGTCGGCGGCCAACTTCGTGTGGACCCACCAGCGCGCCCGGTGGCTGGCGGGCCGGGTGGCCGACCACTTCGCCCACGACGGCGGCGAGGTGCTGCCCGACCTGCGCGCCCACGACCCGTCCGGGCCGCTGGCCCACGCGATCGCGCTGGAGTTCCCCGGCCCGGAGAAGTTCGGTCTGGGCCAGCGGCTCATCGCCGGGGTCCGGGGCGGCTACGGCGGCACCCTCATGGTCGGCATGGTGGGCACGATCGGCGGCCTCGCGCTGGTCAACCCGCTGTCGCTGGCCGCGGGCGTGCTGCTGGGCCGCAAGGTGGTCAAGGAGGAGCGCAAGCGGATGCTGGAACGGCGCCGCACCGACGCCAAGGCGGCCGTGCGGCGGTTCGTCGACGACGTGGTCTTCCAACTGGGCAAGGACTCCCGCGACATGCTGCGCGAACTGCAACGCGACCTGCGCGACCACTTCACCGGCCGGGCCGGCGAGCTGTCCCGGTCGCTGACCGAGTCGATCACGTCGGCGCAGCGCGCGGTCGACGCCGACGCCGGCGAGCGGACTCGGCGGGTCGCCGAGCTCGAAGTGGAGCTGCGCCGGGTGGCCGACGTGGTCGCCGCGGCGGACGCCCTGGCCGGACCGGTGGGGGCCCGGCGGTGACCGGGACCCTCTCCGGCGAGGTGCGCTCGCTGCTGCGCGCCGCGATCGACGCCCACCGCGACGACCCGGACACCGCCGACCTGCTGCGCCGCCAACTGGACCGGATGGACGGACCGCTGCGGGTGGCCATCTCCGGCAAGGTCAAGGCCGGCAAGTCCACGCTGCTCAACGCCCTGGTGGGGGAGGAGATCGCACCGACCGACGCGGGCGAGTGCACCCGCGTGGTCACCTGGTACCGCGACGGCCACACCCCGCGGATCACCCTGCACCCCCGCGACGGCGCGCCACGCCACCTGCCGGTCGAGCGGGTGGACGGCGCGCTGGTGCTGGACCTGGACGGCACCGCCCCGGAGGCGGTCGAGCGGCTCACCGTGGACTGGCCGACCCGGGGCCTGCGCGACACGACGCTGATCGACACCCCCGGCGTCGCGTCGGCCTCGACCGACGTCTCCGCCACGGCCACCCGCTTCCTGGCCCCCGAGGACGAGCCCGGCGAGGCCGACGCCGTCATCTACCTGATGCGCCACCTGCACAGCGCGGACCTGCGGCTGCTCGAGTCCTTCCACGACCGGGGCGTGGCGCGGGCGACCCCCGTGCACACCATCGCGGTGCTCTCCCGCGCGGACGAGATCGGCGTAGGGCGGATCGACGCGCTGATGTCCGCTCGGCGCATCGCCCGCCGCTACCGGGCCGATCCGCGGCTGCGCAAGCTGTGCCAGACGGTCGTCCCGGTCGCAGGCCTCATCGCCCAGACCGCCCGCACCCTCCGGCACGACGAGTTCACCGCGCTCGCCGCGCTGTCCGCCGCGCCGCGCGCGGAAGTCGAGGCGGCGATGCTCTCGGTGGACCGCTTCACCCGGGCCGGCCCCGACCACGCCCGCCTGCTGGCCCGCTTCGGCCTCTTCGGCATCCGCCTGTCGCTGACCCTGGTCCGGCAGGGCTTCGACGACCCGGCGCGGCTGGCCGCCGAACTGACCCGCCGCAGCGGCCTGGACGAGCTGCGCGAGACGTTGTCGGTGCTGTTCACCGAACGCCGCGACCTGCTCAAGGCGCGGTCGGCGCTGCTGACGGTGGACACCGTGCTGCGCCGGAAAGCGGGCCCGGACACCGTGCCCCTGCTGACCGAGGTCGAACGCGTCCTGGCCGACGCCCACGAACTCGCGGAGCTGCGCACGATCGGCGTCCTGCGATCAGGAGCCGTGCGCCTGCCCGAGGGCGCGGGCGACGAGGCCGAACGCCTGCTGGGCGGCACGGGAGCCACCCCGTGCTCCCGCCTGTCCCTACCCGCCGACATCGACCGCCCGGGTCAGCGCGCGGCGGCGTGGGCCGCCCTGGAACGCTGGCAGCGCTGGGCCGAGAACCCGTTGTCCAGCCGGGCGTTCGTGGACGTGGCCCGGGTCGTCGTGCGCAGCTGCGAGGGCATGGTCGACCGGCTGGACGACTAGCGACCGGCCGGTCTCTTCCCCGGCCGGACCTGCCACAGTGGACAGTGCGGTGCGACGGGTCGCTAGTTCTCCCGCTGCGCCAACCGGATCCGGAGTTGGGCGACCAGGTCGGCGCGGTTGCCCGCGCCCAGCCGGCGGCGGATGCGGGCGATGTGGTGCTCGACGGTCTTGGCCGAGATGAACAGCCGCTCGCCGATCTGCTTGTGGGTCAGGCCGGCCACCACGAGTTCGGCGACCTCGACCTCCCGGTCGCTCAAGGCCGGACCGCCCGGACCGGTCCGGGCCTGGGCGGACTGCTCGGCCGGTGGGTCGGTGTCGTGCTCGCGCAGGGAACGCGCGCAGGTCAGCAGGGCGCTCATCGACCGCCGGTCCGGGGTCCGGATCGCGGCTTGGCCGGCCAGCCGGGCGGCGTCCCACACCAGCCCGGCCTCGCGCAACGCCAGCGCGGCGTGCCGCACCGCCCGCACCTCGACGTCCCCGCCCAGGACGCGCAGCCAGCAGCGGGTCGCCTCGGCGAAGGCGCCGGCCGGTGTCCCGGCGAGCACCATCCCGTCGACGATCGTGGCGTGGTGCAACGCCTTGGCCGGTGATTCGGCCGCGATGGCGGCCTGCACGGCGTACCAGTGCAGCGGCGCCGCCCACAGCGGCGGCGAGCCCAGGCGCTCCAGCAGCGCCTCGGCCTCGGACATGTGCGGCTCGACCCACCGGTCCTTGTCCAGCCGCGCGGCGGCGACGGCGATCTCACCGACCGGCTGGAGCACGTACAGGTCGACCGGGTGCCGCATGACCGCGTCCCGCGCCCGTGGCCAGGCGTTCTCCAGGTCGGCGTTCTCGCCGAGCCGACGGGCGATGCCGACCTCGATCGCGGCGGCGAACAACTCGTCACGCGGGTCGGCCACGCGGTGGCCCCCGGTGGCGGCCTTCAGCCCGTCCGCCGCGCCCGCGAAATCACCGGCGGCCAGCGCCACCCACGCCCGCAACAGCCGGTGGCGGACCAGGTCCGCGCACCCACGGCCGGTGATCGCGCGGTCGAGCACCGTCGTCGCGACCTCCGGTTCGCCGAGGTGCATGGCGACCAGGGCGGCCAGCGCCGCCGGCGTGTCCGGCAGCAGCCCGCCGTGCCCGTTCGGCTCGACCAGCGCGTCCGCGCGCAACAGGTGCGACAGGGCGGCCACGGGCGACCCGATGACGGAGTCGAGCACGCCCTGCGCCGTGAGCGACCGGATGGTGCCGCTGATCGTGGGCCGCGGGTCGGCTCCGGCCACCAGCCGGGTCGCCTCGGCCAGCCGGCCCACCCCGATCAGCGGCAGCACGGCGCTGACCGACGGTTCCGCCCACTGGTAGAGCGACGCGCTCTGCGCGAGCATCCCCTTGTGCGCCAAGGCGGTCGCGGCGACGGTGGCGGCCAGCGCCCGCGCCTGCCCGTCCGGGCGTTCGAGCACCTCTTCGGCGAGCCGCAGCGCCGTGTCCAAATCGCCGGACAACGCCGCGGCTTCCGCCCGGCGAGCGCCCAGCCGGGCCGGAGCCGCCCCGGCGGTCACCGCGGCGGTGTAGTACTCGCCGGCCCCTCTGGGGTCGCTGAGCAGCAGTTCGTCCGCGGCGGCCTCCAGGACGCCGGCCGCCCGTGAGCCGCGGGTCCCCGCGTCCACCAGCAGCGGCGCGGTGGCCACAGCGGACTCGCCGCGGTCCAGGAGCACCAGCGCGACCCTGGTCCGCAAGTCCCTCAGCCGCGTTTCCGGGACTTGGCGCAGGATCGCCTCGCCGACCAGCCCGACCACCGCGCCCGAGGCCGTGAGCAGGCCCGTCGACCAGGTGCCTGCCGTCGCGGCCTCGACCTGCGAGGACTCCATCCGCAGCACGGGCGCGAGCGCGTCCACCTCGATCGGGCAGCCGAGCGCGGCCACCAGCAGCACGTCCCGCACGGCCGCCGGGGCCCGTTCGAACTCGTGCACGGCCCGGTCGGCGGCGTGGCCGGCCACCGGACGCCCCGCCAGCGCGGCCTCGGCCACCGGCACGACCAGCGCCGGCATGCCCCCGGTCTGCGCCCACACGCGGTCCACCAGCTCGTCGGCCGGCTCGGCGTCCAGCAGGGCGGCGATCCGCCGCGCCACGGCGGCGCGGTCCAGCGGTTCCAGGCGCACGGGCGGCTGCGTCCAGGGCAACGCCCGCGCGGCGTCGATGCCCGACCAGGGCCGGTGGGCGACGACCAACCGCGTGCCGTCGTCGTCGGCGAGGCGGACCAGCCGGTCCCACTCGCAGTCCGGCAGCTCGTGCGCGTCGTCCACCAGCACGACCGCCCGCCCTCCCGACCCGGTGGTCTCGAAGAGCCCGGACAGCACGGCGAGCGCGGCGGTCTTGCCGAAGCCCCCGGGCCCGGACACGGCCACGACGCGCTCGGCGTCCGGGTCCGCCGCCACCTCGTCGAACAGCCGCTCGGCGGCGGCGCAGCCGGTGAACACGTCTCGGGTGGTGCCTGGAAGCGAGGTCGAACCGGCTGTGCCCATTGTTCTCCCCAACCCGGTGCGAGGGTCAAGCACTCTGCCTATCGGGTTTTCGGGCCGCAGCGTTATTGCTCGGCCGAAATAATCGGAGATCGACACGGCGGGTCACAGCTCATTCACTGCGTGATTCGACAATCGCCGCAGAGCTATTGTGGAACCGACGAATCTGTCTACGCATGTAGGCGGAAATGGGGTTGGCTACTGGTCGGCGGCCGGTGCCACGGGGACTTCGATCAGGGTCGGCGCGTCGGCTCCCGGGGCGGTCGCGGCGGCCACCAGGTCGGCCAGGTCGGTCGGGTCGGTCGCGAGGTGGCTGCGCAGGCCGTAGCCGCCCGCGATGGCCCGGATGTCGATGCCGTGCAGGTCGAGGCCCGGGACCTTGTCCACACCGGTGGTGTCGGCCACCGATTTCAGGATTCCGTACTCCTTGTTGGTGACCACGACGACGGTAACGGGGACGGCGTATTCCGCGGCCGTCCACAGGGCGGTGATCGAGTAGTGCATGGACCCGTCGCCGATCACCGCCACGACCGGGCGGGTGGGCGCGCCGAGTCGCGCGCCGACAGCGGCCGGAAGGCCGAACCCGAGGCCGCCGCCGGCGGTGAACCAGTAGGAATTGGGTTGGGAAATGCGGATGTGGTCGTGGAACGCCGCCAGGTTCGAGAGCGATTCGTTGATCCACAACGTGTCCGGTGGCGCGGTCCGGGCCAGCGTGGCGAACAGGGTGTCCACCGACATCGGGGACGCGCTCGGCGGCGTCGGCGGGAGCGGTCGGGGGGTCGGGAGGGTGCGTGGCCGGGTCGGCGGCCCGGTTCGGGCCGCCGCGCGCAGCGCCCGCAGCGAGTGGCGGAGGTCGGCCACGATCGCGCGTCCGACCGGCGCACGGGCCGCGTGGTCCAGGTCGGCGGTCAGCAGCACGACCTCGCAGTCGGGCGGCAGGTAGGGGCCGGGGAGGTCGTGGTAGTACCGGAACACCGGCCCGCCGGCGACCAGGACCAGGTCGTGCCCGGCGAGCGCTTCCGCCACCGGCCCGATCGCCGGGGGCAGGAAGCCGCGGAAGTGGGGGTGGTCCTCGGGGAACCCGCAGCGGCCTTCGAACGGGGTGGCCCACACCGGCAGCCCGTACTGGTCCGCGACCTCCACCGCGTCCGCCCACGCCCCACCCAGGTCCACCCCCGCGCCGGTGATCATGACCGGGTTGCGCGCCGCCGCCAGTTTCGTCGCCAGGGAACGGATCGCGTGCTCGTCGGTGCCGGCGGCGGTGATCACGGTCCGGCGGGCCAGGGCCTGCGCGTCGTCGGCCTCCTGCGCGGTCAGGTCCGCGTCGAGGTCGTCGAGGGGGAGCGAGACGAACACCGGCCCCCGGGGTTCGGCTCGGGCGAGGTGCAGCGCGCGCATGAGTGCCAGCGGGACGTCCTGGGCCCTGGGCGGCTCGAACGCCCACTTCACGGCGGGACGGGGCAGGACCGTGGGGTCGGTGTTGGTGAGCAGGGCCCCCACGGTCATCATCGCGCGGACCTGCTGCCCGGCGATGACCAGCAGCGGCGTGCGGTTGGCGCGGGCGTTGAGCAGCGCGCCCATCGCGTTGCCGACCCCGGCGGCGGTGTGCAGGTTGACCACCGCCGTGCGGCCGGTCGCCTGCGCGTAGCCGTCGGCCAGGCCGACGACGGCGGACTCCTCCAGCCCGAGCACGTAGCGGAAGTCGTCCGGGTAGTCCCGGAGCATGGTCAACTCGGTCGACCCCGGATTCCCGAAGATCGTGTCCATCCCCTGTGAGCGGAACAGGTCGAACACGACCTCGCGAACAGCGACCATGCTGTGCCTCCAACGGTGGGCAACGATCGGCGCGTCGCTTGCGCCCACAGGCTTGCCCCTCGTCGGCGCCCGCACGCCGAAGCCCATCACGAATACCTGAGAAGACGACGACCCCGAAAGACACCGACCCGAACGCCGCAACCGACTACTGCCCGCAATCGTGTCCAGGGCACGCCTTGTGCCCATAAGGTGCACAGACAGCGCACGTACGGCGTCAACCCGTGTCGAGGCGCGTGTGCGCTGGCGGACCCGTTCGTACGGGGGCCGGTCGTGCTGGGTCCGGTCCGACGGTCGGTGGAGCGCGGACGCGAGCGGTCGAGCGTGCGTCCTCGGCCCGTCTGGAGCGTTGACGTCGGCGTCGTCGGGTGTTCCGTCGTGCCGTAGTACGCCTTGTGCGGTGGCCGGCCCCGATCTGCGCTTTGTTCATGACCGGTGCTCGGATGCGTGGGGCGAAAAATAGGCGCGGCGGAATTCTCCTCAGCCGTTGGACCAGTCGAGTCGACCACTGGGCGACGCGTGGCCGATGTCGCGTGGAATACGACATCTCATGTCGTTGTCCGACATGACAATCCAGGCCGTGTCGGAAGATCTTGTCGAGCGGCTGGTGCCGTACCGCCTGTGGCAGCTGATCAGCCCGGAGCTGCCCGAGTGGAAGCGGCGGCGGCAAGGGGGCGGCACCGAGCCCAGGGACGATCGGACCTCGCTCGCGGCGGTGGTCTTCGTGCTGGTCTCGGGCTGCCCGTGGCGGGAGCTGCCGCCCGTGTTCGGGGTCTCGCGGGCCACCGCGCACCGCAGGTTCGCCGCGTGGACGGCGGCCGGCGTGTGGGAGGCGTTGGGCGCGATCACGGCGTCGGAGGACGGCTGGGACCGGGAACTCGCCTGGCTGGACAAGGTGTGTCGGGCCGCTCTGCTCCGGACCGGGACCGGCGTGCGCGGCGGTGGTGGGGACGCGGCAGTTCGGCGCGACCGGTCACGGCCATCCGGGACCACCACGTGAGACAGCGCCGGTGATGATCACATTCGGCCTGTCGGGTCATCCGCGTCGACGGTCCCGACCGAGAGTAGATCGACGGAGTCAGGGAGGGCGCTCGTGGGCGGCGACAAGACCGACGACGACTGAACACCCCGGCAACGCCCGGCGTCGGGTCGGGCGTTGCCTACTTCAGGTCCAGGCGGACGCCGAAGCGGTGGCGGGCCGGGATGTCGTAGGCGGTCAGGGTGACCTGGACGCGGCCCGAGTCGTTCGGTTTCACGGTCAGGTCGTAGCCGCGGTCGCCGTCGGCGAAGCCGATGGGCTCGGCGTAGGTGTCCTCGCCCTCGGGCAGGACGATCACGTACCGGGCCTCGTCGGCGGGGCGGGCGAAGCGCAGGAAGTAGTCGTCCGGTTCGCGCTCGCGGACCAGGGGCGCGCACATGCCGGGCCACTCCAGGTCGATCACGAGCCGCAGCTCGTCCCCAACCTTCACCGGCGACGCGAGGTGCGCGATCACCTCCAGCCTGCCGTCGGCCAGCCAGGTTTCCGTGGTGTCGCAACGAGGACCCCGGGCCGCCCCGCCGACCAGCGTGCGGACCCGGCAGACCACCCTGGTCCGCTGCCGCTCGGGTTGGTCCCAGGCCGGGCCGATCCGGAAGCGGAAGAAGTGCGCCTGGTCGGCCTCGACCCGGGCCCGGACGGCGATCGTCTCCACCGCGTCGCCCCGGCTGTCGATCACGGTCACGTCGTCCCAGCTCAGGTAGTGCAGCGGCGCGCCGATCGCGTGGTGGACCAGGTCGCAGTACCGCGCCGTCAGCCGCCGGTCCCGCAGGCGGTCGGCTTCGCCGCGCCGGCGGTTGGCGACCAGCGCCGCGAAGGTGGCGAGCACGCCGAGGACCGCGACGACCACGGCCGCGGTCTTGGCCGCCGGGCCGCCGAACACGGCGCTGAGCACCGCGCCGAAGGACAGCACGGCGAGCGCCGCCTCGATCAACCCGATCAGGCCGACGCGCAGCACGTGCCCCTCGAACCACCGCACCAAGCCGCGCATGTGACGCCCCTCCCCGCACCCGCGGCACCGCGCGGGGTCGCCACGCGGTGTTCGGGGTCGTCGCAGATCGTCCATTGACCGGGCGCGGGGCGTCCATTCACGTGTTGCATGAGCCTTATGCGATTCCGTCGAATGACGGAATCGCCCGGCACGAATTGTGCGGAATCGGGGAACCGGCCCGACCGGAACGACCCGGCCGCCGAGTCGCCACCGCAGGCCGCCGAGCCACCGGCGGAGCAGGACCGCACACCCGCGTGACCGTGCTTCCGACACGACCCCTCGGCCTCGCGGAGGTATCGTGCGGACACGATGTTCAGGTCAGTGGCACCCGGCGGGCTGGTGGGCGAGTTCGTGGCCTTGCTCTGGCTGCACGAGTCCGCGGGCCCCGGTCGGGGAGTGGAACTGCGGCTGCCGACCGGCGCGGTCGAACTCGTGGTCAACCTCGCCGCGGAGTGCTTCTGGATGCCCGACGGTTCCGGCACCTGTCGACGTCTGCCCGGTGCGCTGGTGGCCGGGCCCTACCGGCACGCCTACCTGCTCGACGGCACGCGGCCCTCGCACGTCGTCGGCGTGGTCTTCCGACCCGGACGGGCCCGAGCCCTGGTCGACGTGCCGCTGTCCGAACTGTCCAACCGGCACGTGGCCCTGGAGGACCTGTGGGGCGCGAGCGCGGCGCGGGTGCGTGAGCGGCTGCTCGCCGCACCTGACGCGACCCGCACCCTCCGAGTGCTCGAAACCGTGCTGGGCGAGCGGTTGGCGGGCGCGAACCTGGCTCCCCATCCGGCGGTCGACGCGGCGACCAGGTGGCTCTCCCGGTTCCCGGGGCACCCCGGCGTCGGTGACCTCGGCGACCGGCTGGGGTTGACCTCCCGGCGCGTGCAGCAGGTGTTCCGCACCGAGATCGGGCTCAGCCCCAAGGGCTACCAGCGCCTGCAACGGTTCCGCTCGGTGCTGGCCGCCATCGACGAGGTCGGTCGGCTGGGGTGGTCGGCCTTCGCGGTGCGGCGCGGCTACTACGACCAGGCGCACCTGGTCCGCGAGTTCCGCGCCCACAGCGGCCTTTCGCCGACCGCCTACCTGCGCGGTCGGGGCGGCGGGATCAACCACGTGCCTCTCGTGCGGTAGGCGCGTTTCGCATTCGTCCAATACGCCGGGCGGGCCGGCGCGGCAGGCTGGCGGCCCAGGACCCACAGCACGACCACAGGAGGCCGGCGCTTTGTCCGTGACGAGGATCGTGGCGTACGCCCGGGGGACCGACCTGCCCGCCTCGCAGGCGTTCTACACCGAGGTGCTCGGCCTGGAGGTCGCGATGAGCGACCACGTGCTGGGGCTCGTGTCGCCGGCCAACCCGTCGGCGCAGGTGATCATCCCTCCACCCGGCACGGAGGACCCGGAGCCGAGCTTCGGCCTCGACCTCGGCGACCCGGCGGCCGTCGACGCCGCGCACACCGCCGCGCTCGAACGAGGTCTGCGCGTGGTCTACCCGATCAGGGACGAGCCGTGGGGCGTGCGCCGGTTCTTCGTCGAGGACCCGGGCGGCACGATCATCAACGTCCTCGCCCACCTCTCATGACCGCCGACCGGTTCTAGACCTGGCCCACGGTGCTCAAGTCACCAGCGCGGCCGTGGGCCCACCGACCTGCCACCGCCGGGCGTGCCATCGCGACGCGCCGATCGTCCCGTTCGGTCGGTGGATGCCGCCGAGTACCGTCGTGAGCCTGCGCCGCTGAGGTCGGTGCGAGTCCGGCGTGGTCGGACTGCTCGCCGACGTGCTGTTCTTCGGCCCGCGCGCCTTCGTCCCGGCCCGCCCCCTGCTCAACCGCGCCGGGCGTTATGGCGTTGCGGGGTGTGGTGGGTGGGGCCACACTCGGTCGCATGGACCGTTCGGGGGAGCGGTTGCTGCGTGAGTTGCCCGCGGCGACCGGGCAGGGTGCCGGGTGGGAGGAGCTGGGCGCGGAGGTTTCGCGGGTGGTGGCCTCCGTGGTGCCGCACGACGGGTTGCGGATGGCCGGGGTCGGGCCGGCGGCCGGGGCGGGGCCCGCGTCGTTCAGCTTCTGGCACGGGTACGAGGCGGGTTTCGGGCAGGCGCTGTTGAGCGGCTGCTACGCCGGGGACGACCCGTTCGGGTGGGAGGACTCCGCCCGGCGGCCCGTCGTGGTGGCGGGGGAGGGCGGCCGGGACGATGTGGTGCGGCGGTTGTTCGCGGCGCACGGCGTCGGTGGCGAGCTGCGGGTGTTGCTGCGCGACGGGCGCGGGGTGTGGGGGACGCTCGGGCTGATCCGGGCCCGGGGTGCCCGGCCGTTCGGCGAGCGGGACCTGGCCGACGCGGCACGGCTCGCGCCGGCGTTGGCGGCGTTCCTGCGCCGGCACGTCACCGCGGGGCCGCCGGCCGTCGCGGCGCCGAGCCCGCCGCCGGGCGTGCTCGTGCTCGGCCCGGACCACGGGATCCGCGCGGTCACCCCCGCCGCGCTCGCCTGGCGCAGCGACCTGGAGGCCCGGCTGCGCGCGCCGGAGTGGACCGGCCGGACCTTCTTCGCGGGCCTGTCCGCCCTGGCCCGCACCCGGTCCGAGCCGGTGCTGGTGCTGGGGCCGGCGGCGAGCTACGGCCGGTGGATCGCCTGCCAGGCCGAGCGCCTGCAGGACGGCTCCGGTGACGTGGCCGTCGTCATCCAGGCGGCGACCGCCGCGCAGCTGCTGCCGTCGTTCTGCTCCTGGTACGGCATGACGGCCCGCGAGCGCCAAGTCGTGGAACACCTCCACTCGGGTGCGGCCCCGAAGAACATCGCCCGCCGCCTCGACCTGTCCGTGCACACCGTCAACGACCACCTGAAGTCCGTCTTCCGCAAGACCGGCGCGCAAGGCCGTGACCACCTCATCGCCGCGATGAACGGCTGAGGTCGGCCGCGGCCGTGACCGGAAACCGGTCACGGCCGCGGGGTCGAGCGGGGGATCACCCCGCGTAGGGCGCCTTCGCGGCCTTGGCCGCGGTCAGGAACGCTCCCTTGTTCTTCGGCCAGAACAGGCTGTCGACGCACGAGTACTGCGGGAAGAACCCGCCGCAGGTGCCGCTGCCCGAGCCGATCTCGAAGGTGTAGCTGGCGATGCCGAGGTTGCCGTAGGTGAAGTCGTCGGTCGTGCCGGTCGTGTCACCCTCCGCCTTCACCGTGTACCCGTTGTACGCCGCCATCTTCCGGCCCAGCGCCGCGAGGCCCGAGGCGTTCGGGTTCGCGTTCCACGTCCAGCCCCACGGCGGCATGATCAGGTTGCCGTAGCTGTGGACGGTGATCATGACGCCCTTGGTCGTCACCGGTGCGGGCTCGGTGTCGCCGGGGCCGCGCTGGTCGGGGAACAGCTGCTTGAACCACGCCTCGACGGCCTTGGTCTCCGGTTCCGAGGCGGCCGCGGGGCCCTGGTAGGTCTCGCCGCACCGGCTGGTGCCGGCCTTGCCCCACTTGAACGAGGAGTTGCGGTTGAGGTCGACGCCGTAGCTCGGCGCGGAGCACGTGGCACCGGTGTTGTTGGCGTTCTTGCGCTGCATCAGCGGCTGGTTGCCGCCGGACGCGACGATGTCGACGCCGTCGGGGTTGACGATCGGCACCACCCACAGCTCGGTGGTGTCCAGGATGGACGTCACCTCGGCGTCGGTGCCGTACCCCTTGGTGACGTGGTCGATCCACCGCCACGCGAGTTCGCCGGTGGCCAGTTCCCGCGCGTGGAGCTGCGCGATCAACGCGAACCGCGGCTTGGTCGAGTCGGGGTTCAGCGCGCAGTCGCCGGCCTGCTTCTTGGTGATGCAGATGGCCTTGATGTCGTGCCCGCCCTGGCCGCGCGTCTTGCGCCAGCTGTCACCGATGTCGTGGACCTGGGTCAGCGCCGGGTACGCCGCCGCCACGTCGGTCAGGTGCTTGTGGTGCTCGGCCACCGTCCGGTAGCCGCCGTAGTACGTCTGCACGCCGACGTCCCCGGTGCGGCCGGGCGGCACCGGCTTGTACACCGTGTCGAACTTCTTCGGCTGGTAGCCGAGCGCGACCAGCCGGTCGGCCACCCGGCGGTCGCCGACCACTTGGACGGCACCGCCGTCGCCGTGCTCGACGTCGAAGCCGGCCTCTTCGAGCACGTGCTCACTGGCTCCCGGGACCTGCCAGAAATACGGAGTGGTGTCCCGTTGAGCGACTGCGGAGTTGGTCCCGAGCAGCAACAGCGCCGCCGAGACAAGACCTACCCATACCTTCATCGTCAGACCTCCAGACGAGCCCGGCGGCCGAGGCAGGGTGCAGGGAAGGCCGCCGCGCCGAACGCGAGTATGGAGCACCGTGCACGTGATCAGCACCTACGAACGGTGGTCAACTGTATCCGGAACGTCATCACTCGCGCCCGCTGTGTCAACGCAGATTGACGGTGGGTTTGGTGTGTCGCCGTCGGCGACGTAGGTCTACGTCAGCGCCGTGCGCCGCAAGATCGACGCGCCGTTCGGCCGGCGCGGCATCGCCACGGTCCGGGGGCATCGGCTACCGGCTCCTTTTCGGATGGGAAGGGTCGATTGCGCGCTGTCGTTGTCGGGCGGGTGACTCACCCGATCCGGGAGTTTGCCGATCGGGTGAGGTCGGGAGCGGTGCCGGTGCTCTTACATTGGGGACGTGACCAGCGTTTCAACCGGGACCCCACAGGTGTGGCTGCCCACCTTCGACCGCGGTCTGGTGCGCGCCGACCTCCTGCTGCGGATCGGCGCGGCCCTGCTGCTCACGCCGGACCCGCCCCGGCCGTTCGGGGTCGTCGTCCAGCTGCACGGCGACGCGGACGGGCAGCGCGGCCGCAGCCACGAGTACGTCATCACCCACGCCGACACCCTCGAACAGGCCCAACTGGTGCTGCTGGAGATCCTCGCCGAGATCGACCGGGCGCTGACCGCCGGGCGGTCCGGGGTGATCGAGTTCGACACCGACGGCCACCCGGTGCTGATCAACCTCCAGCACCCGGCCGGGCCACCGCTCACCCCGGCCCCGCCGGCACCGGACCCCCGGGTGCCGCTGGACCCCCTGCTCGACTGACGCGGCAGGCCCGGTCAGCCCGTCAGCCCGGTCAGCCCGGTCGGCCCCGCCAGCCCGGTCAGCCGGTCGGCCACGGGTTCGCGGTGCACGCCTTGCCGTCGGCGGTGATCGTCACGCCCTGGTCCACGCCGGAGGTGATCGCGGCCAGCTCGTCGTTGGCGGTGCTCAACGTCTGCTGCATCATCACCGGCGCGGGCCCGCCGTCCGCCGGGCACGGTTCGTGCCCGCGGCCGAGGAAGTGGCCCACCTCGTGGTTGACCACGTACAGCCGGTACGAGCGCAGCTCGCCCCGGTAGGTGTGCGCGCCGCGGAACCACCGCGCGGCGCTGACGTGGACCTCCGAGCCGATCCGGCACGAGACGTCGTACGGCAGCTCGAAGCCGCACAACCGCCGGGCCGTCTCCTGCGAGGTGAGCCGGACGCGCAGGTCGGGCTCGGTGCCGCCGTCGACGCGGTGGAACACCTCGCCCGTGCGCGCCCACCCGCGCGGGTGGGCGAGGGCGTAGTCCACCACGGCCGCGAAGTTGTCCTCGTCGCGTGGCGGCACGGTCCCGTCCTCCACCTCGACCGAGTACGCGGTGCCCGCGCTGCCGAACGTGCCGGGCACGACGTGCCACGTTCCCGCGCCGCGCTGCGGGAACGGCAGGCCCTCCGGCAGGTCGGCGACGTGCCCGGTCGGCGCGGGCGGTGCCGGCTCGGACACCGCCGGCACGCCGGACACCGGCCACCGCACCGCCGCCGGCCGCGGTGCGGTGCCGAACTCCAGCACCAGCACCGCGGTCGTCGCGAGGCACAACCCGGTCACGTAGACGACGGGCACCGCTCTCATGCGGGCTCCAGCCCCGAATCCCCGTACGCGCACGCCGCGTTCCACAGCAGGAACGACGGCGCGCCCGCGTCCCGGGTCGCCGCGACCTGGGCCTGGATCTCGCCCGGACCGTAGTGGTGGCCCAGCGAGAACGCCTGGAGCCACGGGATGACGACCGCGCCGCTGCCCCGGGTCAGCTCCACGAAGTTCGCGACCGACGGGCGCACGATGTCGTACGGCTGGGCGTTGGGGTTGCCCACCCCGTACTCGCCGGGACCCCAGTGCGACGGGTAGACCATCGGGGCGACGTAGTCGACGTGCGGCGACATGCCCGGGATGTCCTGCGCCACGTCACCGGGGCTGTGCGCGGCGATGCCGAACACCGACGCGCCGAGGTACGCGCCGAGCGGGCGCACCGCCGCGCGGCTGTCCCGCAGGAAGTCCACGATGGACTGCTCCGGGGTGGTGGCCAGGCCGGGGAACGCCATCCGGCCGAGCGGGCCGTCGGGCCGGCGCACGTAGTCGTAGAGGATGTCGTCGAAGCCCAGCTGCGCGGCCTCCTTGGCGATCGCGATGTTGTAGTCGCGCACCTCGGTGTTGGCGAAGTTGGTGAAGGAGTACTCGCCGTAGTGGGCCGACCAGGCCGCGCCGGAGGTGTCCTGGGTGACCCGGTCGCGGGCACCGGACTCCCACGACGCGCGACCCAGCACCGGGTCGCGGAACGCCACCACGCGCCCGACCACCCGCAAACCCATGCCGTGCAGCTGGTCCAGCGCGGCGCGGGCGTCGTAGTAGTTCCGGTTCGCGCCGACCTGCCGGGCCAGCGGGACCTGCGAGTCGTACCCGATCTCGCCGCTCTCGTCCTTGATGTCGAGCTGCACGGTGTCGATCCGGTGCTCGCGGGCCAGCGCCAGCACCGGGTCGCGCAGCTCCGGGGTCGCCCACGCGGTGGCGCTCAGGTGCACCGCGCGCATCCCCGGGTGGGTGACCTTGATGGCGACGTCGTGCTCCACCGTGTTGCCGGCGCGGTCGTCGGCCCGCACCCGCAGCGCGGTCGGCACGGCGTCGAGGGACGCCTCGAACTTCCCGTCGCGCACCGGCACCTCGCGGTCGCCGAGCCGGACCGTGTCCGCGCCGTCGGCGGTGCCGCGCACGGTCAGCGGGCCGCGCGGCGAACTCGCCTCGGCGGGCTCGACCACCACGGCGGGAGGTGTGGCGTCGACGGTGAAGGTCCGTTCGACGGTCTCGTCCGGCATCCACGGCAGCGGGTTGGGCGCGCGGGCGGACAGCGTGTGCGCCCCTTCGGCCAGGTCGAGGCCGGCCAGCCGCAGCCGGCCGCCGGCGCGGTCCACCTCGACCGGTCTCCCGTCCACCTGGACCGAGACCTGGGCGAGGTCGGCGGGGTCGGCCGTGGTGATGGCCACCCGGTCGACGCCGGTGGGCGTGATCGGTGTGCCGTCGGCGAGGTCGGTGACGGCGAGCCCGACATCGCGGCTGTGCACGATCGTGGTGACGGTGCCCGCCACCAACAACAGGACGACGACTGCGACTAGCGGCACCAGGATGCGCTTGGCCCTGGTTGGTCCATGTGACACCGGTAAACTCCTAAGCTCTCCGGGTCCGGCACAGTCAATCAGCGACTAGCCCGCCGCGTCGCCTCCCAAACGCAACATCATTCGATGGTGGGTACTTCGTTCCCCCGGTGTTGCGTTCGCCCCGCAGCCGCCACCATTCGAGGTGTGAACGACGCACCCGCGCCCACCCGTCGGAGTCCGCTCGCCCTCGCGCTCGTCGCGGCCGTCTGCTGCGCGTGCGGCGGCCAGCCGGCCGGCGAGACACCGGAGGCCGCCGTGCAGGCCGCCCCGGCCGCCGAGACCTCCCCCGCCGAGACCTCCCCCGCCGCGCCCTCGTCCGCACCGCCCGCGTCGACGCCGCCGGACCCGGCGTCGATCGGTGCCAACGAACTGGGTCAGGTGCCGGTGCTGATGTACCACCGGCTGACCGCGCAGCCGACGTCGGTCTACGACCGCACGCCGGAGGGGTTCCGGGCCGAGTTGGAGCGGCTGGCCGGCGAGGGCTACGTCCCGGTGACCGCCGTCGAGTACGCCACCGGCCGGATCGACCTCCCGGCGGGACGTCATCCGGTGGTGTTGACCTTCGACGACGGCGACCCCACCCAGTTCGCCCTGGGGCCGGACGGCGGCCCGGCACCCGGCACGGCCGTCGCGATCCTGCTCGACGTCGCCGCCCGCCACCCCGGGTTCCGCCCGGTGGCCAGCCTGTACGTCAACGCGGCACCGTTCGGCACGTCGGACGGCGCGGGCGTGCTGCCCTGGCTGCGCGACCACGACTTCGAGATCGGCAACCACACGCAGCAGCACACGAACCTGTCGGCCGCCGGCGACGAGCAGGTGCAGGAGGCGATCGCGTCGGGCCTGCGCGAGATCCAGGCCGCCGTGCCGGGTTACCCGGTCACCAGCCTCGCCCTGCCGTTCGGTGCCGTGCCCGGGACGGCGTCACTCGCGCTGCGCGGGTCGTCCGGCGGCACGTCCTACGAGCACTCGTGCGTCCTGCTGGTGGGCGCGAACCCGGCACCGTCGCCTTACGCGGACGAGTTCGACCCGCTCAACGTGCCCCGCATCCGTTCCCAGGACGCGTCCGGCGACGAGGCGCGCTACGGCTCGACCACCTGGCTGGACCACCTGGCCGCGAACCCGGCGATTCGCTACACCTCCGACGGCGTGCCCGACCGCGTCTCGTACCCGGCGGCGCAGGGCGTGCGGCCGGCGCAGCGGTTCGCCGACAAGGCCATCGCCTACTGACCGCGGTCAGTCCTGGTCCGGGGGTGTCCCGGGTTTCGTGTAGAGGATCTCGCGGGCCTGTTCGGCGGCACGGGTGATGCTCTCGCCGACGAAGTCCACGAACCGGGCGATGTTCTCCAGCCGGGTGGCGGCCGGGGTGCCGGGACCGAGGATGCCGACGCCCTGCCGCGCGCTCTCGGCCAACTGCGCGTTGGACCGGGCGGCGGCGATCATCGACTGGTACCAGACGTCGTCGTCGACGAGGTAGCGCTCGCGGCGGCGGTCGTCGCGCTCCCGGCGGACCAGGCCCTGGCTCTCCAGGTACGCCATCGACTTGGAGATCGACGCCGGGCTGACCTGAAGCCGTGCGACCAGTTCGGCGGCGGTGAGGCTGCCCGCGTCGGTGGTGTAGAGGCAGGTCAGGACGCGGGCCGGCATCTTGGGCAGGCCCGACTGCATGAGCAGCGTGGTGAACGACTCCTCGTACTCGCGCACGGCCTCGGCGTCGCGCCCGTGGGCGGGTGGGGGTGCCTGCGCGCCTTTCGGCGCGGTCGGCCCCCGGCGGTGGGCGCGGCGTTCGGTGGCGCGGTGGGCCAGGTCGGCGCGGTAGCCGGCCGGGCCGCCGTTGCGCAGCACCTCGCGGGTGACGGTCGAGGTGGGGCGGTCGAGCCCCCTGGCGATCTCGGCGTAGGCGAGGCCGTCGGCCAGGCCCAGCGCGATCTGCCGGCGTTCCTGCTGGGTGAGCCTGCCTCCCGGCACCGTGATCCCCCCTCTGCTCCTGCGGAGCACCAGGATAGCGTTCACCGCCATCTCATTGCAATGAACGACCATGATCTGTTGCATTAGCATCACAACCATTGCAACGAAAGAGTGGCGTTGACGTGCACTGATCCGTATCGGGTGCAACGAACTTGTTGCTTGATATTTGAACGCAACGTAGCGTTTCGACTATCAGAAACAACGGAGCACAGGAGCTGAGCACGATGCGCACCTTCGACACCCCCACCCCGATCTCCACCGTCCTGGACGTCCCCGCCGGGCGCGTGCGGTTCATCGCCGCCGACCGCTCCGACACCGCCGTCGAGGTCCTGCCCGCCGACGCCTCGAAGAGCCGTGACGTGAAGGTCGCCGAGCAGACCGAGGTCGAGTACGCCGACGGCGTGCTGAGGATCCGGTCCTCGGTCAAGAACCAGCTCTTCGGCAGCTCCGGGGCCGTCGAGGTGACGGTCCAGCTGCCCGCCGGCTCCCGGGTCGAGGCCACCGCGCCCGGCGCGGAGCTGCGCGGCGTCGGCCGGCTCGGCGACGTCGTGTTCGAGGGCTCGGCCGGCTCGATCAAGCTGGACGAGGCCGCGAGCGCCCGGCTCACCACCCAGGCCGGTGACGTCTCGATCGGCCGCCTCACCGGTCCGGCCGAGATCAGCACCGCCAAGGGCGACATCCGGATCGACGAGGCCGTGCGCGGCGCGGTCGTCCTGCGCACCCAGGCGGGTGACGTGTCGGTCGGTGCCGCCGCCGGGGTCTCCGCGTCGCTGGACGCCGGCACCTCCCACGGCCGGATCCACAACTCGCTCAAGAACGCCGACGGCGTCGCGGCCCTGACCATCCAGGCGACCACCGCCCACGGCGACATCGCCGCCCGCAGCCTCTGACCAGGCCGCCGAGCGTCCCGCCCGCCCCGGCCAGCTCGTCGTCGGGGACAAGGTCCGCCCGCAGTGGGCCGACGGCGGCGCGCGGTTCCGCTACTCGGTGGCCGACGGCGCCGGCCGGCGGTTCGTGCTGGTCGACCCGGCGGCGGGCACCCGCGAACCGGCCTTCGACCACGGCCGGCTCGCCGCCGCGCCGGCCGACGCCGCCGAACAGCCGGTCGACCCGGACGCCCTCCCGTTCGCGGCCGTCGAACCGGTCGGCGACGCCGTGGAGTTCGTCGCGTTCGGCGAGTACTGGCGGTGCGGCCTGGACGACTACACCTGCGAACGGGCCGAGTTCACGCCGCCGGGCACCCCGCTGGAGGTGCTCTCGCCCGATCGGACGGTCGCGGTGTCCCAGCGCGGGCCCGACCTGTGGGCGCGCTCGCTGTCCGACGGCCGCGAGTGGGCGCTGACCACCGACGGCGGACCCGACCACCAGTACGGCACCGGCCCGGCCGGCACCGGCAACAGCACGTTGTTGCGCAAGATCGGCCTGCCGCACCTGCCGCCCGCGGTGGTCTGGTCGCCGGACTCTGGTCCGGTCGGGTGCTGGTCGAGCTGGAACGCGCCGACGTCACCAGGCTCGTGACCACCGGCTGGACGCCGCCGGAGCGGTTCCGGGTCAAGGCGGCCGACGGCGTGACCGACGTGTACGGCGTGCTGTACCGGCCGCGCGGGTTCGACCCGGCCCGCCGCTACCGGTGGTGGACACCCTCTACCCCGGCCCGCAGGTCGAGCGGGTCGCCCCGAGCTTCGACCCCGGTGGGACGGGCTTGGACGCGGAACCGCTGGCGGAGTTGGGCTTCGTGGTGGCGGCGCTGACCCAGATGGCCCGGACCCGGCCGTGGCTGGACCTCCGACCGGGTGGGCGCGTTCGGCCACTCCGGCGGCGGGTTCGCCGCGGCGCGCGACGCCCGCTGCTTCAACCCGGGCTTCGTGGAGAACTACGACGGCCCGGACAACCCGGCCGCATGGGCCCGCACGTCCAATGTGGACACAGCCGACCGGTTGGCGGGCAGTGACTTCAAGCTGCTCATCGTGCCGGAGGCCGAGCACACGCTGACCGACTGCCTGGCCTACGTCCGCACGCGCTGCTGGGACTTCCTGGTCCGCGAGCTGATGGGCACGCGGCCCCCCGCCTACCGCCCGGCCCCGATCGCCCTCGGCGAGCTGTTCTCCTGACCGCGGCACCGCGCCCCGGTGGCGTGGGCCAGGTGTGAGACGGCGGATCCCACAGGTCGTCGCAACTGGTGAGCCGGCTTCGGCCAGAGGTGTGGCACGTCGCTCGGCCGGGGCTTTCCGGCCGAGCGCTTGGCGTGGTCGCGCGTTGCCTCAGGGATTCTCCTGTCGGCGCACCATTTCGGTGATCCAGACGGGCGCGAACGGGGACGTGCAGTTCGGCGGAGTGGGGTAGTCCTTGAGCACTTCGAGGCGCTCGCCGATGTCCAGCGCGCGGGCGCGGTGCTCGGCGTGGTCGATGCCGATCTGGGCCAGGCAGTGGTTCATCGCCCACTGGAGGCGGTCCGGGGCGTCCTTCATCCCGGCCTCGATGACGTCGAGCAGGCCGGCGAGGTCGAGCCCCTCGGGCTTCTTCGCCACGCGCTCGGTGGTCAGCGCCCAGCCCGCGCTCGCCACCACCGGGTCCGGATCGGCGGACCACGCCACGCGCAGCGCTTCGGCGTGCGGGCTCTTCTTCACGACGTAGTTCACCAGCCAGTCGTGCACCTTGGGGGTGCCGGCCTCGCGCACCATGGCGTCCAGCTCGTCGTGCTCGAACGCCTTCGGGCGGCAGACCAGGGTCGCGAGCAGCCGCGCCGCGGTGTCGCCGGTCGCCCAGAGCAGGTGCGCGAGTTCCTGCTGCGTCTTGAGCCTCTTCGCGACCGCGCGCAGCTTGCCGAGGTTCACCCCGTGGTCGTCACCGTGCTTCTCGTTCACCTCGCGGATCCTCGGGTCCTCCAGCGCGGCCAGTTCGGCCGTCACCTCGGCCACCGTCGTCCCCGTCAACTCGGCCTCCTGTTTCGGCACCCGGAATCCGGTGCGATCGTACAGTCGAGGTGCGCGGCTCGCGGCGTGGGAACGCGTTCGTGGAGGTCGCCGGACGTGGCCGCCCCGTGTGCGCTTCGCGCGTGGAACGGGTGAAGACGTTGTGGAGGCGCGATTTCACCGGCTTGGTCCGGCCTAGCATTCAGTGACCAGCAAGGAATCCGCTGGCTTGTGGCCGTGCAGCTACGAGAAGACGAGCCGTCGACGTGCCGTTCACGTTCGCCCACCCGGCCGCCGTGCTGCCACTGCGACGATTCCTGTTGTCTGGGCGGGTATCGCGTTGGCAGATCCGGTGAGCCAAGTCAGTGCCTTCGACTGGGTGCGCCGGTGCTTGGTCGGCGGCGTGCAGGGCGCCGGACTGGCGCTCACGCTGTACGCGCTCGCCCGTCGGTTCGGCGCTCGGGCGTCGCGGATCAGACCCTGTTGTACTGGAAGAACCAGCCGCCGGTGCTCTGGTAGCAACCCCTGACCGGCGCGGAACCCGCGTTGGTCACCGCCAGGAGGCCCAGGCCCGTTTGGTCCGCGCCCTGCATCGTGAGCTGGGCTCCCACGGACGTCGTCGCCGACGCGGAATCCGCGGACCTCCTTCGCGTTCGGCAGCCGACTCCGCGTCGGTGCCCGCGCGCGGGCAGGCCGAACTAGGCGCTCGGGTCCCAGGCCACGAGCTGGTCGAACACCTGCCGGTCGCCGTCGAGCGTGAGGGCGTCGACGGGGTTGCGGCCGTACAGGGCCAGGACCAGCTCGCCGGCCGTGCCGGTGGCGGAGGCGTCGGCTGGGGCGTCGCCGGTGCCCGGGGTGGTGTGCGCGCCGTCGGCGGAGAGCCGGAGACGCCAGGAGCGGCCTTCGGTGGCGTGGTAGTCGACAACGGCGGGCGCGTGCGGCCAGGCGGACGTCGTCGCGCAGCAGGTGACCAGGAACTCGTCAACGCCGTCGAGCGCCACCTCGACCGGCAGCGGCTGCGGGGTGCCGGCGGTGAGCTGGGCGTCGTAGGTGTGCACCGCGATCTCCTGGAGCTGGTGCCGGGCGACGGCACCGGCGGTCTGCGGCGACTGCGAGTCGCCCCACCACGTCCAGCACCCGCGATCCGGACCGGCCTCGCGCAGCGCGTCGAGCAGCTGCCGCGTCGACGCGGCCAGCCACTCCAGCAGGGCCTCGCGCTCCTCGGGCACGACCGCGTCGTCTGCCACGTCCGGGCGGGTGTCGGCGGGCCCGGCGGCGACGATGCCCGCCCACCGGCGACGCCCCTCGCCCAGGTGCCGCACCAGGTCGGCCAACGTCCACCCGGGGCAGGTCGGCACCTCCGCGTCGAGGCTGGGAGCAGCGGCGACGGCGGCCCGGAACGCGACCGACCGCTCGTCGATCAGCCGCAGGAGAGCAGGGAACTCCAGAGTCTTCGCCACCGCGAATGTCTAGCACCGCGCTCCGCCGGCGGGACAGCGATTTACCGCCGACCGGTCAGGCGTACTTCTCGTACTCCCCGATCAACGCGCGCAACGCCCCCGCGATCGAGTCGTCCAGCCACCCCGTGGCCACCATGTCCCGCAACGGTTCCGCCGCGGTCCGCGCGTTCTCCGGCCGCTTCTCCGGCTCGAACTGGCCCATGCCCGTGCGCAGCGCGTCGAGAGCGGCGGCGGTGTCGCCGTGGAAGGCCAGGATGTCGGCGCGGTCGAGCCAGGGCCACGTGGCCTGTTTGCCCTCGGTCAGCCACGTCGCCAAGGGGTTGAGCCGGCGGAACGCGCCCACGGCCGCCGCGCGCTGGGCGTCGTCGTCGGCCGGCACCACGTCGAGGCGGGCCAGGTTGGCCAAGGAGTAGGTCTCGTCCGGCTTCACCTCGCCGGCCCGGCGGTAGGAGTCCCGGGCCCGGCGCAGCTCGGCCACGTCCCCCGTGGCGCGGGCCGGCCGCCGTTGGGCACCACCGAGGGACGAGTGCGCGCCGGCGTCCGCGGGATCCAGCCGAACCGCTTCGGACAGCGACCTGACCGCTGCTTCGAGTTGGCCCTTGCGGCTCTGGGCGATGCCGAGCTCACGCCACCACTTCGGTGCCTCGGGTTGCAGCCGGGTCGCGCGATCGAGGTGGTTGATGGCGGGGACCAGGTCTTCGGCGACGTCGCGCAGTTCGATGCCCAGCGCGCCGTTCACGTCCGCGCGGGCCTCGTTGAGGTCGAGTGCCTGGCGCAGCAGGCGGACCCGGTCCGGGTACGGGGTCTGGTCGTCCATGGCGGTCGCCAGCAGGTCGTCGCCACGCGAGTGTTCGAGTTCCGCGACCTTGTCGTCGAGCACCTTCAGGTGGGCGCGGGTGACGGTGACCAGGTCGTACCCGTGGCGCACCGGGCTGTCGACGTGCTTGCGGGTGAGGCCGTTGATGATCATCGTCACGATGCTGTCGCGCGCCGTGGCGACCTCGTCCATGTCGCCGGTGTAGTACACCACGCGGTTCGGGGCGACGTTGAACCTGACGTCGGCGGGGTCCTGGCACACCAGGATCGTCACGTTGTCCCGCAGCGCCCAGCGGACCCCCAGTTCGAGGTACACGTTGGGGTTCGCTCCGGTGAGGTCGGCGATGTAGACCGGGGCCTGCAGCGCTTCTTTGAACATCGTGTGGTGGATGGGGCCGGCTTCCTGCCGGTCCTTCTCGATGACGACTTCCACCGGCCGCCCCAGCCGCTCGCCGACGGCCTTCGCGATCGGCTCTTACAGGGCGGACTTGACCCGCTCGATGCTCTTCCACTTCGCGTTCTCGCCGAGCGTCGTGTTCGGCATCGCCACGAAGATCGTCAACGGCTCCACGGCGGGGCCTCCTGTCGTCATGCCGCGCTCGGTCGGGACGCGAGCCAGGCGGAGTGTTCACGGCCGATGGCGTCTTCGGTGTCCGCCACCGCCGCCGCCCAGCCGTCCTCGGGGACGTCGGCGAGGTCTTCGTGCAGCAGGGCCAGGTCGCTGGCCGCCGCCGAGTACGTCATGTACAGGCCCTGGTGCTGCTTGAGGCCCAGCCACGCCGCGCCGCCGGCCACCGCCGCCGCCATCACGCCGGAGATGTCGACGTCCCACACGTCCACCGCGCGCAGCAGCGCCAGCACGACGGCGACGAGTTCGCCGCCGATCAGCAGGTACCGCCAGAGGACCGTGCGAGCCTCGTTCTCGTTCGCCCGGCGGGCGTACCAGTCCTTCTGCCTGAGCACGCGGGTCTCGCGGTACTCCCGCTTGCGCTCCTCGAACGACTTGGCGCGCAGTTCGGCCATCGGCCCGGTGCTCGACGGGTTCGCGCCGGCCAGCCCGAGGTGCCTGCCGTGGGCCTCGACCACCTTGCCGATCTTCTCCCGCAGGTCGTGCTTCGCCTGCGGGAGCGGGGCCGGGAACGGGTCGCCCGCCACGGCGAACCGCCACGCCAGGGACTTGACGCCCTCGGCGACCGCGCGGCCCCCGTTCCACTTCTGCTCCGGGTGCAGCACCCACAGCAGGATCTCGGCGAACAGCGCCAGGAGGAACCCGGCCAGCGACACGAACCCCCACAGGTTGTAGGAGCCGAGCTTCCACGTGAGCGCGCCGCCCAAGGCCGCGACGATGGCGCTCACCAGTCGTAATCGGCTCAGCAACAGGGTTTGCCGCTTTCCCTCGTCCGACACCCGCTCCGCGTCGTGGAAGAAACCAGGCAGGTCCGCGTCGGTCATCCGGCCCCTTTCGGTCGTGCGACGAACGGTGATCGTGAGCCGATGGACGTTTGTTACCAGGCGGCCGGTGCCGGTAGAGGCGATCTCCGCCCCGGCGCGGAGGTGTTCACCCGGATAGCGGAGAGGTGGGGGTGTCGTGCCTGCGCGAGCATTCCTCGGAACGGTAGATTCCGGGTGAATTCGAATTGGTGGCGGGACCGTCGCCTGGAGTCCGTAATTCTGCGTACAGCGGCGGTCTCGGTTGGACGAAGATCGAGGACCACTCGTCCCGCACGTTGTCGTGACGGGGTGTTCAACCGTCCGGGGAGGATCGCGGTGGCGACGTGCGCTTCCCCGGCCGACCGCGCGCGGCGACCGCGAATGCCACTGCGGCATGGGCGCTGACCTGGAGGCGCGCGTGGCGCGCGCGAGCGCCGCGGTCGACCGGCACGACCTCGCGGAGGCGGAGGCGCTGCTGACCGGTCTCGTGGCGGAGGACGTGCCGGACTCACGGCTGCGGTGCCGGGTCCTGATCGAGTGGTCCTGGGTCCGTGGCGCGCGAGGCGACTACCCCGCCGCGCGGAGCGGGCTCACCGACGCGGTCGCGCTCGCCGAGCGGGCCGGGCACCGGTCGCTGGAGTGCGAGGCGCTGCGCGAACTCGGCATCGTGCTGCGGTACCAGGGCGAGTTCCGGCTCGCCGACGACGTGCTGGCGCGGGCCGTGCGGACCGCGTCGGAGATCGGCGACTTCCTGGAAGCGGGGCAGGCGCAGTTCGGCCGGGCCACGATCGCGCACCACCTCGACCAGTTCGCCAAGGCCCGCGAGTGCCTGGTGGCCGCCCGGCGCGCGGCGGCGGCGTACCAGGAGGGCGGCGGCACCGTCGAGCAGGCCGAGTTGCTGCTGGCCAACATCTGCCGGGAAGAGGCGGTGTCCGCCCGGATCGCCCGGGACTTCGACGCCGCGCGGGCGTTGCTGGAGCAGGCGCGCGAGCGCTACGCCGGGATCGGCCGCCGGGTCGGCGTCGCCAACGCGCTGCGGGAACTCGGGGCCGTGCTCGACCAGGTCGGCGACGAGGAGGGCGCGCGACGCCGGTACGGCGAGGCGTTCGCGGGCTACCTGCGGGCGGGCCGTCGCCTCGGTGCGGCGGCCGTCGCCCGTCGCCTGGGCTTCCTCGACCTGGTCGCCGGATCGCTGCGACCGGAGCTCTACGCGCGCGCCGAGACCCGGCTGCGGCAGGCGCTGCGGCTGGCGGGCGGGGAACCCACGAACCGGGCGGTCGCGACCCGGCTGCTCGGCCAGGTGGCCCGGCTGCGCGGCCGGCTCGCCGAGGCCGAGGCCCTGCTCGCGCAGACCGAGGCGGTGTTCGGGCTCGACGGCGCTCCGGACGGGCCGCACCGCGGGCTGTCGGCGGTGGAGTTGGAGCGCGGCTTCCTGGCCCGGGACTCCGGGCGGCCCGAGCGGGCGCTGGAGCACTTCACCCGGGCGCTCGCCCTGCTCGACCAGGACGCCGATCGCGGGGCGGCGAGCATCGCCCACCACCAGATCGCCCGGCAGCACGTCGAAGCGGGGCGGATCGGCGAGGCGCTGCCGCACGCGGTCGCGAGCTTCACGCTGGACGAGGACGACGGCCGCCGGCTCGGCGACCCCGACGACCGCCGGTCGTTCTACCTGGGCAACAACGCCACCTACGCGCTGGCCATGCGGTGCGCGGTGCGCGCCGGCGACGGGCGCACCGCCCTCGTGGTCGCCACCGCCGCGCGGTCGGAAGCGCTGGCGGCCTTCGTGCGGGCCGGTGCCCGCCTGTCTCCCGGGCTGAGCGACCTCGTCGCCCGCATCGCCCTGATCACCGCCGAAGCCGACCCGGACGGACTGCTCCCGGGGCTGTACCGGGAACTGGAGCACGCGACGTCCACCGAGCTGCGCCAGGCGTTGAGCAGCAGCGGGACCGGTGTCGAGGACGTCCTCTCCTCGTTGCCGCCCGGCGGGCACGCGCTGCTGCTCGACGTGATGGAGGACGACGGCGGCACGTGCACGCGCGTGTGGCTGCGCGCGGGGCAGCCCCCGCTCGTGGACGAGGCCGCGCTGCCTGGCCCCGTGCTGGAAGCCCTGTCCCGGTACGCGGACGCGGTCGCGGACGTCGGCTGGGACCCGCAGAACGACGACCTGGCACTGCTGGGCGAGGCCGTGATCCCCGCCGGGCTCGCCGCCGAGCTGGCGGCCGCCGCGACGCCGCCACCGCTGGTCGTCTCCACCGGCGGCCTGCTCGGGCCGGTCCCGGTGGCCGCGGTGCGCGTCGGCGGGCGGTTCCTGGCCGAACTCGCGCAGCTCTCGCTCGTGCCGAGCTTCCCGCTGTGGATCGCGCTGCGGTCCCGGCCACGTCGTCCGGGCACCGGCGTGCTGGCGTTCCTCGACCCCGGTCTCCCCGGCGCGGCCAAGGAACGGCGCGCGCTGGACCAGGCGCTCGCGCCCGTGACGTCGGTCCCGGGCGACCGGCTGCGCGCTGCACTGGCCGCCGCCGACCGGTTCTCGGCTGTGGTGGTCAGCGCGCACGGCAGTCCGCCCGCCGTCCGACCGGGCACGCACATCGACGGCGCGGCCCGCGCCGGGCTGGCCCAGGCGCTGTCCCTGGCCCCCGACGACCAGCTGACCGCCGCCGACCTGCTCACCGCCTCGCTGCCGGAGGCGTTCATCACCGCGTCGTGCTGGACCGGCCGGGTGGTGCAGGTCGTCGCAACCGAACCGTTCGGGCTGCCGACGGCGGCGCTGCTGGCCGGCGCGCGCTGGGTGCTGGCGGGGTCGGTGGACGTCGGCGGCGCGCCCGCCGCCCGGATCATGGCCTCGTTCTACGGTTACCTGCGCGACCTGTCGCCGGCGGCGGCGCTGCACCGCGCGCAGGTCGACTACCTGGCTTGGCAGCCGGCCGCGCCGCCGTCGGCGTGGGCGAGCCTGTGCATCATCGGTGACGGGTACTCCACCCCGGCCGTGCGGCCCGGAGACCCGGAGGAGGAACTGTGGACCAGCAGTCGGTAGCCGACGCCCTCGACGTCCTCGACGACCTGATCAAGTGGCAGCTGACCGCCCGGCGGTGGGAGCGGGTCGCCGAGCTGCTGGACGAGCTCGGCGCGGCCGGCCGGGCGGGCGACGACGTGCGGCTGCGCGAGGTGGTCGGCGCGCTGGAACTCGTGTCGCCGATCCGGGCGACGCCGATCGGCACCGAGCCCACGACACCCGTGCCGCCGGTCGTCCTCGAACGCCGCAACGAGCGGGTGGACAGCCTGCGCGGCACCGGGCCGGAGGAGCGGCGCGGTGGCGGCTGAGCAGGAGCTGGTCGTGCACGCCTTCGCCCCGTCGACCGGACGGCCCGCCCGGCGCGGCCGGCAGTGGGTCCAGGAGACCTGGCAGCGCTGCCAGGACCTGCTGGGCACCGCGGAACCCATCGCGCCCACCGGCCTGCCCGGCACGCCGCCCGCGGCGCTCGACCGGGGCCCGGACGGGCCGCTGGCCGCGGCGCAGAACACGGCGGTGGACGCGCAGCTGGTGCTCCGGCGGGCGCACGACGTGCTGAACCTGTCGCTGCTGCTCGTCTCGCCGTCGGCCGAGGGCCTCGGGGCGGGGGTGCCGCCGGGGTGGATCGAGTTCGACCGGTGGTGGGCCGAGATCGCCGGCGACGTGGGCGTCCTGCTCGGCGTCACCCGGGTCTACCAGGCCAAGCTGCCGGTGGGGGAGGTGCGCCCGCACCTGCCGACACACCTGCGCGACACCGTGCGCTGGGACCGCCCGTACCGCTGGGACGACGACGTCACGTTGTGGGAGCCCGATCTGACGGTCGGCCCGGTGCGCGACATCGTGGCGTTCGCGCCGCCGGACAAGGACCCCGAGCTGAGCGCGTGCACGTGGAGCCGGGGCGACCCGGCGATGCCCGTGCTGGCCCGGTACCTCCTGCACGCGGTGAAGCTGCGCCACCACGTCGGCGTGTGGCAGCGCGACGAGGACTGGCTCACCCGGCTGCGCACGCAGGTGGACACGCACGTCGACGAACTCCGGACCGACCTCGACGGCACCGCCCGTGCCGGGGTGGGCGGTGTCGAGCCCGGTCGTGACCGGGCCGCGCTCGCGGACGAGCTGCGCGGCGACGAGGCCGGGCTCGTCGTGGCGGCGGACCGGGTCGAGCGGATGCGCAAGTCGGTCGAGATCGCCCGGGTGAACATGGCCGCGTTCCGGCCCCGGCCGCTGCCCGCGGACGAGGGGCTGGCGGAGTGGTTCCTGGCCCAGCTCGGCGACACGCTGGACCAGGTGGAGCGCAGCCGCGGCCTGGCCCGGACCATCCGCGACCTGGTGCCCGCGCCGGTCGCCCCGGCCGTGCCGCCCCGCCCGGTCGGCCGGGCGATCCGGATGGGGTTCATGCTCGACGTGGTGCAGTACAGCGGGCGCACGACGTTCGAGGAAGTGCTGCTCCAGCAACGGGTCGAGGCGCTGGTGGCCGGTCTGCTCGCCGACCTCGGCCTCACCTTCGCCGACACCGACCACCAGGGCACCGGCGACGGGCTGCTGGTGTTCCTGCCGCACGACGTCGACGTCCAGCGCGTGCTCCCGATCCTGCTGGACCGCGTGGTGGTCCGGATGGGGCAGGACAACACGACCTACCGCGACCGCCTGCGGCTGCGCCTGGCGCTGGACGTGGGCCCGGTCGGCGTGGCGGCGCTCGGCTTCGGCGGGAAGGTCGCCCTGGTGATGGGCCGACTCCTGGACAGCGGCCCCCTGCGCCAAGCGGTCCTGGACCACCCGGACGCCGACGTGGTCGCGATGGTCTCCGACCGCTTGCACGACTACGTGGTCGCGGAGGGCGCGCCGGGGCTGGACCCGGAGCGGTTCGAGCGGGTGTCCGTTGCGGTCAAAACGTTCGAGGCGCAGGCGTGGCTGTGGAGGTCGAACGACGGCTCGTGACCGTTGGCGCTCTCGGCTCCCCGTGGCCGACCGTCCGATGTGGAGTTATCTGGGCCGGCCCGGGAGCCTGCGGCAACCTAGTCGTTGGTGAAGTACTCCCACTGCTGGTAGTTGGTGGCGTTGCAGGTGTTGAGGCGGACGCCTTGGGAAACACTGCCGTCGAGGCACTTCTGACTCTGCCGGTGCCGGATGTAGACGGGCGCGGCCGGCTGCGCGGCGACTTGGGTGTCCGCCACGGTACGGGTGGACACGGACGCCGCTGAAGTGGAGGGAGCGAGAATGGTGGCGGCACTCGTGACCACGGCGGCCACTGCGATAGCCGTGCTCATGATCAGGGACAGTCCTCTGCCGGTGTGCATGCGCTCTCCTGTCCGTACGAGCAGTGCGCCGGTCAGGGTTGTCTGGTCCGCACATGTCAAAGCTGTGACGCACTGCGGCGGTAACGGTACTGAGCGCTACCACCTCGGGCAGCCGCCGAACGAGTGGCGTGCCGCGAGTCATGTCCACTGTGGACAGTGGAATTTCCCCTCCGACCCGCCCAGGCGGTCCCGCGACTACGGGACCGTCTGGGCGTGGGTCGAACCTCGCTGGATCAGGCCGGGTTGACGGCCGGGGTGGGGATGCGGGGGATGTCCACTGCCTGCCAGACGTCGTCCAACGCCTTCGCGAACGCCCGGACGTCGTCGGGGGTGTGGGTCGCGCCCGGGGCGATGCGCAGGATCTCCTCGCCCGCCGGGACGCTGGGTGCGTTGATCGACTGCACGTAGATCCCGTGGTCGCGCAGCAGGAGGTCCGACGCCTGCTTGCACTTGAGCTCGTCGCGGATCAGCACCGACACGATGTGGGTCTCGTCGGAGATGAACGGGATGCCGCGCTCGGCCAGCAGGCTGTGCATCAGGGTCGCGTTCTCCCACAGCCGGGTGCGCTCCACCTCGGACGCGCGCAGGTGGCGCACGGCCGCCAGCGCGCCGGCCGTCGTCGCCGGCGGCAGCGAGGTGGTGAAGATGAACGGGCGGGAGAACGTGCGGATCGTGTCGATCAGCGCCGTCGGGCCCGCCACGTAACCACCCGCCGTGCCGAAACCCTTGGCCAGGGTGCCCATCACGACGGTGAACCGGTCGGCGATGCCCAGCCGGGCCGCGATGCCCGCGCCCTGCGGGCCGTACATGCCGACCGCGTGCACCTCGTCCAGGTACGTGATCGCCCCGTACTCGTCGGCCAGGTCGGCGATCTCGGCCAGCGGCGCGATGTCGCCGCTCATCGAGTACACCGACTCCAGCACGATCAGCTTCGGCCGGGTCGGGTCGGCCGCGGCGAGCAGTTCGCGCAGGTGCGCCACGTCGTTGTGGCGGAAGATCCGCTTCTCCGCGCCGCTGTGCCGCAGGCCGTCGATGATCGAGGCGTGGTTCTTCGCGTCGGAGAACACCAGGCACTGGTCCAGCGTGCTGGCGATGACGGTCAGCGCGCCGTCGTTGGCGGAGAACCCGGAGCTGAACAGCAGCGCCTGCTCCTTGCCGTGCAGTTCGGCGAGTTCCCGTTCCAGCACGACGTGGTGGTGGTTCGTCCCGGAGATGTTGCGGGAACCGCCGGAACCGGCGCCGTGATCGTCGATCGCCCCTTTCATGGCGGCCATGACCCCGGGGTGCTGACCCATTCCGAGGTAGTCGTTGCTGCACCAGATCCGGATCTCCGCGAGGGCGCCGTCCTGCTCGACGCGCGCGCTCGCCGCCGGGTAGCGGCCGGCGATGCGGCCGACTTCGAGGAACTCCCGCCTGCTCTCGGCGACCACGCTCATCCGGCGTTCGAAAGTCTCCAGGTGCTGTGCCACTGACTCGCCTCTCTTCTCGGGGCGACGGATTCGGCGCGGACCGCTGACTGCGGAAACCGCGTCGCAGGGAAGGCGACCCCCGAAAACTATCGACCCCGTTCCCGGGCCCGGTAATCGCGAACCCACCGCCGGCGGTTACCGGCGATGGGGGCCGCTGGTGGATTTCCGACCCGGAATCCGTGCCATCGTCGCGGCGAGCGGCCGATACCGAGGAGGGTTGCCGGTGGGCGACAACGGGAACTACGTGCGGGACCTGCTGACCGCCGTGGCGGGTGCGCCGGACCGGCCCGCGCTGCACTGGCGCGGGCGGGTGGTGACCGGGCGCGAGCTCGCCGACCGGGTCACCGCCGCCGCGCGCGACCTGGCCGGGCTGGTCGCCGACCGGCCCGGCGGTACTCCCGTGGTCGGCCTGCTCACCGTCACCAACACGCCGGAAACCCTGGTGCTGCGGTACGCGGCGAACCTCGCGGGCGCGACCGCGGTGCACCTTCAGACCGCCAACGCGGTCGACCCGCTGGACCGCATCGACCTCGACTGGCTGCGCGGGCAGCTCGACATCGTCCGGGTCGACGTGCTGGCCGTGGACGCCGAGCACCTCGACGCCGCCCGCGCGCTGCGCGACGCCCTCGCCTCACCGCCCGCGCTGGCCGGCCTGGGACTGGCGGCGGCCGACGTGGTCGACCTGGCCGCCGGACCGGCGGGCTTCGCCGAACCGCGCGTCACGCCGGACGCGCCCGCGACCGTCACCTACACCAGCGGGAGTTCCGGGCGTCCCAAGGGAGTCGCGGTGTCGTTCGGGGTGCGGCGGGCCGCCGTGCGCGGCCTGGTCGCCGACCCCGGCACGGTCTACCTGTCCACGCTCCCGTTGAGCCACACCAGCGGCGCGGTCGCGGACATGACGCTCGTGGCGGGCGGTTCGGTGGTGCTGCACCCGGAGTTCGACGCGGGGGAGGCGCTCGCGGCGGTCGAACGGCACCGGGTGACCCGGATGACGGTGTCCCCGCCGCAGCTCTACGCGCTGCTGGAGCACCCGTCCATCCGCGACACCGACCTGTCGTCGCTGCGCACCCTCACCTACGCGGGCTGCCCGGCCGCGCCCACCCGGCTGGCCGAGGCGGTCAAGGTGTTCGGCGACGTGCTCACCCAGACCTACGGCACCACCGAGCTGGGCCCGATCACCGAACTCGGCCCGGCCGACCACCACGACCCGGAGCTGCTGGACAGCGCGGGCCGGCCGACGTTCGCGGAGGTGACCGTGCGCGACCCGGAGGGGCGGGAGCTGCCGCCGGGGCGCACCGGCGAGGTGTGGGTGCGCACGCCGTTCGCGATGCTCGGCTACTGGCCCGACCCGGCCGCCGCCGACGCCGTGCGCGACGACGGGGGACGTTACCGCACCGGCGACCTGGGCCGCTTCGACGAGCGCGGCTACCTGCGGCTGCACGGCCGCATGTCGGACATGATCAAGAGCCGGGGCGTGAAGGTGCACCCCACCGCCGTCGAGCACGTGCTGACCGGCCACCCGGACGTGCTGGGCGCGGCCGTGTTCGGCGTGCTGGACGCGGACCGGGTGGAGCACGTGCACGCCGCCGTGGTGCCCCGGCCCGGCACGTCGCCGACCTCGGACGTCCTGCGCGGGCACGTGGGCGGCGCGCTGTCGCCCAACCACGCGCCGGTGGTCATCCGGTTCTGCGCCGAGCTGCCGCTCAACCCCGCCGGCAAGCCCGACCGGGCGGCGCTGCGGGCCGCCGCCGGTGACCGGCGATGAGCGTCTCGGTCGCCTCGATCCTCGCCGAGTCCGCCGCCCGCCGGCCGCACCACACCGCACTGGTGCACGAGGGCGAGCGCGTCGACTACGCCGAGCTGTGGCTGCGGGCCCGCGCGCACGCCGCCGTGCTGCGCGAGCGCGGGGTCGGCCCGGGTGACCGGGTCGCCCTGCTGGTGCCCAACCACCCGGTGTTCTGCGAGGTCTACTTCGCGGTGCTGGCGCTGGGCGCGGTCGCGGTGCCGGTGAACGTGCTGCTGACCGTGGACGAGGTCGCGTTCGTGCTGGCCGACTCCGCCGCCGGGCACGTGGTGTGCGCCGGATCGCTGCTGGGCGTCGGCGAACCCGCCGCCGAGCGGGCCGGCAGCCGGGTGCTGCAAGTCCTCCCCACCGGATCGGGCGCCACCGGATCGGACCCGAACGGATCGGACGCCACCGGATCGGACGCCGGTGGGCCGGACCGGCTCGACGTGCTCGCCCGTGCCGCCGAGCCGATCGCCGAGCACGTGCTGCGCGCCCCCGACGACCTGGCGCTGGTGCTCTACACCTCCGGCACCACCGGCAAGCCCAAGGGCGCGATGCTGACCCAGCTCAACGTCCTGCTCAACGTCGGCACGACCATGCGGTCCCCGTTCGACATGGGGCCCGACGACGTGCTGTTCGGCTGCCTGCCGCTGTTCCACACCTTCGGCCAGGTCTGCGGGATGCTGACCTGCTTCGCCGCCGGCGCGACGATGGTCCTGGCGGCCCGGTTCGCCGCCGCGCCCGCGCTGGGGCTGATGGCCGAGCACGGCTGCACGGTGTTCATGGGCGTGCCGACGATGTACCACGACCTGCTGGCCGCCGCCGGCACCGCGCCGCGCACGCCCCGGCTGCACCGGGCCTACTCCGGCGGGTCCGCGCTGCCGGTGCGGGTGCTGGAGGACGTCGAGCGGGTGTTCGGCTGCCCGGTGTACGAGGGCTACGGCCTGACCGAGACCTCGCCGGTGGTGGCGTACAACCAGAAGGCGTGGCCGCGCCGCCCCGGCACCGTCGGCCGGCCGGTCTGGGGCGTGCGGGTGGCGATCGCCCGCGCCGAGCTCGACTCGCGCGTCGAGCTGCTGCCCGCCGGCGAGGTCGGCGAGGTGGTGATCAGCGGCCACAACGTGATGGCCGGCTACCTCAACCGCCCCGAGGCGACCGCCGAGGCGCTGGTGGACGGCTGGTTCCGGTCCGGCGACCTGGGCGTGCTCGACGCCGACGGCTACCTGCGGCTGGTCGACCGGAAGAAGGACATGGTCGTGCGCGGCGGGTTCAACGTCTACCCGCGCGAGGTCGAGGAGGTGCTGGTGCGGCACCCCCAGGTCGACCGGGTCGCGGTGATCGGCGTGCCGGACGAGCGGCACGGCGAGGAGGTCTGCGCCGTGGTCGCCCTGCGGCCCGGGGTGCGCGGCTGCGCCGAGGTGGCCGCCGCGCTCACGGCGTGGTCCAGGGAGCGGCTCGCGGCCTACAAGTACCCGCGCCGCTTCGAGTTCGTCGACACCTTCCCGCTGGGTCCCAGCGGGAAGGTCCTCAAGCGCGAACTGGTCTCCCGGTACGCCGGGTGAGCGGGCATCGCGGCACGACAGCGGCCCGGCGGTAATCGCCGGGCAATCGCGGGCCCATCGCCGGCACCGGGTTCCCGGGGTCGGCGGTGGACGCCCGGTGGGCGGTGTGCGGTTGGCTTGCCGCCTCGCCCATGACCGCCCAGAGCGCACAGGGATTGGGGAACCACTGTCATGAGCAGCACAGTCGACACCGTCGACCTCGTCCGCGAGGCCGAGGAGCACGGGCACCGCTACGTGGCGGCGTTCAACGCGGGTGACATCGCGGCGTTGGACACCATGTACACCGAGGACGCCATCTCGGTGTGGGAGCCCGGCTCCCCGCTGTCCGGCCAGGCGCGCAAGGACGCGCTGCGCGAGTTCATCGCGCAGAAGCCGAAGATGACCGCGAGCCTGCGGGAGTCCCACGTCACCGCGGACACCGCGCTGCTCGTCGTGGACTGGACGATCGAGATGGGCACCGAGAAGTTCAGCGGCGTCGGCCTCGACGTGCTCCGGCGGCGCGGCGGCCAGTGGCTGTTCGCCGTCGACAACCCCTACGGCGAGCAGTGAGCGCCGGGGCGGCCGCCGGTCCGGCGGCGCAGGTGCGCGAGGCGGTCACCGCGCTGATCCCGACCCTGCGCGAGAACGGGCGCGAGGCCGAGGACAACCGCTGGATCCCGCAGGACAACGTCGACCTGCTGGACAAGGCGGGCGTGTTCCGGCTCGCCGTGCCCGCCCGGTTCGGCGGCCTGGACGTGCCGCTGGTCGACCAGGCCGCGGTCGTCTCGGAAGTCTCCCGGGGCTGCGCGTCCACCGGCTGGGTCGCGAGCGCGTGGGTGCAGGGCGGGTGGGTGACCAGCCTGTTCCCCGACGCCGTGCAGGAGGAGGTGTTCGCCGGCGGTGCCGTGCGGGTGTCCGGCGGCCTCGCGCCGACCGCGGTGCTCGTGCCGACCGACGGCGGCTACCTGCTCACCGGCTCGTGGGGCTTCAACACCGGAGTCCGGGGCGCGCACTGGGACTTCCTGGCCGCGGTCATCCCGGGCGAGGGCGAGGAGTACACGCCGGTCTACGCCATGGTCCCGGCCGACCAGCTCACGATCGCCGACGACTGGCACGTCAGCGCCGCCGCCGGCACCGGCAGCTTCACCGCCTCCGCGCAGGACGTGTTCGTCCCGGCGCACCGGGTCGCCGACGCCGCCGAACTGGTCACCGGCACCACCGGGGGCCGGGCGAACGCGGGCGCGACCGGGCGCAACTACGGCCTGATCACCTACGTGATGGCGATGTCGGTGGCCGTGTTCACCGGGGCGGCGCGCGGCGCGTACGACACGTTCGTCGAACGCGCCCGCGGGCGGGGCATCGCCTACACCGACTGGACCGACCTGTCGGCGCACCCGCTCACCCAGGTCAAGGTCGCCACCGCCGCGAACAAGATCGCCGCGGCGGAAGCCTTGACGCACAACTTCATCACGGCGTTGCAGGACCGCGCGGACGCGGGGGAGCACCCCACGGTCGCCGACAGCGTCCGCGTGCGCGGCGAGTCCGGGTTCGCGGTCCAGTCGGCCAAGGAGGCCGTCGAGGCGCTGCACGAGGTCGCGGGGGCGTCCTCGTTGCTGCGCAAGGAGCCGTTCCAGCGGTTCCACCGCGACGTCCTGGGCCTGTCCCGGCACGGGATGCTCACGCCGAACACGAACTTGGAGCTGCAGGGGCGCGTCCTGCTCGGGCACGAGCCGGACACGCTCTTCCTGTAGCCCCGGGAAGAAAGCAACACCGAGGACGAACACCGCTGCGCGGTCGACCCCGGAGGAGACCAGCCTCCCTCCCGGTCGGCCGCGCGGTGCGTGTGCGCGTCCGACAACACCCAACCGCCGCCCTACATGGGGGATAACCTTGTCCGACCACCAGTCATTCCGTCCTGCCTTATCCCGTCGCGGCCTGCTCAAGGGCCTGGGCGCGGGCGTCCTGCTGGCCGGCGCCGGCTACGGCGCGGCGCACGCCGACACCGAGATCGGCGGCTGCGACGCGCTGGTCATCGGCGCCGGTTTCGCCGGGATCACCGCGGCGCGCGAACTGCGCGCCAGAGGTCTGAACCCGCGGATCCTGGAGGCCCGCAGCCGCATCGGCGGCCGCACCTGGACCGACACGTTCGCGGGCGTCCCGGTCGAGATGGGCGGCGAGGCCGTCGACGAGAAGCAGCCCAACGTGTGGCGCGAGGTCCAGCGCTACGGCATCCCGCTGGGCACCACGCTGCCGGCCGAGCGGCTGTACATGCCGCAGGAGTTCGGCGTCTACGACGCGCTGCCCGCCGCCGAGGTCGGGCCGCGGCTGAGCCAGCTGTTCACGCCGTTCTTCAGCGGGTCGCAGGACATGTTCCCGCGCCCCTACGAGCCGCTGTACCGGTCGGACCTGGTCGTGCCCGCCGACTCGAAGTCCTTCCGCACGCGGCTGGACGAGCTCGGCCTGACCACCGCCGAACGGCTGTGGGTCAGCGGCTCGTTCAGCGGTCTCGCGGGCGGCGACTCCAGCCGGGGCGCGTACACCATGCTGATGCAGTCGTGGGCGTTGTCCGGGCACAACTTCCAGGGCTACCTGAGCGTGAACACCTACCACCCGACCAACGGCACGCAGGCGCTGCTGCGGGCGATGCTCGCCGACGCGCGCGCGGACGTCCGGTTCAACTCGCCGGTCGTGTCCATCGAGCAGACCAGCAGCCGGGTGCGGGTCACCACGCGCGGTGGGCAGGTCTACACCGCGCCCGTGGTGGTGCTCGCGGTGCCGGTCAACGTGTGGCGCAACATCTCGTTCAGCCCCGGCCTGCCGGCGGCGTACCCGCAGATCTCGACGCAGGGCATCGGCGCGCCCAACGTGCAGAAGCTGTGGCTGCTGATCGAGGACGACCAGGGCCAGTTCGCCACCCAGCCGCCGGAGGGCACCGTGCTCGGCGCGGTCCGCCCGCACACCCGCACGCCGGAGGGGCTGGTGATGTTCGGGTTCGGCTACGACCCGAACATCAACTTCAACGACCGCGCGATCGTGGAGCAGCACCTGCGCCGGGTGGTGCCCAACGTCCGGGTCAAGGCGGTCAAGACGCACAACTGGGCGACCGACCCGTACGCCCTGGGCGGCTGGTCGGTGCGCCGGCCCGGCCAGCTCGCCGGCCCGTTCCCGCAGGTGCAGCAGCCGCGCGGGCGGATCACGTTCGCGGGCAGCGACCTGGCCAACGGCTGGAGCGGTTACATCGACGGCGCCATCGAGTCCGGCGCCACCGCCGCGCGGCAGGCGGCGGCCGTGGTGGGCACGCCCGCGCTCGCGGGCGTCAGGTAGGCCGGAGCCCCGCCCCGGGCACCAGGTCCGGGGCGGGGCTCCCACCCGAACGGGAGGGAGCACACCGTGGACCGGGTTCTCGGCGCGGAGGTCGAGCAGTTCCTCAAGCAGGACAAGGAGTTGTTCGTCGGCGGGCGGTTCGTGCCCGCGGCCGGCGGACGCACGTTCAGCACGCTCGACCCGTCCACCGGAGCGCCCCTCGCACAGGTCGCGTTCGCCGGTCCGGACGACGTCGCGGCGGCCGTCGCGGCGGCCCGCGCGGCGCTGGACGGGCCGTGGGGCGACCTGCCCGCGTCCGGCCGGGAGCGGCTGCTGGCGCGGCTGGCGGACCTCGTGGAGCGGGACGCCGCCGTGCTGGCCGAGCTCGACGCCGTGGACGGCGGGAAACCCCGCTCGCTCACGGCCGCCGTGGACGTGCCCGGCGCGGTCGAGCACCTGCGCTACTACAGCGGCTGGCCCACCAAGCTGGAGGGCGCGACGCTCCCGGTCGGGCTGCCCGGCGCGCTGTGCTACACCCGGCTGGAACCGGTCGGGGTGTGCGCGGCGATCATCCCGTGGAACTTCCCGCTGATGATGGCCGGCTGGAAGCTCGCGCCCGCCCTGGCGGCCGGCTGCACGGTGGTGCTCAAGCCCGCCGAGCAGACGCCGCTGTCGGCGCTGTGGCTGGCCGGGCTGGTCGCCGAGGCCGGTTTCCCGCCGGGCGTGGTCAACGTGCTGACCGGCGACGGCTCCACCGGGGCCGCCCTGGTCGACCACCCGGACGTGGCCAAGGTGGCGTTCACCGGGTCGACGGCGGTCGGCCGGGAGATCGCGGCGAAGGCGGGCGCGGCGGTCAAGCGGGTCTCCCTGGAACTGGGCGGCAAGTGCCCGAACATCGTGCTGGCCGACGCGGACCTGCCCGCCGCGATCGCCGGCGCGGCCGAGGCGGCGTTCTTCAACTCCGGCCAGAGCTGCGTGGCCGGGGCCCGGCTGTACGTCCAGCGCGCGGTGTACGACGAGGTCCTGGCGGGCCTGGCCGGGGCGGCGTCCGGGATCGTGCCCGCGCCCGCGCTCGACCCGGAGGGCGTGCTCGGGCCGCTGGTGTCGGCCGAGCAGTACGCCCGCGTGCGCGGCTACCTGGTGGACGCGGTGGCCGAGGGCGCGCGGGTGGTGGCCGGGCAGGTGCCGCCGGAGGAGCCCGGGGGCGGGTACTTCGTCGCGCCGGTCGTGCTGGCCGACGTGCCCGCCACCGCGGCGCTCGCCCGCGAGGAGGTGTTCGGGCCGGTGGTCGCGGTGACCCCGTTCGACACCCTCGACGAGGTCGTGGACCTCGCCGAGGACACCCCGTACGGGCTGGCCGCCGGCGTGTGGACCCGTGACCTGGCCTCGGCGCACGTGCTGGCGGCCCGGCTCAAGGTCGGCATGTTCTACGTCAACGCGTGGGCGGTCGGCGACCCGGCCGCGCCGTGGGGCGGGGTGAAGTCCTCCGGCATCGGCCGTGAACTCGGCCGGGCCAACCTCGACGCGTACCTCGAACCCAAGACGGTGTGGGTCGTGCACGGCACGCCGTGACCGGTGGTGGGGGCCGGGACCCGGCCCCCACACCGCGGCGGTCAGGCGTCCGACGACCGTCCCAAGAGGACCGGCAGCTCCCGGTGGCCGTTGGAGACGAAGGACTCCAGCGGGCTCAGGGCTTCCGGGGTCGCCGCGAGCGCCAGGTCCGGGAACCTCCCGAACAGCGCGGGCAGCGCGATCCCGGCCTCCAGCCGGGCCAGCGGCGCGCCGATGCAGAAGTGCACGCCGTGCCCGAAGCCGATGTGGTCGGCCCGGGTCGGGCGGGTCACCACGAACTCGTCCGCGTCCGGCCCGTGCACCAGCGGGTCGCGGCCGGCGGCGGCGAACGAGATCAGGATCGGCTCGCCCGCCCGGATCACCTGCCCGCCGGGGATCTCCACGTCGGACACCGCGAAGCGCAGCGGCAGGTTCGCGAACGGGGCCTCCAGCCGGATCGACTCCTCCACCACGTCCGGCCAGCCCGCCGCGCCGGACCGCACGGCCGCCAGCTGCGCGGGGTGGGTCAGCAGCGCGAACACGGCCTGGTCGATCAGGTTGGTGGTGGTCTCGTGGCCGGCGGTGAAGGTCAGCAGGACGGTGTCGACCAGTTCCCGCTCCGAGAGCCGCGTGCCGTCCTCGGCGCGGGCCGCGATCAGCGCGCTCACCAGGTCGTCGCCCGGTTCCGCGCGCTTGAGGTCCACCAGCCGGTGCAGCAGCTCGTACCCGCGCCGGGTGTACTCCGCGATCGCCGCCTCGTCCTGCGCGGTCATCCACGCCCCGATCACGCCCAGCAGCTCGCCGCGCACGTCGTCGGGGATGCCGAGCAGCTCGGAGATCACCGCCGCCGGCAGCGCCTGCGCGAACTCGGCGCGCAGGTCCACCGGGCGGTCCGGGCCGTGCGCCGCGAGACCGTCCAGCAGCGCCGCCACGATCGCCTCCACGCGCGGCTTGAGGTCGCGGGTCCGGCGCGCGGTGAACGCGCCCGCCACGAGCTTGCGCAGCCGGCGGTGCGCGTCGCCGTAGGAGGTGATCATGTTGCGGTCGGCGACCCACATCGCCAACGGCCACGTGCGGGCCAGCTCGCCCTCGCCGTTCTCCCAGGCGGGCCAGTGCGCGTACGCGTCGCGCGAGATCCTCGGGTCGGTCAGCAGCTGCTTGATCAGCGCGGTGTCGGTCACCAGCCAGGAGACGACGCCGCCGGGCAGCTCCACCCGGGCCGCCGGGCCGTGCGCCCGCAGCGCCGCCACCTCGCCTTGGATGTCTCGGCCCGCGGTGTCGAGCACGTGCAGGCTGGTCTGGGTCATGGCTGCCCTCTTCCTCCGGTGGACCCGAGAGCCGCGCGGCCGGCGGCGCTCCCACGGTAGGCAGCCGGCGTAACCGGGCGCGCACCGCCGGCACCGCGCCCGGTTACCGGGGCGTGACCGCGCCTCCCGCGCCGGCTGACAGGCTCGGGCCCCGGGGCGTCGACGGGGGTGTCGACGCCCGTCCGGACTTGAGCCCGATGAACTAGGTTCCAGGGAGTTCCCCATGGTCAGTGTGGAAACCGACACCGACGTCGACGCGGTGGTGGCCGCCGTGCGCGAGGCCGTGCCCCGCCTGCGGGCCAACGGCCTGGCCGCCGAGAACGCCCGGCGGGTACCGGCGGAGAACCTCGACCTGCTGGAGAAGGCCGGGGTGTTCCGCATCGCCACGCCGCGCCACTACGGCGGGCTGGACTTCTCCCTGGCCGACCAGGCGAAGGTGCTCGCCGAGGTCGCCCGGGGCTGCGGCTCGACCAGCTGGGTGGCCATGGTGTGGCTGTCCAGCGCGTGGATCTGCTCGCTGTACCCGGAAGAGCTCCAGGCGGAGATCTTCGCGACACCCGCGCCGCGCGTCTCCGGCGGCTTCATGCCCACCGGCACGCTCGTCCCGGTCGAGGGCGGCTACCGGCTCAACGGCACCTGGCGGTTCAACTCCGGCTGCCAGGACGCCGACTGGAACATGATGATCACCGTCCTGGAGCACCCCGACGGCCGGGTCGACGAGGCGATCGCCGTGGTGCCGATCTCGGAGTTCACCATCGTGGACGACTGGCACGCCTCCGCGCTCGCCGCGACCGGCAGCTGCACCACCATCGCCGAGGACGTGTTCGTGCCCGCGCACCGGGTCGTGATCCCCGCCGAGGCGGCCGCCGAACTGGCCGAGCACCCGGAACTGCTGGCCGCGCTGCCGCCGGGCCGCGCCTACAGCCTCTACCCGTTCCTGTTCTCCCAGGCGGTGTCGACCTTCATCGGACTGGCGCGCGGCGCGTACGAGCTGTTCACCGAACGCCTGCCGGGGCGCGGGATCAGCTACACGTCGTGGACCGACCAGCGGGAGCACCCGCTGGTCCAGGTGAAGGTCGGCGTGGCGGCGAGCCGGATCGCGGCGGCCGAGGCGGTGGCCGAGCGGCTGTACCGGATCCAGCAGGAGCGGGCCGACGCGGGCGAGGAGCCGACGCTCGCCGAGCGGGTGGAGGTCCGGGGCCAGAGCGCGTTCGCCGTGCAGCTGCTCAAGCAGGCGGTGGAGGAGCTCTACGAGGCGGCCGGCGCCACCGCGATCCGCCGCGACCTGCCGCTGCAACGGTTCCGGCGCGACATCGAGGGGTTGTCGCTGCACGGGTGGATCGTGTTCGCCACCAACATGGAGGTCTACGGCCGGCACCTGCTGGGCCTCGACCCCGGCACCGAGATGCTCTGACCGCACAGCGAACAGGACCGGCGGAACCCGACCGCCGGTCCTGTCGGCGTGCAGTGGTGTCAGCCGGTGCCGGGGGATTTCGTTCCGGCGGAAAGGGATTACCCGGGCAAAGGGCTGTTCGGTAGATGGTCTCCGAGCTGCCTCGGGCGTGATGGGCCGTGGTGGACTCGGTCGCCTTTGAGAGGGCAGTGTCAGAGGATCTTCCAGGTCTTTCGTGCGGGCGAAGACGTGTTCGATGCGTGTGCGGACCTGCTTGTGGGATTCGTTGTGCTGCGCCAGTACACCGCGACCAGCAGTGCTCGGTCCTCCAACGGAAGGCTTCAGGGCCGGTCTTTGCGAACCGCATCCGCGCCCTCGCGTCGCAGCACGGTCCCCAGCTTCCCGAAGCAGCGCGGGCTCAGCCCTGCGAACGGGGCTGCCCAGGAGGGCTCCGACGCCGTGATCACACCGGTCACGCTGTGATCGCCTCAGCCCCGGATCGGACCACGAGCCTCACATGGTCTCCCCGCCTACCGTGAGACGGCGACGCCACCAGAGGTCAGCACGCCGCTGCCGGCGATCGGCGAAAGGGTCAGGCAGCGTGCGCCCGAGGTACACGGCGTCCAGGGAGGCCACTTGGCGCTTCAGCTCGGCGCGGGACCGGGAGGGCAGTTGTTGCAGGACTTCCTCCAGCACGTCACGGGCATGCCTCACATCGTCGAGGGAACAGCCGCGGCACGAGCAGTGGGCGTCCTGGGGATACAAGGGACGCCGCCCCGGCGGTTGCAAGAACCCTTTATAACGCCGCAGCGCGCGGACTGTGGCGCCGGGAAAGACGTAGTAGTCGCCCGAGAGGCGTTCCACTCGATGTATCGCCAGGCTGGTGAGGGCGGAGAGGTCGTGGATCCGACGCGGCGGTGGGTCCTCCCAGATGCGAGGACCATGGTGCTGGGCGCGCAGGGCACCAGGCCGTCTACGCGGCATCGGCCCATCGGTTTGCGGTCACGGCCGTCATCATGCCAGCCGCACGGCCTATGCAGCCAGAGATCAGCGGGACGGCCCCAAGGCAGTTCTACCCGGGCACAGAAGGGTTTTCACCCGGGCAGGTGGCGGAAACGGCCGTGGTGGAACAACAACGCGCTGTCGTCGGGGCCGTGGCCGGTGGCCAGCACCTCGCCGATGAAGATCGTGTGGTCGCCGGCGTCGTGCGCGTCGACGAGCGCGCACTCCAGCCACGCCGCGGCGTTCGCCACGACCGGCGCGCCGGTGTGCGCGCCCGCTTCCCAGTCCACGCCCCGGAACTGGGCCTCGCCGCTGGGTCGGGACTTGTCGGCGAAGTAGCGCGCCACCGGCTCCTGGTCGGCGGTGAGCACCGACACCGCGAACCGGCGTTCGGCGGTGAGCGCCGCGTGGGTGCGCGCGCTGTGCGCGACGCAGCACAGCACCAGCGGCGGGTCGAGGGACAGCGAGGTGAACGCGTTGGCCGTCATGCCGTGCGCGTGGCGGCCGCCGACGGTGATCACGACTACGCCCGTGACTAGCCGGGCCATGGTGTGGCGCAGCGAATCCGGGGCGATCGCCGCGCGGGCTCCTCCGGTGGTCGACATGGCCGTGACTCTTCCGCAGGGCGTGCCGCCGCCACCCATCGGCCGGTCACGCCCGGTACACCGGCCGCGGCCTTACCGCTGTGTGACCGGGCCGTCATACCGTCGTCGCATGTCCACCGCAACGGCCGAGTACGAACTCGCCGAACCCCTGATGCTCCAGTGGCTCACCGCGCTCGGCGTCGACGTCGAGTTCGTCCGCGGCGAGGGCAACACCCTCTACTTCGTCGGCCCGGACGGCACCGAGGTCCCGGTGCTGGACTACGCCGGCGGCTACGGGTCGTTGATCCTGGGCCACAACCACCCCGCGATCGTCGACGCGGCCAGGGACTTCTTCGACGCGGGCACGCCGGTGCTCGCGCAGGCGGCCCGCCAGCCCGCCGCGAGCCGGGTCGCCGCCGCGCTGAACTCGGTGCTGCACCGGGAGTTCGGCGTCACCGAGCCGTACTTCGCGGTGTTCGCCAACAGCGGCGCGGAGTCGGTCGAGGTGGCGCTCAAGCACGCCGAGTTCGACCGGGTGCTCAAGGTCAAGGCGCTCGCCGAGGAGATCACCGGGCACCTGGAGGCCGCCGGTGCCGCGGTGGCGTCGGGCACGGCGGTGCTGCCCGAGACGACCGTGGCCGCGCTCGGCCTGCCGGCCGGCAGCGGGTTCGACGCCGTCGCGGCGGAGGTCGGCGGCCGGCTCGCGGCGTCGGCGGCGCGCCCGTCGCTGTTCCTCGCGCTCGAACGGGGCTTTCACGGCAAGCTGGTGGGCAGCATCCAGATCACCCACAACCCGGCGTTCCGCACGCCGTTCGCCACCATGGCCCCGCAGGCGCGGTTCGTGCCGCTGGACCGGCTGGACGTGCTGGACGAGGTGATCGCCGCCGAACGCGCCACCGTGCCGGACGTGGTGGTCGAGGGCGGCGCGGTGGCCGTCGTGCAGCGCGAGTTCCCGGTGTTCAGCGCGTTCGTGCTGGAGGTGATCCAGGGCGAGGGCGGCATCCGGGTGGTCGACCGGGCGGCGGCGGAGCGGATCAGGGCCGCGTGCGACGCCGTGGACTGCCCGATCGTCGTGGACGAGATCCAGAGCGGCATGGGCCGCACCGGGGCGTTCTTCGCCGGGTCGCTGATCGGCCTGGTGCCCGACTACGTGACGCTGGCCAAGAGCCTGGGCGGCGGCGTCGCGAAATCCGCCGTCACGCTGGTGCGCGGCGGGCGCTACCGGCCCGAGTTCGAGCTCCTGCACAGCTCCACGTTCGCCAAGGACGCGTTCTCCAGCGCGCTCGCGCTGCGGACCGTGGAGCTGCTCGAAGCCGACGGCGGCGCGGTCTACCGGCGGGCGGCGGAACTCGGCGACGAGCTGATCGCCCTGTTCACCTCGCTGCGCGAGGACTTCCCAGACGTGGTCAAGGACGTCCGGGGCAAGGGCCTGATGCTCGGGCTGGAGTTCCACGACCAGACCGGCTCCGCCGCGCCGTCCATCGCCCAGGCCGCGCTGACCGACACCTTCGGCTACGCGGTGGCGGGCTACCTGTTCCGGGTGCACCGGATCCGGACGTTCCCGACGGCCAGCGCCACGACCACGCTGCGCTTCGAGCCGTCCGTGCTGCTCACGGCGACCGAGATCGCCCGGTTGGACGTCGCGCTGCGCGCCCTGGCCGCCGTTCTGCGGGCCCAGGACGAGCACGCCTTCACCGCCGGCTGACCCCACCAGCCCACACCCGTGGACCGGTCGCGTGTCGTAACCTGTCAGCGGCGCACCGTCACGGTGCGCCCGCTGTCGGGTCGGTCACCGGGGGACCTCCGCGCCGGCTCGTGGACGGCGGCACGGCGACTGGGGGACGGGTGGCTATGACGGTCCGGACACGACCGAGGCACTGCGGGCTCGACGCTGCCATGGAGGTGATCAGCGGGAAGTGGAAGGTGCTCATCCTGTGGGAGCTGCACGACGGCGACCGCCGGTTCGGCGAGCTGCGCCGGAGCGTGCCGGGGGTCAGTGACAAGGTGCTGGTGGAGCAGCTGCGCCAGCTGGAGGCCGACCGGGTGGTGCGCCGCGAGCTGGACGACGAGGTGTCGCCGCCCCGGGTGGAGTACTCGCTGACGGCGATGGGCCGGGAGCTGTTCGAGGCGCTGCGCCCGCTGGGCGCGTGGGGCCGCGAGCACCTGGTCCCCGCCGCCCGGGACGGGGAGCAGGTGCTCGCGGCGGCGGTCAAGCGCGGACCGGGCTGACCTCGGCGGTCGTGGCCGAGCCGCACGACCGCAGCCGGGCCACGGCCTCCAGTTCCGCGCTGCGGGGCCGGGGCGCCCGCTGCGGGGTCCCGATGTCGAGCAGGCTGCGGAAGTAGCGCCGCCACCCCGGCTGCCGGGGGCCCGACTCGTCGTCGGCGCGGGCGGGGGAGAACCGGGCCGGCTCGCGCGTCCGGCCCGGCTGCGCGGAGGACACCAGGTGGCCGACCAGCTCGTCCACCGCCGCGTCGCCCAGCGCCTCCAGCGTGATGGTGGTGACGTGCCGCTTGCCGCCGCCCCAGGTCGGCCGCCGGCCGAGCAGCTCCGAGCGCGCCGACGCGACCACCAGCAGCGGCCCGCACGCCGCGTCGGCCAGCTCGCCGACGAAGTCCAGCAGGCTCTCGTCGGCCCGGTGCAGGTCGTCCACGATCAGCACGAACGGCCGGCTGAACTCGGTCATCGCCAGGAACCGCTGCCACGCCCGCAGCTCGGCCACCGGGTCGTTCATCACGAACGCCAGCTCCGGGTCGAGGTACGGGGCGATGCAGGTGAGCAGCGCCTGCACCCGCACCGGGTCGTCGATCAGCCGGTTGATCACCGCTGAGGCCTTGGCCATCGCGGCGGTCGGCTCGTCGCCCGGTGCGATGGCGCAGATGGTGTGGATCAGCTCGCGCTGAAGGTCGTGTATGGCGTCGATGTCCACGCCGGTCGCGCCGGTGGGCCGTCTGGACACCTGGAACCGGGCGATGTGCGCCTGGCCGTGGGCGCGCTCCTCGAACTCGTCGAGCAGCCGGGTCTTGCCGGTGCCCCGGTCGCCGAGCAGCGTCACCAGGTGCGCCGCCGACCGCAGCCGGGTGCGCTCCAGCATGCCCAGCAGCAGGCCGATCTCGAACTCGCGCTCCGCGGCCAGGCCCGGCGTGGCGCCCACGAAGTCCTTGCGGATGCCCTGCAACCGGTGGTCGTGGACGTCGCCCGGCTGGTAGACCGCGAGCGGCTCGGTGGCCTCGCGGGTCGCCTCGCACACCCTGATCTCGCTCACCCCGGTGCGCAGCAGCAGCGTGTGGCAGCGGTCGAGCAGCGTGCCGGTCAGCGTGATCGGCCCGCGCCCGCCGGCGGGGTGGCGCACCAGCACCTCGCCGGTGACCACGGCCGCGTGGAACGACACCGGGGGCCGCTCCCGCGCGTCCGCGTCCGGCCGCAGGTCCTCGCCGATGGCCAGGGCGGCCAGCACCGCCCGCTTCGCCGCGTCCACCCAGCCCGAGCTGCCGGGCTCGAACACGGTCAGCGACACCGAGCCGATGGTGGCGCTGACGATCCCGGCGAAGTGCTCGGCGTTGGCCCGCACCAGCTGGGCGATCTCGGCCAGCATCCGGTCGACGCCGGGGGTGTTCGCGCCGTCCTGCCCGTCGTCGATCACCGTGCGCACCAGCAGCACGCTGACCGTCTTGCGCTCCTCCCGGGCGGGCGGCACCTCGTCGGCGGGACGGGGCGCGGCGGGCTCGGGAACCGGCTGCCCGTTGCCCGGCTGCCCGTTGCCCGGCACCGGGTGCCGGTGCGGCGGCGCGGGCCACGGGTCGGGCACGGTGTGCGGCGCGGGGCCGGTCGGTAACCACGGCGAGAGCTGCGACGGCTGCGGCGCGTCCAGCAGCGGGACGGTGTCGCCGCCGGCGAACCGGGCCTGGTCCGGCGTGCGCGCGGCGGCCAGGTCGACCGGCGTGCCGGTGTGCCCGCGCAGCGGCACCCGCGCCGAGCCGCGCGGGGCGAGCAGCAGCGGGTCGTGCGCCAGGATCGACTGCTGGAGGGCGCGCAGCTCGCGGCCGGGCTCCAGACCCAGCTCCTCGACCAGCGCCACCCGCACCCGGCTGTAGGTGTTGAGCGCGTCGGCCTGCCGGCCGCTGCGGTACAGGGCGAGCATCAACTGCCCGGCGGCGCGCTCGCGGACCGGGTTCGTCTCGACCATCGCCTCCAGGTCGCCGAGCACGGCCAGGTGCCGCCCGCAGGCCAGTTCCGCCTCGAAGTGGTCTTCGGTGGCGTCCCAGCGCGCGTTCTGCAGCACGGCCAGCTCCAGCCAGCTGATGCCGGCCTCGGCGAGGTCGGCCAGCACCGGGCCGCGCCACAGCGCCAGCGCCTCGCGCAGCACCCGCGCGGCGGGCTCGGGCTCGTTGTCGGCGAGCCTGCGTCGACCCTCGGCGACCCGGTCGTGGAACACGTGCAGGTCGATGTCCTCGCGGTCGACGCACAGCTTGTAGCCGGGCGCCTGGGTGACCAGGGTGGGCGTCCCGTCCGCGCGGTCGCCCGGCACCGGGCCCCGGCGCAGGCTCGACACCGAGTTCTGCAGGATCTTGCGGGCCGACAGCGGCGCGCTGTCGGCCGGCCACAGCGCGTTGAGCAGCTGGCTGATCGACACGACGCGGTTGGCGTGCAGCAACAGGTACGCCAGGGTCGCTTTCTGCTTGGTGCCCCCCAGGCCCTCGCGCTGACGTTTGCCCTGCACCTCCAGCGGCCCCAGCAACCGGAATCGGATGATGTCCCCCATGAGCCCTGCTCCCCCTAGCTGAAGTGGTTGGCAGACCGGATTCCGTCCGCGACCGGCGGACCCGGCCATCGACTGGGTCGTGAGGAGACCTCAAAACCATGCGACGGGCCGTACACTCCATTGTGCTGGCGACTCCGCACCACGTGTCCCCCGAATGGCAGAATATTCGCTAAATCATGATACATCACTTGGCATCGTTGGCAAGGTGATGTCTCGGTTGGTGCGCTTACCAAAACGTTAGCGCCCCTGGTCGGCAGTCAAGGGGAAAGCCGTATTGGTCGGAGGTTCCGCGCCCGGGGGCACCGTCCCACGGTGGCCCGCCGGGCTCACCGGGCGGTAACTGGCGGAGGTCGGCCGGTCACGGCGCGTGTTACCGGGGTGTGGGCGGTCCGTAATTACGCTGGTGGTCGCCCTTTCCCTCGGCCTGTCCGGCACGGGCGGGCCCGGTCCAGCGAAGGTGACGGCACCCATGAATTCCGGCATCGGATTTGATATCCCGGACGACCCGCACGAGCAGAATGATCTGTTCGTCCGGCTTTTCAACCACGGCGACGGCTCGCTCTACGATTCGATGTACACCCCCGACGGCATCTCCAATATCTCCGGCGGCCCGCTGACCGGCGAGGCCCGCACCAGGTTCTTCAAGGATTTCCTGGCGGGCGGCCCGAAGATCGACTCCAAGGTCGTCGGGGCATTCACCACCGGGGACACCTCGCTGCTGTTCGTGGACTACCACCTGGACATCCCGGGCGAGAGCGGCGAGATGGTCAGCGTGCACGGGGTGTGCACCGACGTGCTGGTGCGCAACGCCGACGGCGAGTGGCGGCTGGCCATCGACCGGCCGGTGCCGACCGGCACCCCGGCCGATCCCGCCGTCGATCCCGCCGTCGATCCCGCGGCAGACACCGCGGCCGACACCGCGAGCGCGCACGCGGGGTAGCCGCGTCCCGGCCCCGGACCGCCGCTCGGGCACCCGGGGCCGGGACTCCCGGCCACCGGCGTGTTACCGCCGCGTGACTGCGGGCTGGAGGCCGGAGCACCGGCCGCGCCTAGCGTCCGAACGGCCCGGCGCGGTCGCCGGGGCGCTCCCACGACCGGCGGAGAACCCGGTCCGCTTCCCCGCAACGCCCACGGCAAGGAGAACACCTGACATGGCCAGCACTCCCGACCACCGCACCGGATCGGCGTCCACCCTGCCCGACGTGCTGGCCGAGCGCGCGGCCCGGCAGCCGGACCAGGTCGCCTACGTCTTCCTGCGCGACGGCGAGGTCCCGGCGGAGTCCACCACCTACGCCGGGCTCGACGCCGACGCGCGGGTCCGGGCCGCCGCGTTCACCGCCGCGGGCCTGTCCGGCGGCACGGCGGTCCTGCTCTACCCGTCCGGGCTGGAGTTCGTCCGCGCCCTGCTGGGCACGATGTGCGCCGGGGTGGCCGGCGCACCCGTCCAAGTGCCGCGCCGGCGTCAGGGCCTGGCCCGGCTGCGCCGCATAGCCGACGACGCCGGCACCACCACCGTGCTCACCACCGCGGCCGTCGAGCGGGACCTGGTCGAGCGGTTCGGCGACGCGCCGGAACTGGCCGGCCTGACCTTCGTCGCCACCGACGCGCTGCCCGCGACAGTGCCCCCGTCCGTGCCCCCGTCCGTGCCCCCGTCCGGCTCCGCGCCGGGCCGGGCGGTCCGGCCGGGCCCGGACGACGTGGCGATGCTCCAGTACACCTCGGGGTCGACCGGCGACCCGAAGGGCGTCATGGTGACGCACCGCAACTTCATCGACAACGCGGTGGAGACCGACGCGCTGTGGCAGTGCCGGGACGACGCGGTGTTCGTGTCGTGGCTGCCGCTGTTCCACGACATGGGGATGCTGTTCGGCATCGTCATCCCGCTGTGGGCGGGGCGGCCCGCCCACCTGATGGCCCCCGACGCGTTCATCCGCCGCCCGGCCCGCTGGCTGGAGGCGATGGCGCGGTGGGGCGGCACGCACTCCGCCGCGCCCAGCTTCGCCTACGACCTGTGCGTGCGCGCGTTCGAGGAGGGCGGCACGGCCGACGTCGGCGATTTGTCCCGCTGGCGGGTGGCGGCCAACGGCGCGGAACCCGTGCGCTGGGCGACCGTCCGGGCGTTCCTGGACGCGTTCGCGCCCAACGGGTTCGACCCGCGCGCGATGTCGGCCGGCTACGGCCTGGCGGAGAACACGCTCAAGGCCACCGGCAGCGACCCGTACCGCGAGCCGAGCCCGCTGTGGGTCTCGACCGCCGCGCTGAGCCGGGGCCGGGTCGAGCCGGTGCCGGCCGACGTCGAGGGCGCGACCGTGCTGGTCGGCGCGGGCGTCGCGATCATGGGAACCACGATCGAGATCGTCGACCCGGACACCGCGTCCCGGCGCGGGCCCGGCGAGGTGGGCGAGATCTGGATCAGCGGGCCGTGCGTCGCCGCCGGCTACCACGGCCGGCCCCGGCTCAGCGAGGAGACCTTCCGGGCCCGGCTCGCCGACGCGCCCGGCGACCCGAGGACGTTCCTGCGCACCGGTGACCTCGGGTTCCTGCACCGGGGCGAGCTGTTCGTGGCGGGCCGGCTCAAGGACGTGATCATCCGCAGGGGCCGCAACTTCTACCCGCAGGACATCGAACTCTCGGCGGAGTCCGTCGTGGACGGTCTGCACCCCAACTGCGCCGCCGCGTTCTCGCTGGACGACGGCGTCGAGGAACGGCTGGTGGTGGCCGTCGAGGCGGACGGCCGGGTGCTGCGCGCGGTCGGCGCGGACGGGCTGCGCGCCCTGGTCCGCGACGTGGTGACCGAGAACCACGGCCTGGTCGCCGACGACGTGCTGGTGCTGCGCCGGGGCGCGCTGCCCAAGACCTCCAGCGGCAAGATCCAGCGCCGGGCCGCCCGCGCCCGCTACGAGGCCGGCGACCTGGTCGACGTCACGGCGTCCCGCCCGGTCGGCGCGGGGGAGCGGGCGTGAGCGGGCACGGCGCGGGCAGCACCCGACAGCGCATCGACGACCTGCTGGCGCGCCGGGCCGAACTGCTGGCCCAGCAGGACGAGCGGGCGGTGCGCCGGCAGCGGGACAAGGGCAAGCTCACCGCCCGCGAGCGGATCGAGGCGCTGCTCGACCCCGGCTCGTTCACCGAGCTGGACGCGCTGGCCCGGCCGCGCGCCGCGGACCACCTGCGCGACCGGCCCGCCGGCGACGGCGTCGTGGTGGGCCACGGCACGATCGACGGCCGCCGGGTCTGCCTCTACGCCTACGACTTCACCGTCCTGGGCGGTTCGCTCGGCGAGGTCAACGGCGGCAAGATCGTCAAGCTGCTGGACTTCGCGCTGCGCGTCGGCGCGCCGGTGATCGGTGTCAACGACTCCGGCGGCGCGCGGGTGCAGGAGGGCGTGGTGTCGCTGGCCCGCTACGGCGAGCTGATCAGGAAGCACGTCGACGCGTCCGGCGTGGTCCCGCAGATCTCGCTGATGGTCGGGCCGTGCGCGGGCGGCGCGGTGTACGGGCCCGCGATCACCGATTTCATCGTCATGGTCGACGGCATCTCGCACATGCACGTGACCGGCGCGGACGTGATGCGCACGGTCACCGGCGAGGACGTCGACGCGGAGGAGCTGGGTGGCGCGCGGCGCAACAGCGCGGTGTCGGGCAACACCCACTACCTGGCCGCCGACGAGAAGGACGCGTTCGAGTACGTGCGGCTGCTGCTGGGCTACCTGCCGTCGAACAACGCCGCCGACCCGCCGGTGTACGCGGCCACCGAGGACCCCGGCCCGCGCCCGGCCGACCTGGCGCTGGACTCGGTGATCCCGGACGGCCGCAACCAGCCCTACGACATGACCGAGGTGGTGCGCGCGGTGCTCGACGGCGGCGAGCTGCTGGAGGTGCAGCCGCTGTTCGCCCGCAACATCGTGTGCGGGTTCGGCCGGGTCGACGGGCGCAGCGTCGGCGTGGTCGCCAACCAGCCGGCGCACCTGGCGGGCGTGCTCGACATCGACGCCAGCGAGAAGGCCGCCCGGTTCATCCGGCTGTGCGACGCCTTCCACGTCCCGGTGGTGACCTTCGTCGACGTGCCGGGGTTCCTGCCGAGCCTGGAGCAGGAGCGGCTGGGGATCATCCGGCGCGGCGCGAAGCTGATCTACGCCTACGCGGAGGCGACCGTGCCGATGGTGACGGTGGTGACCCGCAAGGCCTACGGCGGCGGGTACGGCGTGATGGGGTCCAAGCACCTGGGCACCGACGTGAACCTCGCCTGGCCGACGGCCGAGATCGCGGTGATGGGCGGTGACAGCGCGGTGACCCTGTTGCACCGCCGCGAACTGGCCGCCGCCGACGACCCGGAGGCCGAGCGGGAACGGCTGCGCGCGGAGTACGAGCAGCGGCTGTGCAACCCGTACGTGGCCGCGGACCGGGGTTACGTCGACGCGGTGATCCTGCCCAGCGAGACGCGCCGGTACGTCGCCGAGGCGCTGGCGGCGTTGCGCGACAAGCGGGTGGACCGGTTGCCCCGCAAGCACGGGAACATCCCGCTGTGACGCCGCCGGAGGTGGTGGCCGTCGCGGGGAACCCGACGCCCGAGGAACTGGCCGTCGCGCTGGTGGTCGTCCGGGCGCTGGCCGGCGCGCGCACCGAGGGGGACCCAGCCGCGGCCACCGCACGGTCCCGGCCGCGCGGGCTGCGGGATCCGCTGGTGCGCGGTCCCTGGCGGCGCGGTGCGCGCCTGTAGCCCCGGTCCTGCTCCCGAACCACTCCCGACCACGTCGATCCGAGGAGAGTCATCGTGCGCAAGGTGCTGATCGCCAACCGCGGCGAGATCGCGGTCCGGATCGCCCGCGCCTGCCGTGACGCCGGCATCGCCTGCGCCGCGGTCTACGCGGGCCCGGACCTGGACGCGCCGCACGTGCGCGCCGCCGACGAGGCCTACCGGCTGCCCGGCGACACGCCGGCGACCAGCTACCTCGACGGCGCGGCGGTGCTGGCCGCCGCGCGGGCCGCCGGCGCGGACGCGGTCCACCCCGGCTACGGGTTCCTGTCGGAGAACCCCGACTTCGCCCAGGCGGTGGTGGACGCCGGGCTGACCTGGATCGGGCCGCCGCCGGCGGCGATCCGGGCGCTGGGCGACAAGGTCGCCGCCCGGCGGGTCGCCGCGCGGGTCGGCGCGCCGCTGGTGCCCGGCACGCCCGACCCGGTCACGTCGGCCGACGAGGTGGTGGAGTTCGCCCGCCGGCACGGCCTGCCGGTCGCGGTGAAGGCCGCGTTCGGCGGCGGCGGGCGCGGGATGCGGGTCGCCCGCACCCTGGCGGAGATCCCCGAGCTGTTCGAGGCGGCCGTCCGCGAGGCGACCGCCGCGTTCGGGCGCGGCGAGTGCTTCGCCGAGCGGTACCTGGACCGGCCCCGGCACGTGGAGACGCAGTGCCTGGCCGACCGGTACGGCGCGGTGGTCGTGGTGTCCACAAGGGACTGCACGCTCCAGCGGCGGCACCAGAAACTGGTCGAGGAGGCCCCCGCGCCGTTCCTGACCGCCGAGCAGGACGCGCGGCTGCGCGCGGCGTCCAAGGCGATCCTGGCCGAGGTCGGCTACGTGGGCGCGGGCACCTGCGAGTTCCTGGTGGGTGCGGACGGCTCGGTGTCGTTCCTGGAGGTCAACACCCGGTTGCAGGTCGAGCACCCGGTCACCGAGGAGGTCACCGGCATCGACCTGGTGGGCGAGATGCTGCGCATCGCCGCCGGCGAGCCGCTCGGCTACGACGACCCGCCGGTGCGCGGCCACGCGCTGGAGTTCCGGATCAACTGCGAGGACCCCGGCCGGGGGTTCCTGCCCGCGCCCGGCACGGTGGAGGTGTTCGAGCCGCCCGCCGGACCGGGCGTGCGGGTGGACTCCGGGGTGGCCGCCGGGTCGGTGGTCGGCCCGGAGTGGGATTCCCTGCTGGCCAAGCTGATCGTGACCGGGGCGACCCGGGAGCGGGCGCTGCGCCGGGCCGCCCGCGCGCTCGCCGAGTTCAAGGTGACCGGCCTGGCGACCGCGCTGCCGTTCCACCGCCGGGTGGTGGTCGACCCGGCGTTCGCCCCGGAGCTCACCGGGTCCGCCGAGCCGTTCACCGTCCACACGCGCTGGATCGAGACCGGTTTCGCCAACGACCTCCCGCCGTACGAGGGCGGGTCGGCGGCGGGCGGGCCGGCCGGGGTGCGGGAGTCGGTGGTGGTCGAGGTCGGCGGCAAGCGGATCGAGATCACCGTGCCCGCGTCGCCGATCGGCCCGGCCGGCCCGGTCGCCCGGACCGCGCCGCCGCGCCGCCGTGCCGCATCGGGCGGGGTCGCGGTGGTGGAGGGCGACACGCTCACCGCGCCGATGATGGGCACGATCGTGAAGGTGCTGGTGTCCGACGGCGACCGGGTCGAGCAGGGGGAGCCGGTCGCCGTGCTGGAGGCGATGAAGATGGAGCAGCGGGTCGCCGCGCACCGCTCCGGCACGGTGAAGGGGCTGGCGGTGGCGGTCGGCGCCTCGGTCGCGGCCGGTGCCGCCCTGTGTGAGATCAAGGACTGAGGCGGGATCGGGGATCGTGGTGAGGTCGCGGACTGGGCGACTTCGACGGCGAAGGGCCCGCCGGAGGTGCGGCGGGCCCTTCGCCGTGCCGAGGGGTTCCGGCGCGGAAACCCCTCGGCACGGCGGAAGTACACCCGGCCCGCACCCGGAGAGGGGTGCGGGCCAGGGGTCCCGGTCGGCACCAGCGCCGTCACCGGGTGGCCGGGTCCGCGCGGAGACTGGGGGATATCGCGCGCGGACGGGCCGTCGAGCGGTCCGGGTCTAGCGCTCCGGGGAGCGGATGACCTCGAACATGCCGGCCAGGGCCTCCTCGCCGTGGCCGTCGGCGACCCGCTGCTCCAGGTACGCCTTGATGGGCAGCATCAGGTCGGGTCGGATGCCCGCGGCCTTGCTGGCCTCGACCATCTTGCCCAGGCCCACCGCGTTGAGCGCGGTGGTGGACACGCTGGTGGCGTACTGGCCGGAGTCGACCGCCGCCGCCGCGCCCTTCACGCTGGGCAGCACGACGTGGGTGATCCACTGCTCGGCGAACGGGGCCAGCGCGGCGGCCGGGATCTTCTCGCTGGCCACCAGCGCGTAGGCGTGCAGCGCGCCGGCCAGCGAGGACCACAGGATGGCCAGCAGGCCCAGGTCGTAGAGCGCGGCCACGCCGGCGTCGGCGCCCAGGTGGATGCTGTTGCCGCCGAGGACCTTCAGCGTGGCCTCGTGCTTGGCGAACACGTCCGCGTCGCCGCCGTAGAACAGCAGCGTCTGCGGCAGGCCGACGCCGGGCGGGACGGACATGATGTAGCCGTCGAGGTACTCGGCCCCGGTGCCGCTCGCCCACTCGGCCGCGCCGCGGGCGTCGTCGGGCAGGCCGGAGGTGAGGTTGACGATCACCTTGCCCTGGAGGGCGTCCTTCACCGGTTCGAGGATGGCGTGGAACGCCGCGTAGTCGACCACGCAGACCACCAGGACGTCACTGGCCGCCACCGCCTCGGCGATGTCGGCGGCGTTGGTCGCGCCCTGCGCCACCAGGGCGTCCGCCTTGCCGGCGGAGCGGTTCCACACGGTGGTCTGGTGCCCTGCCTTGAGGTAGGCGCCGGCCAGCGCTGCGCCCATCAACCCCAGACCGATCACGGACACGGGCGCAGGACTTGCCTCGGTCACCACAATAACAACTCCTTCGGGACTGCCCCGGAATGCGGACGGCACGGGAATGGTCGAACGGATTCGCGCCGCTGCGCGTCACGCCGGGTGCGGCGCGGGTTTTTCCGTCGCGCCCCACTTTATCCGCGCCCGGCGCGGGTCTTCAAGTACTTACTCCAAAGTGCGTTAATCGCCGGTATCCGCCGGCCCGGTGCCACCCGTCCGCCGGGACTGTGCCACCGGTCGGGTAATCGGTCACGAATCGTGCTGTCGCGGCAGGTGTTCCGGCCCGTGCCGGCCGGGCGGCCGAGGTGTCGGCGGCACGGCCGGCGGCCGGTGGCGCGAGCGGTTACCGCGACATGACCGGCGGTTGTCCCGACCTGGCGATACTGGTCCACGACGATCCGGATCGCGGGCTGTGGACCGAATTCTTTTTCGGCAACGCAAAAGGGGTTGACCGGTGCCTGAAATCGCTGTTGTCGGTGTCGCGTGCCGTTTGCCGATGGCCACCGGACCCGCCGGGTTCTGGACATTGCTGCGGTCCGGCGCCAGCGCGATCACCACCGGCCCGGACGGTGCCCGCGGCGGGTACCTGGCCGACGCGGACGGGTTCGACGCCGGGTTCTTCGGCGTGTCGCCCCGCGAAGCGGCGGCGACCGACCCGCAGCAGCGGCTGGTGCTGGAACTGGCGTGGGCGGCGCTGGAGGACGCGCGGGTGGTGCCCTCGACGGTGCGCGGCAGCCGGACCGGCGTGTTCGTCGGCGCGCTGCGCGACGACTACGCGGCCCTGGTGCACCGCAGCGGGCCCGCCGCCGTCACCTCGCACTCGATGACGGGCCTGAGCCGCGGCCTGATCGCCAACCGGGTGTCCTACGCGCTGGACTTCACCGGGCCCAGCCTGACCGTCGACACCGCGCAGTCCTCGTCGCTGGTGGCCGTGCACCTGGCGGTGGCCAGCCTGGAGGCGGGCGAGTCGGACCTGGCGCTGGCGGGCGGCGTGCACCTGGGGCTGCTGCCCGGCGGCCGGGTGGTCGAGGAGCGCTTCGGCGGGCTCAGCCCGGACGGTGTGAGCCGCGCGTTCGCGTCGGGGGCCAACGGTTTCGTGCCCGGCGAGGGCGCGGTGGTGCTGGTGCTCAAGCCGCTGGCGCGGGCTCAGGCCGACGGTGACCGGGTGTACGCGGTGGTGCGCGGCACGGCGGTCAACCACGGCGGCGCGGCACCCGGCCTGACCGTCCCCGGCGCGCCGGCCCAGACGGCGGTGGTGCGGGCGGCGCTGCGCCGCGCCGGGATCGAACCGGGCGCGGTCCGGTTCGTCGAGGCGCACGGCACCGGCACGGCCGTGGGCGACCCGGTCGAGGCGCGGGCGCTCGGCGCGGCGCTCGGTGCCGGCCGCCCGGCCGGGGACCCGCTGCTGATCGGCTCGGTGAAGCCCGCCATCGGCCACCTCGCGGGCGCGGCGGGCATCGCGGGCCTGCTCAAGGCCGTGCTCGCGGTGGCGCACCGGGAACTGCCCGGCACGCTGAACTTCACCGCGCCCAACCCGGACATCCCGTTCGCCGAGCTGGGGCTGGCGGTGGCCGCCGAGCCGGTCGCGCTGACCGGTCCGCTGGTGGCGGGCGTGAGCTCGTTCGGCATGGGCGGCACCAACTGCCACGTCGTGATCTCCGAAGCGCCCGCCGTCGTGCGGCCGCCGCGCGGCGACCTGCCCGACGGCCGGCCGTGGGTGGTGACCGCCGCAGCACCGGCCGCTTTGCGCGCCCGTGCCGCCGATCTGGCCGCGGTGGTGGGGGAGCACCCCGTCGACGTGGCCCACTCGCTGGTGGCGACGCGTGAGCTGCTGGCCGAGCGGGCGGTGGTGACCAGTCCCGGACCGGACCGGCGGGCGGCGGCGTTGGCGGCGCTGGCCGCCGGCGTGCCGCACCCGGACGTCGTCGTCGGCTCGGCGGGCGGGTCCGGCGGGCTGGGCGTGCTGTTCGCCGGGCAGGGTGGGCAGCGCGCGGGCATGGGGCTCGGGCTGGCGGCCGAGCACCCGGTGTTCGCCGCCGCGCACGCCGAGGTGAGCGCACTGCTGCCCGCCGAGGTGGGGCGCGCGGTGGCCACCGGCGAGCGGCTGGACGACACGGCGCTGACCCAGCCCGCGCTGTTCGCGCTGGAGGTCGCGCTCTACCGGCTGGCCGAGCACTGGGGGCTGCGGCCGACCCACCTGGTGGGCCACTCGGTGGGCGAGATCGCCGCCGCGCACGTCGCCGGGGTGCTGTCGCTGCCCGACGCGGCCCGGCTGGTGGTCGAGCGCGGCCGGCTGATGGGCGCGCTGCCGCCGGGCGGCGCGATGATCGCCGTCGGCGCGACCGAGGACGAGGTGCTGCCGCTGCTCGCGGACGTGCCGGAGGTCGGGATCGCCGCGGTGAACGCGCCGGGCTCGGTCGTGCTCTCCGGTGCCGCCGGGCCGTGCGCGCAGGTCGCCGAGGTGCTGCGGGCCCGGGGCCGCAAGGTCAAGCGGCTGCCGGTCTCGCACGCGTTCCACTCGCCGCTGATGGCCCCGGTGCTGGACCGCTTCCGCGAGGTGGTGGCGGGGCTGGAGTTCCACCCGGCGCGGCTGCCGGTGGTCTCCACCGTCACCGGGTCGGTCACCGGCGCGCTGTCCACCCCGGACTACTGGGTCGACCAGATCGCCGCCCCGGTGCGGTTCGCCGACGCCGTGCGGGCGCTCGCCGACGCGGGCGTGACCACCGCCGTCGAGCTGGGACCGGACGGGGCGCTGTCCGCGCCGGCCGCCGAGTCGGGGTGCGTCGCGGTCCCCGTGCTGCGCCGCGACCGGCCCGAACCCGAGACGTTCACCGCCGCGCTCGCCACCGCGTTCACCCGAGGGGCGGCGGTCGACTGGAGCCGCGCGTTCGACGGCGTCGACGTCCGCCCGGTCGACCTGCCCGGCTACCCGTTCCAGCGCGAACGCCACTGGTTCGACGCCCCGGCACCCGTCGCCACCGCACCCGCCGCCCCGGCACCCGCCGTGACGACGCCGGAAGCGGCCGGCGGGCGGCGGGCGGTGGCCGACCTGGTGCACGCGCACGTCGCCGCCGTCCTCGGGCACGCCGACGCCGACCGGGTCGACCGCGACCGGACCTTCCAGGCGCTCGGGTTCGACTCGCTGATGGCCGTGGAACTGCGCGACGCGCTGTCCGCCGTCGCCGGCACCGCCCTGCCCACCGGTCTGCTGTTCGACCACCCGACGCCCGCCGCGCTCGCCGACCACCTCACCGCGCTCGCCGCCGGCCGTGACGAGTCCGGTGTGGACACCCCGGCCGCCCGGGTCGACCCGGCCGAGCCGATCGCCGTCGTCGGGATGGCCGTGCGCTACCCCGGCGGTGTCGACTCGCCGGACGACCTGTGGCGGGTCGTCGAGGACGGGGTGGACGCCATCGGGCCGTTCCCGGCCGACCGGGGCTGGCCCGCCGACCTGTTCCACCCCGACCCGGACCGCAGCGGCCACAGCACGGTGGCGCGCGGCGGGTTCCTCGACGACGTGGCGGCCTTCGACGCGGCGTTCTTCGGCGTCTCGCCGCGCGAGGCGCTGGCGATGGACCCGCAGCAGCGGCTGCTGATGGAGACCGCCTGGTCGGCCGTCGAGCACGCGGGCATCGACCCGACCTCGTTGCGCGGCACGGACACCGGCGTGTTCGTCGGGGCCACCGCCGGCGACTACGGGCCCCGGCTGCACGACGGCCGCGCCGAGGTGGACGGGGCGGTGCTCACCGGCACCGCGCCCAGCGTGCTCTCCGGCCGGATCGCCTACCACCTCGGGCTGCACGGCCCCGCCGTCACGGTGGACACCGCGTGCTCGTCGTCGCTGGTCGCCCTGCACCTGGCGGTGCGGTCGCTGCGGTCGGGCGAGTTGGGGCTGGCGTTCGCGGGCGGTGTCGCGGTGATGGCCGGGCCCGGCATGTTCGTGGAGTTCTCCCGCCAGCGCGGCCTGGCCGCCGACGGCCGCAGCAAGGCGTTCTCGGCCGCCGCCGACGGCACGTCGTGGGCCGAGGGCGTGGGCGTGCTGCTGCTGGAGCGGCTGTCCGACGCGGTCCGCAACGGCCACCGCGTGCTGGCCACCGTGCGCGGCACGGCGATCAACTCCGACGGCGCGTCCAACGGCCTGACCGCGCCCAGCGGCCTGGCCCAGCGCCGGGTGATCCGGGCGGCGCTGGCCGACGCGGGCCTGCGGCCGTCCGACGTGGACGCGGTGGAGGCGCACGGCACCGGCACCCGGCTCGGCGACCCGATCGAGGCCGAGGCGATCGCCGCGACCTACGGCCGGGACCGCGACCGCCCGCTGGCGCTGGGGTCGCTGAAGTCCAACATCGGCCACGCGCAGGCGGCGGCGGGCGTGGGCGGCGTGGTCAAGATGGTGCTGGCGATGCGCCACGGCGTGCTGCCGGCGACCCTGCACGCCGACGAGCCGACCCCGCACGTGGACTGGACCGGCGACGTGGAGCTGCTCACGGCGGCCCGGCCGTGGGAGCGCGCCGGCCGCCCCCGCCGGGCCGGGGTCTCGTCGTTCGGCATCAGCGGCACCAACGCCCACGTCGTGATCGAGGAGCCGCCCGCCCCACCCGCCGCCGAGCCGGCTGACCGCGCGCCGGTGCGGCTGTGGGCGGTGTCCGGGGTCGACGCGGAGGCGTTGCGCGGTCAGGCCGCCGCGCTGGCCGAGCACGTGCGGGCCGCCGGGCCGGAGCCGGACGACGTGGCGCACACGCTGGCCCGCCGCACCGCGTTCGCGCACCGGGCCGTCGTGGTCGGGAGCCGGCCGCTCGCCGGGCTGGACGCGCTGGCCGCCGACGGCGACGCGCCCGGCCTGGTGCGCGGTGTCGCCGGCTCGCCCGACGTGGTCTGGCTGTTCTCCGGGCAGGGCGCGCAGCGGCCCGGCATGGGCGCGGGGCTGGCCGCGCACCCCGGCTTCCGGGAGCGGTTCGACCGCGTGGTCGCCGAGCTGGACCGGCACCTGGACCGGCCGCTGCGCGAGGTCCTGGGCACCGACGACGTGCACCGCACCGAGTACACCCAGCCCGCGCTGTTCGCGTTCGAGGTGGCCGCCGCGGGCCTGCTGCGCGACCTGGGGTGCGTCCCGGCCGCGCTGGTCGGGCACTCGGTGGGCGAGGTGGCCGCCGCGCACGTGGCCGGGCTGTGGTCGCTGCCCGACGCGGCCCGGCTCGTCGTGGCCCGGGGGCGGCTGATGGGCGCGGCCCGGCCGGGGGGCGTGATGGTCGCGCTGGAGGCGTCGGCCGACGAGGTGGAGCTGCCCGAGGGGGTCTCGCTGGCCGCCGTCAACGGGCCCCGCGCGGTGGTGGTGTCCGGTGACGCCGAGCCGACCCTGGCGCTGGCCGGGCAGTGGGCCGACCGCGGCCGGCGCACCCGGCGGCTCAAGGTCGGCCGGGCGTTCCACTCGCACCACATGGACGACGTGCTGGCGGGGTTCCGCGAGGTCGCGGCGAGCCTGGAGTACCGGGAGCCGGAGCTGGCGGTGGTGCCGACGGTGGCCGGCGCGACCGCCGACGACCTGCGCGACCCGGAGTACTGGGTGCGCCAGATCCGCACCGCCGTGCACTTCCACGACGCGGTGTCCGGGGTGACCGGCCTGCCGGTGGAACTCGGTCCGGACGCCGTGCTCGCCCCGCTGGTCCCCGGCACGGTGCCGCTGGCCCGCGCCGGCCGTGACGAGCCGGCGGTGTTCGCCGACGCGGTCGCCCGGTTGCACGTGGCGGGCGTCCCGGTCGACCTGGCCGCGCTCACTCCGGGCCGGCTGACCGACCTGCCGACCTACCGGTTCCGCCGGGAGCGGTTCTGGCTCGCCCCGGGCCGGTCGGTGGCGGGCGGCCACCCGCTGGTGTCGGCGGCCGTGTCGGTCGCCGGGCGGGACGAGACCGTGCTCACCGCCGAACTGGACGTGCGCAGCCACCCGTGGCTGGCCGATCACCGCATCGGGGACGCCGTCCTGGTGCCCGCGACGCTGTTCGTCGAGCTGGCGGGGGAGGCCGCGGCCCGCGCGGGCGCCGCCGGGGTGGCGGAGCTGGTGCTGGAGAAGCCGCTCCCGCTGCCCGACGCGGCCACCGTCACCGTGCAGGTCGTGGTGACCGGGCGGGACCTCGTGGTGCACGCCCGGGAAACCGACGACGACCCGTGGACCCGCCACGCGACCGGTGTGCTCGGCGACGGCACCGCGGCCCCCGGCGACCTCACCCAGTGGCCACCGTCCGGCGCGGACCCCGAAGACGTCACCGACGCCTACGCACGGCTCGCGGACTCCGGGTACCACTACGGCCCGGCGTTCGCCGGGGTGCGGGCGCTGTGGCGCGCGGGTGACGCCGTGTACGCCGAGATCACCCCGACCGTCGACGCCGCCGGCTACGGCGTGCACCCGGCGCTGCTGGACGCCGCCCTGCACCCGGCCGTGCTGGACCGGCCCGGCACCGCGCTGCCGTTCGCGTGGACCGACGTCCGCCGGCACGGCCCGGCCGCCGGGACCCTGCGGGTGCGGGTCACCCCGACCGGCGCGGACCGGGTCTCCGTGCTGGTCGCCGACGCCACCGGGGCCCCGGTCGTGTCGGTGGGGTCGCTCGTGCTGCGCCAAGTCGATCGGAGCGCGCTCGCCCCGGTCCGTGGCGGCCTGCACGTGGTCGGGTGGCGGCCTGTCGGCGTGCCGGCGACACCGCCCACCGACCACGTCGAACTGCCCGCCGACGCCGATCTGTCCACTGTGGATGAATCGGTGGCGGACGTGGTGTGGCGCGTGCCCGACACCGGGCCCGCGCCCGATCACGCCGTGCTGCACCGCACCGCCCGCCTGCTGCGCGAGTGGCTCGCCCTCGACTGGACCCAGGCCGCGCGGCTCACCGTCGTCACGAGCCGGTCCGCCGCCGGTCCGGTGTGGGGCCTGGTGCGCACCGCCCAGTCCGAGCACCCCGACCGGTTCGCCCTGGTCGACCTCGCCGCACCGGAGGACGGGGACGTGCTGCCCGCCGCGCTGGCGACCGGCGAACCCGCCCTCGCCGTGCGCGACGGGGCGTTTACCGCACCCCGCCTGGAGAAGACGACCGCAGCGACGGAAGTTGTCGAGTTCCCCGGCACCGTGCTCGTCACCGGCGGCACCGGCGGGCTCGGCGCGCTGGTGGCCCGGCACCTGGTGACGGCCCACGGCGTGCGCTCGCTGACACTGGTGGGCCGGCGCGGCCCGGACGCGCCCGGAGCCGACGCGCTGGCCGACGAACTCCGCGACCTCGGCGCGCGCGTCGACGTCGTCGCGGCCGACCTGGGGCTGCGCGCCGAAGTCGCCCGCGTGCTCGACGCCATCCCGGCCGACCGGCCGCTGTGCGCGGTCGTCCACGCGGCCGGGGTGCTGGCCGACGCGACCGTGCAGAACCTGACCGACGAGCGGATCAGCGCCGTGCTCACGCCCAAGGCGGACGCCGCCTGGCACCTGCACGACCTGACCCGCGACCGGCCGCTGACCGCGTTCGTGCTGTTCTCCTCGGTCTCCGCCGTGCTCGGCACGCCCGGCCAGGCCAACTACGCCGCCGCCAACGCCTACCTCGACGCCCTCGCCGCGCACCGCCACGAGCAGGGCCTGCCGGCCACGTCCGTGGCGTGGGGCCTGTGGTCCGAGGTCGGCATGGGTGCGGCGCTCGGCGACGCCGACCGCACCCGCTGGTCCCGGGCCGGCGTCGAACCGCTGGACCCGGCCGCCGGCCTGGCCCTGTTCGACGCCGTGCTCGGCGACCCGAGGCCCGCGCTGGTCGCCGCCCGCCTCACCCGCCGGCCCGCCGACCGCGCCCGTCCGGCCACTGTGGACGGTTCGTGGCGGGCCCGCACCGCCGCCCTGCCCGAGGACGCCCGCCGCACCGCCGTGCACGACCTGGTGCGGGCCACCGTCGCGGCCGTCCTGGGGCACGGCGACGCGGCGGGCGTGCCCGGCGACCGGCCGTTCCGCAACCTCGGGTTCGACTCGCTGGCCGGGCTGGAACTGCGGTCCCGGCTGGCCGAGCGCACCGGGCTGCGGCTGCCCGCGACCGCCACGTTCGACCACCCGACGCCGGACGCGCTGGCCGGGTACCTGCTCGGCCGGGTCATCGGGACGAAGGCCGCGGTGGTCGCCGCCGCGCCGGTCCGGGCCGACGAGCCGATCGCGATCGTGGGCATGGCGTGCCGCTTCCCCGGCGGTGTCGAGTCCCCGGCCGACCTGTGGCGGCTGGTCGCCGACGGCGTCGACGCGATCAGCGCGTTCCCGGACAACCGGGGCTGGGACCTGGACCGGCTCTACCACCCGGACCCCGACCACTCCGGCACGTCCTACGCCCGGCACGGCGGCTTCCTGCACGACGCCGACCTGTTCGACGCGGCGTTCTTCGGCATGTCGCCGCGCGAGGCGCTGGCCACCGACCCGCAGCACCGGCTGCTGCTGGAAACCGCGTGGGAGGCGTTCGAATCCGCCGGTCTCCCACCGGAGTCGGTGCGCGGCAGCCGGACCGGCGTGTTCGCGGGCGCGATGTACAACGACTACGCGTCCCGGCTGCCCGCCACGCCGGCCGAGGTGGAGGGGTTCCTGCTCACCGGCACCCTGTCCAGCGTCGTGTCCGGCCGGCTCGCCTACGTCTACGGGCTGGAGGGCCCGGCGGTCACCGTCGACACCGCGTGCTCGTCGTCGTTGGTGGCGCTGCACTTGGCCGCCAACGCGTTGCGGCGCGGCGAGTGCGACTTGGCGCTGGCCGGCGGCGTGACGCTGATGTGCGGGCCGGACACGTTCGTGGAGTTCTCCCGGCAGCGCGGGCTGGCGGAGGACGGCCGCTGCCGGTCGTTCGGCGCGGGCGCGTCGGGCACCGGCTGGTCCGAGGGGGCGGGACTCCTGCTGGTCGAACGGCTGTCCGACGCCCGCCGCAACGGACACCGCGTGCTGGCCGTCGTCCGGGGCTCGGCGGTGAACTCCGACGGCGGGTCCAACGGGTTGACCGCACCCAACGGACCGTCGCAGGAACGGGTGATCCTGGCCGCGCTCGCGGATGCCGGGCTTCGTCCGTCCGATGTGGACGCTGTGGAGGCGCACGGCACCGGAACGGCCCTGGGCGACCCGATCGAGGCGACGGCGCTGCTCTCGGTGTACGGACAGGACCGGGATCGTCCTCTCTGGTTGGGGTCGTTGAAGTCGAACATCGGTCATTCGCAGGCTGCTGCTGGTGTGGGTGGGATCATCAAGGTGGTGGAGGCGTTGCGGCACAGTGTGTTGCCGCGCACTTTGCACGCGGAGGAGCCCAGTCCGCATGTCGATTGGGACAGCGGTGCGGTGCGGTTGTTGACGGAACAGCAGCCGTGGTCGCGGGGTGGTCGTCCGCGTCGGGCGGGGGTGTCGTCGTTCGGGATCAGCGGGACGAACGCGCACGTCGTCATCGAGGAACCCGAACCGGTGCCGCCCGCCGAGCCGACCGGGCCCGTCGCCTGGCTGGTGACCGGCCGCGACGACGAGGACCTGCGCGCCACCGCCGCCCGGCTGCGACCCGCCGCCGAGACCGCGCACCCGGCCGACGTCGGCGCGACCCTGGCCACCCGCACCCGCCACCCGCGCCGGGTCGTGCTCACCGGGGACGACCTGCTCGCCGGGCTGGACGCGGTCGCCGCCGGCACCGCCCACCCCGCCGTGCTGCCGGTGTCGGACGCCCCGCCCGGCCGCACCGCGTTCCTGCTCGCCGGGCAGGGCAGCCAGCGGCTCGGCATGGGTCGTGACCTGGCCGCCGCGTCGACGCCGTTCGCCGAGGCGTTCGCCGAGGTCGCCGCCGAACTCGACCCGCACCTGCCCACGCCGCTGGCCGACGTGCTGGCCGACGCGGACGCGCTCGACCACACCGCGTCCGCGCAGCCCGCGCTGTTCGCCGTGGAGGTCGCGCTGGCCCGCGCCCTCGCCGCGCACGGCATCACGCCGGACTACCTGCTGGGGCACTCCGTTGGCGAGGTCGCCGCCGCCCACCTGGCCGGGGTGCTCGACCTGGCCGACGCCTGCCGGTTCGTCGCGGCGCGCGGCCGGCTGATGGGCGCGGCCCGTCCCGGCGGGCTCATGGTCGCCCTGCGCGCCGACGAGGACGAGGCCCGCGCCCTGATCGGCGACCACGCCGGGGTGGCCGTCGCCGCCGTCAACGGGCCGCGGTCCACCGTCGTGTCCGGCGACGCCGAAGCGGTCCGCGCGATCGCCGAGCGGTGGAGCGCCGCCGGTCACCGGGCCCGGCCGCTGACGGTGAGCCACGCGTTCCACTCCCCGCACATGGACCACGTGCTGGCCGAGATCCGGGAGGTGGCCGCGTCGCTGACCTTCCACGAGCCGCGCATCCCGGTGGTGTCCAACGTGACCGGCCGGCTCGCCACCGCCGACGAGCTGCGATCGCCGGACTACTGGGCCCGGCACGTCCGCGCCGCCGTCCGCTTCCACGACGGCCTGCGCACGTTGGCCGGGGCGGGCGTGACCGAGTTCCTGGCCGTGGGACCGGACGCCTCGCTCGCCGTCCTGGCCGAGGAGGCGCTGCCCGACGCGGGCCTGGTGGTGCCGGTGCTGCGCCCCGGCCGGCCCGAACCGGACGCCTTCACCGCCGCCCTGGCCGCACGGGCCGCGCGCGGCGCGGACGTCACCGGGCTCAACACCGGTGGCCGGCTGGTCGACCTCCCCGGCCCCGCGTTCCGCCGGACCCGCTACTGGCTCGACGCCCCGGCCGCCGCACCCGACGCGGCCGGCCTGGGCGTCGACCCCGCCGGACACGCGCTGCTCGGCGTCGCCGTGCGGCCGGCGGACCGCGACGGCGTGCTGCTCACCGGGTCGCTGTCCGCGCGCAGCCACCCGTGGCTGGCCGACCACCGGGTCGACGGCGAGGCGCTGGTGCCCGGCACCGCCCTGCTGGACCTCGCGCTGCACGCCGGGGCCGCCGTGGACTGCCCGGCCGTGACCGAGCTGACCCTGGGCGTGCCGCTGGTGCTGCCCGAGTCCGACGCGGTGCGGGTGCAGGTCGTCGTGGGCGCGCCCGACGCGGACGCCACCCGGCCCGTGGAGGTGTTCGCGCACCTGGGGACGTGGACGGCCGTCGCGAGCGGGCGGGTGGCTCCCGGCGCGGACGCCGTGCCCGGCCTGACCGAGTGGCCGCCCGCCGCCGAGGAGATCGACCTGACCGGGGCCTACGACCGGCTCGCCGACCACGGTTACGGCTACGGGCCCGCGTTCCGGGGGCTGCGCCGGGCGTGGCGGGCCGGCGAGGTCCGCTACGCCGAGGTGGCGGCCGACGAGACGGGCGCGCACGTCCTGCCGCCCGCGCTGCTCGACGCCGCGCTGCACCCGCTGCTGCCCGGCGTCGACCCGGACGCGCCGGCCCGGATCCCGTTCACCTGGACCGACGTGGCGGTCCACCCCGGCACCCGGCCCACCGCGCTGCGGGTGCGGCTGACCCCGGTGGGCGCGGACGCGGTGGCCGTGCTGGCGGCCGACGGGACCGGCGCGCCGGTCGTCTCGGCGACGCTCGCGCTGCGCCCGAAAGCCGCCGCAGCGCCCGGCCTGCACCGGCTGGCCTGGCGACCCACCGGCCCCGCGACCGGCGAACGCGCCACCACCGTGTTCCGCGTGCCGGCCGAGGAGCCCCCGGGCGGTCAGGTCGTCGAGGTGCTGAAGGTGGTGCAGGACTGGCTGGCCACGCCCGCCGGGGTGCTGGCCGTGGTGACGCGCGGCGCGGTCGCCGCCGGACCGGGCGACGTGCCGGACCCGGCGCAGGCCGCCGTGTGGGGTCTGCTGCGCAGCGCGCGGACCGAGCACCCGGACCGGTTCGCGCTGGTCGACCTCGAACCCGGCGGCGAGCGGACCGACGACGAGGTGGCGGGCCTCGCGGCCGGCGGGCCGGTGGCCGTGCGCGGCGGGGTCGCGCTCGAACCCGTGCTGGTGCGCGGCACCCCGCCCGGCCCGTCGCCGGACAACCCGTGGACCGGCGGCACCGTGCTGATCACCGGCGGGACCGGCGCGCTCGGCGCGGTGCTCGCCCGCCACCTGGTGACCGTCCACGGTGCCCGCGACCTGCTGCTGATCAGCCGGCGCGGGCTGGCCGCGCCGGGAGCGGAGCGGTTGCGCGACGACCTGACGGCGCTCGGCGCGCACGTCGTGGTCGAGGCGTGCGACGCCGCCGACCGCGCCGCCCTGGCCGACCTGCTGCACCTGCACCCGGTGCACGCCGTCGTGCACACCGCCGGCGTGCTGGACGACGTCCCGGTCACCGGCCTCACCCCGGACCGGCTCGCCACCGTGCTGCGGGCGAAGGCCGACGCCGCCTGGCACCTGCACGAGCTGGTCGGGGACGTCGCCGCGTTCGTGCTCTACTCCTCGGTCGCCGGCCTGCTCGGCACGGCGGGCCAGGCGAACTACGCCGCCGGCAACGCGTTCCTGGACGCGCTCGCCGCGCACCGCGCCGGCCGCGGCCTGCCCGGGACCTCGCTGGCGTGGGGCGTGTGGGACCAGGCGGGCGCGATGGCCGGGCACCTCACCGACGCCGACCGGACCAGGCTGCGCCGGGTCGGGCTGGTGCCGCTGACCGAGGACCGGGCGATGGCGCTGTTCGACGCCGCGATCGCCGACCCCGACCCGCTGGCCGTGCTGACCCGGTTCGACCTGGCCGCCGCCGACCCGCACCCGCTGCTCGCCGCGCTGGCCCCGCCGCGCCGCGACACCGGGCGGCCGGCGGCGACCGGCCCGGACCCGGCGAGCCTGGCCGCGCTGCCGCCCGCCCGGCGCCGGCAGGTGCTGGTCGACCTGGTGCGCACCGAGGTGGCAGCCGTGCTCGGGCACCCCGACCCGACCGGCGTCAGCGAGCACGCGGCGTTCGGCGGGCTCGGGTTCGACTCGCTGACGGCGGTCGAGCTGCGCAACCGGCTCGGCGCGGCCACCGGCCGGCGGCTGCCCACGTCGCTGGTGTTCGACCACCCCACGGCGGGCGCGGTCGCGGACCTGCTGGCGGCCGGCCTGCCCGCGCCCGGCCAGGTCGCGCTGGACCGGCTGGAGGAGGCCGTCCGGACCGCCCTGGCCGACGGCGTCGACCCGGTAGAGCTGGGCGACCGGCTGCGCGGCCTGCTCGACCTGCCGGAGCCCGGCACCGGGCTGGCCGCCGCGTCCGACGACGAGCTGTTCGCCCTGGTCGACGGGTTCGGCACCCCGGCATGACCGACGGAAACCCTGTGGCACGGAGGAAAGCGGGAACGGTGGCAGACGAGGACAAGCTCCGCGAGTACCTGAAGCGCGCCGTCGCCGAGGCCAAGGACGCCCGGGACCGGTTGCGCGAGGCCGAGGACCGCCGGCACGAGCCGATCGCGATCGTCGGGATGGGGTGTCGTTACCCGGGTGGGGTGGCGTCGCCGGCTGATCTGTGGCGGTTGGTGGCTGGTGGTGTGGATGCGGTCGGCCCGTTTCCTTCTGATCGTGGTTGGGATGTAGAGGGTTTGTACGATCCTGATCCGGATCGGGTGGGGCACAGTTACACGCGGTCGGGTGGGTTCTTGAGTGATCCGGCCGGGTTCGACGCCGGGCTGTTCGGGATGTCTCCGCGTGAGGCGCTGGCCACGGACCCGCAGCAACGGCTGCTGTTGCAGACCGCGTGGGAAGCCTTGGAGCACGCGGGAATCCGCCCGGACGGGCTGCGTGACCGGCGCGTCGGCGTCTACACCGGGCTGATGTACAGCGACTACGGCAGCCGCCCGTCACCCGGCGAGTTCGAGGGCTACCTCTACAGCGGCAGCGCGGGCAGCGTCGCGGCGGGCCGGCTGTCCTACGTGTTCGGCCTGGTCGGACCGTCGATCGCGGTCGACACGGCCTGTTCGTCGTCGCTGGTCGCCCTGCACCTGGCGATGAACGCCCTGCGGCGCGGCGAGTGCGACCTGGCGCTGGCGGGCGGCGCGGCGGTGATGGCGACCCCCATGCCGTTCCTCGAATTCTCGCGGCAGCGCGGGTTGTCGCCGGACGGCCGGTGCAAGGCGTTCGGTGCCGGCGCGGACGGCACCGGGTGGGCCGAGGGTGTGGGCGTGCTGGCCGTGGAACGCCTGTCCGACGCCGTGCGGTCCGGTCACCACGTGCTCGCCGTGCTGCGCGGTTCGGCCGTGAACTCCGATGGCGCGTCCAACGGGCTGACCGCGCCCAACGGGCCGTCGCAGGAACGGGTGATCCTCGCGGCACTGGCCGATTCGGGGCTCACACCGTCCGATGTGGACGCTGTCGAAGGGCACGGCACCGGCACGGCGTTGGGCGACCCGATCGAGGCCAACGCCTTGTTGTCGACCTACGGCCGTGATCGCGATCGTCCGCTGTGGTTGGGTTCGTTGAAGTCGAACATCGGTCACGCGCAGGCGGCTGCGGGTGTGGGTGGGATCATCAAGGTGGTCGAGGCGTTGCGGCACGGGGTGCTGCCCCGGACCTTGCACGCCGACGACCCCAGCCCGCGCGTCGATTGGGACAGCGGCGCGGTGCGGTTGTTGACTGAGCAGCAGCCGTGGCCGGTGGGCGAACGTCCGCGTCGGGCGGGTGTCTCCTCGTTCGGCTTCGGCGGCACGAACGCGCATGTCATCGTCGAGGAGTACCAACCGGAACCCGCCGCCGCCCCGGTCGTGCCGCCTGTGTTGCCGTGGGTGTTGTCCGCCGCCGACCCTACGGCCGTGCGCGACCAGGCCGTTCGGCTGCTGGACGTGGTCGACGTGCGCGAGCCGGCCGATGTCGCCCGCACTCTCGCCACCGGCCGTGCCCGGCTCGCCGCGTCCGCCGTCGTCACCGGCCGGGACCGTGCGGAACTGGTCGCCGGGTTGCGTGCCGTCGCGGCGGGCGGCCCTGTCGTGACCAGGGTTCCCGGGCGCACCGGGTTCCTGTTCCCCGGTCAGGGCGCGCAACGGGCCGGGATGGGTTTGGCGCTGGCTGAGGTGTTCCCGGCGTTCGGCGAGAAGTACTCCGTGCTGCTGGAACGCTTTCCGGGCCTGCGGGAGGCCGTGGCGTCCGGAGTTGGTCTGGACGGGACGGGTTTCGCGCAGCCGGGTCTGTTCGCGTTGGGTGTGGCGTTGGCGGAGCTGGTGGGTTCGTGGGGCGTGCGGCCCGATTTCGTGGCGGGTCACTCGGTCGGCGAGATGGCTGCGGCTCACATCGCGGGTGTGCTTTCGCTGGACGACGCCGTGACGTTGGTGTCGGCTCGCGCCCGGCTGATGGCCGCTCTGCCGACTGGTGGGGCGATGGTCGCGGTACGGGCGAGCGAGCAGGACGTTCTTCCTTTGCTGGAAACGGGAGTTGAGGTCGCGGCGGTGAACGGGCCGCGCTCGGTGGTGTTGTCGGGTGACGAGGAGGCGGTGTCGCGGGTCGCGGATCGGTTGGCTGCCGATGGTGTGAAGGTGACCCGGTTGACGGTGTCGCACGCGTTCCACTCGGCGCGGATGGACCCGATGCTGGCCGAGTTCCGGAGCGTGGTGGCACGACTCGACTTCCGGCCACCGCAGATCCCGGCGGTGTCCACGGTGACGGGCGAGGTCGTGTCCGGCGACGAGTTCGCCGACCCCGACTACTGGGTGACACAGGTGCGCCGGACCGTCCGGTTCGGCGACGCGGTCCGCACCGCCGCCGCGAACAACGTCACCCGGTTCCTCGAACTCGGACCCGCCACGACGCTGTCGGCGCTGGTGGAGACCGCCGAACTACCGGGTGACGTGGCCGCGATCCCGTTGCTGCGCGCGGAACACGACGAAGCCACCACCGCCGTGAACGCCATCGCCACCCTCGGGGCACGCGGCGCGGACGTGGACTGGGCCGCGTTCTTCGCCGGTGCCCGCACGGTCCCGCTGCCCACCTACCCGTTCCGGACCGAGCGGTACTGGATCGACCCCGTGCGCACCGCGGCCGACGCCCACGACTTCGGGTTGACGGCGATCGGGCACCCGGTGCTCGGCGCGGTCGTGCACACGGTGACCGGCGGTGTGCTGCTGACCGGCCGGCTGTCCCTCCGGACGCACCCGTGGCTGGCCGACCACCGGGTGGGCGCGGACGTCGTCGTGCCCGGCGCGGCCGTGCTGGACTGGGTGCTGCGCGCCGGCGTGGAGGTGGCGGCACCCAGGGTCCGCGATCTCGCCCTCACCGCCCCGCTCGTCGTCGGACCCGCCGGACTGGACGTCCAGGTCGAGGCGTCCGCTGACGGCGTGGTCGCCGTGCACGCCCGCGCGGACGACGGCCCGTGGACCACCCACGCCACCGGCACCCTCGCGCCCGCCGGCCGGGCCGCCGCCGACGCGCTGTCGGTGTGGCCGCCGGCCGGTGACCCCGTCGACGTGGCCGAGGTCTACCGGGTCGCCGCCGCCGCAGAGCTGGAGTACGGGCCCGCCTTCCGGGGCCTGGTCGCCGGGTGGCGGTCGGACGTGCGGCACGCCGAGATCGCGTTGCCCGCCGGCCCGGCCGGCGCGGTGCTGGACCCGGCGCTGCTCGACGCCGCGCTGCACGTGCTGATCCCGGACGACCCGCGCCCGCGCGTCCCGTTCGCCTGGGCCGGGGTCGAGGTGCTCGACCCGGCGGCCACGCCCGCGCGGGCCCGCCTCACCCCGCGCCCGGACGGCACGGTCGCGCTGCTGCTCGCCGACGCCGGCGGCCGGCCGGTCGCCACCGTGGACGCGCTCACCCTGCGCCCGCTGACCCGCCCCGGCCCGGACGGCCTGCACACCGTGGACTGGCGGCCGGTGCCCGTGCCGGACCGCCCGGCCGGTGCCGAGGTGTTCACCGTCCCGGCCGGTGCCGGCCCGACCGACCGGAACCCGGTGCACGCCACCCTGGCCCGGCTCCAGCGGTGGCTCGCCGACGACCGCCCCGGCCCGCTGGTGGTGCACACCCGGGGCGCGATCGCCGCCGGCGGCCCGCCCATCGACCCGGCGCAGGCCCCGGTGTGGGGTCTGGTGCGGTCGGCGCAGGCCGAGCACCCGGACCGGTTCGTGCTCGTGGACGGCGACGGCGACCCCCGGCTCGCGGCGGGCACCGGCCGGCCCCAGGTCGCGATCCGGGCCGGCGCGCTGCTCGTGCCCCGGCTGACCCGCGCGCCCGGCACGCCCGACACCCCGCCGTCCTGGTCCGCCGGCACGGTCCTGGTCACCGGGGCCACCGGCGCGCTCGGCGCGGCCCTGGTGCGGCACCTGGTGGACGGGCACGGGGCGCGGGACGTCGTCCTGCTCAGCCGGCGCGGACCCGACGCGCCCGGCGCGGCGGACCTGGCCGGACCCGGGGTCCGGCTGCTGGCGGTGGACGTGACCGACCGGGACGCGCTGGCCCGGGTGGTCGCCGACCTGCCGGACCTGCGGGCCGTCGTGCACCTGGCGGGCGTCTCGGACGACCGGGTGCTGACCGACCTCACCCCGGAGCACCTCGACACCGCCCTGGGGCCCAAGGCCGACGCCGCCTGGCACCTGCACGACCTGACCCGCGACCGCGACCTGACGGCGTTCGTCCTCTACTCCTCGCTGGCCGGCGTGCTCGGCACGGCGGGCCAGGCGAACTACGCCGCCGCGAACACCGCGCTGGACGCCCTCGCCGCGCACCGGGCGGCGGCCGGGTTGCCCGCCGTCTCGATCGCCTGGGGCCTGTGGGAGGCGGACAGCGCACTGTCCGCCGGGCTCGGCACCGCCGACCTGGCCCGCCTGGAACGCGTCGGCGTCCGTGCGCTGTCCACTTCGGACGGTATGGCGCTGTTCGACCTGGCGGTCGCCGGCACGGACCCCGCGCCGGCCGCCGCCCGGCTGGACCTCGCGGCGGCCGGCGCACCAGGCCCGGCCACGCCGGGTGTGCTGCGAACCGCCGCAGCGGCCCCGGCTCCGTCGAACCGGCTGGCCGGGCTCGGCGGGGAGGACCGCGTGCGGGCGTTGCGCGACCTGGTGCGGGCGGAAGCCGCCGCCGTCCTGGGGCACGCCGACCCGGCGGGCATCGCCGATCGGAAACCGTTCCGCGACCAGGGTTTCGACTCGCTGACGGCGGTCGAGCTGCGCAACCGGGTGGCCGCCGCGACCGGTGTCCGGCTGCCCGCCACCGTCGTGTTCGACCACCCCGACCTGGCCGCGTTCGTCGCCCACCTCGACCGCGAGCTCGCGGGCACCGGGCCCGCCGCGCCGGTGGTGGCCGTGGCGACCACCGAGCCGATCGCGATCGTCGGGATGGGGTGTCGTTATCCGGGTGGGGTGGCGTCGCCGGCTGATCTGTGGCGGTTGGTGGCGGCCGGTACGGATGCGGTTGGGCCGTTTCCTTCTGATCGTGGGTGGGATGTAGAGGGTTTGTACGATCCTGATCCGGATCGGGTGGGGCACAGTTACACGCGGTCGGGTGGGTTCTTGAGTGATCCGGCCGGGTTCGATGCCGGGTTGTTCGGGATGTCTCCGCGTGAGGCGCTGGCCACGGACCCGCAGCAACGGCTGTTGCTCGAAACCACCTGGGAGGCGTTCGAAAGTGCCGGTATCGCGCCGGATTCGGTGCGCGGCAGCCGGACCGGGGTGTTCACCGGTGTGATGTACCACGACTACGGCGTGGGGGTGGACCGGCTGCCTGACGGCATCGAGGGCTACCTCGCGACCGGCAGCGCGGGCAGCGTGGCATCGGGTCGGGTCGCCTACACGTTCGGGCTCACCGGGCCCGCGCTGACCGTCGACACCGCGTGCTCGTCGTCGTTGGTGGCGTTGCACCTGGCCGCCAACGCGTTGCGGCGCGGTGAGTGCGACCTGGCCGTGGCGGGCGGGGCGGCGGTGATGGCGACTCCGACCGCGTTCGTGGAGTTCTCGCGGCAGCGCGGGCTGTCGCCGGACGGCCGGTGCAAGGCGTTCGGTGCCGGCGCGGACGGCACGGGGTGGGCCGAGGGCGTGGGCGTGCTCGTCGTCGAACGCCTCTCCGATGCCCGCCGCAACGGGCACCGCGTGCTGGCCGTCGTCCGGGGCACCGCCGTGAACTCCGATGGCGCGTCCAACGGCCTGACCGCCCCCAACGGTCCTGCCCAGGAGGCGGTGATCCTGGCCGCACTCGCGGACGCGGGTCTGGTTCCGTCCGATGTGGACGTGGTGGAGGCGCACGGCACCGGTACCGCTCTGGGTGACCCGATCGAGGCCAACGCCCTGTTGTCGACCTACGGCCGTGATCGCGATCGTCCTCTCTGGTTGGGGTCGTTGAAGTCGAACATCGGTCATTCGCAGGCTGCTGCGGGTGTTGGTGGGATCATCAAGGTGGTGGAGGCGTTGCGGCACAGTGTGTTGCCGCGCACTCTGCACGCGGAGGAGCCCAGTCCGCATGTGGACTGGGACAGTGGCGCGGTGCGGTTGTTGACGGAACAGCAGCCGTGGTCGCGGGGTGGTCGTCCGCGTCGGGCGGGTGTGTCGTCGTTCGGGATCAGCGGGACGAACGCGCACGTCGTCATCGAGGAACCCGAACCGGCCGTGGCCCCCGATTGGGCCGTTCCCGCTGTGCTTCCGCTGGTGGTGCGCGGTGCGACTCCGCAGGCCGTCCACGAGTGGGCCGCACGGCTGGTGGCCCAGGTGGCGGACCCGGCCGTCGAACCGCTGGACGTCGCCGCCACGCTGGCCACCGGGCGGGCCGTTCTCCCGCACCGGGCCGTGGTCGTCGGTGCCGACCGTGCCGCGCTGCTCGACGGCTTGCGCGAACTCGCGGACGGTCCGGTCGCGGATCCGGTCACGGGTGACACCGGGTTCCTGTTCCCGGGTCAGGGCGCGCAGCGGGCGGGCATGGGGTTCGAGCTGGCCCAGGCGTTCCCGGCGTTCGCTGAACCGTACTTCGCCCTGCTGGACCGGTTCCCGGGCCTGCGGGAGGCCGTGGAGTCCGGGGATGGCCTCGACGGGACGGGTTTCGCGCAGCCGGGTCTGTTCGCGTTGGGTGTGGCGTTGGCGGAGCTGGTCGGATCGTGGGGCGTGCGACCGGACTTCGTGGTCGGTCACTCGGTCGGCGAGGTCGCCGCCGCGCACGTCGCGGGCGTGCTCTCGCTGGATGACGCGGTGGCCTTGGTGTCGGCTCGGGCGCGTTTGATGGCCGCTCTGCCGACTGGTGGGGCGATGGTCGCGGTACGGGCGAGCGAAGAGGACGTGCTGCCGCTGCTGGAGCCGGAGGTCGAGGTCGCGGCGGTGAACGGGCCGCGCTCGGTGGTGTTGTCGGGTGTCGAAGAGGCGGTGTCGCGGGTCGCGGATCGGTTGGCTGCCGATGGTGTGAAGGTGACGCGGTTGACGGTGTCGCACGCGTTCCACTCGGCGCGGATGGACCCGATGCTGGACGGGTTCCGGGACGTGGTGGCCCGACTGGAGTTCCGGCCGCCGCGCATCCCGATGGTCTCGACGCTGACGGGCAGCGCCGTGCCCGGTGACGAACTCGCCGACCCCGACTACTGGGTGACGCAGGTGCGCCGGACCGTCCGGTTCGGCGACGCCGTCCACACGGCCGTCGCGAACGGCGTCGGGCGGTTCGTCGAACTCGGGCCCGACGCGGTGCTCACGCCGTTGGTGGGGCTCTCCGCCGACGTGCCGGCGGTCGCGCTGCTGCGCCGGGAACGTTCCGAGCCGGCGACTCTCGTTTCGGCACTCGGAACCGCGCACGCGGTGGGTGCGGACGTCGACTGGTCGGCGTACTTCGCGGGCACGGGAGCCCGGACGGTCTCGTTGCCCACCTACCCGTTCGAGCACCGCTCGTACTGGCTGACCGCAGGTCGCGGCCGGGACCCGCAGGGCGCGCCCGTGGTCCTCGCCGACGGCAGCGCGCTGCTCACCGGGGAACTCCCGGCCGACGCGTTGCCGCTCCGGCACACCGTGCACGGCGTGCCGGTGCTGTCCGGGGCAGTTGTGGCCGCCTTGGCACTTCGTGTCGGCGAATCGGTCGGGACGCCGACGCTGTCCACAATGGACCTGGAAGGCCCGGTGGCAGTGCCCACCCGGGGCACGGTCGCCTACCAGATCAGGGTCGGTTCTCCCGACGACAGCGGCGATCGGCCGGTCACCGCCCACGTCCGGACCCGCGCTGACGGTCCGTGGACCGCAGCCGCGTCCGGCGTGCTCACCGCGGCGAGCGTCCCGCCGGCCGTGGCAGCCGCCGTGCCGCTGCCGGTCGAAGTACCCGCCGAGCTGCCCGAAACCGTGGTGGACGCGGTGTTGCCGCGTGCCGACGATTCCCAGTGGCGCAAGCACTGGCGCGGGGTGCGGAGGTTCCCCGGCGGTGTCCCGGAACGTGCCGCCGTGACCGGGACGTCCGTGGCGCTGCTCGACGCCGACGGCACGGTGGTGTTCGCCGTCGAGGAGGTCACCTCGGTCGTGGTCGACCGGGTCGCGCCCGACCCCGGTGACGCCCTGTTCGCCGTGCGCTGGGTGGAAATCCCCAGCCGACCGGTGGCCTGGGACGGTGCGGACGCCGTCCTGCTGCGGCCCGAACCCGACGAGCTGGACCGCGTGCTGGCCGACCGGCTCGCCGGACCGGGCGGCGCGCGGCTGGTCGTGGCGGCCCCGCCGGATGCGGTGCGGGAGTGGCAGGAGCGCCACCCCGGCCGGATCACCGCCCTGCGCACCGACAGCACCACCCCGCCGCCGGGACTGCCCGACGGGGACGAACCCGTCGTCTCGTGGCTCGCCGGGGTGCTCACCGCGCCCCGGCTCACCCCGGCCGGCCCCGCCCCGGCCCCGGCGCTCGACGGCCGGATCGCGGTGTCCGGGCCGGACTGGCTGACCCGGCACCTGGCCGAACGCCACGGCCCGACCCGACTCCTCGACGCGGACCCGGCAGCCCTCGCCGGGCAGGACGTGGCGGCGGTGTTCCTGGCCGACGCGACCGCCGAGCGGGCCCGCGAACTGGCCGAGGCCGCGCCGGGCGCGCTGCTCGTGCTGTTCACCGACGTCGCGGCGATCTCACCCGTGCCGAACGCCGAGGCGGCGGCCCTGATCGCCTTCGCCGAGGACCACCGGGCGCGGGTGATCGCCTGGGGACGTCCGGACGACGTGGTGGGCCCGGTCGACCCCGCCACCGGGGCCCTGCTGGTGGACGCCGCCCTCGGTGCGGACGAGACCCTGCTCGTCGCGGGCCCGGTCCGGACCGACGTGGTGCGCGACCGGGGCGTTCCGGCGCTGTTCCGCGACCTCGTGCCGCCCGCCGCCGCGCCGCCCCCGGCCCGGCTGGACCTGTCCGAGCTGGACGACGACGCCCGTGACCGCGCCGTGCTGGACGCGATCCGCACCCAGGCCGCCGCCGTCCTCGGGCACGGCGACCCGGCCGCCGTCGGCCGCGACCGGGCGTTCCACGACGCCGGGTTCGACTCGATGACGGCGGTGGAGCTGGGCAAGCGGCTCGGTGCGGCCCTCGGGGTCGCGCTGCCCGCCACCGCCCTGTTCGACCACGCCACGCCCGCCGCGCTCGCCAAGTTCGTCGTGGAGCGGCTCGACGCGGCGTCCGGTCCGCTCGCGCACCTCGCCGGGCTGGAGAGCGCGCTCGCCGCCGACCCGCCCGGCGGGCCCCGCGCGGAGGCGGTGGCGCGGCGGCTGCGGGACCTGCTCGCCGTGCTGGAACCCGACCGCGCCGCCGTGGACGAGGAGATCTCGGCGGCCTCGGTCACCGAGATCTTCGACCTGATCGACAGCGAGTTCGGCAGTGCCTGACCACCCCGCCCAGCCCGACCGCCCCGCAGAAGGAGACGCGCCCGCCATGGCCGAACCGCAGGACGACCAGGCCAAGCTGGTCGAGTACCTCAAGCGGGTCACCACCGACCTGCGCCGGGCGCGCAAGCGCGTGGCCGAGCTGGAAGCGACCCGGGACGAGCCGATCGCGATCGTCGGCATGTCCGCCCGCTACCCCGGCGCGGCCGACCCGGACGAGCTGTGGCGGCTCGCCGTCGAGGAGCGCGACAGCATCGGCCCGTTCCCCGACGACCGGGGCTGGGACCTCGACGCCCTCTACGACCCCGACCCCGCCGCGCCCGGCCGGTTCTACATCCGGGAAGCCGGGTTCCTGGAGACCGCCGGCGGGTTCGACGCCGCGTTCTTCGGCATCTCGCCGCGCGAGGCGCTGGCCATGGACCCGCAGCAGCGGGTGCTGCTGGAAGCCGCGTGGGAGGCGGTCGAGCACGCCGGCATCGACGCCACCACCCTGCGCGGCAGCCGGACGGGCGTGTTCGCCGGGCTGGTCGAGCAGAGCTACCTCGACCTGGACGGCCCGCCCGAGTTCGAGGGCTACCAGATGACCTCCAAGCTCAGCTCGATGGCCTCCGGCCGGATCTCCTACACCCTGGGGCTGGAGGGCCCGGCGGTGTCGATCGACACCGCCTGCTCGTCCGGGCTGGTCGCGCTGCACCTCGCGGCCGGGGCGCTGCGGGCGGGGGAGTGCGACCTGGCGCTGGCCGGCGCGGTCTACGTGGCCGCGCACCCCGGCGGCTACATCGACGGCGCCCGGCAGCGCGGCCTGGCCGTCGACGGCCGCTGCAAGCCGTTCGCCGCCGCCGCCGACGGCATCGGCTGGTCGGAGGGCGGGGGAGTGCTGGTCGTGGAGCGGCTGGCCGACGCCCGCCGCAACGGCCACCGGGTGCTCGCGGTCGTGCGCGGCAGCGCGGTGAACTCCGACGGCGCGTCCAACGGGCTCACCGCGCCCAACGGCCCGTCCCAGGAGCGGGTGATCCGCGCCGCGCTCGCCGACGCCGGACTGCGACCGTCCGACGTGGACGCGGTGGAGGCGCACGGCACCGGCACCCGGCTCGGCGACCCGATCGAGGCGCAGGCCCTGCTGGCCACCTACGGCCAGGGCCGCCCGGCCGGCCGCCCGCTGCTGCTGGGCTCGCTCAAGTCGAACATCGGCCACGCCCAGGCCGCCGCCGGCATCGCCGGACTGGTCAAGATGATCCAGGCCATCCGGCACGGTCACCTCCCGCGCACCCTGCACCTGGACGAGCCCAGCCCGTTCGTGGACTGGTCCTCCGGTGACATCGAGCTGCTGGCCGAGGCCCGTGACTGGCCCGCGACCGACGGGCCCCGGCGCGGCGCGGTGTCGGCGTTCGGCGCGAGCGGCACCAACGCGCACGTCGTGCTGGAGCAGGCCCCGCCGGAGCCGGACGCCGAGCCCGTCGCGCGCCCCGCGCCCGCCGCCGTGCCGTGGGTGCTGTCCGGCCGGGGCCCGGCGGCGCTGCGCGCCCAGGCCGCCCGGCTGGCCGCCGCCCTGCCCGCCGACGCCGACCCGTACGACGTGGCGCACTCGCTGGCCACCACGCGGGCCGCGCTGGAGCACCGCGCGGTCGTCGTGGGCACCGACCGGGCCGACCTGCTGGCCGGACTCGCCGCGATCGCCGAGGGCGCGGACGTCCCCGCGGTCGTGCGCGGCACGGCCGGCGAGGTCGGCCGGACCGTGTTCGTGTTCCCCGGCCAGGGCAGCCAGTGGGCCGGCATGGCGGTGCCGCTGCTGGACGCCTCGCCCGAGTTCGCCGCGCAGATCGCGTTGTGCGCCAAGGCGTTGGAGCCGTTCGGGGACTTCTCGCTGGAGGACGTGCTGCGCGGCCGGGAGGGCGCGCCCGCGCTGGACCGGCTCGACGTCGTGCAGCCGGTCCTGTTCGCCGTGATGGTGTCGCTGGCCGCGCTGTGGCAGGCGTGGGGCGTGCGGCCGGACGCCGTGGTCGGCCACTCCCAGGGCGAGGTGGCCGCCGCCCACGTCGCCGGCGCGCTGTCGCTGGAGGACGCCGCCCAGGTCGTCGCGCTGCGCAGCCGGATCGCGCTCAAGCTCCAAGGTGTCGGCGGGATGGGCGCGGTCGCGCTGCCCCGCGCCGAGGTCGCGGCCCGGCTCGCGGCGTGGCCCGGGCGGCTGTCGGTCACCGTCGAGAACGGGCCCAACGCGGTGCTCGTCGGCGGCGACCGGGACGCGCTGGACGAGTTCCTCGCCGGCTGCAAGGCCGACGGCGCGCGGGTCAAGCGGTTCGACACCGACTTCGCGTCGCACTCGCCGCAGGTCGAGCTGGTGCGCGACGAGCTGCTGGCGGCGTTCGCGCCGATCGCGCCGCGCGCCGGGACGATCCCGTTCTTCTCCACCGTCACCGCCGACTGGCAGGACACCGCCGGCCTCGACGCCGGCTACTGGTACCGCAACCTGCGCGGCACGGTCGAGTTCGCCCGCTCGGTGGCCGCGCTCGCCGACGCCGGCTACGGGGTGTTCGTCGAGGTCAGCCCGCACCCGGTGCTCCAGGTGTCGGTGCAGGAGACGGCGGGCGACGAGGTCGTGCTCACCGGGACGCTGCGCCGCGACGAGGGTGGCCCCGAGACGTTCCTGCGGGCGCTGGCCGTGCTGCACAGCCGGGGCGTGCCGGTCGACTGGCGGCGGGCGTTCCCCGGCGCGCGGACCGTGCCGCTGCCCACCTACGCCTTCCAGCACGAGCGGTTCTGGCACGTCGCGGGCTCCGAGACGCTGGACACCGCCGCGCTCGGCCTCACCGCGGCCGGCCACCCGCTGCTCGGCGCGGCCGTGCACCTCGCGGGCGCCGACGAGGTGCTGTTCACCAGCCGGGTGTCCGCGCGGTCCGTGCCGTGGGCGTCCGCCGACGCCGATGGGGTCGTGGCGCTGCCGTCGGCGGCGCTGCTGGACGTGGTGCTGCGCGCGGGCGACGAGGTCGGCTGCCCGGCCGTGCGGGAACTGCGGGTCGACGGCCCGCTCGCCCTGCCCGCGCGCGGCGGGCTGCACCTCCAGGTCCGGGTCGGTCCGGCGGACGCCGACGGCGCGCGGCCGGTGGCCGTGCACACCCGGCCGGAGGACGGCGACCAGTTGTGGACCGTCGCCGCGACCGGCGCGCTCGTGCCGCGCGGCGTGCGGCCCGATCCGGGCGGACCGCCCGCCGACGCGACCCCGATCGAGGTCGACCTGGCCGAGCCGCACCGCCCGGACGGCTACCTGCTGCACCCGGCGCTGCTCGACGGCGTGCTGCGGACCGCCGGCGGGCACGTCGTGACCTGGCGCGACGCCAGGGTGCACGCCGTGGGCGCGGCGGCCGTGCGGGCGACCCTGACACCGCACGGCGACGGGCTGCGCCTGCGTGCCGTGGACCGCGCCGGCCACCCCGTCGCGTCGGCCGACCTGGTCTTCGGCGCGGCCGACGCCCCGCACGGCCGTGAGCACGAATCCCTGCTGTGGACCGAGTGGGCGCCCGTGGTGCTGCCGGACACCGCCGGCGGGCTCGGCGGGGAGGCCGTGGTCGTCCCGCTGGCCACCGAGCCCGGCGAGGACGTGCCCGCCGCGCTGCACCGGCTCACCGGCACCGTCCTGACCTTCGCGCACGCCTGGCTCAACGACGACAGCCGCGCCGACGTGCCGCTGGTGTTCCGCACGACGGGCGCGATGTCGGTCGCGGGCGAGCCGGTCACCGACCCGGCCGCCGCCGCCGTGTGGGGCCAGGTGCGCTCCGCCCAGTCGGAGAACCCCGGCCGGTTCGTGCTGCTCGAAGCCGACGGTGACGCGGCCGTCGCGGCGGTCGTGGCGTCCGGGGAGGCCCAGGTCGTCGTGCGCGGCGACCGGGCGTTCACCCCCCGGCTGCGGCGCGTCCCGCGCGGCCCGGCCCACCGGTTCGACCCGGCGGGCACGGTCCTGATCACCGGCGGCACCGGCACGCTCGGCGCGCTGTTCGCCCGGCACCTGGTCACCGCGCACGGCGTGCGGCACCTGCTGCTCGCCGGCCGGCGCGGGCCGTCCGCGCCCGGCGCGGCGGAACTGCGCGCCGAATTGGCCGCGCTCGGCGCGGAGGTGTCCGTCGTCGGGTGCGACCTGGCCGACCGCGCCGCCGTCGCCGAGCTGATCGCGGGCATCCCGGCCGACCGGCCGCTGCGCGCCGTCCTGCACGCGGCGGGCGTGATCGACGACGGCCTGGTGGTCGGCACGGACCACGCGCGGCTGGCGGGCGTCCTGCGGCCGAAGGCGGACGCCGCCTGGCACCTGCACGAGCTGACCCGCGAGCACGACCTGACCGCGTTCGTGCTGTTCTCCTCGCTGGCCGGGGTGATCGGCGGCGCGGGCCAGTCCAGCTACGCCGCCGCCAACACGTTCCTCGACGGCCTGGCCGAGTACCGGGCGGCCCTCGACCTGCCGGCGACGTCGGTCGCGTGGGGGCTGTGGGCGGCGACCGCCGCCGGCGGCGAACTGGGCGCGGCCGACGTCGAGCGCATCGCCCGCGCCGGCTACCCGCCGATCCCGTCGGACACCGGCCCGGCCCTGCTGGACCTGGCCGTGGCCACCGGGCTGCCCGCGCTCACCGCCGCGCCGCTGGACACCGCCGCGCTGCGCGCCCAGCCCCGCCAGGTGCCGCCGGTGCTGGCCGGCCTGGTCCGCGTGCCGTCCCGGCCGACCGCCCGCAACAGCGAGGTCACCACCGACTCGCTGGCCGCCGACCTCGCCGGGCTGGACGCGGCGGGCCGGCGGGAGCGGCTGCTCGGGCTGCTGCGCGAGGAGGTGGGCGGTGTGCTCGGGCACGCCGACCCGGCCGTGATCGGCGAGCGGGAGCGGTTCGCCGACCTCGGGTTCGACTCGCTGACCGGGGTCGAGCTGCGCAACCGGCTGGCCGGGCTGACCGGGCTGCGGCTGCCCACGACGCTGGTGTTCGACCACCCGACGCTCGACGCGCTGGCCGGCCACCTGACCGCAGCGCTGCTCGGCGACCCCGCGCCGGAGGGCGGCGACCTGGCCGCGGCGCTGGCCGCCGACATCGGGCTGGACCCCGACATCGTGCCCGCCGACGAGGTGGTGACCGTCGCCGCCGACCCGGCCGAGGTGCTGCTCACCGGGGCGACCGGGTTCCTGGGCGCGTACCTGCTGCGCGACCTGCTGGCCGGCACCCGCGCCCACGTGCACTGCCTGGTGCGCGCCGCGGACGAGACCGCCGCCCGCGCCCGGCTCGACGCGACCCTGGACTGGTACGGGCTCGACCTGGACCGGTCCCGGATCACCGTGCTGCCCGGCGACCTGGCCGCGCCGGCGCTGGGACTGGACCCGGAGCGGTTCGACGCCCTGGCCCGCTCGGTCGACGCGGTCTACCACCCGGCGGCCGAGGTCAACTGGGTGCGGCCGTACGCGGCGGTGCGCGGCGCGAACGTGCTGGCGGTGAAGGAACTCCTGCGCCTGGCCGCCCGACACCGCACCGTGCCGCTGCACCACGTGTCGACGCTGGGCGTGTTCCTGACCGCGTCGGCCGACGGCGGCACGGGCATCGCGGTGACCGACCCGTCCGGCCCCGGCGCGGCCCTGCCCACCGGGTACACCCAGAGCAAGTGGGTCGCCGAGCAGGTGGTGGACCTGGCCCGGGAGCGCGGTCTGCCGGTCTCGGTGTACCGGATCGACCTCATCGCGGGCGACCGGCAGACCGGGGCGTGCCAGACCCGCGACTTCGTCTGGCTGAGCCTGAAGGGAATGCTGGACGCTGGCGCGGCCCCGGCCGACCCCGGCGTGGACCTGCGCCTGATGCCCGTCGACTACGCCAGTGCGGCGATCCTGCACATCTCCCGGACCACGCACTCCCGGACGTTCCACGTCAGCGGCCACACCACGCTGCCGATGGCCGAGATGATCGCCGAGCTGCGCCGCCGGGGCCACCGCCTGGACCCGCTGGACGACGCGGAGTTCCGGGCCCGGATCCTGGCCGACCGCACCAACGCGCTGGTCCCGCTGCTGGACGCCTTCGACGTGATGTCGGCCGCGCCGGCCGCGTTCTACCCGCCGATCGACGACGCGGAGACCACCGCCGCCCTGGCCGGCACCACCATCACCTGCCCGCCCACCACCCTCGACCTGTTCGGCCGGCACGTGGACTTCTTCACCGGGCGGGGCTACTTCCCGCACCCCGCCCGCTGACCCCGGTGGCGGGGCCGGTGCTCCCGGCCCCGCCACCGACCGGCATGATCGCCGACCAGAACCGGGAAGAGCGACGTGGAACGGGCGTTGAACCTGTGGCGGCACGGTCTGGGCGAGGTGCCGGCGGAGATCTGGCGGCGGACGGACCTGGAGGTCCTGATCCTGGCGGACAACGGGCTCACGGCGATCCCGCCGGAGATCGGCCGGCTGCGCCACCTGCGCACGCTCGACCTGGGGCACAACGCGCTCACCGAGGTGCCCGACGAGATCGGCGGCCTCCCGGCCCTCACCGACTTCCTCTACCTGCACGACAACAAGCTGACCGCGCTGCCCGGCTCGGTGGGCGGGCTGACCGGCCTGCGCTACCTCAACGTGGGGGAGAACAGCCTGACCGCACTGCCGGAGTCCATCGGCGACCTGCGGGGGTTGGTGGAGTTGCGGGCCCAGCACAACGACCTGCGCGTTCTGCCCGAGACGATCGGCCGACTGTCCCGGCTGCGGGAACTGTGGCTGCGCGGGAACGCCCTCGACCGCCTGCCGGCCTCGGTCGCCGACCTGACCCAGCTGCGCCACCTCGACCTCCGCGAGAACGCGCTGACCGCGATCCCGGAGTCCCTGGCCGAACTCCCGCTCCTGCGCCACCTCGACGTGCGGTCCAACCACCTCACCGAACTGCCCGACTGGGTCGCCGGGATGCCCGCCCTGGAAAAGCTGGACCTGCGCTGGAACGACGTCGACCCGCCCCCGCACCTCCTCGACACCCTGACCCGCCAAGGGTGCGTGGTCCTCGGCTAGCTGTATGAGGGCATGAGGTGGGGGACGCTCAGGTGGAGTTGGACCGCCGGCGGCGGTGGCCGTTGTCGCACTGCGACGCGCACTGCCGCGAGATGCCCATTTCGGCCGCGACGAGTCGGTCGCACTTCTCATCCTGCCGTCGGAAGACCCGTCCGCCTGGTCAGGTTCGCGCCACCGTCACCGACGTCATGACCCGCGACGACCAGCCCGTCCGGTTCCGCCGGCCGGACATGGCGGGAGCGGGGCGCGCGATCGTCGGTCGACCACCAGCACTGCAACGCACCCGCGTCGTCGAGACGCCAGCGGCAGACCAACCGTCGCCGGATCCGAGCGACACGGTCGGTGAGCACCTCGGCCATCGAACATCCCCTCCGCCGCCCCGCCAGGCGGCCGCTGACGGCGAACCGCCACGACGCCTACCGCGCCGCACCCGGCTGTCGCACCCCGTCACCCTCCACCCGGCCGCCCCCTCGAAACATCCGCACTTGCACGGAGATGACCGCGTCCGACCTGGCCGGGGGGAATGGAGTCGACGGGTCCGGTGCGGCTCGCTATCTTGCGCCGGGTGCCTGCTTTCGACGAGATCACCCGTCACCACGACCCCGACCCCGACGAAGACCCGTGGGTGCTGGGTCCGCCCGCTCCCGAGAACGTGGTCATCACCCCGTACGACCCGGAGTGGCCCCTGCGCTACCAGGCCTTGGCCACGGACATCAGGGCGGCGCTCGGCGCTGCCGCCCTGGACGTCGAGCACGTCGGGTCGACGTCGGTCGAGGGGTTGGCGGCCAAGGACGTCATCGACATCGACCTGACCGTGGCCGACTCGCGGGACGAGGACGCCTACGTGCCCGCGCTCGAACGACTCGGCTACGTGCTGGTGATCCGCGAACCGTCGTTCCACGAGCACCGGGCCCTGCGCCTGGGCGTGCCGCGGGTCAACCTGCACGTGTTCGGGCCGGACTGCCCCGAGGCGATCCGCCACCGGATGTTCCGCGACTGGCTGCGGACCCACCCCGAGGACCGCGCGCTCTACGAGGACGCCAAGCGGTCCGCGATCCCCGGCGGTGGCACGGTCGTGGACTACAACCAGCGCAAGGAGGACGTGATCCGGGAGATCTACGACCGCCTGTTCCGCGCGGCCGGGATGTTGTGACCGGTCCCCGACCGGTGGCTACCGGCGTCGGGTGGCGCGCACGACGACGTCGTGGAGGGGGATCTCGCCGCCCTCGCGGGTGACGGCGGTCCGGTGGCACTCCTCGGCGGTGGCGACGTCCCACGCCGCCCCGTCCAGGCGCGCGGTGATCGTCTCGGCGGTGGCCGACGCCTCGGCGGGCGGCCGGTGGTCGGCCCCGTGCCCGTGGCCGGTGTGGAGGTGGCCGGTGTGGAGGTGGGCGGTGTGGAGGTGGCCGACGATCAGCAGGGTGCCGCCGGGTGCGACCCAGTCGGCGATGCGGTCGTAGAAGTCCAGCTGCGGGATCGTCGGGTGGGCGTAGTGGGTGGTGACCAGGTCGAACGGCGTTCCCGGCTGCCAGGTGCCCAGGTCCGCCTCGACCCACCGCACGCGCTCGGCCGCCCCGCTCGCCGACGCGCGTGCGGCGGCTCGGGCGAGCACCTCGGCCGAGATGTCGGCCGCCGTCACCTGCCAGCCGTGCGCGGCGAGCCAGATCGCCTCGGCACCTTCGCCGCACCCCGCGTCCAGCGCCGTGCCCGGCACGAGGTCACCGGTCTCCCGGACGAGGTGCGGGTTCGGCGGACCCCCGCCGGCGCGACCGGGATCCGCCGCTCCCGCCTGCTGCCAGTGCCGCTCCCAGTACTCCTTGTCGAACCCGTGGGTCATCGCCACGCCTTCCCGCTCGCCGCCAGTCCTCGTGATGGTGACCCCGGCGGGGCCGGGCGGCAAATCCTGTTGCCGAACTGGCAACCCACGTGGCAACCCGGGGTCTCAGGGCGTGATGGGCGGGTGGGCCGGTGTCGCGCGCAGCCGGTCGAGCAGCCCGAGGACCAGGTCCACCGTCCGCAGCACCTGCTCCGGGTCGATCCGGCCGGGCCCGGTGGTGTAGACGAAGCCCGCCTCGGCGGTCAGCAGGATGGGCATGGCGCTGAGCAGCGGGTCGGAGTCGGCGTGTCCGAGCAGCCAGTCGGCCACCTGGGGCGTGAACGCCCGCGTCACGGTGGCCGGGTCGGTGCTGAACGCGGTGAACTCCCGGTCCACCTCGGCCGGCAGCCGGACCTGCGACCACGGCCGCTGCTCGCGCGCCACCGTGAGCGGCGCGTCGCCCGCCGGCCCGACCTCCCGGAGGTGCTTCTCGGCCAGCGGCCGACCCCGGAAGTCCACGTGGATCCGCCGGCACAGCTTCAGCTCCGGCAGCCCCGACACGGCCACCTCCACCCGGTGCTGGTGCAGCGTGGTCGTGCTGGTCGCGGTGGCCTTCCTCATCGACGCCTCGCTCAGCCGCACCGACCAGTCGCCCCGCCGGAAGTCCACCGCCGTCTCGAACCGGGGCCGGCGGACCGTGCCGAGCCGGCCGGTGAAGCCCCCGGTCTCGTTGGCCAGCGGCGGGAGGAGGTCGGCCGACCACGCGCGGGCCTCGGCGGGGCCGACCACCCGTCCGCCGAGCGGGTGCGCGAGTGCGGCGAGCGCGGCGGCGTGCTCGCGCCGCACCTTCCGTTCCTTGCGCCACCTCGCCCAGACCAGCAGGCCGAACAGGGCCAGCAGGAGGGCGACGAGCAGGGCGAGATCGAGGAGGTAGTCCATCAGATGTCCAGGTACCCCTCGGTCTCCTGCTTGGACTGGTCGGAGCCGGTGTCGTCGTAGCCCGCCGCCTTCTGACCGGAACCGTAGTTGCGCAGCGGCTTGTCGATACCGGCGTTCGCGCCGCCACCCAGGCCCAGTTGCGCGCGCCCGGCGTCGACCGCGGCGGTCCCCAGGGACTTGCCGAACCCGTCCGCCATCCGGGAGCCGATCATGCCCTTCTCGCCCCAGAGCTTGACCAGCGGCGAGTTGCTGCCGGGCAGCTTCGCCTCCCTCATGCCGACGGCGGCGGTGTGGCCGATCTGCTTGTTGGCCATCGAGCGCTGGAAGGCGGTCTTCACGTTGCCGACCCGCTTGCCCAGGTTGCGCAGGAAGTCGAGGATCTTGGTCAGGAACTGCTTCAGCCTGGCCACGATCCGGGCGACCCGGCTGCCGGTCGAGGCGACCCGCACGCCCGTCGCGGCGCCGGCGGCGGCGGTCGAGGCGCCGAAGCTGGGCACGGCGGCGGCCAGCGCGGGGATCCAGATCATGATCAGCCAGGTGATCAGCTCGGTCAGGATCGCCTTGATGAAGTCCTCGACGATCGTCATGATCATGCTGGAGATCTGGAGCATCTGGGCCAGCTCGCCGGCCTGGCCCGCGACGCCGTCGATGCCGTTGGCGAACTCGCCGAGCTTGGTGCCGGCCGCCTCCGACGCCGGGCCGCCCCAGGCCGTGACGGAGCTCTGCAGGTCTTCGTCGAACTTCTTGCGCAGCTCGGCCACGCCCTTGGCGATGTTGCCGAAGTTCTCGGCCGCCTGGTTGAGCGCCGGACCGTCACCGCTGACGAAGTGGATCGCGTCCTCCAGCGGCTGCACGACGCTGATCAGGAAGTTGAGCCCCTGCCCGACCAGCCAGCCGATCGGGTCGGTCGCGATCCCGTAGGCCGACGTGCCGAGCGCGCCGATCAGCCCGGTGGCCTCGGAGGCCAGGCCGGTCACCTCCGCGCCGCCGTCCTTCTGGGCCTTGCCGAGCGCTTCCTTGGTCTTGAGGTAGTTGCCGTAGAAGGGGACGGCCTCGGCCACCTTCTGGCCGGTGGCCTTCTCGCCGACGGTGATCTCGACGCCGCCGGCCTTGGTCTTCTCTTCCGCCATCGTGGTCTTCCCCCGCTCCTACGGCTTGTCCAGCTCGACCTGGAGGCCGTTGAGCAGCTGCTTGACCGCTTCCTCCTGGTCGTCGTAGTCCTGCGCCGCGCCCCGGAACTTGTCCGAGCCGGACTGCAGGCCCTCCTGCATGGCGGTGAACAGGTCGTTCAGGTCGTCCAGCAGCTGGGTGTAGTTGTCCTTGACGAACAGGCCGACCACGCCCCACGACTTGTTCGACACGTCCGCCCTGGCCACCAGCCCGGCGATCTGGCCGGCGGTGCCGTGGTGGCCGTCGAGCATTCCGGCGAACGTCCGCAGCTCCTGGGGGCTGACGTCGAAACCGCCGCTCACGGTGCACTCCTTGGGTGGTCGAGGACGACGGGGAGCACGATCACCGGTCCTCGTCGTCGTAGAGGTTGAGGAACCGGCCGTCCTGGTTGCGCTGCGGGCCCGGTGGCGGCGCGGGTCGGTCGTCGTCGCGCAGGAACCGGCGCTGCGAGAAGTCGTCCGGTTCCTCGACGGGCGCCGGCCGGCGGTGGTCCGACCGGCGGTGGCACGTGGTCGGGCGCCTGCTCGGTCATCGCGCGCAGCTCCTGCGGCGTGACGCCGAACAGCTGGGCCTGGGTCTCCAGGACCTGGTCGGTGAGGTGCATGTCGTCCCCGAGCGCGTGCTCCACGATCCCGGCCTGCCGGCGCGCGGCCTCGGCGACGGCCTGGCGCAGGGTCGCCATCAGCGCCGCCGCCAGCGCGTGCGGTGGGCGGCGCATCGCGTGGTCGGCCAGCCGGATGTCCTTGATCGCCCCGGACGGGCCCGCCACGACGGTCACCGCCCGGTCCGGCGAGGTCGCCACCACCTCCATGGCGGCCAGTTCGCGCTGCAGTTCGCCGATCCCGGCGGCCTGGTCGTCGACCCGGTGCAGCTTGGCCTGGAACTGCTCGAACTGGGCGACGAGCTGGTCGAACTCGGCCGACACGACAAGACCTCCGGGGAGTTGCGGCTCGGTGGCACGCGCGGTGCCGGATGAACGGACCCATGATGGCAAGCGAACGGTCCACTGTGTGCCGAAACGGGCGAAAAGGGACGGTGTCGTCGTGCGCGGGGCTCTGCGGGCACGCTCGTCCCCGCGCCCGGCGGTCCGCCCCGGATTTCGGGCGGCGTGGGGTCTATCCGTCCACTGTGGCCGGAACGGGCCGGCCGCCGGCTCCCCGACCGCCGTCAGGGTCGTTCAGGAGCCTTCACGGCGGACGGCGGAGGCGTACACGTCGGCGATGTCCTCCGCGACGCGGTCGAGGCCGTAGCGGGCCAGGACGCGGTCGATGCCGGCGATGGCGTAGGCCTCGCGGCGGGCGTGGTCGGCGAGCAGGCCGCTCAGGACGCGGACCAGGCCACCGGGCCCGCCCTGCGCCGGGACCATCCCGGCGACCCGGTGCACGACGACGTCGGACATGCCGCCGACGCTCGTGGTGGAGACCACCGCGACCCCGCAGGCCATCGCCTGCATCGCCAGGATCGACGGCCGGTCGCACCACGGGCCGCACACCACGATGTCGGCCGACCTCACCAGCGCCGGCAGGTCGCCGGGGCCGGCCTGCACCCGCACCACCCGGCCGTCCGCCGCGGCCGGGCCGGCAGCCGGGGGCGGGCCGTCGAACACCACCAGCTCGGCGTCCGGCAGGGCGTGCACCGCGGCGACGAGTTCGCGCGGGACGCCGTGGGAGGCCGCCGTGAGGATGCGGTGGGCCGACCCCCGGGGCACGCGCGGCCCGTCCGGGGTGAAGCGGTTCCAGTCCACGCCGTAGGGCACGACCGCGATGCTGGCCCGCCGGACACCCAGGCGCAGCAACGCGGGCAGGTCGTCGTCCGAGGTGGCGACCACCCGTGCGGCACTCCGGCAGACGGCGCGTTCCACGTCGACCCGCTCGGCGGGCGCACGGGTGGTGTCCTGGTAGGTGTGCACGATCGGGATGTCCAGCGGGCGCGCGGCGACCATCGCCGCCAGCCCGGAGGTCCAGCGGTGGGCGTGGACGACGTCCGGCGGCTCGGCCGCCCAGCTCTCCCGCAGCGCCGCGACGAACGACTCCAACTGCCGCTGTGGCCCGCTTTCCTCCGCCGCCCGCGTGCTGTGCACGACGACGTGGTGGCCCGACCCGGTGAGCGCGCCGGACAGGTCGACCACCGGCAGGTCCGACTCGACCGAGGTGACCATGGCGATCCGCATGCGCGCACCTTCCTCCGAGGAGCGGAAAAGGCAGCGGCTACTGGCTGAACCGTGCGGAAACCACCCTACCCAGCCGACCGGAACCCGCAACACGACAAGGATTGCGCCGCCCGTGCGAGCGCGCCGACCGCCGTCAGGGCCGGAAGAACCCGGCCAGGTCGGCGGCCAGCACCCCGGGCGCCTCCTCCGCGACGTGGTGCCCCGAGTCGATCCCGTGGCCGCGCACGTCGTCGGCCCAGTCGCGCCAGATCACGAGCGGGTCGCCGTAGAGGATCTCCAGGTCGTCGCGCAGCGACCACAGGACGAGGGTGGGGCAGCGCAGCCGGACACCGGCGGCCCGGTCGGCTTCCTCGTCCGCGCGGTCGACGGTGAGACCGGCGCGGTAGTCCTCCAGCATCGCCCGCACCACGTCCGGGTTCCCCGTGGCGGCGCGGAACTCCTCGTGGTTCTCCGGTCCCATGTGGTCGGGGTCGCCCGCGTACCAGCTCACCGGATCCGCGTTGATCACCCGTTCCGGCGTGCCCGGCTGGGCGAAGAAGAACCAGTGCCACCACCGGGTGGCGAACTCCGCGCCGGCGCGGGCCAGGTGCTCGCTGATCGGCATGCAGTCCAGCAGGGCGACCCGCTCGACGGCCTCGGGGTGGTCCAGTGCCAGCCGGAGCGCGACCGCCCCGCCCCGGTCGTGCCCGGCGAGCCGGAACCGGTTGTGCCCCAACGCCTCCATCACGGCCACCAGGTCGCCCGCGACGGCCCGCTTGGAGTGGGCGCGGTGATCGGGGGTGGGCGCGGGCCCGCGCGAGCGACCGTACCCGCGCAGGTCCGGGCAGACCACCGTGAACCCCTGCTCCACCAGCAGCGGCGCGACCCGGTGCCAGGTCGCGGACGTGCGCGGGTGGCCGTGCAGCAACAACACCGGCGGGCCTTCGCCCCCGTGCCGCACGAAGATCGTCGCCTCGCCGACCGGGACCAGTTCCTCCTGGAATCCTTCGAACATCACCCGAGCCTCACACACCGGGTTCCGGCTCGCGACTCGCCCGGACCGCCGGCCGCCGCACCGTCACCGCAGGAAGTGGTCGAGGGTCAGCGGGAGGTCGCGGACCCGGACACCGGTGGCGTGGTAGGCCGCGTTGACGATGGCGGCGGCGGTGCCGACGATGCCGATCTCGCCGATCCCCTTGGTGCCCATGGGGTTGGTGTGCGGGTCGTGCTCATCCACCCAGTGCGCTTCCACGTCCGGGACGTCGCTGTTGGTGGCGATGTGGTACTCGGCGAAGTCGTGGTTGAGCACGTGCCCGAACCGCTCGTCGAGCAGGCTCTGCTCGTGCAGGGCCATGGACAGGCCCATGGTCATGCCGCCGATGAGCTGCGAGCGGGCCAGGCGGGGGTTGACGACCCGGCCGACGGCGAACACGCCGAGCAGGCGCGGCACCCGCACCTCGCCGGTGTCGGCGTGCACCCGGACTTCGGCGAACTGGGCGCCGAACGCGTGCATGGCGTACTCGTCGGCGGCCGAGGGCTCCGGGGTGGCGGCACCGGTCTGGTCGCCGTCGGCGGGGTGGTCGCCGAACTTCTCGCGGAACGCCCGCGCGGCGGCCACCACCGTCGATCCCCAGGACCCGATGCCGGACGACCCGCCCGCCACGGTCGCCTTGGGCAGCGCCGTGTCGCCGATCCGCAGGTCGACGTCGGCGAAGTCGACCCCCAGCGCGTCGGCGGCGATCTGGGCGAGCGCGGTCCACGTGCCGGTGCCGAGGTCGGCGGCGCCGATCTCGACGCGGTAGCGGCCCGCCCCGGTGTGCCGGACCGTCGCCGCCGAGCCCGGCATGACGTTGACCGGGTACGTCGACGCGGCCACGCCGGTGCCGACCAGCCAGCCCGCCTCCTCCCGGACACCGGGGGAGGGGTCGCGGCCCGCCCAGCCGAACCGGCGCGCGCCCTCGTGCAGGCAGGCGATCAGGTTGCGGCTGGAGAACGGCTTGCCGCTGTCCGGTTCGACCACGGGCTCGTTGCGGACCCGGAACTCGACCGGGTCGACGCCGCAGGCGACGGCCAGTTCGTCCAGCGCGACCTCGGGGCCGAACATGCCGGGGCACTCGCCGGGGGCGCGCATCCACGACGGCACCGGCACGTCCAAGGCGGCCAGGCGGTGGGTGCTGCGGCGGTGGGGCGCGGCGTACATGGTGCGGCTGGGCACGGCGGTCTGCTCGGCGAACTCCTTGATGCGCGAGGTCTGGCTCACGGCGTCCACCGCGATGGCGGTCAGCCGGCCGTCGGCGGCGCAGCCCAGCCGCACCCGTTGGATCGTCGGGGTGCGGTAGCCGACCAGGGAGAACATCTGCTGCCGGGTGAGCGCCAGCTTGACCGGGGTGCCGGGGACGGCCCGCGCGGCCATCGCGGCGAGGATCGTGTGCACGTGCGGGGTGCCCTTGGCGCCGAAGCCGCCGCCGACGTGCGGCGAGACGACGTGCACCTGCTCCAGGGGCAGCCCGAGCGTCTTGGCCACGGCCTCCCTCGTGGTGTGCACGCCCTGGGTGGACTCGTAGAGCAGCAGTTCACCGTCCGACCACAACGCGGTGGTGGCGTGCGGCTCCATCGGATTGTTGTTGTACCAAGCCGTTGTGTACGTCTGGTCGACCACGTGCGCCGCCTGCTCCAGCGCCGCCGGCACGTCTCCCTGCGCGGTGTCGGTCTCGAAGCCGCCGTTGACCTGCTCCGGCGCGTAGAGGTCGTCGCGGTCGGCGTCCAGGTGCACGTCGTGCGGCCGTTGGTCGATCTCGACGTGGACGAGCGAGGCCGCGTGACGGGCGGTCTCGGGCGAGTCGGCGACGACCACGGCCACCACCTGCCCCCGGAAACTCACCTCGGGCGACTGGAGGGCGGCCAACTCGGCGTCGGTGTCGGTATCGTCGGTGTCGGCTAGGCGCGGCGCGTTGTCGGGCGTGAGCACCAGCGACACACCGTCGAGCGCGAGGGCGGACGCCACGTCGACGCGGGTCAGCACCCCCCGGGCGACCTCCGCCTGCACCAGCCACGCGTACGCGGGCGAGGGCACCGGCTGGTCGTTGGCGTAGGGCGCGGTGCCGGTGACCTTGGCGGGCCCGTCGACCCGGCGCGGCGCGCTGCCCTGCACGCGGGAGCGCAGCAGGTCGGTCATCGTTCCTCCATCGCCAGGTCGCGCAGCGCGGACACGATCGTGTTCCGGGCCAGCGGGATCTTGAAGGCGTTGCCGGGCAAGGGTTCGGCGTCGGCGAGTTCGGCGTCCGCCGCCTCGCGGAACACATCCGGGTCCGGCGCACGGCCGCGCAGCACCTCTTCGGCCCGCCGCGCGCGCCACGGCTTGTGCGCCACCCCGCCGAGCGCGATGCGCACCTCGCGCACGGTCCCGTCGGCGATCTGCGCCACCACCGCCACCGACACCAGCGCGAACGCGAACGACGCCCGGTCGCGCACCTTCCGGTACAGCGACCGCGCACCGGCGGGCAGCGGCGGCAGGTCCACCGCCGTGATCAGGTCGGCCGGAGAAAGCACGGTGTCGCGGTGCGGTTCCTCGCCCGGCAACCGGTGCAGGTCGAGGACGGGGATCGTGCGCTGCCCGGCCGGCCCGTGCACGCGCACTTCGGCGTCGAGCGCGGCCAGCGCCACCGCCATGTCCGACGGGTGCACCGCCACGCAACGCTCCGACGCACCGAGGATCGCGTGCTGACGGGTGTGACCGCCGATCGCGGAGCACCCGCTGCCCGGCGTGCGCTTGTTGCATGGCGTGGTCACGTCCTGGAAGTACGGGCACCGAGTGCGTTGCAGCAGGTTGCCGCCGGTCGTCGCCAGGGTGCGCAACTGGCCGGACGCCCCGGACAGCAGCGCCCGCGACAGCACCGGGTAGTCCCGGCGCACCACCGGGTGCGCGGCCAGGTCGCTGTTGCGGACCGTCGCGCCCACCCGCAGCCCGCCGCCGGGAAGTTCCTCGACGCCGTCCAGCGGCAACCGGCCGATGTCGACCAGCACCTCGGGCGCGGCGACCCCCAGCTTCATCCGGTCGACCAGGTTCGTCCCGCCCGCGAGGAACGCCACCGCGGTGCGGCCCGCCGCCTCGGCGACCGCGCCCTCGACGTCGGCCGCCCGGCGGTAGTCGAACGGGATCACCGGGCACCGTCCCGGACCGCCTCCACGATGTGCACGTACGCCCCGCAGCGGCACAGGTTCCCGCTCATCCGCTCCCGGACCTCCTCCGCCGACAGGTCGACGGGCCCGGTCAGGTCGGCCGTGACCACGCTGGGGTGGCCGGCCCGGACCTCGTCCAGCACGCCCACCGCCGAGCACACCTGGCCAGGGGTGCAGAAGCCGCACTGGAGGGCGTCGCGCTCCAGGAACGCCTCCTGGACGGGGTGCCGCTCACCGTCCCGCGCCAGGCCCGCCGCCGTGACGACCTCCGCGCCGTCGTGCGCGACGGCGAACGACAGGCACGTCACCGCCCGCCGGCCGTCCAGCAGCACCGTGCAGGCCCCGCACTGGCCGTGGTCGCAGCCCTTCTTCGGCGAGGTCACCCCGAGTCCCTCGCGCAGCGCGTCCAGCAACGTGGTCCGGTTGTCCACCCGCAACCGCCGGACCTCCCCGTCCACCCGCAGTTCGACCTCACCGTCCACGACCAGCCCCTTCGGTTCGTCGGTGTGTGGTACGTCGCCCCGGGGCGGGCCGGGACACCCCACCACCCGGCGTCCCGGCCCGCCCGCCGGGCTCAGCGGTTCGGCGGCGGCGGGTCGGGCAGGGTCGGCGAGGGCGGCTCGGGCGTCGGCGGAACAGGCGGCTCCGTGGCCGGTGAGGGCCCCGGCGCCGGTTTCGGCGGCGGGCCCGGCTTCGGGACCGGTGGTGGGGTGGGCTTGGGCGGGTTCGGCTGCACCACGGTTCTGCTCCTGCTCCGTCCGGGGATCGGGTCGAAGCCCGGTATACCCCGTGCCCGGGAGATCCACGCGCCGATGCCGTCCCGTTCGGGTGAACAGCGGCGCTCGCCTCGGGTGACGTGCGGAGATCGCCTCCGATCGGTGTCACCCGGTCGTGCCGGGGGTACGTGTCACTGCATGACCGTCATCGGTGTGCACGCCTCGCACGAGCAGATACACCCGTCACGCCTGCTGGACGCCGTCCGCCGGGCCGAGGAGGTCGGGTTCGACGCGGCGATGAGCTCCGACCACTTCTCGCCGTGGAGCGCGCGGCAGGGGCAGTCGGGGTTCGCCTGGTCGTGGCTCGGAGCCGCGATGCAGGCCACCTCACTGCCGTTCGGCGTGGTCAACGCCCCCGGCCAGCGCTACCACCCGGCGATCGTCGCGCAGGCGATCGGCACCCTCGGGGCGATGTACCCCGGGCGGTTCTGGGCCGCCCTGGGCACCGGGGAGGCCAGCAACGAGCACATCACCGGCGGGCGGTGGCCGCGCAAGGACCTGCGGGCCGCCCGGCTGCGGGAGTGCGTGGACGTGATCCGGGCCCTGCTCGCCGGCGAGGAGGTCAGCCACGACGGCCTGGTCACCGTGGACCGGGCGAAGCTCTGGACCAGGCCCGACGAGCCGCCGGCGCTGATCGGCGCCGCCGTCAGCCCCGCCACCGCCGGGTGGTGCGCGCAGTGGGCCGACGGGCTGGTCACCGTGAACGCCCCGGCGGACCACCTGCGCGCGCTGGTGGACGCCTACCGGGAGGCGGGCGGCATCGGCAAGCTCGCGCTCCAGGTGCACCTGAGCTGGGCGCCCGACCAGGCCCGTGCCGAGGCGCTGGCCCACGACCAGTGGCGCAGCAACGTGTTCGGCCCGCCGGTGTGCTGGGACCTGGAGACCGCCGAGCACTTCGACGTGCTGTCCGAGCACGTCACGGCCGAGCGCGTGCGCGGCACCGTGAACGTGTCCGCCGACCTGGGCCGGCACGCCGAGATCCTGCGCGGGTACGCCGACCTGGGCTTCGACGAGCTGTACCTGCACCACGTCGGCCAGGAGCAGGACGAGTTCCTCGACGCGTTCGGCGAGCACGTGCTGGCGGAGGTGCGGTCGTGAAGCTCACCCGGACCGCCGACCTGTGGTGGAAGAACGCCGTCGTCTACTGCCTGGACGTGGAGACCTTCCACGACTCCGACGGGGACGGGTACGGCGATTTCCGCGGCCTGATCGACAAGATCGACCACCTGCACGAGCTGGGCGTGACGTGCCTGTGGCTGATGCCGTTCTACCCCACCCCGGACCGCGACGACGGCTACGACATCACCGACTTCTACGGCGTCGACCCGCGCCTGGGCACGCTGGGCGACTTCGTGGAGCTGGTCCGCACCGCCCGCGACCGGGGGATGCGGGTGATCGCCGACCTGGTGGTCAACCACACCTCGGACAAGCACCCGTGGTTCGAGCAGTCGCGCAGCTCACGGGACAACCCCCGGCGCGACTGGTACGTGTGGCGGGACGAGCCGCCCGCCGACGCCGAGCAGGGCGTGGTGTTCCCGGACCAGGAAACCTCGCTGTGGGAACGGGACGAGCAGTCGGGCCAGTACTTCCTGCACCGCTTCTACAAGCACCAGCCGGACCTGAACGTGGCGAACCCGAAGGTGCGCGACGAGATCGCCCGGGTGATGGGGTTCTGGATGGAGCTGGGCCTGTCCGGGTTCCGGGTGGACGCGGTGCCGTTCCTGCTCGAAGCGCCGGTGCAGGACCTGCCCGACCCGCACGACTACCTGTGCGACCTGCGCGCGTTCCTGTCCCGCCGCAACGGCGAGGGCGTGCTGCTGGGCGAGGTGAACCTGCCCTACGTCGACGCGATGAAGTTCTTCGGCGGCTCCGACGGCGTGGGCGACGAGCTGCACATGTGCTTCGACTTCATCGGCATGCAGCAGATGTACCTCTCGCTGGCCCGCAAGGACGCCGGGCCGTTGATCCACGCCCTGCGGGAGCGTCCGCAGCCGCCGCGCGACTGCCACTGGGCGACCTTCGTGCGCAACCACGACGAGCTGATCCTCGACAAGCTGACCGAGCCGGAGCGGCAGGAGGTGTTCGCCGCCTTCGGCCCGGACGAGGACATGCAGCTCTACGGCCGGGGCCTGCGCCGTCGCCTGCCGTCCATGATGGACGACCCGCAGCGCACGAAGATGGTCTACAGCCTGCTGTTCTCGCTGCCCGGCACGCCGGTGCTGTTCTACGGCGAGGAGGTCGGCATGACCGAGGACCTCTCGCAGGACGACCGGCTGGCCGTGCGCACGCCGATGTGGTGGGACGCGGCGGACGAGCAGAAGTACGACCCGGAGTCGCTGCTGACGTGGGTCCGGCTGCTGGTCGAGCGCTACCGGGAGTGCCCGGAACTGGCGTGGGGCCGGTTCCAGGTGATCGACACCCCGGAGCCCTCGCTGTTCGCCCACCGCTGCGACATCGACGGCGGCACGGTGATCGCCGTGCACAACTTCGCCGACGCGGAGGCCGGGCTCGACCTGTCCGATGTGGACGGTGAACTGATCGACGTGCTGTCCGGCCAACCCACCTCGCCGAAGATCACGCTGGAACCGTACGGCTGCCGCTGGCTACGCGCCCGACCGGTCGGGTAGCGACCCGGAACGCGGCCGGCCCGACGTGCGAACCCCGGTGGGGCCGCCACTTCCGTGGTGGCCCCACCGGCTGCTTGTGACGTCATCCGCAGGGTGTCGCGTGCCCCGTGGTCGCCCGGGTCCGCCGGCGTGCCGCTCCGACGTCAGGAGGTGTAGGGGACGGCGTAGGCGTGGCTCATGTCCGAGTTGTGCTTCGAGGTCGAGCCGCGGGAGTCGGTGAGCCCCACCGCGGTTCCCTGCACGGCACCGGTTTCGCCGGACAGCCACTGCACGAGGACGTAGGCGTTGAACCGGGGGATGCAGCCGGCGTCGGCCCGGACCCGGAAGTCCGGCTGGTGGAGCGGCACGTAGACGTGGTGGACCGAGTACGGCACGGACTTGGTCACGGTCGCGGAGGAGTCGCTGTGGCAGAGCGTGCCATCGGCCTTCCACTGGTTCACGAACAGGGTGAACCGCGCCTGGGACGATCCGGACTTGTCGCAGGTGCTGCTGGTGTGGCAGACCATGTACTCGGTGTCGCCGAACACGCTCAGCCCGGTGAAACCCGGTGCCGTGTCGAACATCGGCAGCGACGGCTCGCGCACGATCGGCGTCGTGGCGTCGACGCGCCGCAGGCCCGGCGGGACGCTGTTCTGGATCGCCGTGCCGGCCGTGTTGTTGGCGACCGACGTGTCGGCGAAGCGCAAGTACCCGCTCACGACTCGGACCGTGGAGTCGTCGAAGCCCAATGACGCTGTCCTGATGTAGGTGGTGCACGTGACGTTGGTGGCGACGCCGGGGTGCAGCAGGTACCGCGTGGTCAGCGAGATGTCCTCCCACTGGGCGTTCCCGCCGCCCTGCTTGTAGACGTTCTGGCCCACCACCATGTTCTTGCTGCCGCCTGCCCACTTGCACACGACCTCGTTGTCCACCAAGGTGCGCAAGGTCGCGCTGTTGACCCGCATCACCGAGACCACGTAGGCGGTCTGGGTGCTCGACATCGAGAGCGTGACCGTGCCGAGCGCGACCACGTTCTGGTCGCTGGAGCCGTCCGGCGGCACCCCCGGCCCCAGCACGGTCACGGGCGTGAAGTCGTCGTGCGTGGCCGCCGACGCCTGGGGGGCGGTGAAACCCAGCAGTGCCAGCGAGAGCACGACGGCCGCGAGCTTTCGCAAGCCGTTGCCGCGCACGGCGGGGCGGAGCGGTGTCCGGGTTCTGTCCAAGGATTCCACGTCAGGTGTCCTTCTCTGCTGATCGGTTTGCGGTCCCGCCAAAGGGACCCTGCCTGTGGGATCAATGCGCGGCGATGCCGCCAGGTATGAGTGTTTGGTGGAAAATTTCTTACCTGATCGGGGGATGGCGCTCGGCCGCGCAGCCAGTACGGTGCGCCGTACGAGGAGCGGGGGTTCCTCGCGAGGGGGAGCACCATGGGGGAACGGTGGACGAGGTCACCGGGTTCGACGCGGTCTTCACGGGGGTGTCGGGGCGGCTGTACTCGCGGGTGGCCTCGCTGGTAGGCAGCCGGGCCCTGGCCGACGACCTGGTCCAGGACGTCTACGTGCGGTTGCGCTCGACCGAGCGGAGGGCGCGGCGGTTCGTGGAACACGCCAACCCGTACGGGTACGCGTTGGCCACGGCGGTCAACATGGCGCGTGCTCACTGGCGTTCGCAACGGCGGCTGGTGCCGCTCGACGCGGCCCCGCACCCGTCCCACGACGGAGGACTGCGCCGCGCCGAGGCCGAGCACGAGGCGGCGCGCCTGCTGCACGAGCTGACCGTGAAGGAAGCCGCGGTCGTCGTGCTGGTGGACTTGGACGGCCACACGCTGGACGAAGCCGCCGCACTGCTGGGCGTGCACCGAGGTACCGCGCAGCGCAATAGGATGCGGGCGTTGGCGAAGCTGCGGCAATGCGTGCTGAACGGCGGCGATGCCCGACCGGCCCGCCGTCGACCCAGGCCGCAGGCGCGCGCCGGTGCGGGCTGTGATCACCGGCAGGGGGTGGCGCGGTCGCACCGCGCGAGGTATCCGTGAGGGCGATCTCGCGCACCTGCCGGCATGGTGACGGCGACGGGGCCTGGTGCTGCCGGACGACGCACTGCACTCGGTGTCGGCGTTCCAGTTCGCGGACGGCGGCGGCTGCGGTAGAACGGGGCGGTGCGAGCAGAACGTGCGCGGGAGGCGGTTGTCGGGCGCGTCGAGGGCGCGCCGGACGAGTTCTTGCGGGCCATCGGTGACGACCCGGCGGGTTGGATGGCGTTGGCGGACAAGGCACTCGGCGAGTCCGCCGCGGACAGGACGGTTCTCGGCGCGGTCGCCGCACTGATGCGGTTCACGCTCTCCGAGATCTCACCCCGGCACCCGCTGCGCGAGCAGTGCGTGCGGCTGCTCGCCGTCGCGCTGGTCGACACGGCGCAGCACCACGACGACGAAGCCGCCTACACCGAGTTCCAGACCGTGGTGCGGTTCGAGGCCGAACGCCTGCCGGACGACGACCCGGCGCGCGCCCGGCTCACCGGGATGCTCGCCTCGGTCGGGGCTCGCCGCCGCGAGTCGACGCACGACCGGATGACCGCCGAGGCCAGGGCGTTGCTCGACCGGTTCGAGGCCACCGAGGACGAGGCGGCGCTGGACGAGGCCATCGCGCGGTTCCGGGCGGTCGTCCTGCGCATCGCCGACGAACCCGACCGGCGCCACCCGTTGGGCAGCCTGGGGTTGGCGCTCGTCCTGCGCTACCAGCTGCACGCCGACCCCGGTGATCTGCGGGCGGCGATCTCGGCGTGGCGGCGGGCCCTGGCGCACACCCCGCCGGGCAACGGCCGCGTCCAACTCGTCGCGAACCTCGCCGGCGCGCTGCACCACCTGTTCGACCTGGAGCGCGACGAAGCGGTGCGGGAAGAATCCTTCCAGCTCGCCAGGTCGGTCCGCGGCGAAGGGGTGGCCGAGATGCGCCGGCTCAACAACCTGGCCGCGGGGCTGGTGGCGCGCTTCGTCGAGACCGGCGACACCCGCGCCGCGGACGAGGCGATCGAGCTGCACGAGCGGGCCATCGCGATGACCGACCCGGCCGACCCGCAGTACGCGACCCGCCTGCACAACCTGTCCGACCTGGTGAAGGTACGGTTCTCGGCGGCGGAGGACCCCGCTGCCGTGGACCGGTCCATCGACCTGTCCCGCCGGGCTTACGCCGCCGCGAACACCCCGCCGCGCCAGCGGTTCGCGCTCGCGCTGGCCCTCGCCGCCGGGCTGAGCCTGCGTTCCGAGCGGTCGGCGGACCTGGCGAGCCTGGCGGAGGCCGTCGAGCTGATCCGGGTGTTCGTCGCGGACGGCCCGCGCCAGGATCCGGACCGGCCCTTCCTGCTGGGCAAGGCGTCCCTGATCCTGTCGACGTACTACGACGCCACCGGGGACGCGGCGGTCGCCGGGGAGGCGGCGGCAGCGGCGCGGGAAGCGCTGCGCGCGGCCGGCACCGGCCACCCGCACCGCCCGATGCTGCTGTTCGCGCTGTCGCACGTGCTGAGCCGGGTGCACCACCACACGGGCGAGGCGGCGGCGCTGGCCGAGTCCCGGCGGCTGATGGCCGAGGCCGCTTCGGTTCCGGCCCAGTCGCCGCTGGACCGGGCCGGGATGCTGGTCCTGGTCGCGGGCGCGCAGGTGGCGCAGCAGCGCTGGGCCGAGGCCGCCGACGCCTACGACCAGGCGATCGGCCTGTTCCCGCTGCTGGTGTCGCGCCGGCTGACCCGCGCCGACCAGGAGAAGCGGCTCGCCGAACGCGCCGTGACCGTCCGGGACGCGGGCGCGGTCGCGTTGCAGGCGGGCGACCCGGAGCGGGCGTTGACGTTGATCGAGCACGGGCGCGGCACGCTCTTCGCGCAGTCGCTGGAAAACCGTGACGACTTCGACGACCTGCGCGCCGATCACCCCGACTTGGCAGCGGAACTGCTGTCGCTGCGCGACACCCTGGCCACCTGGACCGCCGAGGGCGCGGGAGCGGGCGACGACCACCACCGGCTGGCCCGCCGCTGGGAGGAACTGGTCGCCCGGGTCCGCGAACTCCCCGGCCGGCAGGGGTTCCTGGGCCGGGTGCGGGTCGGCGAGCTGCTCTCGGCCGCCGAGCGCGGGCCGGTGGTGGTGTTCTCGGTCAGCGCGATCCGTTCGGACGCCTTGATCGTGCGGCCGGACGGCATCGAGGTCGTGCCGCTGCCCGGTGTGACGCCGGAGGTCGTGGAGCGCAACGCGCGGGAGTTCCTCGCCGCCGTCGCGGACGGCGAGGACGTGAGCGGGATCCTCGGGTGGCTGTGGGACGCGGTGGCCGGGCCGGTGCTGGACCGCCTGCCGGACGACCCGTCGCAGCGGGTCTGGTGGTGTCCCACGGGTTCGCTCGCGTTCCTGCCCCTGCACGCCGCCGGCCGTGCCGGGCACGGCGTGCTGGACCGGGTCGTGTCCTCCGGCACGCCCACGCTGCGCGCCCTGCTCCACGCCCGTCGAGCGGGCGTCCCGGCCGGGACCGACACCCTGGTGGTGGCGGTGCCCGAGGCCGAGGGCGTGCCCGCGCTGCCGGGCGTGGAGCGGGAAGTGCGGCTGCTGGAGGACGTCCTGCCGACGACGACGGTGTTGCGCGACGCCCGCCGGGCCGAGGTGCTCGACCAGATCGGCCGGCACGGTCGGGCGCACTTCGCGTGCCACGCCGTCACCGACACCGCCCACCCGTCGGACAGCCGGCTGCTGCTGGCGGGCGATGCCCCGCTGACCGTGCTCGACATCGCGCGGTTGCGGCTGGAGGGCGATCTCGCGCACCTGTCGGCGTGTTCGACGGCGACGGTGGGGCCGGTGCTGCCGGACGAGGCGATCCACCTGGCGTCGGCGTTCCAACTCGCCGGCTACCGGCACGTGGTGGCGACCCTGTGGCCGGTGCGCGACGTCTTCGCGGTCGGTTTCGCCCGGGACTTCTACCGCGTGGTGGCCGAACACGGCGCGGGGAGCGCGGCGCTCGCCGTCCACCAGGCGACCCGCCGACTCCGCGACCGCCTGCCCGACCACCCCGAGATCTGGGCGGCCCACGTCCACACCGGCCCCTAGCCACCGACCACCCGCCGCAGCGCGGACGGCACCCATACTCAAGAAGTACTATTCCTTCAGTGTGGAATAAAGTTGACGTTCGGCGAATCGGTCGGCATCCAGCGGCAAGACGGGCGTTGTCAAGCGCTGTGGACGGTGAGGGTGGTCGGGCCCGTCACGCTCGGGACGCCACCGGTGAGGCACTGGAGGAGGTTCGGGGTCACCAGGGTGATGACCTGCTTCGCGCCGGCCGGGGCGAAACCGCCCGCGGTGATCACGCCGGTGTTGGTCACGACCACCTGGCCGGCCACCGCGCTGGAGGTGACGTTGTACTCGAACGTGCTCGGCGCGGTGGTCCCGCCCCAGGTGAACGTGCGCGAGGCCGAGCCGGAGTCGAACAGGACCAGGCAGGACGCGGTGAGGGGGAACGTCTCGGCGTAGCCGGCGGTGACGGCGGCGGGGCTCGTGCAGGTCGGGTAGAGGCCGCTGACCGTGATGGTGGTCGGCCGCGCGGTGAGGGTGAGCGGCGGGTCGAAGGTGGTGACTTCGGTGCCCACGCACACCTGGTCGACCCCCGCCGCCTGGGCGGGAGCGGCGGTCAGGGTGCAGGTGACGAGCAGCAGGAGTGTTGCGGCGCAGCGGAACAGGCGTGACGACGTCATGGTTCGTCCTCCTCGGTGACCGGCGGAAACGACGCGGTACCCGGTGAGTTCGCCGCGCCCGCGCGGCCGTTAGCCGAGCGGGCTGCCTACCACCCGGTCGGTGGAGCACCGGGCTTCTCGGTCGAAGCGGTGCGGTCGTCGGTGCTCTCGGCGGTGTTCCCGGTGCGGTCGGCGGTGTTCACGGTGGGGGAGTGGTCTCGGCGTCGGCGGCGGGAGTGCCGGTGCGCGGCGAGGAGGAGGAGCGTGGTGAGGGCCGCGATGATCAGTACGGTGATCAAGGCGTCGTCCCACGAGCCGGCGCACAGGAGCTTCCCGGTGTCGCTCCTCGTGCACTCGTCGGCTGCGGTGACCGCGTCGGTGAATGCCGGCACTCCTGCCTCCCCGTGGCGTGGCTGCTCGTGGTGTCGGACGCCGGCCGGCTGCCGGCAGTTCCGTCAAAATCACGTGGCGTGGCCGGGGTCGGCGGATATGATCGCCGGCATGTGTTCCGTCATCCACAACTGGCAGGCCGTTCGGACCCGGTCGGTGTCCTGACCGCGGTGTCGGCGCTCGCCGATGCCCGGTCCCGTGTCCACCGTTCGCCTCCGGATGACGAGGATCTTCACCATGCGCGCAGAATCGCGCCCCACTTTCGTGTTCGTTCACGGCGGTTCCAGCAACGCTCGGGCCTGGGGTCCGTTGCAGAACGAGTTGGCCCTGCTCGGGCATCGTTCGCACGCTGTGGACCTGCCCGGCCACGGTGACCGCGCCGGCGGTCCGGCCGCCTACTTCCGGCAGCCCCAGGACGTGGCGGCGCTGGCCGCCGCGCCGTCCCCGGTGCGTGGCGTCACGTTGCAGGACAACGTGCGGCACGTGGCGGGTGTTGTGCGGCGGCTCGCCGAGCTGGGTCCGGTGGTGCTGGTCGGCAACAGCCTCGGCGGTCTGACGATCAGCGCCGTCGCGAACGCCGTGCCGGACCTGCTGGACCGCGTGGTGTACCTGTCCGCGCTGTGCCTGGCCGATCCGGCGATGCTCACCGGGCCGTGGGACGTCGTCGACGACAACCTGCTGGACGCGGCGGCGGCGCGGATCGCCGTGCCGGGTGTGCGTGATCCCGGTGTGACGCGGTTGAACTGGCGTGCCGCGCACGCCGATGCTGGGCTGTTCGCCGAGTTGAAGGCGGCGATCATGGCCGATGCCGACGACCATCTGTTCCGGGTGCTGCTGGACTCGTTGGACCCGGACGAGAACCACTCGGTGCTGGAGCCGGCGGCGGTGGTCCGCGCGGACGGGTGGGGGCGCGTCCCGCACACCTACGTGCGGTTGTCCGAGGACCGGGCGATCACGCCGGCCGTCCAGGACTTCATGATCCGCAAGGCGGACGAGGTGACCCCGGGCAACCCGTTCGAGGTGCGCACCGTGGCGGCCTCGCACGTCGGTTACTTCAGCCGGCCGGAGGTCTTCGCGCGGTTGTTGGCCGATCTGGTCTGAGGTGTCCGGCGGGTGGCTCGCCGTCGTCCTGGGCGGGCCACCCGCGGGTCAGCGTCCGGTGGAGCCGTCGATGAGTTCGCGGAGGATGTCGGCGTGGCCGGCGTGCCGGCCGGTCTCCTCGATCAGGTGGACGAGGGCCCAGCGCACGCTGGGTGCGGGCCGGCCCGGTCGGGGGACCGGCGCGTCGAGGTCGGCGCAGGTGTCGAGCACCTCGTTCGCGCGTCGGACCGCCGTCCGGTAGCGGGTGAGGACGTCGGCGGCTCTGTCGTCCGGCGGGGCGTGGAAGGTCGCCTGCCAGTCGGTGACCTGGTCGCCGAGGAACATCGAGCGTTCGACGGCGGTCAGGTGGGTCAGCAGGCCGAGCAGCGTGGTGCCGGAGGGCACCCCCGCCGTGCGGACGTGCGGTTCGGGTGCGCCGTCGACCTTGGTGGCGATCGAGGTCCGGAGGTAGTCGAGAAAGCCGCGCAGGACCTCGGTCTCGCTGCCGCCGGTCCGGGGCGGCGGGGTGTCGTGTCGTCGGGTGGGCATGGCGGTTTCCTTCCGTCGGGGGTCAGGCGGTGCGGCGGACCAGCAGGACGTGACCGAGTCGGCGGTGCTCATCGAGGGCTCTTCGCTGTCGGGTTGCCGCCAGTCTCACCAGAGGTGTCCCGTGCCGGCACCGATCCGTGCGGTTTCGGCAAGGTCCCGGTGGCGGTGGTCGCCTGGCCGGCAGGCCCGGTTCAGGAGCGGATTCCCGGCGCGCTCCGGCTGGAGGCCGCCCGGAAAATCGTGGTGGTCGTCGGACGGGCGTGTGGCAGCGTGGGCGGTGATCGACATGTCGGCGGGGGAGGAACCGTGATCGGTGAGTGGGCTCGCGATGCCTTGGCGGGGCGGCACTACCGGGAGCTCGGCTTCGACTCGGTGCACGTGGACGATCTCGTCGGCGACGACTACGTGGAGGCGACGGCCGTCGAGGACGGGTTCCGGTTGTTCGACGAGCTGGTGGTCGCCTGCCGTCCGATCGCCCGCGAGGTGCGGGCGATGTTCGTCGTCGTCCTCGACGGCCAGGGGGAGTTCGACCCGCACGCACCCGAGGCCGGCGGGTTCGCTGCCGCGTGGGACCACTTCACGCCGCCCGAGTTCTACCTCTCGGCCAGGACGGCGCAGCTCACCCCGTACGTCGTGGAGGAGTACAAGAAGCCCTACCCGGCGGGAACGCGCGCCGCGCCGCACGGCCAGTACTACGTGTACTACCGCTGTCACCGCCAAGACGGCGACGAGTTCACCCGGGCCGTTCACGTCGAGCACTACCCGGAGGTCCAGGGGACCGCAGGATCACGCTGAAGGTGGGTCCGCGGGTCGTGCTCGCCGCCTACGATCCGCGGCATGATCTCTGAACCGCCGTTGCCCGACGATCTCCGGGCGCTGTTCGCCGGGGGCGTCGACGTGGGTCGGACGTTGTCGGTCCCGCTGCCGCCGGGCCGTTCGGTCGCCGCTGCGGACGACGCGGGCGGCCGGCCCGGGTTCTGGCTGAGCGACGGGCCCGCACCCGCAGGCCTGTGGGCCCGGCTGCGTGCCGAGCACGACCGGTCGGGGCTGTGGCCGTTGCTGCTGGACGCCTTGGACGACGAGGACGCCGACTACCGGCCGTGGGGCAACGGGGAGGTGACGCCCGGCCGGATGTCGTCGCCCGCCGGCCACGACCCCGCGCGGTTGTTGGAACGGTGGTGGGGCGAGCACGTCGAGGACGCGCTCGACGACACGGCGACGCCCGCCGAGCGGGACGCGGTGACGGCCCCGTACGGCAGCCGGTGGCCGGGGCTCGCGCCCGGCCGGCCGGTGAGCGCCGATGCCGGCCGGATCGCCGACGGCCTGGCCGAGGAGATCCTGGCCGGCCACCCGTCGGTGCGGCTGGGCCTGGTCGCCGTCGGCCGCGCGGCCGACGCCGTGACGGTGGTCGGGTGGCAGGGGCCGACCAACTACACCGACGACACCGCGGAACTGTCGGCGGTGTTGCGCAGCTGGGAGGAGCGGTTCGGCGCGCGGGTCGTCGCGGTCGGGTTCGCGACCCTGCTGCTCTCCGTCGCCGCGCCGCCCACCACCCGTGATGAGGCGTTGGCGGTCGCCGCCGAGCACTTCGCGCTGTGCCCGGACAACATCTGGCAGGACGACGAGCCGCACACGCTCGCGAGGTACGCCGAACGTCTCGTCGGCGACCACTCGTGGACGTTCTGGTGGGACTGATCGCCGGTCGGCCGTGGTGATCCGGGCGGCCGAGGCGGTGCCAGGTCTCCGGTCGGCGATGAACGAGGCGCTGCTGGACCTGGTGCACGCCGATCCGCTGGACGCGTGGACCGACCTGCCGTGCTGGAACTCGACGGACCGCTCGACGGGCGGGTGGACGCCGTCCTCGCGGCCCTGGGCCAGGTCCGCACTCGGTAGAGGGCCACGCGCCTAGGGTGGCGGGATGTTGCCTGAGCCTGTGGTGCGTCCCGACGCGGTCGGGTACTACGCCGCCCTGGCGGCTGCCGGGGGAGCGTGGCCGTCGGAGGCGATGTGCCTGACGGTGGTGCGCGGGTTGTCCGTGGCCGAGGCGTCGGACCGGTTCGACGCCCCGCTCATGGGCCACGCCGCGACGCTGGTCGACGTGGCCAGGGCGGCGACCACGGCGTTTCCGGATGAGTTGCCGCTTGTCGTCGCGGACCACGTCGACGGGTGGGCGCTGTTGGGGGAGGAGAACGGTTATCACGGCGCGGGCCGGGACGTCCTCGCCGCGCTGTCGGTCGGGACGGTCGCGGCGAGCGTGTACTGGAACGTCGAGTACGACAGCCTCCTGATGGTGGCGTGCGACGGCCGGGTGCTCTCGGCGCTGGAGTTCGGCGGCGCGGCACGCGGTGGCGACCGGCCGGACGCGGCGCGACCGTACCTGGACGGGTTGCCGTTCGGGGAGCGGCCCCGCGCCGCCGGGTTGGCTTTCCTGGAACGGTTTTCCGGCGTTCGACTCCCGGGCGACTGGCCGACGCGGGAGCTGCCCGCCGCGGTGGTCGTCGGCCCGGAGCGGTTCCGGCCCGCGAACCCCCGGGCGTGGCTGCGGCCCGGTGACGAACCGTCGCACGAGCCGGCGCGCGCGGTCGCCGAGCGGGCCTGCCGGGCGCACGGCGTGGTGCCCGGCGACGAGCCGCTGGCCCGTGCGCACGCCGAGTACCGTGCTGCCCTGCACCTGCGGTGGCGGCGATGCCTGCCGCTGCCCGAGTCGATGGACGTGATCGAGCGGTTGCACGCCGAGATGCGTCGCCGGGACGCCGACACCGGCGAGGAACGCGCGGCGGCGGCCCGTGCCCACGCGCTGGCGGCCGTCGCGGCGAGCGCGGAGCACGACCCCGTCACGGCGACCGGGTGGGCCCTCTACAACGCGGCGCAGGCCGACGAGGCGAGCCGGGCCGACCGCCACCCGCAGGAGTGGATCCGCCCGACCTGACCGGGTATACCTACCGCAACGACCGGCACTACCCGGAGATAACGGCGGAGCTACGGGTCGCAAAGGGCCGATATGTGCCCTATTCGTGGTGGCGTGGCATTGTCGGGTTGACTTGTTAAATTCACACCGGCTATCCCGGGTGGGGCCTCAATCTCACGTAACAGCTGTTCACGGGCATGTGGTGGAGATCTTGCGCGGAGTGGGCGGAACTCTGCCGAGGGGTTGAGGGTGGTCCGGTCAATTCGCTAGCTTCGAATACGCCCGATGTGCCCTGCAACGCGTCGGGTCCCTGCAATGAAAGGAAGAGCAACGTGAAGAAGTTGTTCTTGGCACCTGCCCTGCTGGCCCTGGTCGTCGCCGTGCTCGTCGCGCCGAACTCGCACGGCTCGTTCACCGTCGAAGGCCACGCGACCAGCGTCGTCGACGTCGCGGGAGCGCCCGCGAACCTGCTCTCCGCCGCCCCGGCGGCCGGGTGGCCCGTGCCGCGCGCGCGGACCTACCGGATCCTCAGCTCCTGCTCGGCTTACGCGTCCGCCATCCGCACCGGCGCGCGGGCCTGGAACGGGCTGACCGAGAGCGCCAGCGGCACCCCGGTGGAGTGCCGCAACGGTTACATCGCCGACTGCGGCGGCGGCAGCCGGGTCGTGGGCTGCAACTGGGGACAGGGCCAGCGGATCGCGCTCTACATGGGCGGTGTGAACGACGACGCCCTGCTGGCCGCCCACGAGTTCGGCCACGACTGGTACGGCCACTCCTCGTACCGGTGCGCGGGCTGGGGCAGCCCGCAGGAGGTGATGGCACCGAGCATGTGCAACTACGGGGCCGCCACCGCGTTCGAAGGCTGATCCGCGCGGCGCGGACCGCGTGACACGGAAGCGACGGCCGGCCGGCGGATACCCCGCCCGCCGGCCGTCGCGTCCTCGTGGACGGGGCAGCGTGGTCAGATCGTCTCGAAGTTGGCCATCATGACCATGTCCTCGTGCTCGGCGTTGTGGCAGTGGAACATGTACCGGCCTCGGTAGCCGTCGAAGCGCGCGATCACCTCCACCGCCTCGCCGGGGCGCAGGTCGACGGTGTCCTTGCGGCCCACGTCGTGCGGTGCCGGCGCGCGGCCGCCCCGGGAGAGGACCCGGAAGTCCACCAGGTGCAGGTGCACCGGGTGGTGCAGGTCGACCACGAAGCGCCAGATCTCCACGTCCCCCAGGCGGGGGCGGGCGTCGATCCGGGACGGCGCGTCGGGCTCACCGCCGATCGTCCAGCCGTGCCGGCCGCCGACCAGGCCGCCGCGGAAGGAGAAGTCCCTGGTCACGCCCGCCTGTCGCGGGTGAGCGGGTCGAGGTCGGCCAGCCGGTCCGGGACGTGGGTGTCGTCGGTGGCGCGGCGGGCGACGCGGAACCGCATCACGTGCGCGGCCGGGCCAGCGCCCAGGCGGTTGACCAGGGTCACCTCGGTGCCGACCGGGTAGCGGCCGAAGTCGACCACCACGTCGTACCGCTTGGCCGGGGCGATCGGCACGTGGTCGTGCACCTGGGGTGCGTCGAGCAGGCCCTGGTCGGAACCGATCTGGGTGAACGCGCCGCCGCCGGGTGGCGGGGGTCCAGCGCCAGGTCGTAGCGGCGGGCGTTGGAGCCGTTGAGCAGCCGCAGCCGGTGCCTGGTCGCGGGCACCTCGGCGACCGGCCACGGCGCGCCGTTGACCAGGATCACGTCGCCGAGCACGCCCTCGACGTAGTCCTCCTCGACGCCGGGCACGGTGGTCAGCGACCGGTCCAGCGACGGGTAGCGCAGCGAACCGTCCGCCGCGAAGGCCCGGTCGGCGATCAGCAACGGCAGTTCGCGCTCGTCGCGGGGCAGCGGCAGCGCGTCCTCCTCGTCGTGGCGCACCAGGTGGAAACCCGACCGCGGCCACGTCGCCGTCGCGGCCGAAACCCTGCTCACCCTCACCGGCCTGCTCACCGGGTTCCGCGCCGAGCACCCCGGCGTGGACATCCGGCTGTACCAGTCCTCCGCCCCGGCCATGGCCGAGCAGCTGCGCGCCGGCGAGGTCGACCTGTGCTTCGCCTCCCAGCCGCTGCCCGGCCCGGACCTGCGCACGGCGGAACTGCTGCGCGAGGAGGTGCTGCTCGCCGTGCCGCCCGGCCACCGGCTCGCCGAACGCGGCCGGGTCCGGCTGGCGGACGTCGCCGGCGAGCCGTTCGTCACCACCCGCCCCGGCTACTGGCCGCGCGAGCTGGCCGACCGGGTGTTCGCGGCGGCCGGCCTGCACCCCGACTACACCTGCGAGACCGACGAACCCGGCGCCACCGGCGAGCTGATCGTCGCCGGCCTCGGCGTCGGCCTGGTGCCCGAGTTCTCCCGCCGGCCCGAGGCCCACGCCCGGGGCGTCTGGCTGCACCTCGACGCCCCGGACTGCTACCGCAGCCTCACCCTCGTCTGGCGCGCCGACGCCTACTTCTCCGTCGCGGCGCAACGACTCTCCGACTTCGCACGGGAGCACTTCCGGAACCTGTAGGGCCTCGCGCCCACCGTTGAGTTCCGCTTCGCCGACGGCGTGCGCCCGGTCAACGGCCTCGACCTCAGCCGGCACTGACCCGTCCGGCCTCGCCGGGGCCGTACCACCCGGTGCGCAGCTCCGTGCACACCACCCCGCGACCGCGCTCGCCGACCAGGCCAGGCACCCTTGTCACCGGCCCTGTCGTCCCCGCTGGGGTCCCGCGCACCCCACTACCGAGGATCGACACGTGACACTGCCCTACCCGCCCGACGACGACTCGGCCGCCTACCACTACATCAACGACGTGCTGCGCAACCGCGACGACGACGCGTGGCGGTTGCTCGCCGCCGAAACCCACGTCGAGCAGACCGACCGGGTGATGCGGGCGATGCTCGACCGGATCGCGGTGGCCCGCACGCACCGCACGGCCGTGCGCGCCAAGGCACGGGCGCGGGCGGCGTCGGGGGAGATCACCCAGGCCGAGTACCAGCTCGACGCGGCCGAGGACGCCACCAAGGCGAGCAAGACCGCCCACTTCGAGACGTTGCTGCGCGAGCACCACCGCCAGATCGCGCAGGCCGCCCGCCGGCTGCGCGGCGACGACGTCCGCGACGAGCTGACCGACCTGGTGCTCGCCCTGGGCACGGCCATCGACACCCACCGCGCCGCCGTGCTCGACGCCGGGTACAAGCCCACCGCGGCCGACGAGGCGCTGTGGGCGCGACTGGCGGGGCTGGACGTGCCCGGCACGTCCGAGGGCGAGCCGCGCGCGTCGGTGGAGGAACTGGTCAAGCGCCGCTCGGCGACCCAGGACGACCTCGGGCGGGTGCTGGCCGGGATCATCCTCGACGTGGCCGGCGGCGCGCCGTCCGTGCCGCGCTCCGCCCTGCTCAGCGCGTGGAAGAAGGCCGTCGCGCCGACCCTGGCGGTCGAGCAGAAGACCGAGTTCGCGGCCAAGGGCAAGGGTTCGCTGGCGACCGAGAAGCTCCGCAAGACGATGGGTCACCTGGAGCGCAAGGGCCTGGTCAAGCGCACCGAGTCGGCGGACGGGCAGCGGCTCGACGTGCTCGACCGGCGCGGCCTGGAAGACCTCGCCGACGGGCGGGCGTGAGCCCCGCCGCGGCTGCGCGGTGATCACGGCCCGCCGCTCCTGCGGTGGCCCGGGGGCGGGGCGCGGTGGTGTCCGCGCCCCGCCCTCAGCACGTCAGCCCACGTCCGCGCAGGTCTTCGCGTCCGGGTCCTGGGCGGCCTTCGGCACCCAGCGGACGTTCGCGAAGGACGCCTCGAACGGGCCGTCGGTGAACACCAGGAACGGGATGTTGACCTTCTCCAGGTCCAGCCCGGCCGCCGCCAGGCACGAGACCGGGATCTTCACCGTCGACCGCGTGCCCACCGGCAGGTCGGTGAGCACCTTGGTGACGTCGACCTCGGCCAGGCACGGCCACCCGCAGTGCGCGCCCAACGCCGTCCGGTTGGCCGGCGGCCGGTGCACCACCACGTCGAACACCACGGCGGCGTTCGCGTTGAGGTAGCCGCGCAGGTCCGTGCCACCGGCCGGGTCGGCCAGGAAGACCTGCCCCGGCCCGGTGCCCGGCCACGTCCCCCGCAGCCCGTCACCGGTCGCGTTCACGTCGGCCGGCGTGATGGCGATCGAGCTGTGCGCGGCCGTGCCGTCCGGTCCGATCTCGGTGCCGTCCCAGTTGTCCGGCGACGCGATGTAGCCCCGGTAGGGCGCGACGTCCCCGGCCACGTACAGCCGCCGGTCCTCGGTCGCCGTGCCGCCGCCACCGTCGTCGTCGCACCCGGCCGCCGGCGACGACTCGTCCAACTGCCCGATGGTGGTGCGCTGCCACGACTTCAGGCCGTAGCGCGGCTTGAACAGCGGGTCGTAGCCCGCTTGGCCGGGGTTGAGCGAGGTCTGGCACGCGCTGCGCGGCCACGAGTAGGACAGGGTGCCGGTGAAGCCCGGGTACGTGTGACGTCCGCGCACCAACAGGTCCGCGACGCCGCCGCCCTCGGTGCCGGGCAGCCACGACGCCACGAACGCGTCCGAGCGGTTCAGCTCCTTGTTGACGTGCAACGGCCGGCCGGACACGTAGACGGTGACGACCGGCGCGCCACGACCCCGGACCTTGTCCAGCACGGCCAGGTCACGCGGGTACAGCTTCGCCGCCTCCAGACTGCGCCGGCCCAGGTCGCCGGTGCCTTCGGCGTACGGGGTTTCGCCGATCACCGCGATCACCGCGTCGAACCCGGCCGGGTCCACGTCACCGGTTTCGGAGAACACGACGTTCTGCGCTCCCAGCGCTTCGCGCAGGCCGCCGAGGATCGTGGTGCCGTTGGGGAAGTCCGCGTTGGCGTTCCCGGTGCCCTGCCAGGACAACGTCCAGCCGCCGGTCTGGTTCTGGAGGCTGTCCGCGCTCTTGCCGACCACCAACACCTTGGAGCGCGGCTTGAGCGGCAGCACGCCGCCGTTGTTCTTCAACAACACCTGGGACTCGCGCACCGCTTCACGGGCCACCTTGCGCGCTGCCAAGGCTTTCGCGGACCCGGCACCCGCGCGAGCCGAGGGCTGCACACCGTCCAGCACGCCCGCGCGCAGCTTGACGCGCAGGATCCGGGTCACCGCGTCATCGATGCGGGACAACGGGATCTGCCCGCTCTCGACCTGGGCGACGGTGTCGGCGATGAACGCCTTCCAGTCGGTAGGCACCATCACCACGTCGATGCCGGCGTTGATCGCCTGCGGGCACGAGTAGTTCGAGCAGCCGGGGACCTGGCCGATGCCGTTCCAGTCGGTCATGACGAGGCCGTCGAAGCCCATCTTGCCCTTGAGCACGTCGGTGATGGTCGTCTTGCTGCCGTGCAGCTTGCCCTCGTCGATCCCGACCTCGGCGTTGGCCCAACTGCTGTAGGACACCATCACGGTCTGCGCCCCGGCCGCCAGCGCGCCGTAGTAGCCCTGCCCGTGCAGGTTGATCATCTCGGCGGCGGAGGACGGGGTCACGCCCTGGTCTCGGCCGCGCAGCGTGCCGCCGTCGCCGACGAAGTTCTTGGCCGTGGCCAGCACGCCGACCCGCCGCCGGTCCGCACCCTGAAGGCCCTTCACGGCCTCGTAGCCGTACGCGCGGGTGATCCTCGGGTCCTCGGAGTACCCCTCGTAGGTGCGGCCCCAGCGGTCGTCCTGCGGCACGGCCAGCCCCGGCGCGTACGCCCAGTCCTGGCCCGTGGCGCGCAGCTGCTCCGCCGTCGCCTCGCCGATCTCGCGGACCAGGCACGGGTCGTGCGCCGCGCCCAGACCGATGTTGTGCGGGAAGACCGTCGCACCGTAGACGTTGTTGTGGCCGTGCACCGCGCTGGTACCCCAGATCACCGGCACGCGGGTGCGCGAGGTGGTCGAGGCGTTCCAGTACGAATCGGCGAGGGCGAGCCACGCGCCGGGAGCGGCGTGCTTGTCCAGCCCCGGCCACGAGCCCGCGCTGTTGAGGACCGAGCCGATGCCGTACTCGCGCACCTCGTCCGGCGTGATGGTCCCGATCTCGGCCTGTGCCATCTGGCCGACCTTCTCGGCCAGGGTCATCGACCCGAGGAGCTTGCGGATCCTCCGCTCGTCGCCCGCGCCGGACCCGACGCGGCTGTCCACCGCCGGCCAGTCGGACAGCACCGGCAACGACTTCTCGATCCGGGCGCACCCGTCCTCGGTGCGCGGCTCGCCCACCGCCGGCTGCGTCGGGGAGGCGTGGGCACCGGCGGTGACCAACCCGGCGGCGAGCACCGCGGCGAGCACGGCACCCAGGTGTCTGCGTGACATCGGCAAATCCGTTCCTCGGCGTGCGGCGGCACGGGCAGATCCTCACCACGCCCGTCGGGCCTGGTCAAGATCGAGGTGACAACGTTCCCTCGCAGGTGTTAGCGCGAATGGCGGCACCCCGAAGCGGGCCGGGCGGTGCGCCGGCGGCGGCGGGAGCGCGTGGTGCGGCGATGACGCCGTTAGCAGACGGCAGACCCCTCGTGGCGGGGCCGCCACGCGAGACTTCGGGTTCACGCCGCGCCCTGTCGTCGGGGATTCGCGGGCTCGCACCGGATCGCGCGAACGCCCCCCGGCCGGCGGCGCGCCGGTGGCATCCTGGGCAGCGGGCGCACGGACCATCGGGCTTGTACTTCGGCGGGAAGAGGGGAATCTCGTGCGATCTACCAGCAGAGCACGGCGTTTCGCGATCAGGTCGCTGGTGCTGGGGCTGTTCTGCTCCGGCGCGGTCGTCGCGGTGGCGGGCCCGGCGGCGGCCGGACCGGTCGAGGCGGGCTTCGACTACCGGTGCGCCTTGCCCAACGGGCACAGCCTGCCCGTCCGGGCCCAGGTGAAGGGCGGGCTGCCCGACGACACCTGGAAGCCCAACAGCACCGCGTACGGCGACTACACCTACATCGACGTCGATGTGTCGCTCGGCGGCGACCCGGCGGTGCTGGGCAACGGGTTGAGCGGCGGGCCGGGCAACGGGTTGGGCGGCGGGCTGCGGATCGACGGCGACAGCACCGCGACGCTCGGCGCGACCTTCGACGGGCCGAGCGGGACGCACACCGCCGAGGCGGGCCTGACCTTCGCCCCGACCAGGGTCGGCGGGAGCGGCTTCTCGCTGCGCGCCGCCGGCGGTTTCCCGGCGCTGATGTTCTTCCGGCGAGCGGGCGACCACGTGATCCGCCTGGGCGACCTGGAGCTGAGCCTGCGCCCGGAACTGGCCGACGGCAGGCCGCTGGGCACGATCACCACGACGTGCACGCTCGCGCCGGGCCAGGGCGACGTGCTGGGCACCCTGTGGGTGGAGGGCATCATCATCGAACGACCGGTGCGGCCGACCGGGCTGCACGTGACGGCGTCGACGCCGACCACGGTCACCCTGGCCTGGCAGTCGGTCCCGTGGTGGTTCGAGACCAGGGGCCACGACGTGTACCTCGACGGGGTCAAGGTCGCGTTCGTACCGGAGAAGCAGACGACCCTCACCGGCCTGGCCCCCGACAGCCAGCACCGGGTGAAGATCGTGACCCGTGACGACCGCGGCTTCGCGTCGAGCCCCGGCCAGGGCCTGGTCTTCGCCACCCCGCCCCGCTAGCGCGGACGGCGTTGGACGCCCTCGGTCCCCTGGGTCGCCAGGGGACCGAGGGCGTCCAGCCGGCGGCGGGTCAGTCGGCGAGGAAGCTCACCAGCAGGTCGGAGATCTCGTCGCCGTGGGTCCACAGGAACCCGTGCGGCGCGCCCTCGATCTCGACGTACCGGGCCGCCGGCAGGCGCTTGGCGAACTCGCGCCCGCTCGCGTCGATCGGGAGGATGCGGTCGGCCGTGCCGTGCGCGATCAGCACGGGCACGCCGGTCTCGGCGACCTTGGCGACGTCGTCGCGGAAGTCGGTCAGCCACGTCGACACCACGGCCCAGGACGCCTTGGCCCCGGCACCGGCGGCCACGGCGTAGCTGGTGCGCACGGCGGCTTCGCTGATCCGGCTGCCCAGGTTCTCGTCGAGGTTGTAGAAGTCTCGGTAGAACTGGTCGAACCAGGCGTAGCGGTCGGCCTTGGCAGCGGCCCGGATGCCGTCGAAGACGCTGCCGTCGACGCCGGTGGGGTTGTCGTCGGTCTTGAGCAGGAAGGGCTCCAGCGACGCCAGGAACGCCGCCTTGGCGACCCGGCCCGCGCCGTGGCGGGCGAGGTAGCGGCCGACCTCGCCGGTGCCCATGGAGAAGCCGACCAGCGTGACGTCGGTCAGGTCCAGCGCGGTGAGCACGGCGGCCAGGTCGTCGGCGAAGGTGTCGTAGTCGTAGCCGGTGCTCGGCTGGTCGGACTTGCCGAAGCCCCGGCGGTCGTAGGTGATCACCCGGTGGCCGGCGTCCAGCAGGGCCTGCTCCTGCTTCTCCCACGAGGCGCCGGACAGCGGGTAGCCGTGGATGAGCACGACAGGCCGGCCGGTGCCCCGGTCGGTGTAGTGCAGGGCGATGTCGGCGCTGTTCTCGCGTCCCACGGTGATGTACGGCATCTCGGTGTCCTCTCCGGTGGTCGTCGGGTGGCGACAACCGCCAAGCTATTACCGAACGATCGGTAAAGCAACGTGAGACGGCAGACAGCACCCGGACGGGACGTTCTCTTGCGCGTTGACCGTACGTTCGGTATCCATGGGGGATGGCGCGTCCCCCGTCCGTGCGCGACGACGACCTGAGCGACCGGCTGGCCGAGGTGTTCCGCACGGCCGGCTACGAGGGCGCGTCCCTGGGCGCCCTGTCCGAGGCCGCGGGCCTGCGGCGGGCGAGCCTCTACCACCGCTTCCCGGACGGCAAGGCGCAGATGGCCGAGGCGGTGCTGGAACGGGTGGAACGGCTGTTCGTCGAGGCCCTGGCACCCCTGCGGGACGACCCGGACCCGCGCGCCGGGATCACCCGGTCGGCACGGCTGATCGGCGGGCTGTACGGCGGCGGCCTGCTGTCCTGCGTGATGGACAGCATGACGCTCGGCGGCGTCCCGGAGGCCGTGCGGCGGCGGGCGGCCGGGGTCGCCGAGCTGTGGATCGGCGCGATGGCCGACGCGGCGCGCCGGGGCGGCCGCTCCGGCGAGGACGCGCGGACCGCCGCCGAGGACGCGTTCGCCTTGATGGAGGGCGGCCTGGTGCACGGCCGCCTGTTCGGCGACAGCGGCCCGTTCCGGCGCGCCCTCACCCGCCTCCCGGACCTCCTGCTCGGCCGGCACTGAGCCGCGCCCGACCGGACCCGTACGATCCCCGGGCCACCGCTGTGCCGTGCCGCCGGGGCTCCCACGTCCTGGGAACCCGCGCGACCTCCATCCGGCTGGTCCGGACTGCGTCGAACGGGGCCGGCCCCGTCTCGACCGGTGCCCGGGTGCCTCGGCGAATGGCCTGCTCCGGGTGCTGCCGGGTGCGCGTCCGATCATCAGGACATGGGATGCGGAATGTGTGAACGAGATTCATCCACCTGTGTATTCGTATTCCCGTACGCAGTCGACCGCGTCCTGTCGGTGGGTTGACTTGCGCCGTGTGCGTGGGGCACAGTCCGATGTGCGGGGCAAATCACTCGGCTGCGTCAAGCGGGGGCTTGACGGTGACATCCGGGTGACGGCCGCGAAGGGGGCAAAAATGGGGGCGTCCACGTATCGCGTCGTGGTCAACGACGCGGAGCAGTACTCGATCTGGCCCGCCGGCGCGGATCTCCCGCCTGGTTGGGCCGACGCCGGGATGACCGGCTCGCAAGACGACTGCCTGGCCCGCATCGACCGCGTCTGGGTCGACCTGCGCCCGGCCGGAGTGCGTGCCCGGCTCGCCGGGTAGCACCGCGGAACTCATCAGGACCGGTCCGCCGCGCGCCGCGTCGGACAATTCCGCGTGCGTTCGTGATTGTTGTTCAACGCGCAACCAGTGACATTCCCGCGGTACCCGGCAAGGTGTGGACCAATTCGTCCGCGCCGGATTCCGGCCGTGTTCTCCTGGCGCGACAGCGCAGAAAGGATGCACCTTGTCCGTCGACAGCGACTGCATCCACCGATTGTTCGAACGGCAGGTGGGACCGCGTGGCGACGCCGTCGCGGTGGTCTCCGGCGCGGACCGGTTGACCTACCGGGAGCTGGAGCTGCGGGCCAACCGGCTGGCCCACCGCCTGCGGGCGCTGGGCGTGGGGCCGGAAGTGCCGGTCGCGGTGTGCGTGCGCCGCTCGACCTGGCTGGTGGTGGCCCTGCTCGCGACCCTCAAGGCGGGCGGCTGCTACCTGCCGCTGGACCCGGCGCACCCGGCCGAGCGGCTGGCCGCGATGGCCGCCGACGCCGGCGTGCGGGTGCTGGTCGGCGACGGGTCCGCGGACCTCGACGTCGAGCACGTGGTGGCGCCCGACGTGGCCGACGGGCCGGGCACGCCGCCCGAGGTCGCGGGCCTGGCCGGCGACAACCTCGCCTACGTCATGTACACCAGCGGGTCCACCGGCCGCCCCAAGGGCGTGATGGTGGAGCACCGCAACGTCCTGGGCCTGCTCGCCGCGACCCGCGACCTGTTCGGCTTCGTCCCCCGGGACGTGTGGACGCTGTTCGCCTCCGCCGCGTTCGACGTCTCGGTGTGGGAGATGTGGGGCGCGCTGCTGCACGGCTGCACGCTGGTGATCGTCCCGGACGAGGTGAAGCGCTCGCCCGAGGAGTTCCGCGACCTGCTGCGCGCCGAGCGCGTCACCGTCCTCAACCAGACCCCGGCGGCGTTCCACCGGCTGGTCGACCTCGACACCTCGGGCCTGGCCGTGCGGGTCGTGGTGTTCGCGGGCGAGGAGCTGAAGTTCGCGTCGCTGCGGCCGTGGTTCGACCGGCACGGCGACCGCAAACCGTTGCTGGTCAACATGTACGGCATCACCGAGACGACCGTGCACTCCACCTTCCGGGTGGTCACCGCGCAGGACCTGGGCACCGCGCCCGGCAGCATGATCGGCGGTGCGCTGCCCACCCAGTCGATCACGCTGGTCGAGCACGAGATCCACGTCGGCGGCACCGGCGTGACGCGCGGCTACCTGGGTCGTCCCGGGCTCACCGCGCAGCGCTACCTGCCCGACCCGGACCGGCCCGGCCGGCGCGTCTACCGCTCCGGCGACACCGCCCGCGCGGTGGGGGATGACCTCCAGTACACCGGGCGGCTGGACCACCAGGTGAAGATCCGCGGCCACCGGATCGAGCTGGGCGAGGTCGAGGCCGCGCTGCGCGCGCACGACGGGGTCAAGGACGCCGTGGTCACCGCGCTGCCCGACCAGTCCGGCGACCGGCGGCTGGTGGCCTACCTGCTCGGCGAGCCCGCGCCCGACCTGCGCGAGCACCTGCGGCGGACGCTGCCCGAGTACATGGTGCCGGCGGTGTTCGTGGAACTCGACGCCTTCCCGCTGACCGCCAACGGGAAGGTCGACCGCGCCGCCCTGCCCGAACCCGACGGGGTGCGCCCCGACCTGGCCGAGCCGTTCGCCGCGCCGAGCACCCCGCTGGAGAAGGCGATCGCCGAGATCTGGGCGGAAGCCCTGTGGGTGGACGACATCGGGCTGGACGACGACTTCTTCGACCTGGGCGGGCAGTCGCTGCTGGCCACCCAGGTCGCCGCGACCATGCGCGAGCGGCTCGGGGTGGCCGCGTCGCTGCGGCTGCTGATGGACGAGACCACGATCCGCTCGTGCGCCAAGGCTTTGGAGCGCAGGTCATGAACGACGAACTCGACGGCGTCGCCATCGTCGGGATGAGCGGGCGCTTCCCCGGCGCGCCGGACCTCGACCGGTTCTGGTCGATGCTGGTGGCCGGTGAGGAGGGCCTGAGCCACTACACCGCCGACGAACTGCTCGCCGCGGGCGTCCCGCGCGAACTCGTGGACGACCCGTCCTACACGCGCAGCGCGCACACCCTCGCGGACTTCGGGCTGTTCGACGCCGAGTTCTTCGGCCTGACCCGGAGCGAGGCGGAGGTCACCGACCCCCAGCAGCGGCTGCTGCTGGAGTGCTCCTGGGAGGCCCTGGAACGCGCCGGGCACCCCGTGCCGACCGGGCGGACCGGCGTGTTCGCGGGCGTATCGCAGAGCACGTACCTCACCGAACGCCTGGCGGACAACGGGTTCGCCCACCCGATGCAGGTCCGGATCGGCAACGACCCGGGCATGGCCGCGCTGCGGGTGTCCTACAAGCTCAACCTGTCCGGGCCGAGCCTGACCGTGCAGACGGCGTGCTCGTCGTCGCTGGTCGCGGTGCACCTGGCGTGCCAGAGCCTGCTCACCCTGGAGTGCGACCTCGCGGTCGCGGGCGGCGCGGCGGTCCGGCTGCTCGGGCCGCGCGGCCACCTCCACGAGGAGGGCGGCATCCACTCCACCGACGGCCACTGCCGGCCGTTCGACGCCGACGCCACCGGCACCGCCTCCGGCGACGGCGTGGCGGTCGTGGTGCTCAAGCGGCTGGCCGACGCGGTGCGCGACGGCGACCACGTGCACGCGGTCATCCTGGGCTCGGCGGTCAACAACGACGGCTCGGACAAGATCGGCTTCACCGCGCCGTCCACGACCGGGCAGGTCGCCGTCCTGGACGAGGCGCTGGCCGTGGCGGGCGTGGACCGCGACACCGTGCAGTACGTCGAGGCGCACGGCACCGCGACCCCGCTGGGCGACCCGATCGAGGCCCGTGCGCTGGCCGAGGTGTTCGGGACGCGGGCCGAACCCGGGGTGCTCGGGTCGGTGAAGGGCAACGTCGGCCACCTGGACGCCGCCGCCGGCGTCACCGGCCTGATCAAGGTCGCGCTGGCGCTGGAGAACGGGGTCATCCCGCCCACCGCGCACTTCCGCCGGCCCAACCCGGAGCTGGACGCGCTGCCGTTCCGGGTCACCGCCGAACCGGTGCCGTGGCCCGAGGCCGCGCACCCGAGGCGGGCCGGCGTCAGCTCGTTCGGCATCGGCGGCACGAACGCCCACGTGGTCGTGCAGGCCGCGCCGGCCAGGCGCACCGAGCCGACCCGTCGGGGCCTGCACGTGCTGCCGCTGTCCGCGCGCACCGCGACGGCGTTGGACGAGGCGTCGCGGCGGCTGGCCGGGCACCTGCCGGCGGTGGACCTGGCCGACGCCGCGTACACCCTGCAAGTGGGGCGGGCGGCGTTCGCGCACCGCCGCGCCGTGGTGGCCGACAGCGCGGAGAGCGCCGTCGAGGCGCTGGGGAGTCCACACCGGACGGAGGCCGGCGAGCCGTCCGTGGTGTTCCTGCTGCCCGGCCAGGGCAGCCAGTACACCGGCATGGGCGAGCAGCTCTACCGCGCCGAGCCGGTGTTCCGCGACGCCTTGGACGAGTGCGCCGAGCTGCTGCGCCCGCACCTGGGCTGGGACGTGCGCGAGGTGGCGTTCCGCGGTGCCGACCTGCGGTCCACGCTGCGCACCCAGCCCACCGTGTTCAGCGTCGACTACGCGGTGGCCAAGCTGCTGGAGTCGTGGGGCGTGCGGCCGGGCGCGATGATCGGGCACAGCCTCGGTGAGCTGGTCGCCGCCTGCCTGGCCGGGGTGTTCGAGCTGCCCGACGCGCTGCGCGTGGTGGCGACCAGGGCGGCGCTGATGCAGGACCTGCCGCCCGGCCGGATGCTGGCCGTCCCGCTGGACGAGGCCGCCGCGACCGCCGCGCTCGCGGGCCTGGCCGGACCGGTCACCGTCGCCGCGGTCAACGCGCCCGGCGGGTGCGTGGTCGCGGGCCCCGAGAACGCCGTCGCCGACGCCCGGGAGCTGTTGGAAGCCAAGGGGTTGATCGTCAAGGACGTGCCGACCTCGCACGCCTTCCACACCGCCATGGTCGACCCCGCGCTGCCCGAGCTGGGCCGGGCGCTGCGCGCGGCGGTCCTGGCCAAGCCCCGGCTGCCGTTCGCGTCGAACGTGACCGGCACGTGGATCACCGACGAGCAGGCCGTGGACCCGGAGTACTGGGTCACCCACACCCGCCGGCCGGTGCGGTTCGCCGACGGGCTGGACGCCGTGCTGGCCCGTGGCGCGGCCGTGCTGGTCGAGGTCGGGCCGGGCAGCGTCCTCAGCGGACTGTCCCGGGCCAACCCGGCCCGCCCCGCCACGGCGGTGACCCTGCGCCGTGGCGAGCCGGAAGGCCGCACGGTGCTGGAGGCGCTGGCCACGGTCTGGGAGCACGGCGGCGAGGTCGACTGGGCCGCGCTGCACGGCGACGAGCGCCGGTCGCGGGTGCCGCTGCCGACCTACCCGTTCCAGCGGCGTGAACACCTGGTGACCCCGGTGGTGGCCTCGCCGCGGCGGGAGCCGTCGCGGTGGGCGTCGGCCCCGGTCTGGCTGCCGTCACGGGCCGCGCGCGGCAAGCTCGCACCCGCCAAGTGGCTGGTGCTGGCCGACGGGCTGGGCGTGGCCGAGGCGCTCGCCGCCGAACTGCCCGGCGAGGTCACGCTCGTCCCGCCCGGCGGCGACCTGCCGGACCTCCGGCCGGACCGGGTGGTGCACGCCCGGAGCATCCGGGCCGAGAGCGGGGCCGACGCCGCCACCCGGTACCGCACCAGCCAGGACGACGGCTTCCACGGCCTGTTGGACCTCGCGCGCGGCCTCGGGCCGGACCCGGTGCGGATCGACGTGCTGACCAACGACCTCCAGGACGTCGGCCCGGTGCTCATGCCGGAACGCGCGACCGTGCTGGGCGCGGCGACGGTCCTGGCGCAGGAGTACGGCAACGTGACGTGCCACAGCGTGGACGTGACGCTGCCCCGCAGCGGTGAAGACCTGTGGCGGCTGGTGGACCAGCTGCTGGCCGAGCTGTCCGCGCCGCAGCGCGAGGAGCAGGTGGCGCTGCGCGGCGACCAGCGCTGGGCGCGCTCCTACGCGCCGGTCGCGCTGCCCGACGCGCGGGCGTGGCAGAAGGGCGCCACCTACCTGGTGACCGGCGTGGACGGCGAGCTCGGCCGCGCGTTCGCCGAGGACATGACGCGGTCGGGCGCGAAGGTCGTCACCGCCGAGCCCGGCCGGATCGCCGACCTGGCCCGCCGCCACGACATCCGCGGTGTCGTGCACGCGGCCGACGTGCGGGGCGCGGGCCTGATCGCGCTCAAGACCCGCGAGCAGGCCGAACAGGTGCTCAGCGCGCACGTCGCGGCGGTGCTGGAGATCGACGAGGCGCTGCCGGACGTGGAGTTCGTGCTGCTGTGCTCGTCCACCACGGGCGTGCTGGGCGGCTTCGGCCAGGTGGAGAACTGCGCGTCGGCGGCGTTCCTGGACGCCTACGCGCCGGCCCGCAACCGGGTGGTGGTCGACTGGGCGCAGTGGTCCTGGGACGACTGGCTGGAGCGGCAGATGGCCGACCTGCCCGAGGTGCGGGAGCGGTTCCGCCGGCAGCGCCTGGCCGAGGGCATCACCGCCACCGAGGGGGTGGTGCTGGCCCGCGCCGCGCTGGCGGCCGGCCTGAACCGGCTCATCGTGTCCACTGTGGACTTCAGCGACTCGTTGGCGCAGAGGGACGAGCTGACCGCGTCCGCGTTCGTGGCGGCGGTCAGCGGCGACACCGACGCGGACGCCGACTGGGACCCGGCGCAGGTGTGGCCGGACGACGAGGTGGCGCGCGGCGTGGCCACGATCTGGCGGGAGACCCTGGGCGTGGCCCGGATCGACCCGGACGACGACTTCTACGAGCTGGGCGGCAACTCGCTGTTCGCCATCCAGATCGTCTCCCGGCTCCGCCAGGTGCACGGCGACCTGCCGATGAGCGCGATCTTCGAAGCGCCCACGGTCACCGGGCTGGCGTCGGCGATCCGGTCGCACCAGGCGGAGGCGATCGGGCTGGACGAGTTCGACGCGCTGCTGCGCGAGATCGAGAACCTCTCGCCGGACGAGGTCGCGGCCCGCCTGAACGGAGACTCCGATGTCTGACGATCGCCTCCGGCACTTGCGGGAGCGGATGTCGTCGCTGAGCCCGGCCCAGCGCGCCGCGCTGGAACAGGCGATGCGGGACCGGGACGTGGCGGCGCCGACCGCGAAGCCCGCCGCCACCGCGCCCCGGCGCACCCGGCGCGGCTCCAGCACCATGGAGTTCAGCCTGTTCTTCTTCTCCGGCGACGGCTCGGCGCAGGGGCCGAACAACTACCGGCTGCTGCTCGACAGCGCCGAGTACGCCGACCGCAACGGCTTCTCCGGGATCTGGGTGCCCGAACGGCACTTCGTGGACTTCGGCGGCCTGTACCCGAACCCGTCGGTGCTGGCCGCCGCCATCGCGGTGCGCACCGAGCGGATCCAGATCCGCGCCGGCAGCGTCGCCGTGCCGCTGCACCACCCGGTGCGCATCGCCGAGGAGTGGTCGGTGGTGGACAACCTGTCCGACGGCCGGGTGGCGATCGCCTGCGCCTCCGGCTGGCACCCCAACGACTTCGTGATCGCACCCGGCGGGCGCGAGCGCTACGCGAGCCGCAAGGACGACATGTTCGCGGCCATCGAGACCGTCCAGCGGCTGTGGGCCGGGGAGACCGTCGACGTCGACGGCGTGCCGGTGCGCACCCTGCCCCGCCCGCGCCAGGCCCGGCTGCCGCTGTGGATCTCCTCGCAGGGCAGCGTCGACACGTTCGTCCGGGCCGGCGAGATCGGCGCGAACGTGCTGACCGGCCTGGTCGCGCAGCGGCCCGCCGACCTGCGGGACAAGATCACCGCCTACCGCGAGGCGCTCAAGGAGGCCGGGCACGCCGACGGCCGGGTCACCGCGATGGTGCACACGTTCCTGGGCGCGGACGAGGACGTGGTGCGCGAGCAGGTCCGCGGCCCGCTGATCGCCTACCTGCGCACGTTCCTGGCGCAGCAGGGCAACTTCGACAGCCAGTACAACCAGCTGGACGACGCCGGCCGCGAGGCGATGCTGGCCGCCACCTTCGACCGCTACTTCGAGAGCCTCGCGCTGCTGGGCACCCCGGACAAGGGCGAGTCGCTGGTCGAGGACCTGGTGGACCTCGGCGTGGACGAGGCGGCGTGCCTGGTCGACTTCGGCCTGGAACCGGCCGCCGTGCTCGACGGGTTGCGCCACCTGACCGAACTCAAGGACCGCTACCAAGGAGCCCGGACGTGACCGACCTGTCGGACCGGCTGGCCCGCCTCACCCCGGCCCAGCGGGCACTGCTCGACCAGCGGATGCGCCGCGACCCGGCGCGCCGGCCGGCGATCGCGCGCCGCGCGCCCGGCCGCACCCACCGGCTCACGCTGGACCAGGAGCGGATCTGGCTGATCCACCAGTTCGACCCGACCGACCCGGCCTACAACATCTTCTTCGCCACCCGCCTGCGCGGCGAGCTGGACACCGACGCGCTGCAACGGTCGGTGACGGCGTTCGTGCAGCGGCACGAGTCGCTGCGCACCACCTACGAGCTCGCCGAGAACGTGCCGGTCGCCGTCGTGCACGACCGGGTCGACGTGCCGATCCGGCACGTCGAGGTCGCCGACGAGCGGGAGGTGCTGCGCCTGGCCGAGGAAGAGATCCGGGTGCCGTTCGACATCGCGACCGGCCCGCTGTTCCGGGTCGTGCTCTACCGGCTGGACGAACGCGACCACCTGATGGTCGGCTCGATCGACCACCTGGTGTGGGACCGGGCGTCGCTGGGCATCTTCGCCGACGAACTGGTGGAGTACTACACCGCCTTCACCGCCGGCCGCGCGCCCGAGCTGCCGGAACTGCCCATCCAGTACGGCGACTACGCCGAGTGGCAGCCGGGGTGGATCCGGGACGAGGTGGCCGCGCGCCACCTGCCGTACTGGACCAAGCACCTCGAAGGCGCGGAACTGGTGCTGGAGCTGCCGACCGACCGGCCGCGCCCGCCCGTGCAGACGTTCAACGGCGCGCGCTACCAGTTCCGGCTCACCGCCGGGCTGACCGCCGCCGTGCGGGAGTTCGCCCGCGCCGAGTCGGTCACCGTCAACGTGGCGCTGATGGCCGCGTGGCAGTTGCTGCTGCACCGGCTCACCGGCCAACGCGACATCATCGTGGCGACCACGTCGTCCACCCGAAGCCGCCCCGAGACCGAGCCGCTGATCGGCTACTTCCTCACCATGCTGCCGCTGCGCGTGCGGGTCGATCCCGGCGAGGGCTTCCGGGAGCTGGTCAGGTCCGCGCGCGCCACGATGTACGGCGGATTCGACCACAACGACATCCCGTTCGGCGTGCTGCTGGACGAGCTGGACGTGGACCGCGACCCGAGCCGCAACCCGATCTACCAGACCACGTTCATCTTCGTGGACTTCCACCACGAGCAGCGCGGCGAGCTGCCCGGCCTGACGCAGGAGTCGCTGCTGCTGGACAACCACACCGCCAAGGACGACGTCACGCTGGGCTTCTTCGACGACGAGGCGCTGGGCGGCGACGCCTTCCTGGGGCTGCTGGAGTACAACACCGACCTGTTCGACCAGGACACCGTCGTCCGGATGGCCGACCAGCTCACCCGGCTGCTGGAGCAGGCGGTCGCCGCGCCGGACCGCCCGGTCGGCGAGCTGTCCCTCGTGGACGGTGAGCAGGCGCGCCGCCAGCTGGTGGAGTGGAACCGCACGGACGTCGAGCGCGAGCCGGACCTGACCGTGGACGAGCTGGTCCGCCGGCAGGCCGCGCGCACGCCGGACGCGGTCGCCGTGTCGAGCGGGGACCACCGCCTGACCTACCGCGAGCTGGTCACGGCGGCCGAACGGGTCGCGGGCGCTCTCCAAGAACAGGGCGCGGGCCCGGACGACGTGGTCGCGGTGTGCCTGCCCAGGTCCTGCGACCTGGTCGTGGCGCTGCTCGGCGTGCTGATGTCCGGCGCGGCCTACCTGCCGCTGGACCCCGACCACCCGCGACGCCGCCGTGCCGACATGGCCGAGGACGCGGGCGCGCGGATCGTGCTCACCGAACTGCCGGCCGCCACCGGGGCCTACCGCCGGCCGCCCGCCGACGGCGAGCGGCTCGCCTACGTGATCTACACGTCCGGGTCGACCGGGCGGCCCAAGGGCGTCGAGGTCCCGCACCGGGGCGTGGCGAACCTGCTGCTCGCGATGGCCGACGAGATCGGGCTCGGGCCCGGCGACGTGCTCCCGGCCGTCACCTCGGTGTCGTTCGACATCGCCGGGCTGGAGCTGTTCGGCCCGCTGGTCACCGGCGGCCGGTGCGTCGTGGTGACCAAGGAGCGGGCGCAGGACGGCCGGGCGCTGGCCGCCCTGCTGACCGAGGTCGGCGCGACCGTCATGCAGGCCACGCCCGCGACGTGGCACCTGCTGGTCGAAGCGGGCTGGCGGCACGACGGAGGGCTGCGGGTGGTCGTCGGCGGCGAGGCGCTGCCGCGGGCGCTGGCCGACCGGTTCGCCGAGGGCCGCACCTGGAACGTGTACGGGCCGACCGAGACGACCATCTGGTCCACCACCTGGCGGTTGGCCGACGGTGTGATCTCGATCGGCACGCCGCTGGCCAACACCCGGGCCTACGTGCTGGACGAGAACTTCGCGCCGGTCCCCGTCGGCGTGCCCGGCGAGCTGTTCCTGGGCGGCGACGGCGTGGTGCGCGGCTACCGCGGCCGGCCGGCCGCCACCGCCGAGCGGTTCGTGCCCGACCACCTGTCCGGCCGGCCCGGGGCGCGGCTCTACCGCACCGGCGACCGGGTCCGCCAGCGGGCCGACGGCAGCCTGGTGTTCCTGGGCCGCGACGACGACCAGGTCAAGCTGCGCGGCTACCGGATCGAGCTGGGCGAGGTGGAGGCCCGCCTGGCCGACCACCCGGACGTGCGGCGCGCCGTCGCCGTCGTCCGCGAGGACCGGCCCGGCGACCGGCGGCTGGTCGGCTACGTGGAGACCGACAACCCGGAGCTGCGCACCGCCGAGCTGCGCGCCCTGGTGCGCGACTCGCTGCCGGACTACATGGTGCCGACCGCGGTCGTCCCGGTGCCGCGGTTCGAGCTGACCACCAGCGGCAAGGTCGACCGCCGCGCGCTGCCCCGGCCGTCGGTGCAGCGCGGCGAGGACTACGCCGCGCCGCGCGACCCGGTGGAGCTGGAGGTGGCGCGGGTCTGGGAGGAGGTGCTGGGCACCGGGCCGATCGGCCTGCACGACCGGTTCTTCGACCTCGGCGGCCACTCGCTGCTGGTGCTGCGCCTGATCGCGGAGATCGAGCGCCGGTTCGGCCAGGTCCTGCCGATGGCGGCGATCTTCCAGGGCGCGACCGTGGAGCGGTTCGCGCGGCTGCTGCGCGAGGGCTACCAGGAGGAGGACCGGGCGCACCTGATCGAGCTGCGGGCCGGCAAACCCGATGTGCCGCCGCTGTTCTTCGCCCACCCGGCGGGCAGCGAGGTGGTCTGCTACATGCCGTTCACCAAGCTGCTCGAACCGGCCGACCGCCCGCTGTACGCGCTGGCCTCGCCGCCGCCCCGGGACGGGCGCTCGCCGTTCGCCACCTTCGAGGAACGCGCCCGCGCCTACGCCGACCTGGTCCGCCGGACGCAGCCCGAAGGCCCCTACGCGCTGGCCGGCTGGTGCTACGGCGGCGCGAACGCCTACGCGGTCGCGCACGCGCTGGAGGAGCAGGGCGAGCAGGTCTCGGTGGTGCTGATCGAATCGCACCCGCCGGACCTGGAGGACGGCCCCGAACCCGATCGGGCGCAGATCGTCGAGGCCGTGGCGGCCAACCTCCAGTGGGACTACCTTGACGGCAGGCGCACGATCGAGGACCTGCGGGCCATGTCCGACGAGGAGCACCTGGAGTACCTGCTGGCCGTGGCGCGGGCGGGCGACTACCTGCCGCCGGACGCGGGGCGCGAGCAGATCGGCGCCGTGCTGGAGCTGTGGGTGGCCAACCTGCGCCTGCTGTGGGCCTACCGGCCGCGCCCGCTCGACGGGCGGGTGACGCTGATCCACGCGGCGCAGGAGGACCGGGCGGCGTTCCGGACGTGGCACTCGCTGGCCCGCGACCTCGACGTGCGCGAGTCCCCCGGCAATCACTACACCGTGATGCGGCCCCCGCTCGTGCAGCACCTGGCGGCCGTGTTGCACGAGGTGGCATCGGATGTTTGAGCTTCTCAAGGACAGCACGTACATCCGCTACTGGCTGGCGGTGGTGGCGTCGTTCCTCGGTGACGCGATGGCGCGGATCACGCTGATCTACGTCGCCGCGACGCTGACCGACGCGCCGACGGCGCTGATCGCGCTGGTGATCATCGCCCAACTGCTGCCCACGGGCGTGCTGGGCGTGTTCGCCGGCCCGCTGACCGACCGGCTGCCCAAGCGGGTGCTGCTGGTCGGCTCCGACCTGGCCCGGGTGGCGATCGTGCTGGCGATGATCCCGGCCCTGCACTCCACGACGCTGCTGCTCGTGCTGATCTTCCTGGAGGGCCTGGGCAAGACGTTCTTCGAGACCGCCCGGATCGCGGCCATCCCGGCGATCGTGGGCGCGCACAGCATCCCGTCGGCGGTGGCGCTGTTCCAGAGCACCAACCACACGCTGAACCTGGTGGGCCCGGCGCTGGGCGGCGTGCTGATCGCGATCGGCAGCGTGCCGGTGGTGCTGGTGATCAACGCCGGGACGTTCGTGGTGTCGGCGCTGCTGCTGGGCAGCATGAAGGTGCTCAAGACGGTGCCGGTGTCCGACGCCCCGCCGCAGCGGTACTGGGCCGCGCTGCGCGAGGGGCTGCGCGAGGTGCTGCGGGTGCCGACGCTGCGGTTCCTGTTCGCCTTCCTGGTGCCGATGATGATCGTGCTCGGCCTGTTCACCACGAACTTCAACGCCCAGCTGCTGACCGTCTTCGGGCTGCCGGCCGCCGAGTACGGGCTCGCGCACGCGCTGTTCGGCGGCGGCGCGGTGCTCGGCGCGCTGCTGGGGCCGATGATGGTCCGCCGGTACCCGGTGCGCGGGCTGCTGCTGGCCACGGTGGCGCTGTTCGGCGTGTCGCTGGTGGTGCTCGCGCCCACCGAGTGGGTGCGCGGCCAGTTCGGCATCACCGCCGTGCTGGCCTGGTGCCTGGTCTCCGGGCTCGGGTCAAGCCTGTTCCAGGTGCCGATCGCGAACACCGTGCTGCGGGACCTGCCCGAGGTGCTGCGCGGTCGCGGCGTCGGGCTGCTCAACTCGGTGATGACCACCAGCATGGTGATCGGCGTCGCGCTGGGCGGGCTGACCGCCACCTGGCTGGGCGTCGCCGACTCGATCGTCTACGCGGGCGTGGCGCTGCTGTTGTGCGCCTTGGCGTTCGCGATCCCCGCCCGCCGCGCGCCGCAGTTGGAGGCGACCCCGTGAGCGCAGACCGGTTCCCCCTGTCCCCGGCCGCGCGCCGGCTGTGGACGCTGTCCCGGATCCGTCCCGGCGACCCGTTCTTCAACCACCCGTTCGCGGTGGACGTCGACGGCCCGCTGGACGTGGACCTGCTCGGCCGTTGCCTGACCGGGATCGTGCGGCGGCACGAGCCGCTGCGCTCCCGCGTGGTCGACGGGCTGCACGTCGTCGAGCCCGCCACCCCGGTCGAACTGTCCGTTGTGGACGGTACCGAGGAGGACGGCCACCGGTTCGGGCAGCAGCCGTTCGACCTGGCCGCCGCGCCGCCGTTCCGGGTCCTGCTGCTGCGCCTGGGGCCCGACCGGCACCGGCTCGTGGTCAACGTGCACCACATCGTCATCGACGGCCTGTCGCTCGACGTCTTCCTGGCCGAGCTGGTCACCCTGTACGGCGGCGGCGACCTGCCCGACCTGCCCGTGCGGTTCGGCGACCTGCCCGAGGCCGGCGACGACCGCGAGTACTGGATCACCCGGCTCGCCGGCGCGCCGCCGGTGATCGACCTGCCGATGGTCGGCCCCCGGCCGATGACCACCGACCACCGGGGGGAGCGCCGCGCGCGGCTGATCCCGGCCGACGTGGTCGACCGCGTCCGCCAGGTGGCCCGCCGGGGCCGGGCGACCTCGTACATGGCGCTCAAAGCCGCCTGTGACGTCGTGCTGGCCCACTACGGCAACGACGACGTGCTGATGGGCATGGCGTTGTCCGGGCGCGACAGCACCGCGCACGCCGGGCTCATCGGGTACCTGGTCAAGCCGGTGGTGCTGCGCACCGATCTGCGCGACGACCCGACGTTCGCCGAGGTGGTGCAACGGGTCCGCAACGACGTCCTCGACGCGCACGACCACCCGGACCTGCCGCTGGAGGACGTGCTCGCCGCGCTCGCCGTCACCCGCGATCCCAGCTACCACCCGGTGTTCCAGGTGATGTTCACCCACACCGTGCAACCCGCGCCGCGCGCCGTCGGCGAGGTCACCTTCACCCGGCGGGACATGCGGTTGGAGAGCCAGAAGGTCGAGCTGACCTTCGGGCTCACCGAGACCGCGCGGGGCGTGGAGGTCGTGGCCGACTACCGGGTCGACCTGTTCGACGGGTCCCTTGTGGACTCGATGCTGGAACGGCTGGAGGTCGTGCTGCGGCAGGTGGGGGAGAACCCCGACCTGCGGGTCTCCGAACTCCGGTCGGCCGGTGTCGACCAGCGGGCCGCGCTGTCGCCGCCCGTGCGGCGGTGCGTGCACGAGCTGTTCGCCGACCGGGTCGCCGAGCGGCCCGACGCCGTCGCCGTGGACGCCGACCGGCGGTGGACCTACCGCGAGCTGGACGACGTCGCCACCGGTGTCGCCGCGCGGCTGGCCGAGTTCGGCGTGGGCCCGGAGGTCCGGGTCGGGGTGTGCGCGGGGAAGTCCGCGATGGTGCCGGCCGCCGTGCTGGGCGTGCTGAAGGCCGGCGGCGTGTGCGTCCCGCTGGACCCCGCGCTGCCCGCGTACCTGGTGCGGGCCATGGCCGAGCAGTACGAGCTCGCGGTCGTGCTGGCCGACGAGCGGACCGAGCCGGTGCTCGCCACCTCGTCGGTCCCGGTGCTGCGGCTGGACGTCTGGCCCGCCCGGCCGGTGACCTCGGCGGTGACGCCGGACAACGCCGCGTTCGTGCTGCCCACAGCGGGCCAGGACCCGCAGGCGGTCGTGGTGGAGCACCGGGCGTTCGTGAACTCCCTGCGCTGGAAGGGCATCTCGTCCTGGCCGATGGCCGGCCCGCTCGCCTGGGCGGCGACGGTGTTCGAGGTCCTCGCGCCGCTGACCACCGGCGGCACGCTCGGCGCGGGTCCGGCGCTGTTCGGCACCCCGGCCGTGATAGCCGAGCAACACGTGGCCGGGCGGCTGCCGGGCGCGGTGCGCACGATCGTCACGACCGGCGGGACACCGCTGACCTCGCTGCGCGAAGCGTTGCCCCAGCACGAGTTCGTGGACCTCTACGCCACCGCCGAGACCTCGGTGGCGCTGGTCGACGGCCGACCGCTGGACGGCGTGCGCGCCTACGTGCTCGACGAGCGGCTGCGGCCGGTGCCGCCCGGCAGCGTCGGCGCGCTGCACATCGGCGGCCACGGCCTGGCACGCGGCTACCTGGACGACCCGGCGGCCACCGACGAGCGGTTCCACCCGGACCCGTTCGACCCGGAGCAGCGGATCTTCGCCACCGGCGACCTCGCCCGCAGCGACCCCGACGGCACCGTGCACGTCGTGCGGCGCAGCGGCCGGGTCGACCTCGCGGCGGTCGAGTCGGTGCTGCTGGAGCACCCGGCCGTGCGGCGGGCGCACGCGTTCGACGGCGAGGACGGCGAGGACGGCGCCGTGGCCGTGGCCGTGGTGCGGCAGGGCATGTCGGCCCCGCACCTGCGGGAGTGGCTGGCCGAGCGGCTCCCGCACTACACCGTGCCGCCGCACGTGCGGACGGTGGACACGCTTCCCGTGCTGCCCGGCGGGAAACCCGACCGGGACGGTGTCCTGCGGCTGCTGGCCGAGACACCGGACCAGGCGGGCGAAGAACTCCCGCTCACCGACACCGAGCAGACCGTCACGCGGGCGTGGACCTCCGTGCTGGGGCGGACGGTCGGTGTGCGGGACAACTTCTTCGACGCGGGCGGCAACTCGCTGCTGCTCGTGCGGCTGTGCGAGCAGCTGCGGATCGCGTTCGACCGGCACGTCGGCGTCACCGACCTGTTCCGGCACCCGACCGTGCGCGCCATGGCCGAACACCTGGCGGGCACGGCCGAGCCGTCGGCACCGGACGCCGCCGATCGGGGCCGGGCCCGGCAGGAGGCGCTGCGAGCGCGCGGGAAGGCCCGACAACACCGGTAACGCCGGAGCACATGGGGGATCCGACAGTGCTAATCGACGACACGCCCGCGCTCGGTCGTGGCTTCGACCGGGACGGCACGGCCGCAGCGGCCTTCCTGTCCCGGATGGAGGACGAACTGGCCGCGCTGCCGCCCAAGGCGGAGCGCGACCCGGAGCAGCGGCGCGCCGCGCACACCGTGACCAACGCCGCGCGCCTGGTGCGCCGGAGGTTCATCGAGCAGCACGCCGAGCGGGTGCACGGCGAGCTGACCGACGGCGGTCGCGCCCCGCTGCGCCTGCACGACCTGGTCGACCAGGCCACCGAGCTGTGGCCGGGCCTGGTGCCGACCAAGGCGCAGCAGGAGCGGGAACGCGTGCTGCCCCAGGCGGACAAGGAGGGCCGCGAGGTCGACCTCGGGATCTTCTTCTGGGGCCTGCTGCGCGACGCGACCGCGGGCGACCTGCTCACCGAGGCGATGCGCCGGCCGACGCCGCAGGCGATGGTGGCGCTGCCCGCCTTCCGCTCCACCGGGTTCGCCGACCTCGGCGTGGTCACCGTGCGGCGGGTGGCCGGCGTGTCCGAGATCGACCTGAAGAACCTGCCGTTCCTCAACGCGGAGGACGACATCGTCGTGGCCGCGCTGGAGATCGCGGTCGACCTGGTGCTGCTCGACGACGCCACCGCCGTCGGCGTGCTGCGCGGCGGCACGATGGAGCACCCGCGCTACCGGGGCCGCCGGGTGTTCGGCGCGGGCATCAACCTCACCCGGCTCTACCAGGGCGAGATCTCCCTGCTGGACTTCTTCCTGAGCCGGGAGCTGGGCTACATCAACAAGATCGTCCGCGGCCTGGTCACCGACCGGGACGACTGGCTGACCGACCCGGTGGAGAAGCCGTGGATCGCGGTGGTGGACTCGTTCGCCATCGGCGGCGGCGCGCAGCTCCTGCTGGTCTTCGACCACGTGATCGCCGAGCGGGGCGCGTACTTCACGCTGCCCGCGCTGCGCGAGGGGATCATCCCCGGCGCGGCGAACCTGCGGCTGCCCGGCGCGTCCGGGCCGCGGCTGGCCCGGCAGATGATCTTCCGCGACCGGCGGGTGGACGCCGGCACGCCGGAAGCCGCCGCGCTGTGCGACGAGGTCGTGGACGCGGGGGAGCTGGCCGCCCGCACCACGGCCGCCGCCGACGCGCTGGCCGACCCGGCGGTACTGGCCAACCGGCGGATGCTGCGCCGCTTCGAGGAGCCGGAAGGCCGCTTCCGCGAGTACATGTCCTGGTACGCCTTGGAGCAGGCCCGCCTGCTGCACAGCCCCGACCTGGTGGCGAACCTCGAACGCACCTGGGTCGGCCGACACCCCGGGGGGAAGCGGTGACGCTCTACGAGTGGTTCGACGCGGCGGCGCGGAAGTTCCCCGACCGGACCGCGCTGGAGATCGGGTCCCGGCGGTGGACCTACGCGGAGCTGGAGGAGCGGGCGCTCGCGCTGGCCAAGGCCATCACGGCGGTGCCGGGGCCGACGCCGACCCGGATCGCCCTGGTGTCCACCAAGAAGTTCACCGCCTACGCGGGGTGGCTGGCGATCCAGCGGGTCGGCGCGGGCGTGCTGCCGCTCAACCCCGAGTACCCGCGGGACCGCAACCTCGACATCGCCCAGCGCGCCGGCGTGACGATCGCGCTGGTCGACCCCGGCGCGGACGTGTTCGCCGCGCTGCCCAAGAGGTTCCGGCCCACCGTGATCGGGTTGGACGCCACCGGCGACGGCGCGCTGCCCGACGTGCCGGCCGATCCGGAGCTGGAAGCCTACGTGCTGTTCACCTCCGGCTCGACCGGGCAGCCCAAGGGCGTGCCGATCCTCCAGCGCGGCATCGCCCCGTACGTCGGCTACAACATCGGCCGCTACGAGGTCGACGAGGACTCCCGGCTGTCCCAGGTGTTCGGCCTGACCTTCGACGCCTCGACGTTCGACATGTTCGTCACGTGGGGCGCGGGCGCCACGCTCGTGGTGCCCGACAAGGAAGACCTCTACCGGCCGGTCGACTTCATCGTGCGCAACCGGTTGACGCACTGGTTCTCGGTGCCGTCGGTGATCAGGGTCGCCGAGCAGGTCGGCAACCTGCCCCGCGGGCAGGCCACCACGTTGCGGCACAGCCTGTTCGGCGCGGAACCGGTGACCGTGCAGGACGCCGACATGTGGCACGAGGTTGCGCCCCGGAGCAGGTTCCACAACCTGTACGGGCCGACCGAGGTGACCATCACCTGCACCGAGTACGAGGTGCCCTTCGCCGACCGGGACGCCTGGGCGCGCGGCGCGACCGTCCCCATCGGGCGGATGTACCCGATGTCGGAGGGCGTGGTGCTCGGCGAGGACGGCCGGCCGGCCCAGGACGGCGAACTCTGCCTGCGCGGGCCGCAGCGGTTCGACGGCTACCTGGACCCGAGGGAGAACGCCGGCCGGTTCGTGCGCTACGAGGAAGGCTCGGTCGCCGTCCCCCACGACGGCACCAGCCCGCCGACCCGCGACCTCTGGTACCGCACCGGCGACCGGATCCGCTGGGAGGGCACGGAGATGGTGCACCGGGGCCGGCTCGACCACCAGGTGAAGATCATGGGCCACCGGGTCGAGCTGGGCGAGGTCGAGGCCGCGCTGTACCGGCACCCCGACATCGTCGCGGCCGGCGTCGTCGCGGTCACCGAGGCCGGCGAGACCCGGCTGTGGGCCGGGTACACCGGCACCCCGCTGCCCGGCCCCGACCTCGACCTGTGGCTGCGCGCGCAGGTGCCGGCCCACATGGTGCCCGACCGGGTCCGGCACCTGGACACGCTGCCGCTCAACGACAACGGCAAGACCGACCGCACCAAGCTCGCGGAGGTGCTCGGGTGAAGCTCGTCGTGGTCTACGACACCGGCAGCCTCGCGCCGACCCGGATCGCCGAGGCCGCCGCCGAGATCGACTGCGAGGTGGTGTTCGCGGTCGCCGACTCCGACCACGGCCGGGCCATGCGGCCCACGCTGGAGCTGGTCGGCGCGGTCGTGCCCGCCGACGCGGTCACCGACCTCAAGGCCCACCGGCCGGACGGGATCGTGACGTTCAGCGAGCACCAGCTCGCGCCCACCGTCGCCCTCGCCGAAGCGCTGGACCTGCCCTACCACGCGGCGGCCGACATCGACGCCATCACCCGCAAGGACCGGCAGCGCGCCCGGTTCGCGCAAGCCGGCCTGGAGGCGATCCGGTTCCGGACGCTGACCTCGGTCGACCAGGTGGACGAGGCCGTGGCGCACGTCGGCGTGCCCGCGATCATCAAACCCGTGCTGGGCGCGGGCAGCCGCAACACGACCGTCGTGCACACGTTGGAGGAGTGCCGGCAGTGGGCCGCCGAGGCGCTGGCCACGGAGGAATCGGTGCTGCTGGAGGAAGTCCTCGTCGGTCGGCCGACCGACGGGCCGTGGGCGGACTACATCGCCGTGGACTGCGTGGCGACCGGCGAGCAGGTGCGGCCGGTGTTCGTGACGAGCAAGTTCGCCCTGGCCGAGCCGTTCCGGGAGCGCGGCGGCTACGGCGGGCGGTCCGTCGTGCCGCCCGAGGAGGTCCGCGAGGTCGAGGACCTGGCGTGCCGCGCGGTGCGGGCGCTGGGCATCCGGCGGGGCATGGCGGACGTGGAGATCAAGCTCACCGCGGCCGGGCCCCGGGTCATCGAGGTCAACGGGCGGCTCGGCGCGTGGGTCGACGACCTCGCGATCCGCTCGTCCACCTCGGACCCGGCGGCGGTGGCCGTGCGCTCGGCGGTCGGCGTGGACTTCGACCTGGCCCCGCGCTACGACGGGCCGATCGCGTTCCACTACGTCGTCATCCCGCCGCTGTGGGCGACCGAAGTGCGTTCCCTGCGCGGTGTCGCCCGGCTGCGGCGCACCCCGAACGTCGAGCGGATCGCGGTGCTGACCGCGCCCGGCGCGTCGGTCGACTGGCGGATGGGCACCCGCAGCCACGCGGCGTCGGTGCTGGGCCGCGTGGACGACCACGACCAACTGGCGGAGACGATCGCCGCGATCGAGGAGGTGGACTGGATTGACTACCGGTGAGCACGGTGTGGACCTCCTGATCCTGGACCTGGACGGGGTCCTGGTCGACACCCAGGACGCCGAGGACGGCGCACTGGCCTACCTCGGCACGCTGATGGGCGTGCACCTGGAGCACCACGAGGCGCAGGAGTTGTTCTCCGGCAAGAAGGTGCAGGAGTGCATCGACCTGCTGGAGGGGCTGGCGCACCGCCCGCCGCCGCCGGACGCGGTGCCGATCGTGCGGGCCAAGTGCCGCGAGCTGATCGGCTCCACGCTGGAGCCGGTGCCCGGGGTGCGCGAAGCCCTGGCGCGGGTCGACGTGCCGATGTGCGTGGCGTCCAACAGCCCGCTGGAGCTGATCAAGGAGCGGCTCTCGGACTGCGGGATCATCGACCACTTCGACGGCCGGCTGTACTCGGCCTACGAGGCGGGCGCGTGGAAGCCCGACCCCGGGCTGTTCCGGTGGGCGGCCCGCGACCAGGGCGTGCCCGCCGACCGGTGCCTGGTGGTGGAGGACAGCCTGGTCGGGGTGGACGCCGCCCTGGCGGCCGGCATGAAGGTGTTGCAGTTCAACGTGGTTCCGGTGCGAGCGCCGCACCGGGCGGGCGTGCCGACGTTCTCGTCCATGCACGCGCTGCCGGGTCTGGTGCACGGGGGGAGAAGCTCATGAGCAAGGTGATGGTGCTGGGTGCGGGCGACCTCGGTCGCCGGGTGTTCCACGAGCTCGCGCACGGACCGGGCGACCGGCACGTGCGGCTGGTCGGCCGGGAGGAGGACCCGACGCTGCGCGCGGCGAACCTCAGCCGGTTCAGCGCGCTGCAACGCGGCTACCACCCGACGGTGGACCACGCCACGACCGACCTGAACGACATCGACCGCACCGCCGAGTGCATCGCGGCGTTCGACCCGGACGTGCTGTTCCTGGCGGCGAGCTTCCAGTCCTGGTGGGTGATCACGACGTTGCCGGGGGAGTCGTTCCAGCGGCTGCGCGCGGCCAACTACGGGCCGTGGCTGCCGATGCACCTGGTGCCCGTGCACAAGGCGATGCAGGCGGTCCGGCGGTCCGGCACGAGCGCGGTCGTGGTCAACGCGGCCTACCCGGACGCCGTGCACCCGATCCTTACCTCGGTCGGCCTGTCGCCGGACGTCGGCATCGGCAACGTGGCCAACAACGTGCCCGGCATCCGCGTCGCCGCCGCCGACCTGCTGGGCGTGCCGGTGCCCGAGGTCGACGTGCGGCTGGTGGCCCACCACTACGTGTCGCACCGGCTCTCCCGCGCGGGCGACCCGGGCCGGGCCGGGATGGCGCTGACCATCGGCCACGGCGGGCAGGACCTCACCGACCGGGTGGACACCGCGTCGCTGCTCAAGCGCCTGCCGCTGGAGTACCGGCGGACCGGCGGGATGCCGGGCCAGGCGATGACCGCCGCGTCCGCGCTCAGCGTGCTGGTCCCGCTGGCCGACCGCCGCGACGCCCTGGTGCACGCGCCCGGACCGGGCGGGCTGGTGGGCGGCTACCCGGTCGCGATCGAGGGCGGACGCATCCGGACGGCGCTGCCGGACAGCGTGTCGCTGGAGGAGGCCGTCGCGGTCAACCTCAGCGGGCAGGTGCACGACGGCATCGACGCCATCGACGCCGACGGCACCACCCACTTCGAACCGTCGTCCATGGCGGTGCTGACCGCGGAGCTGGGCTACGAGTGCCGCACGATGCGGCTGGACGAGGCGGAGGGCCGGGCCGCGGAGATCCGCGAGCGGTTCGAGGTCTACCGGGGCCGCGCGGTCGCCTCGGCGAGCTGACCGCGCGGCCACCCGGTGACCGGGTCATCCGGTCACTCGGCGAGCCGGTACCGCCAGCCCCGCACGTCCTCGACTCGGCCGCGCTGCACGTCGGTCAGCGCGGCCAGCAGTCGGCCCGCCACCGGCCCGGTGCCCACGGCGAACCCGCCGTCCCGCTCGACCACCCGCCCGATCGGCGTCACGACGGCCGCGGTGCCGCAGGCGAACGCCTCGGTCATCGCGCCGGACGTGGCGTCGGCCCGCCAGTCCGCCAGCGACACCCGCCTCTCCTCGACGGTCAGCCCGAGGTCGGCGGCGAGCGCGAGCACCGACGCGCGGGTGATGCCGGGCAGCAGCGTGCCCGACAGCGGCGGCGTCACCAGACGGTCGCCGTAGCAGAAGAAGATGTTCATCGCGCCCATCTCCTCGACCCACCGGTGTTCGGCGGCGTCGAGCCACACCACCTGCCGGCAGCCGTGCTCGGCGGCCTCCACCTGGGCGGCGAACGCGCCGGCGTAGTTGCCCGCGCACTTGGCCTCGCCGGTCCCGCCGACCGAGGCCCGCGCGTACCGGCTGCCCGCCCACACCGACACCGGCGGCGCGTCGGTGCCGAAGAAGTTCTCGACCACCAGGGCCAGCACCAGCAGCCGGTAGCCGGCGGCGGGCCGCAACGCCAGCGACGCGTCCGTGCCGTACAGGACCGGCCGCAGGTAGAGGCTCTGGCTGTCGTCGGCGGGCACCCAGCGCCGATCCGCGGCCACGAGTTCGGCCAAGGACTCCAGGAACAGCTCCACCGGCGGTTCGGGCATCGCCAGCCGGGCCGCCGACCGCCGGAACCGCTCGGCGTGCTCGACCGCCCGGAACGCGGCCACCGCCCCGTCCGGCTGCCGGTACGCCTTGAGCCCCTCGAACACGACCTGCCCGTAGTGCAGGCCCGCCATCGCCGGGTCCATCGGAACCGGTTGGTAGGGCAGCACCTCGGCGTCGTGCCACTCCCGTTCCGCCGACCACCGGCACGACACCACGTGCTCGGTCGTCACCTCGCCGAACCCGGGCGCGGCCACCCGCCGCGCCAGCTCCGCGGCGGACAGCCGCCGCTCGTCGGCCAGAACCGTTCTGCTCCAGGCAATCCCCATCCTCCCACCCTAGGGCGGGAACCCGCCGGACGGGCGTCGGAGCGACGAAGCGATTCCACCCGACCCCGGCCCCGGACCGTGCCGGCACGGCCGGGCGTGACCAGGCCCGGACCTCCGCTTCGGAGGTCCGGGCCTGGTCACCCGTGGCACCGGGGTGCCGTGACCGGTGGTCCTCTGTGGATCTTGCTGCCGGGTTGCGGTCCGGTTGTCCGGAATCCTCGCCGATCAGCAGGGTTTGACGACGAACTCGTGCCTCGCCCGGATCGAGCCCTGGCTGGACTCCGCCCGGATGTAGCTGCGCAGGGACGGGTTGCTGCTGCCGGGGTCCACCCGCAGTTCCGCGTTGATGTTGAGGATCCGGGCGTCACCGCAGGGGGAGTAGTCGATCTCGCCCTCCGCCGGCCGGTAGACCGACCGCCACTGCTCTGACATCGGGCCGCGGTAGGGGAAGCCCAGCGTGGTGCTCGCGGTCGAGCCCTGGAAGTAGAAGCTGATCTGGTTGAGCGCGGTCGCTCCCGCTTCGAGGTGGGCGTAGCCCGTGTAGGACGTCCGGGCCAGGCCGTAGGTGTAGCCCGGCGGCAGGTCGGCCCGGATGCCGAGGTGGCAGTTCTTCCGGGCGTCGACCGGATCCGCGCCGCCGCCGGCGCGGGCGACGAAGGCGTCGTAGGTGACGCTGAAGGTCCCGCCGTGCTCGGATGCCTCGGCCGTGCCCGAGGGACAACCCGATCCGTTGACGGCCACCACCTCGACCCGCCCCGGGGTGTCGGGCACGTCGGGATCGTCGGCACTGCCGGCGGGAACCACCGTTGATAGGACCAAGAGCGTTGCCGCTGCCATGGTCAGCATGACGAACCTCTCTGGACGAGTGCTCGGCGGCGGCCGCACCAGACGGTAGCGGCAGTGCCCGGGGCGGTACTCCACCGGATGGTCGATCGTGCCTGCCCTCATTCACCGGGCACCGCCCTCGTGACCGGTTCCCCCAGGCAGAGGTCCCAGGTGAGGATGGGGGAGCGCGCCGCGGTGCGCGGTCGACCTCCCCACCCCGTGACCCGAGGGCACCGACCTGACAGATCCGACCGCGCAACGCCGTGCCGACCTGGAACGGGCCGTTGGCGGCACAGATCGGCAGCGGGTGCCTTCCGGGTGCCGGCCCGTGCGTCCCAGCAGCGGCATTCCATCCACAAAGGACTAGAAAACCCTCTGCTATAGGAATATTCGTGGTGATGTGACGTTGAGCGACCGTTTCCAGCCCTGGACGACGGCCCGCGTGTGGTGGTCGGATCGTGGCGACACGCGGGTAGTCGACTGGGGGAGTGCAGAGGTCAGCTGTGACACGCCGGCGTTTCCTGGAGGCCGTCGGTTTGACGGGCGGCGCGGGCCCGATGTTCCACACGATGGGCGCGCTGGGGTTGGCGCCCGAAGCCTCCGCCGCGCCGTACGTGCCGCCGAGGTCGGGCGACCTGGATCCGGCCGCGCGCGGCCGGCGGGTCGTCGTGCTCGGTGCGGGGGTCGCCGGGTTGACCACGGCGTACGAGTTGGGCTAGGCCGGGTACGAGTGCGTGGCCCTGGAGGCGCGGGACCACTCGGGCGGGTGCGGACCGTGCGGGGCGGCGACCGCGAGCGCGACCTGGACGGGCACGTTTAGACCGCCGGGTTCTCCTCGGGGGAGTACTTCAACGCCGGGGCGGCGCGGATCGCCCAGTCCATGATCACCCTGGACTACTGCCGGGAGCTGGGGATCCCCATCGAGCCCTTCGCCGACCAGAACGCCGACGCGCACCTCTACCACGACGCGGTCGACCCGCGTGCCACCACGATGCGCGCGGCCAAGGCCGACACCTTCGGCTACCTCTCGGAGCTGCCGGCCAAGCCCACCGACCGGGGCGCGCTGGACGGCGAGCTGTCGCCCGAGGACAAGGACCGCCTGCTCGCGTTCCTGGAGTCCTTCGGCAGCATCGGCGGCCGGGCCGGGCCGGATCCGGTACCGGTGCGAGGTCCGGTCGATCACCAACCGGGAGGACGGGGTGGAGGTCGGCTACCGGGACCGGCACGGCGTGCTCCGGGTGGGTCGCGGTGACTTCTGCGTCGCCGCGCTGCCCCTGCACCTGCTGGCCCGGATCCCGCACCTCGGCCGGGAGGTCACCGCCGCGCCGGTCACCCCGGTGCCGTACCCGGTTGGCAAGCTCGGGATCGAGTACGGTCGCCGCTGGTGGGAGCAGGACCTGCGGCTCTACGGCGGGATCACCCGCAACGACCGGCTCCGGCGGACGCTCGACCAGGGCGCGAAGATCTACGGCGACGTGTTCCGGCGCGACGTGCGGGCGTCGTTCTCGGTGGGGTGGAAGCGGACGCCGTTCAGCGAAGGCGGGTGGGTCGAGTGGGCCTCCCCCGACTTGCCCGAGTACCGGCTGCTGACCCGGCCCGCCGGCCGGGTCTACTTCGCCGGCGACTGGCTCAGCCACTGGATCTCCTGGCAGAATGGCGCTTTCCTGTCCGCCCGTGACGCGGTCACCGCGATCCACCGCCGCGTCGCCGCCGGCTGACACCCCCGCCCCGCCGCCGGTTCGTCGTGGCACCGGCCGGCGTTCGCTGCGAGCGGAACCGGTGCCTGGCGACCGGAGTGGTGGGCGGGTGGGTGTTCCGCTGCGAGCGGAACGGGGGTTCGCCGGCGGTGGGCGGGTGTCAGGATGACCGCATGGCGGAGATCCTTCCCTTTCACCGGAGCCGTGCGGCCTCCTCGGGGCGCGAGTCCGGGGCCAGGCCCGAGCCGTTGTGGCGCGAGGTGCTCGGGCGGAGCCTGCGGTCCACTCGGGAGGAGCAGGGCGGGCGGCTGGTCGACGTCGCCGAGCGGGCCGGGATCTCGCCGCAGTACCTGTCCGAGATCGAGCGCGGGCTCAAGGAACCGTCGAGCGAGATGATCGCCGCGGTGGCCGGTGCGCTCGGTCTCGACCTGGCCGGGTTGCTGGTCGGCATCACCGGCGGCATCCGGCAGCGCCGCATCGCGGGCCCCGCGGTCGGTCGCCGTCCCGCGGGCCCGGTGCTCCTGGCGGCCTGAGGCCACGCCCTCAGGTGCGGTGTTCCAGCACGTGGTCCGCGAGGCCGTAGCGGACCGCGCCCGCCGCGTCGAACACGCGGTCGCGGTCGGTGTCGTGCCGCAGTTGCGCGACCTCGTGCCCGGTGTGCGCGGAGAGGATCTCCTCCAGCTGGGTGCGCACCCGCACGACCTCGTCGGCCTGCAGGATGAGGTCCGGGATGGTGCCCCGGCCCTGCGCCGCGGGCTGGTGCAGCACGACCCTGGTGTGCGGCAGCACGAACCGCTGCCCGGCCCGGCCCGCCGCCAGCAGCACCGCGCCGGCCGCGACCGCCTGGCCGATGCACGTCGTGACCATCGGTGCCTTGATGTAGCGCATGGTGTCGTACAGCGCGAGCATCGCGGACGGGTCGCCGCCCTCGCAGTTGATGTAGAGGTTGATCTCCCGCTCGGGGTTGTCCGCCTCCAGGTACAGCAGTTGGGCGATCAGCGCGTTGGCCACGCCGGAGTCGATCGCGGTCCCGAGGTAGACGATCCGCTCCGAGAGCAGGTGCGAGTAGACGTCCATGATCCGCTCGCCGCCGACGCCGCGGGTGATCACGTTTGGGATGGTGTAGGTGCTCACGCGAGTGCTCCCGTCGTCTTGCCGAGTCCGAGTCCGAGTTCGTGCCTGCGCACCGGCACGACCTGGCCGAGCTCTTCGACCACGTGGTCGATGAAGCCGTACTCGCGGGCCTGCTCGGTGGTGAACCAGCGGTCGTGCAGGGAGTCGGTGAAGATCTGCTCGATGGGCTGGCCGGTGTCCTGCGCGATGAGCGAGAGCACGGTGTCCCGGGTGTACCGCAGGTCGTCGGCCTGCACCTCCACCTCGACCGCGGACCCGCCGATGCCCGCCGACCCCTGGTGCATCAGGATGCGGGCGTGCGGGAGGGCGAAGCGCTTGCCCGGGGTGCCGGCGGACAGCAGGAACTGCCCGGCGCTGCACGCCAGCCCGAGCGCGAGCGTGGCCACGTCGCACGGCACGAGCCGCATCACGTCGCGGATGGCCAGCATCGCGGGGACCGATCCGCCCGGCGAGTGGATCCACAGCGCGATGTCCTTGTCGGGATCGTCCGCGGCGAGCGAGAGCAGCTGCGTGGCGAGCACGGTCCCGTTGTCGTCGTCCAGCCCGCCGTCGAGGACCAGCACCCGCTGACTGAGGAATCGCTCGCGGAGCCGGTGGTCGAACAGCGGCTGCCTCTCGGTGGTCGTCATGCCCCAGACGATGCCGCCCCGGTGCCGGAGTCCGCCGGTATCTCTGCTGTGGGCGGATCAGCCCAGGGCTGACGGGCGCCGCCCCCCCAGGCTGACGGGCGCCGACCCCCGTCGACGCGACAGGCCCGCGCGCACGCGGGCCTGTCGGGTCTACTGTGGACGGACGGGGGGCTTGCTCACACGCACGGCGGCCGGTAGCCGTCGATCTTCAGCTCGCGGAACTCGATCTTGTTGGCGGTCTTGCCGACGAAGACCAGGCCGCGCGCCTCGCTCAGCGCGGAGGCGAACGAGTGCGCCGGCTTGCCCAGTTCGGGCAGCCAGGTCCACTTGTCGGGGGTGAGCGGGAAGAACTTCCGCACCAGCTTCCCGCCGGTGGACGGCACCAGCGTGAGCCACTTGTCGCCGCCGCTCCACTGCGAGGCCGGTCGCAGTTGGACGTAGAGGTCGTCGGTCGCGCTGTAGGTCATCCAGAAACCGGACGAACCGGAGAGATCGGCCTGCGCCTCGAACTTGTTGCCCAGCCACACGACCACCACGTGCCACTCGGCCTTGAGGAACGCCACCTTGGCCGCGTAACCGTTGCCCCGGCGCACGAGCAGGCTGCCGGTGGCCGGCACCGTCGTGCCCTCGCCGGAAGCGAGCCACTGCTGCAACCGGTCGATCGACGGGGTCGCGCACTCGCAGCCCGGTCTGGTCGGCGGCCTGCCGCCGGTCGCGGAGACGTCCGCGTGGGCGACGGTGGTGGTGGCGACGAGGGAAAACGCCACTAAGGAGACGAACGCCGCGACTACCTTGCCGAACGCGACCGTTACACGACCGAGCGTCACACTTCCGCGCATTCCTCGGAAGCTAGCACATCGACCGGGGCGGCGGTGATCGCGCCGATTCGGCCTGTGGTGCCAAGGATTCGGGCGGTGTGGCCGACCGTCCGCCGATCGGACCAGCCCGCCGTCCGACGGCCGGTCGTAGGGCGGTGGCCGCCGCCGGGTCGCTCAGGAGAGCGAAGGCGGGGACCGTCCGGATCGGTCTGCGCACTGTCCACGGCAGACAGATCGGGACTTCCCACCGCCGCGATCCGGGTCCACCAGGAGCGGTGGTCGCTGGCGTGCGCCCTCACGTTCCGCCGTGCAGGACGAGGGCGGCGGGGGATAGCGCGCCGAGGTCGTCGCGAGTGTCGATGATGACCGCCTCCAGACGGTCCCGGCCGCTGTCGGACGTCGCGCCACCGAGGCCGGTCAGGGGGTGAGGGGGAGTCGGACGACGGGGGAGCCGTTGAGGCTGAACCAGCAGACCCGCTCGCTCACCAGGTCGAACTCCACCGACACCGGGCGTTCGGGCCCGGTCGGGATCTCCACCCGCACCGGGAGCGCGACCTCCTCGCCGGGCTCGATCGGGCTGTCGGACAGGGCGAGCCGCTCCAGGTCGCGGGTGGTGAGGTCGGCCTGGCGCAGGCGGACGCCCAGGCTGACCCCGCCGAAGCCGGTGGCGGCCGGCAGCCAGACCCGGCTGCCCGTGTTGCGGATCCGGCAGGTGCCGGTCAGCACGGTGGTGTCGCCGGCCGCGGTGAGCGCCACGTCGTCCACGGCCAGGCCGGCGGTCAGGCCCTGCTGCTCGCGGCTGTCCGGGGCCTGCTCGCCCGCCACCCGGAGCACGAACATCCGGCGGCCGTCGATCGCCGCGCGGGTCAGCGCCACGAAGTGGTCGCCCTCCTCCCCGCCCGCGACCACGGCCCGGAAGGTGGGGATGTCGACCCAGCTCGGCGCGGTGTCGACCGGGCACAGGCGCAGGTCGACGAACCCGGCGTCGCGCGCCCACTCCCAGACGTCCTCGATCACGACGTCGTTCTCGATGACGCCGTAGTGCCGCATCTCGTACTGCGACTGCGGCTGGATCGAGTGCCGGTCGCCCGGCTCGGCGAACGCGGCGATGCCGCCGGGGCGCAGGACCCGGGCCATCTCCTGGAGCACCTCGGCCGGGTTGGGCACGTGGTGGAAGGCGTCGAAGGACAGGATCCGGTCCACGCTGGCGTCGGGCAGGTCGATCCGCCGACCGTCGAAGACCAGGAACTCCGGCTCGTGGTGCGCGCCCGGCACGGGCTGCTCGGCGAACAGCCGCCGGCCGAGGTCGAGCGCGGTGGGCGAGACGTCCAGCGCCACCACCCGGCACCCGAGGCGGGTCAGGTAGCGGCTGGTCCAGCACGTCCCGGCCCCGAAGTCGAGCACCCGCATCCCGGGGTACGGGCGCAGGCCGCGCAGCACCTGGCCGAACGTCGTCAGCAGGTCGGCCGCGTCGCCCACCTCGCGGAACGGCTTGGTCAGCAGGACGTCGGGCTCCGCCACCGCGCGGAAGTAGCCCTCGGCGCGCTCGGAGAGCTCCTCCAACGTGACGTTGGCGATCATCTCGGCCACGTCGATCAGGTCGGGGTCGGGCTCGGCGACCTCGTCGTCCCCGGCCTCCGGGGCGTCCTGCTCGGCGTCCGGCTCGGGTTCGGGGTCCGGTTCGAGGCGCTGGGCGAACTCCGCCGAGGACGCGAGGCTCGCGCACACGTCCGCGACGGTCGCCCCGCCGGAACCGAGGGCCGTCACGAAGTGGGCCACCCCGTCCGGGTCGCCGGGCCGGCCGAGGATCAACCGGTAGGCCCGGTCAACCACGGCGGGCCAGTCCTCGGGTTGCCCGCTCTCCTGGGTCTCGGTCACCGGGTCGGCACTGTCGGTGACCGGGGACCCGTCGCGTTCGCTGTGCACGGTGGAAAGTTACACGGCGGCTCCACCGGCCGACCCGCGTGAACGGGTCGCCCGATCGTCTACATCGGACCACCTGCGGCCCGACGTGCGGCGGCTCCCGGCGTCACTCCTGGTGAGACCCGGTCGTCCGCCGAGGCCCGCAGCTCGGTGCCGGGGGAGCCGCCCCGGGACGTCGTGCCTGGTCGCCCCTACCGCGCGTGTCCGTTCCGTCCGTGTCGCGGTACTGCTCCGATCGGGCGCTCGGCCGGGGCCGGTTGCCGACCGGCACCGGGATCCGGTCCGGGGGGACGCCCGGGGTGGACGGAAGGTCCACCCCGGGCTGCCGGTCCGCCTCGGCTCACGGACCGCCGCGCAGCACCCGGGCGCTGCGGACGGTGACGTCGGACGAACCCCCGTTGTAGACGCGGAAGTCCATTCCCGCTGGTTGAGCACCCCGGAACGACGCATCCGAAAGGGTGAAGATCGCCGTCTTCAGGGTGCCCGAGCCGGTGTTGGCGACAGTCGGGGTCGAGACGGTCGCGGCGGTCGCCGTGCTGTACTGGAGACTCCACCTCGCGGTCCCGGTGTCGCGGTAGGTGACCGCGATCCGGAAGCTGCGCTCGGTCGTCGGCGCGAACCGGCTGTCCACGTCGAAGTAGATGTGGTCGTTGCCGCTGGCGTGGTCGGTGCGCCGGGCGAAGTACGTCACGGCCGGCTGGGTCGAGCCGCCCTCGCCGACCTTGCAGAACCCGTACTGGTCCGGGGCCCAGGTGTGCTGGTCGGTCAGGGTCGTGCGCCCGCCGGACGCCACGTCGCGTTGCAGCAGGAACTTCTCGTAGTTGTGGTAGCGGCGGGTGCCGTTGTAGCAGCCGTCGTAGGACATCTGGAGGGTCGCCCAGGCGTCCGGCGAGGTGGTGACCGGGTAGCCGGCGCTCTGCCGGAAGTAGTCGCGCAGCGCGGCGAACCGCGGGTGGGCCGCGTCGTTGGCCCCGGTGCGCAGGTCGTGCGGGAAGACCGCCCAGTTGTGGCCCTTGCGCAGCATGTTCAGCACGGCCAGGCGGTAGTAGTCGTAGTTGCCGAACACGCCGGCCAGGTTCGCTATCTCGAACTCGTTGCCGTAGAACGACATGCCGTCGCGCCCGATCTCGTGGACCGTCTTGGCGGTCAGGTAGTGGTGCGACTGGCCGGGTTGCGCGCCGACCGGGGTCGGCTGGACGACGGTCGTGTCCTGGCCGATCAGCGGCTGCCGCAACTGCGCGGTGACGCTCTCGCCGTTGCCTTCGCGCAGTTGCGTGCCCAGGGTCCGCAGCGCGTACTCCGACACCCACTTCGGCGCTCCGGGCGCGGTGTCGCCGGGCAGGTTCCACTCGCCGGCGCTGGTCCAGACGACCTTCTTCGGGCCGACCGCCGTTGCCCACGCGTCGATGATGTCCTTCGCGTAGGTGCGCAGGACCTCCGGGGTCAGGCCCTTGCCGACCGCGTCCTGGTAGACGCTGTTGGGCATCCAGAACTCGCCGTCGTTGAAGGTCGTGGCGTAGGCGTACCGGACGCGCGCATCGGTCCGGTAGGGGCCGAACATCCCGGTGATGAAGCGGACGACCTCGCGGCGCGGGCACGCGTCCCACAGCGCCAGGCCCCACGGCGCCGAGCCGTTGTTGACCACCTTCACCGGTGTTCCGGCCGCCGCGCACTTGTCGAGCACCCACTGCGGGGCGTGCGGCTTGCCGGTGTTGTCGACGGTGCCCAGGATCGTCCAGATCAGCGCCGTCCGGCCCGCCGCGCCGAGCTGGTCGAGGCTGTAGGAGTAGGAGCCGGTGGTGCTGTCGATCCGGTCCCGCCGGTAGACCCCTTCGGCGGGGTTGAGGTCGCGCCAGTAGGCGCCCACCCAGTGCAGGTCGGTGGTCGGGCTCCAGGTGATCGCCGGGCCCCAGATCTGGTTGAGGCCGCCGTGCGGGCTCTTGGCGGGGTACCGCGACGGCAGTGCCCAGTACTCGCCGTCGCGGACCTCCACCGTGGCGGGCCGGGTCGAGGGCCCGGTGGTCCAGGTCTGGTTGGGCTTGCCGGAGCAGTCGAAGAGCGTGGTCGGGGCGCCGTCGGTCGGTTCGCCGCGCTGGACGTCGATGCACCGGTTGCTCGGCACGTGGACGAAGCGGTACTGGCCGGCGCTGCCGGTGGCCTGCTTGGTCCACTGCTGGGCCGCGGTGCTGTCGCAGGTCCGCTGCTCCAGCCCGGTGAGGTTGGCGGTCGCGCCCCCGATCGGCTGGACGCACTTGCCGCTGTTCAGCGCGACGAGCTGGATGCGCCCGTTGCCCGCGTCGCGCGCTGTCCAGCTCTGGTTGGTCGCGCCGGTGCACTCCCACTGCTCGATCACCGCGCCGTCGTGGACCGCTTGCGGGCCACCGCGCACGTCGAGGCACTTGCCGGAGTGCAGTGCGACGACCGTCGTAGCCGCAGCTGCCCGAGCGGCACCGGCCGGGCCGACCGGTGCCGCGATCGCCCCGGTCAGCAGGGTCAGCGCCACCACCGGTGCGAGCCGTAATCGTCGTCTCATCAGGAGTTCTCCCTCGGTGGAGGTGCGGCGACCGCCGCGCCTGGCGACAAATCGCAGCACGACTACCCACCGGAGAGATCGTCTACACTCGGAGAAGAAAATTCTCCCCGACACCGGTCGGCGCGCGCGGCCGGTGCGGGACTTCGGGATCCCGGGCCGCGGGCCGGCCGGTGGCGGGCAGCGGCGGGCGTGGTGGGCGTGGCCGACCCGCTCTGTTGCAACGAGCCGCCGCCGGTCGGCAGCGGCTGCCCGGCGGGGCAGGTGGTCATGATGCCCGGTGGCGCGGTCGGAGCCGGCTGCCATTGTCCATTGTGGACAATGTTAACGTTTCGTTGCCACGGCAAGGCGTTGGTTGGCAAGGGTGGCGGGGTGTGACGGTCGACGCCCCCGGATGGCGGTAGGTGTGCCGCTGGGTGCTCGGCACACTCGGAGAGGTCCAGACCAATCTCACCATGGGGGTCATCGTGGGGCACTCAACCACCCGCAGGCGCACCGTCCGCACTGTTGCGGCCCTGGCCATGGCGGCCGGCGCGCTCACCGTCACGGCGGGTCCGTCGGTCGCGGCGACGGCGGCGGGGACCGCCGCGGCGAGCGGCTGCGTCACCACCAACATCCACAACGTCCCGTCGGCGCGTGAAGCCGGCTGGACGGTCGACTGCACCGACCGCCGGTACGTCTACGCCGACGTCGTCGTGTTCGCCGGGGGCGTCGCGGACAGCAACCCCAGCGAGGGCAAGTGGGTCGACGCCGGGACCACCTGGCAGGACCTCAACGTCTACCCGCAGACCACGCCCGCGATCGACCACATCTGCGTGCACCTGGTCAGCTACATCGACCCGACCGACCCGTTCGAGCAGCCTTCGGTCATCGGGCACTCCTGCGTGTGACCCGGTGACCGGCGGCGTGGCCCGAGGCAGGGCCGCGCCGACGCCGGCACCGCCTCGCGGCCGTCCCGGTGCGACCCACCGGGACGGCCGCACCCGTGCGCCTGCGGGTCACCCGCGCAGGCGCACCGGGAGCCTGATCGCGCCCCGGATGTTGCGCGACGGCAGCCGTCGCACCGGGCCGGACAGGCGCAGGTCGGGGAACCGCCGGAACAGCAGGCGCACGGCCGTCGCGGCCTCCAGCCGGGCCAGGCCCGCGCCGACGCAGTAGTGGATGCCCGAGGAGAACGACAGGTGGTCGCGGGCGTTGGGGCGGTCCGGGTCCAGCGTCGCGGGGTCGGGGAACACCTCCGGGTCGCGGTTCGCCCCGCCCAGCAGGACGACCACCATCGCGCCCTGGGCCAGGTCGACGCCTTCGACGGTCGCCGGTTCGGTCGCCGCGCGGACCGTGTACTGCACCGAGGAGTCCCAGCGCAACACCTCTTCGACCAGGTTCGGCGCGATGTCGGGGTCGGCCAGCAGCCGCGCCCGCGCCCGGTCGTCGGTGAGCAGGACGAGCGCCGCGTTGCCGATCAGGTTGAGCGTGGTCTCGTAGCCGGCGAGCATCAGCAGCTCCACGGTCGCCAGCAGGTCCTCCCTCGCCCAGCCCGTCGCACCCGCGTGCGCCTCGATGACGCCGCTGACCAGGTCGTCGCCCGGGTGGCGGCGGCGCCGGTCGACCAGGTCGGCGAAGAACGCCTCCACGTCCACCAGGGTCTCGCGCACCCGCCGCAGCTCGGCCACCGAGCGGACCCCGTCCAGCGTGGGCCCCAGGATCGCGCCCCACCGGGTGAACCTCGGGTAGTCCACCGCCGCGATGCCGAACATCTCGCAGATGATCCGGATCGGGATGCGGGCGGCGAACTCGTGCACCAGCTCGGCTTCCGCGCGGCCGTCGAACTCGTCGAGGAACTCGGTGACGACCTTCTCCACGGTCGGGGTCAGCTCGCGCATCGCGCGCGGCGTGAACCACGGCGCGACCGCCCGGCGCAGGCGGGTGTGCCGCGGCGGGTCGAGGGCGATGAACGAGTCGTCCACCGGGTGGATCGGGCGGCGGCCCTCGGCGTCGCGCAGCAGCACCTTCATGTCCATCAACGCGGCCCGGGTGTCGACGCCGAACCTCGGGTCGCGCAGGATCGCGTCGCCGACCCGGTGCGACGCGGTGACGTGCAGGCCGAGCTTGCTGCGGCTGAGCGGGCCCTGGCGGCGCGCCTGTTCGTAGAGCGGGTACGGGTCGGTGCCCGGCTTGGCCGACACGACCCGGGCCAGCGGGTCACCCTGCCACGCGCGGGTGCGCGTGACGGCGTCGAAGCCGAGCAGCATGGCCCGGAGTTGCAGGGTGCGCATGGCGGTCCTGTTCTGCGTCGGCGGTCAGCGGGAAGCGGTCTTGGCGAACGCCGCGTCCACGGCGGCGTCGGGCAGCAGGCGGGCGATCAGGGCGGCCAACCGGGCGTCCGGCCCGACCCGGTAGCGGATCCTGGGCCGGGTGGCGAGCAGGGCGTGCTCGACCGCTTCGGCGAACCGCCGGGGCGTGGTCCGGCTGGACCGGGCGCGTTTGTCGTTGGCGGCCAGGAAACGCCGGAACGACCGCCGGTACAGGTCGGCGACCTCGGGCTCCGCGTCGTCCACGGCCGCCTCCTGGGCGGCGATCTTGTCCCAGATCGGGGTGCGGATCGCGCCCGGTTCCACCACCGACACCGCGACGCCGAACGGCCGCAGCTCCCGCCGCAGGGCGTCGCTGAGGGCCTCCTTGGCGAACTGCGAGGCGGCGTACGCGCCGAGGTACGGCGAGGCGACCCGCCCCAGCCCGGAGCTGACGTTCACCACCCGCCCGCGCGATTCGCGCACCAGCGGCAGGAACGCCCTGGTCACCGCGACCGAGCCGACGACGTTGATCTCCAACTGCTCGCGCAACCGTTGCGTCGAAAGGCATTCCACCGGGGCCGGCACGCAGGTCCCGGCGTTGTTCACCACGCCCCACACGGCCCGGACGGCCTTCACCGCGTCCCGGATCGAGTCCGGGTCGGTGACGTCCAGCGGCAGCGCGCGCAGGCGTCCGGTGGACGCGGCCTCCAGCGCACGGCCGTCGGCTTCGCGGCGCACCCCCGCCCGCACCTCCACCCCCAGCCGGTCCAGGTGCAGCGCGCACTCCCGGCCCAGGCCCGAGGACGCCCCGGTGACGACGACCACCCGGCCGTCCGACGAGATCCGTGTCATGCCAACCCCTCCAGTGCGGTCGCGACGCTCAGGTCGGCGATCCGCCGGGCCCGGTCGCCGGGCACCGCGTGGTCGATGTGCGAGAAGTTCCAGAACAGCGCGCCGTGGCTGGTGTTCACCGTGGCCGCGAGGTAGCCGCTGATCGACAGGCCGGTGGTGAACTGCGCGCCGGACAGCCGCCACGGCCCGATCCGGTCGGGGAAGTCGTGGACGCCGATGTTGGACAGGCACAGGTTGCCCGGCCCCCGTGCCGCCACGACCCGGCGGAACGCCTCGCTGTCCGCCGGCCCCGACGGGCACGCCCACCGCAGCAGGGTGATCACCGAGAAGTGGTCGCCCCGGGACCGGCGCAGCGCCAAGTCCCGGCTCACAGCCGTTGCCATGTCCCAGAAATCGCCGTCCGGGCGGTAGGCGACGAACGACGGGACGGTGGCGATGTACGCGCCGGCGTCCTGGCCCGACACGCCGACCTCGCCGCGGAAGTCGATCGGTGACCCGATCCCGTAGTGGCACGGCCCGGTGACGCCCGCGTCGCGGGCGACCGCCGTGACCATCGCCGCGGCGAGCGCGCCGTGCACGGTCGACCCGTGCCGCCTGCACGCGTTCCGCAACGCCTCCAACTGTTCGGGCGACAACTCCCGGTGCACCAGACGGGTGCGCCGCGCCGAGTCGGGCACCGGTGCGGTGGGCACGAGCCGCCGCACGTCGGCCCGGCGCAGCTTCCGCTGGTCGGACAAGACCCGGGCGGCCGCGCCGACCGTGCCGCGCAACGCCCGGTGCCGGGACGGGAACAGGTCCTCCGGTGCGGGCAGCGCGGGCAGCTCGCCGAACACCTGCCCGGCCGCCGACTCCACCCACTCCCGCGCCAGCGACAGCACGGTGATCGCGTCGGCGACGCAGTGCGACACGGTCAACAGCAGGTCATGCACTCCCGGTTCGACAGCGACGACCACCGCGCGCGCCAACGGTCCCCGGTGCAAGTCGAGCCGTTCGGCCAGTTCGCGTTCGTCGGTCTCGCGCACCCAGTCGCCCGACGCCTCCCGCAGCGGGATCGGCGGCGCGCCCGCGACGAACGCCGGGTCGGCACCGGGCGTGATCGTGGCCCGCAGCAACGGATGTCGGGTCTGCACCGCGTCGAGTCCCTTGCGCAGCAACGGCACGTCCAACTGGCCGTGCACCCGGACCCGTGCCACGACGTTGAGCGCCGAGAACTCCTCGGCGATCCGGTACCAGCGCTCGACCGGGCTCAACGGCCGGTTCACCTCGTTCACGACGCGCTCCCCGTCCACGTGAGTGCGGAATCGTTCTGGCGCACCAGAACCCGCGTCGGCAACAACCGGAACACCGCGTCGCGCACCCACGCCGCGCGGTCGGCCTGCTCCACCCGGCTCAGCAGCCGGGACGTGCGCACCATCGCCCTGGTCCGCGCCCGTCGCCGGTTCTCGTAGTCACGCAACGCCTGTCGCGGGTCGCCGGCGGTGGTCAGGCAGTGGGCCAGCACCGCGGCGTCCTCGATCGCCATCCCCGCGCCCTGCGCGAGACTGGTCAGCATCGGGTGCGCCGCGTCGCCCACCAACGTCACCGGCCCGGCACCCCACCGCCGCAGGAACGGCCGGTCCGCCGCGCGCACCTCGACCACGTCGTCGGCCGGGGTGGCCGCGACGGTCGCCACGACCTCCTCCGCCCACCCCGCGAACCCGTCGCCGACGCCGTCGTTGCCGGTCGCCCACCAGTAGACCCGGTCACCGAGGTCGACCAGGCCGAACCGCCGGCCCCGGCCCCAGTAGTGGCCGACGTACCCCGGCGTGACCCGCTCGTGGCGGAACGACGTGGTCGCCAGCAGGCAGCGGTACCGGGCGTCGCGCGGCGTCTCCGGTCCGGCCAGCTGCCGGCGCACCACCGAGTGGAACCCGTCCGCACCGATCAGCACGTCACCCCGGGCCTCGCCGCCGGTCACCCGCACCCGCACGCCCGTCCCGTCGGGCTCGAACCCCTCGACGGCCGCGCCCAGCTCGACCGGCCCCGCCTCGGCCAGCAGCACCGCCTGGAGGTGGGCCCGGCTCAGGCACACGCTGGGCACGCCGAGCCGCCCGGTGGTCACCCCCAGCGGCACGGTCCGCAGCGGCCGGCCGTCGTGGGTCAGCAGCTCGAACCGCTCGATCGGCCGGCCGGCGTCCAACCGGACCCCGCACGACCGCAGCGCGGCCAGCCCGTTGCTCATCACCGACAGCCCGGTGCCGGCCGGCCGCAACCGCGCGGCCCGCTCGTAGACCTCCACCTCGACCCCGGCCCGGCGCAACGCCGCCGCCAGCGCGAGCCCGCCGATGCCCGCGCCCGCGATCAGCGCCTTCACCGGCCGTCCACCAGTTCGGCCAGGGCCCGCGCGACCGCGCGCACGTTCGGTTCGCGCATCATGTCCAGGTGGTCGCCGGGCACGTCCACCACGTCGAGCCGGCCGCTGGTCAGCCCGCCCCACCCGTTGGCCGGGTCGCGGTGCAGCGTCCCGGCGGCCCGGTGCGCCGGCTCCAGCGGACCCGGCAGCGGCGCGGCGGCCCGGACCAGCCCGACGTCCTCGGCCAGCACCGCCGGCCGGTAGGCCAGCGTGGCCTGCCAGTGGGCCTGGAACACCCGGAACAGCCGGCGCACCGCGGCGGCGGACCCACCGGGCGGCAGCACCCCGGCGGCGACCGCCCGCGCGGCGAGCCGCTCGACCCGGTCGGCCTCGGGTCCGGCGAGGTCCGGCGGGGTGGTGGGCTCGTCGCGCGACCACAGGAGTTCGCGGCCGAACCAGTCCAGCAGGACCTCGGGCGCGACGTCGGCGCGGGGGCCCGGCGCGAGGGCGATGGTATCTAGCAGCACCAGCCGCTCCACGTCGGTGCCGGCCGCACGCAGCCGGCGGGCCATCTCGAACGCCACGAACCCGCCGAACGACCAGCCCGCCAGCACGTACGGGCCGGTCGGGTGGACCCGGCGGATCGCGTCGAGGTAGCTGCGGGCCAGGTCCGGAACGGTGCGCAGCGGTTCGGTGCCGGGGTCGCAGCCGGCGGCCTGCAGCGCGTAGCAGGGGCGGTCGGCGGGCAGGTGCCGGGCCAGTGGGAGGTAACACAGGACGTTGCCGCCGATGGGGTGCACCAGGAACAGCGGCGGGCGGGTGCCGTGCGGGCGGAGCGGGACCAGCGGGTCGAACGTCGCCTGCTCGCCGCGCAGCCGGACGGCGAGGGCCGCGGCGGTGGGCGCGGCGACGAGCGCGGCGAGCGGGAGGTGCGTGCCGTACCGCTTCTCGATGACCACGGCGAGGCGCATCGCGGTCAGCGACGTGCCGCCGTGCTCGAAGAAGTCGTCGTGCGCGCCGATCCCGGGCACGTCGAGCAGATCGGCCAGGATCTCGGTCAGCGCGCGCTCGTGCCCGTCGGCCGGCGGTCGGGTGGTGGTCGCCGGGCGGGTCGGGGTGGTGCGGCGCAGCGCGGCGTCGTCCCGCTTGCCGCTGGGCGTGCGGGGGAGTCCGGGGAGCCACACGAAGTGCGTCGGCACCAGGTGCTCGGGCAGCGCGGCCCGCAACGCGGCCCGCAGACCTGCGCCGTCGCCCTGGTGGCCGGCGGTGTCGACCAGGTAGGCGATCAGGTGGTCGTCGTGTCCGAGGACGGCCACCTCGGCGATGCCCAGTGCGGTGATCGCCAGTTCGACCTCGGCGGGTTCCACCCGGAAGCCGCGGATCTTGACCTGGTGGTCGACGCGGCCCAGGTGCACCAGGTCACCGGTGGGCAGGGCCATGCCGATGTCACCGGTGCGGTAGAGCAGGGTGCCGGTGGTCGGGTCGGTGACGAAGCGGCGGGCCGTCAGGTCCGGGTCGTCGGTGTAGCCGGTGGCCAGGCCCTTGCCGCCCAGGTGGATCTCGCCCCGGGTCCCGGGTGGGACGGGGCGCAGCCGTTCGTCCAGCACCACGGCGCGGAGACCGTCCAGGGGTGTGCCGATCGGCGGCAGGGCGGGGAAGTCGCCGGTCATGGCGTAGCTGGTGGCCACGTGGGTCTCGGTCGGGCCGTACTGGTTCTCCAGCACCACGCCGGGCAGGCCGGCGCACAGGGCGCGGATCTCGTCGGTCACGCGCAGCTGCTCGCCGGAGGAGATGACGGTCCGCAGCGACGCCGGTACCCGGTTCAGCGTGACGGCGGTTTCGGCCAGTTGCTGGAGCGCCACGTAGGGCAGGAACACGCGGTCCACGCCGTCCAGCACGCCGATCAACGTCCTGGGGTCACGTCTGTCGCTTTCGGACACCAGCCGGAGTGTCCCGCCCGCGCACAGGGTCGAGAAGATCTCCTGGAACGACACGTCGAAGCTCAGCGGCGCGTACTGGAGGGTCGTGCCGGTGGCGGCCGCACGGCCGTGGCGCACCAGGTTGGCCAAGGCCCGGTGCGGCATGACGACGCCGTTCGGGGTGCCCGTCGAACCGGACGTGAACAGCACGTACGCGGTGTCGTCCAAGGACGGTTCGTGCGTGGTCGGCGGGGCGTCGTGCGGCAGCGCCTCGACGTCGGCCGGGGTCGTGATGGTCAGCGCCGGGCGGGCCTTGGCGATCATCGCGTCCCGGCGGTGCCGGGGGTAGGACGGGTCCAGCGGAACGCACGCCGCGCCCGCCTTGGCCACGCCGAGCACGACCGCGACCATCTCGAACGACCGTTCCAGCCCGATGCCGACCCGCGTGCCGGGACCGGACCCGGCCGCGGCGAGGGCGCGGGCGACCCGATCGGCGGCGGCGTCGAGCTGCCGGTAGGTCCACGTCCGCGCGCCGAACTCGACCGCGACGGCGTCCGGCGGGCGGGTGGCGATCGTGGTCACCACGTGGGCGTCCTCGGCGAGGAAGCCGAAATCCACCTCCTCGTCCGGCCGCCGCAGCAGCCGGGTCAGGACCCGGGTGTAGTCCCCGACCGCGAGATCGGCCTGCTCGGGGGTGAACGTGGTCGCCGCGCAGTCCACCCGCAGCCACGTCCGCCGGGTGACCGGGTGCACGATCGTGTTGACCAGCAACGCGAAGCTCGTCTCCTCCCACGCCTCGAAGCCGAGCAGTCCCACGTCCGCGAGCACGTCGTCCAGCACGTGCGGGTGCATGTGGTTGAACGCGGTCTCCAGCACCGCGCCGCCGTGGTCGCGCTGCATCGCGCTGAGCGGGTAGTGCCGGTGCGGGTGGCCCTCACGTTCCTGCCGGTGCACGTCGAGCACGGCGTCCGCCCACGTCCGGGGCGTCTGGTCGACCCGCACCGGCACGGTGTTGAGGAACAACCCGACGGTCTGGTCGTCGTGGCGGCCGTGCGTGATCAGGCCGGTGGCCACGGGCTCCGGGTGGCGCATCCGCAAGGTCAGGCAGTGCGCGGTGAACAGGACCGACTTCGGTGGCACGCCGTGCCGGTGGGCGAAAGCCCGCACCTCGTCGTCCAGCCCGGCGGGCAGTTCCACCAGCCGCACCAGGAGGTCGTCGGCACCGGCCGGCACGTGCGGCCGGAACGCGGTGACCTGCGCCGGAGACGTGCCCGCCAGTACCGCGCGCCAGTGCGCGGCGTGCTCCGGCGACGCCAGCGCCCGGCGTTCGGCGAGGACGTGCCGGGCGGGCGAGGCGGCCACCCCGGGCAAGCCGACCACCCCGGGCGAGCCGGCCACCCCGACACCGAGGTAGCACGCCAGCAGCTCGCGCAGCACGGTCGCCACGCTCCACCCGTCGAGGATCGCGTGGTGGAAGCTGAACACCAGGTCGACCCGGTCGGCCCGGATGTGGGCGCGCAGGTGGTGCAGCGGCGGCCGGTCGAACTCGTAGCGGTGGAACCGCCGGTCCGCCACGTGCTTGCGGATCTCGACCTCGGCCTCGTCGTCGTCCAGCGACCGCAGATCGACGACGTCGAGTCCACTGTGGATGGTCGGGTGCACGACCTGCAACGAGCGCGCCAAGTCGAACGACGACCGCAGCACGGGGTGGCGGCGCACGACGGTGTCGTGGGCCCGCCGGAAATCGGCCTCGCGCCAAGGCATCGCGAGCGAGTAGCGGAAGACGTCGTGATATACAGCCGAATTCTCCTGCGCCCGGCTGTGGTACAGCAGTCCGAGCTGCAAGCCGGTGACGGGGTGGGCGTCGACGGCATCGCCCAGCGCCGCCCGGTCCACGGCCGCCACCAGTTCGAACGGCTCCGGCGCGGGCTCGTCGCACGAGACGGCGGCGACGCGCGTCGCCAGCGTCGCGACCGTGGGGTGGGCGAGCACGTCGGACGGCGTGAAGTGCAGTCCACCGGCCGCCGCCCGTGCGCGCAGCCGCAACACGGTGATCGAATCGCCGCCCAGCGCGAACCAGTTGTCGTGCACGCCGACCGACGGCACGCCCAGCACCTGCGCCCACAGCTGCGCCAACGCGGCCTCGGTGTCGTCGTGCGGTGGGGCGTCCTGCGTGGCGGCCACCGGCCGGGGCAGTGCCTTCGCGTTCAGCTTCCCGTTGGCGGTCAACGGGATCCGGTCCAGCCGCACGAACAGCGACGGGATCAGGTGCTCCGGCAACCGGTCCGCCAGGTGGGCGCGCATCGCGGCCACGTCCAGCTCCCCATCCCCTCCCGGCTTTCCAGCCCTTTCCGACTTCTCGGTACCTTCCCGATTCTCGACAACGCAGTAGGCGACCAGGCGCTGCTCCCGCAACACCACTGCGGCGTCCACGACACCGGGGAACCGGGTCAGCCAGGCCCGGACCTCGCCGGGCTCCACCCGGTTGCCCCGGATCTTCACCTGCTCGTCGGCGCGGCCCAGGTACTCCAGCTCGCCGTCGGCCAGCCACCGCGCGACGTCCCCGGTCCGGTACATCCGCTCACCGGGGGTGAACGGGTCGGCGACGAACGCCCGCGCGGTCAGCTCCGGCCGGCCGAGGTAGCCGCGCGCGACGCCGACCCCGGTCACGCACAGCTCGCCCGGAGCGCCGGGTGGCTGCGGGTTGCCGTGCCGGTCGAGCACGGCCAGCCGGATGCCGTCGATGGCCCGGCCGATCGGCACCCGGTCCGGTTCGGGCGGGCAGTCGTAGAACGACACGTCCACCGTCGCCTCGGTCGGCCCGTAGAGGTTGACCAGCGCGGCGTCCCCGCCGATCCGGCCGAACCGGGCCACCAGGTCCGGGGTGAGCGCCTCGCCGCTGGAGAAGACCCGGCGCAGCGAGCGGCCCAGCTCGGGCCGGGCCGCCCACTCGTCCAGGAACGGTCCGAACATCGACGGCACGAAGTGCACGACCGTCACGCCGTGGCGGCCGATGAACTCCAGGACCGCACGGGGGTCCTTCTCCGCGCCCGGTGGCAGCAACGCCACCCGAGCGCCGCCGAACGACCACCAGAACAGCTCCCACACCGACACGTCGAACGTCACCGGCGTCTTCTGCACCAGCACGTCGTCCGCGCCGATCGGGTAGCGGTGCTGCATCCACGCCAGCCGGTTGGCCACCGACCGGTGCTCGACCTGCACGCCCTTGGGCCGTCCGGTCGACCCGGACGTGTAGAGGACGTAGGCCAGCGACCGCTCGTCGGCGGGCGCGCCTCCCACGCCCGTGACGCCGGCTTCCGCAGCCACCGCTCCTGCGGCGAGGCGCTCGATCCCGGTGGCGTCGATCAGCGCGGTGGCGCCGCTGTCGGTCAGCAGGTACTCCTGCCGGTCGGCCGGGTGGGAGGGGTCGACGGGCAGGTACGCGCCGCCCGCCTTCAGCACCCCCAGCAACGCGGCCACCAGCTCCGGCCCGCGTTCCAGCCGCACGGCCACCCGGTCGTCACGGCCCACCCCGAGCCCGCGCAACCGCTCGGCCACCGCCTGCGCCCGCGCGTCCAGTTCGGCGTAGGTCACGTCGGGGGCGACCAGCGCGAGCCGGTCGGGTGTGCGCGCGGCCTGCTGCTCGAACCGCTCGTGCACGGTCCCGCGACCGCGCGCGGGCGACGGCCGGCCGACCAGGCGGGCGCGTTCGGCGGCGGACAGGATCGGGATCGACGCGACCGGCGGCTCGCTCGAAAGAGATTCCTTGGGCGACAGCCCGTGGTCCAGCAGCGCCAGGACGTGCCGGGCGGTCGCCTCGACCGGGAAGTCCGCGTCGAACACGTCGGTCGCGTACTCCAGGTCCACGACGATGTGACCGGTGTCGTCGAACTCGGTCAGCACGATCGCCAGCGCGTCGTGCTCGTGCGCGTGACCCAGGCCCGCCATGTCCCGGTGGACCCCGGGCACCGGTGAGCGGCGCGGGTAGTGCATGTACGACACCGTCACGTCGAACAGCCGGCGCGGCCCGACGCCGTCGGCCGGGAGGCCCCGCAGCAGGTCGCCCAACGACAGGCGCTCCCGGCGCTTGAGCCCGTACGTGCGGGTGCGGACCTCCGTAGCGAGTTCGCGCAGCGACGACGTTCCGGACACGCGCAGCGCCAACGGCATCGTGGTGGCGAACTGGCCGACGGTCCGCCGCTCCCGCACGGTCCGGCGGTTGAGGGCCGGCACGCCCAGCACGACGTCGTCGCTGCCGAGGATCCGCGACAGGTAGGCCGCGAACGCGGCGGTCACCACCGTGAACGGCGAGTGCCCGCCCGCACGCATCCGCGCCACCAGGTGCTCGGTCAACTCGAAGCGGTGCCGGGCGAACCGGCGCGGCGCGGAGCGGGCCCGCAGCGGGAACAGCGCGGGCTCGACCTCGGCGAGGGCGTCGCGGTGGAAGTCCCGGTCGCGCTCGAACGCGGGGGAGGACCGGTACTCGGCGTCGCGCTCCACGAACTCCCGGAACGACGGCGGCGTCACGTCCAGCGGCGTGCCGTGGCGCACCACGTGGTCGTAGTCCGCCACGACCTGCGTGATGATCTCGTGCAGCGCCCACCCGTCGGCGACGATGTGGTGCGCCGCGACGCACAGGCGCACGGCGTCGTCGCCCTCCTTGAGCACGGCGGCGCGCACCATCGGCGAGCGGTGCAGCGGGAACACCCGCTGGAACACCCCGTCGATCCACGCCTCGCACTCGGCGCGTCCGGGCAGCGCGACCACCTCGGCGACCACCGGCTCCGGGTGGAACCACTGGTGCGGCACGCCGTCGTGCTCGGCGAAGCGCAGGCGCAGGGCGTCGTTGCGGTCCAGCGCCCGGTCCAGGCAGGCGGTCAGGACGGTCGGGTCGACCTCGCCGGTCAGCCGGTCGAGCGCGACGGAGGTGTGCTGGGCGGAGTCCGGGAGCTGAGATCCCGCCGCCCAGATGTCCCGTTGGGACGCGGTCAGTCCGAACGCGGTTGGGTCCACGGCAGCGATTCGTAGTGCCCGGACGATGTTCGGTGTCGTGCTCTCGACACCGAACGACAACGTGGGAACAATGACGCGGTCCTCTGGGGGAGGTGCGTTGTGCCACGTCGGGAACGACCGCTGGACGACGGAGACGACGCCCTGCTGCGGTTCGCGGCCGGGTTGCGCGCGGTGCGGGAACGGGCCGGCTCGCCGCCGTACCGGGAGCTGGCCAGGCGCGCCCACTACTCGGCCGGGACGCTGTCCGACGCCGCCGGCGGGCGCAGGCTGCCGAGCCTGCCGGTGACCCTGGGCTACGTCCGGGCGTGCGGCGGCGACGTGGCCGAGTGGGAGCGGCGCTGGCACGACCTGGCCTCGGCCGCGCCCGCCGGCGACCCCGCCGACTCCCCGTACGCGGGGCTGGCCGCCTACGAGGAGGCCGACAGCGCGCGCTTCTTCGGCCGTGACGGGCTGGTCCGCGACGTGCTGGACGGGCTGGCCGAGCACCGGCTGCTGGCCGTGTTCGGGGTGTCCGGCGCGGGCAAGTCGTCGCTGCTGCGAGCCGGCGTGCTGCCCCGGGCGCGGGCCGCGGGACCGGCGCTGCTGCTCACGCCGGGCGCGAACCCGTTGTGGGAGACCGCCTCGCACCTTCAGCAGGTGACCGGCCGCGACCACGGCGACCTGCTGCGGGCGCTGGCCGACGACCCGGCCGCGCTGGCCGGGATCGCCGCCGAGGTGCTCGCCGACCAGCCCGCCGAGACCGACCTGCTGCTGGTGGTGGACCAGTTCGAGGAGGTCTTCACGCTGTGCGGCGACCCGGTGCGGCGTTCGGCGTTCATCGAGGCCCTGCTGTGCGCCACGGCCGGGCAGGACAGCCGGTGCCGCGTCGTGCTCGGCGTGCGCGCCGACTTCTACCACCACTGCGTCGCCGACCCGAGGCTGGCCGAGGCGCTGGCCGGCGGGCACGTGGTCGTGGGGCCGATGACCGGCGACGAGCTGTCGCAGGCGATCAGCCGGCCCGCGGTGGCCGTCGGCGGCACCGTCGAGGGCGTCCTGCTGGCCCGGATCGTCGCCGACGCCACCGGTCAGCCGGGGATGCTGCCGCTGGTCTCGCACGCCCTGCTGGAGACGTGGCGAAGGCGGCGCGGCAACGCGCTGACGCTGGCCGGGTACGAGGCCGCCGGCGGCATCCACGGCGCGATCGCGCAGACCGCCGAACGCGTCTTCACCGGCCTCGACCCCGACCGGCAGCGCCGGGCCCAACGGCTGCTGCTGCGCCTGACCACGCTCGGCGAAGGCGTCGAGGACGGCAAGCGCCGGGTGCGCCGCGACGAACTGGGCGACGACCCGGACCTGGCCGTCGTGCTCGACGCGCTGGTGGGCGCGCGCCTGGTCACCGTGGACCGCGACACGGTCGAGATCGCGCACGAGGCGTTGCTGCGCAACTGGCCACGGCTGCGCGGCTGGCTCGCCGAGGACCGCGCCGGTCTGCGGGTGCACCACCAGTTGACCGAGGCCACCGCCGCGTGGGAGGCCGTCGGCCGCGATCCCGGCGCGCTGTACCGGGGCGTGCGGCTCGCGGTCGCCGCCGAGTGGGCGCACGGTCGGGAGGACGGCCTGACCGCCCGCGAGAAGTCCTTCCTGGACACCAGTTCCAGCACCGAGCTGCGCGACCACGCGCTGCACGTGCGGCGCGTCCGGCAGCTGCGGGTGCTGACCGCCGCCCTGTCGGTGCTGCTCGTGGTCTCGGCGGCGATCACGTTCGTGGTCGTGCGGCAGGGCTCGGAGGTGGTGCGGCAGGGGCGGATCGCGGACTCCCAGCGGCTGGCCGCCGAAGCCGGCGCGCTGGCCGGGCGGGACGTGCCCGCCGCCCTGCGCAAGAGCCTGGAGGCCTACGGGAGCGACCCGACCGCCGAGGCCCGCAGCGCGGTGCTCAGCCTCGCCTCCCGGCACGACTACGACGCCGTGCTGCCCGCGCCGTTCGACGTGGCCGCCGAGCAGGCGTTCACCCCGGACAGCAGGCTGCTGGCCGCGCCGGGCGGGCCGGGCCGGGTCGAGCTGTGGGACGTCGCCGCGCGGGACCGGGTGGACGAGGTCGTCGGCGACTTCGGCCAGGTGCTGACCCCGGCGTTCGGCCCGGACGGCGCGCGGCTCGCGCTCGGTGACGCCGACGGGCGGATCGTCGTGTGGGACGTGGCCGGGCGGTCGGTCGTGGCCCGCGGGAACGCCGGGGGACAGGTGCGGCGAATCCGGTTCAGCCCGGACGGCCGGGTGCTGGCGACCTCCGGCGCGACCGGGACCCGGCTGTGGAGCGCCGACCGGGTCGACCCGGTCGCGGTGCTGTCCGGCGGCGGCGACGTGGCGTTCACCGCCGACGGGCGGGTGGTGTTCGTCGACGACGCCGGCCGGGTGGCGTTCTGGCGGGACGGCGCGGTGGTCGGCGTGGTCGACGCGGGCTCGCCGACGTCGCTCGCGGTCAGCCGGGACGGCCGCACGCTGGCCACCGCCGGGGCCGGCCGGGCGGTGGTCCTGTGGGACGTCCCGACCGGTGGGCGGGTCGCCGAGCTCGGCCACGTGGACAGCGTCCTGCGGGTGGCGTTCGACGCGGCCGGTGAGCGGCTGGTGTCGGTGGACGTCGGCGGCGACGTGTTCGTGTGGGACGTGCGGCAGCGCGCCAAGCTCGGGCAGCTGGTGCGCAGCGAGAACCACAAGGTGGTCGGCGCGGTGTTCAGCCCGGACAGCCGCTACCTGGTGGGCAGCAGCACCGGCGGCAGCACGCTGCTGTGGGACCGGGCGCGGCTGCCGTTCCTCGGGCACGTCGACACGGTCAGCGGCATCGCGTTCCACCCCGACGGCCGCACCCTGGTCAGCAGCGGCGCGGACGGCGGGCTGGTGCTGTGGGACCGCGCGACCCGCACGCCGCTGGCGACCTCGCCGGGCTCGGGCACGTCCTCGCTGGACACCCGCGGCCCGGTGGTCAGCCCGGACGGCGCGCTGGTCGCCACCGCGCACCGCGGCGAGGTCGTCCTGCGCGACGCCGCCTCGCTCGCGCCGACCGCCGTGGTGATCGCCGGTGCGCAGGGGCACGTCGTGGAGAAGCTGGTGTTCAGCCCGGACTCGCGGACGTTGGCGATGATCGTGGACGGCCGCGCCGTGCGCTTGCACGACGTGCGGACCGGCGAGCACCGCGACGTGCCCGCCGAGTCGGCCCTCGACCTCGACTACCGGCCGGACGGGACGGGCCTCGCGGTGGGCACGGCGGCCGGGAAGGTCCTGCTGTGGAGCGCGTCGGGCGAGCGCCGGGGCGAGCTGGCCATCGACGACGGCCAGGTCACGTCGGTCGAGTACAGCCCCGACGGCACCCGCCTGACCGCCGCCGCCTACCGCGAGGGGACCGGCCGGGTGGTCATCTGGGACACCGGGACCGGCGCGCGCACCGGAGAGCTGACCGACCCGACCGCGCAGTTCGGGTTCCTGGTGTTCAGCCCGGACGGCCGGCTGCTGGCCTCACTGGGCCACAACGACACGGTGGCCCTCTGGGACGTGGCGACCGGCACCCGCTGGGCCACCCTCTCGGGCCACACCGCGACCGTCACCGACCTGGCGTGGAGCCCGGACGGCGCGGTCCTGGCCAGCGTCGGCAGGGACCGGACGATCACCACCTGGACCACCGACACGACCGCCGCCGTGACCGCGCTGTGCACCACGCTGGCGGTCGACTTCCGGGGCTCCCAGCCCCGCCCGGCGCTCTGCGACGGCTAGCTGTTGCGGGTCATGACGTTGGTACCGGGTCGGGCTGCCGGGTGATTGTTCGGCTCGGCCGGCCGGTGCCGAACGACAACCCCCGAACACCGGTCCCCACCTGCGGTTACGTTGTCGTGCCAGGCTCGGGCTCCCCGACCGGAGGGACAGTGGGAGCAATGGCAACCGAGCACGGCCTGACCGCGATTCCGACCGAGCGCACGTGCCCGTTCGACCCGCCCGCGCCGCTGGGGCTGCTGCGCGCCCAGCGGACCGTCGCCCCGTTCACCTTCCCCGACGGGCACGAGGGGTGGATCGCCACCGGGCACGCGGCGGTCCGGACGGTGCTCACCGACCCGCGCTTCAGCCACCGCGCCGACCTGGTGCGGCCGACGCTGGCGATGGACCGGGTGGAGATCCCCGAGGTGCTGCCGGGCATGTTCACCCGGCTCGACCCGCCCGAGCACACCAGGTACCGCAGGTTGCTCGGCCCGGAGTTCACCCCGCGCCGGCTCGCGCCGCTGGTGCCCCGGATCGAGCAGATCGCCGAGGAGCACCTGGAGGCGATGGTCGACCACGGCTCCCCGGTCGACCTGGTGCGCGCCTTCGCGCTGCCGCTGCCGTCGCTGGTGATGTGCGAGATCCTCGGCCTGCCCTACTCCGAGCACGAGCGGTTCCAGCACGACTCCGAGGTCCTGTTCGACCTGAGCGCCTCCGAGCAGGACACCGTCGCCGCGTGGACGTCGATGCTGGACTTCCTCACCAGCGCCGTCGCGGACAAGCGCGACCACCCGGCCGACGACCTGCTGGGCCGGCTCGTCGCCGACGGGAGCTGCACCGACGGCGAACTGGTCACCGTCGCGATGATCCTGCTGATGGCCGGGCACGAGACCACCTCGAACACCCTCGCGCTGGGCACGTTCGCGCTGCTGGAGAACCCGGCGCAGCGGGCCGCGCTGCTCGCAGACCCGGACACCGCCGTCGAGGAGCTGCTGCGCTACCTCACGGTCAGCCACATCGGCCCGGTGCGCACCGCGCTGGAGGACGTCGAGGTGGCCGGCCGGCTGGTCCGGGCCGGGCAGTCGGTCACCCTGTCGCTGGCCGCGGCCAACCGCGACCCGGCCCGCTACGACCGGCCCGACGAGCTGGACCTGACCCGCGACGCCACCGGCCACCTCGCGTTCGGCGGCGGCGTGCACCTGTGCACGGGGCTGCAACTGGCCCGCATCGAGCTGCGCACGGCGTTGACCGCGCTGTTCCGCCGGTTCCCGGACCTGCGCCTGGCGGTGCCCGCGGCCGAGGTCCCGTTGCGCACCACCATGGTCGTCTACGGGGTGCACGCACTCCCGGTGGCCTGGGCATGACCACGGCGCTGGGCGCGCTGGCCGTGCACGGCGGCGTGCCGGTCCGCACCCGCCCGTTCCCGGTCGCCACGAACGCGGCCGGGCGCACGTTCGGCCGGGAGGAGCGCGCGGCCGTGGACGCCGTGCTGGCCGACGGCCGGCTCAACGCCGTGGGCGGCACGCGGGTCGCCGGGCTGGAAGCGGCGATGGCCCGGCTGCACGGCGTGGCCGCCGCGGTGGCGTGCAGCTCGGGCACCGCCGCGCTGCACATGGCGATCGGCGCGCTGAACCCCGACCCCGGCGACGAGGTGATCACCACGCCGGTCACCGACTTCGGCACGATCATCGCGATCCTCGCCCAGAACGCGGTGCCGGTGTTCGCCGACGTCGACCCGCTGACCGGCAACCTCGACCCGGACTCGGTGCGGCGCTGCCTGTCCGACCGGACCCGCGCCATCGTGGCCGTCCACCTGCTCGGCGCGCCCGCCCCGGTGGCGGAGCTGGCCGGCTTCGGCGTCCCGGTGGTCGAGGACTGCGCCCAGGCGCTGCTCACCGAGACCCCCGAGGGCCTGGCCGGCACGGTCGGTGCCGTCGGCTGCTTCAGCCTCCAGCAGTACAAGCACATCACCTGCGGCGACGGCGGCCTGGCCGTCACCTCCGACCCGGCGCTGGCCCGCGCCCTGCGGCTGTTCGGCGACAAGGGCCGGCCGCGCGACTCGGCGACCCGCGAGCACCTGTCGTTCGGGATGAACTACCGGATGACCGAGTTGCAGGGCGCGGTCGCGGGCGTCCAGCTCCAGCGGCTGCCCGGGGTGGTGGCGCGGCGGCGGGCGTCGGCGCGCCGGCTCGCGGCGGCGTTGCGCGACCTGCCGGGCGTGCGGCTGCCCGACCAGCGCGGCCACAGCTTCTGGTCGTTCCCGCTGGTCGTCGCGGACGGCAACGACCGGTGGGCGCGGGCGCTGCGGGCCGAGGGGATCCCGGCCGAGGGCCGGCTGTTCGAGCGGCCGGCCTACCGCACCGCCGTGCTGGAGTCCGGCCGGATCTACGGCGGCTCCCGGTTCCCGCTGTCCAGCCCGCCCGCCCGGCACGACTGGAGCTACCCGCCCGGCCTGTGCCCGGTCGCCGAGCGGCTGCTCGGGCAGACCCTGCTCGTCCTGTTCTGGAACGAGAACTACACCGACGAGGACGTCGACGACATCGCCGCGGCCGTGCGCAAGGTGCACGCCGCCCTCACCTGAGGAGAGCCATGCCCGCACACATCCTGTTCCTCAGCGCGCCCGCGTACGGCCACGTCTACCCGACGCTGACCATCGCCGAGGCGCTGGCCCGGCGCGGCCACCGGGTCGGCTACGCCGTGACGGAGCACTTCGCGGCCGACGTCGAGCGGTCCGGGCTGGAGCTGCTGCGCTACAACGACGTCCTGAGCGCCATCCCGGCGGCGGTCGGTCCGCGTGCCGACACCGCCGAGATCGTGCTGGCGTGCATGGAGTTCTACCTCGAAGGGCTGCGCCAGGTGTCCGATGTGGAGGGTCTGGTCGACGCGCCGCCCGACCTCGTCGTGTTCGACCCGATGATGTACGGCGCGGCGGCCGTGCTGGGCCGCGAGTGGGGCGTGCCGACCGTGCTGACGCACCCGAACCTGGCGTTCAACGACACGTTCGACTGGCCCGCGCTGCGCCGCCGCGAGCTGCTGGTGGGCGAGCGGGAGGCGGCGGCGGCCCGGATCGAGGCGGGCCTGGCCGCGCTGTTCGCCGAGCACGGCGTCGACGAGCGGGAGCTCAACGCCCCGACCGACCTGGCCCTGGTGTTCGTGCCGCGCGAGTTCCAGCCGCACGCGGACTCCTTCGGCGGGAACTACGCGTTCGTCGGGCCGTGCGTCGACGGGACGGTGTTCGGCGGCACGTGGGAACCGCCGGCGGGCGGCAGGCCGGTGCTGTTCATCTCGCTGGGCACCGTGCACAACCAGCGCCCGGACTTCTTCCGCCTGTTCGCCGGGGCCTTCGGCGACCTGGACTGGCACGTCGTGGTCACCCTGGGCGTCCCGGAGCACGACGGCGACCTCGGTGACCTGCCGCCGAACTTCGAGGTCCACCCGTGGGTGCCGCAGTTGGCGGTGCTGGAGCACGCCGCGGTGTTCCTGTCCAACGGCGGCTTGGGCGGCGTGATGTCGGCCCTGCGCGCCGGCACGCCCCTCCTGCTCGCACCGGAGGTCGCCGAACAGGACATGGACGCGCAGCGCGTGGTCGAACTCGGCCTGGGCCGCCTGGTAGACCTCGACGGCATCGCCCCCGACGACCTGCGCCAAGCCGTCCTGGACCTGGCAGCCGACCGCGAGATCGCCACCGCCGTCACCCGGATGCGCGACCACGTCCACGCCGCCGGCGGCACGTCCCGCGCGGCCGACGCCATCGAGGCCCGACTGGACCGCCGGTGGTGCGTCGACCACGAACGTTCACCAGGTGGGGGACATACCGCGTGAGGGCGAATCGATGGCCGAGCCGGTCAGCGCACGTCGATCAACCGAGCCGGATCAGGGACAACCTGTCGGCCACCAGGCAACGCCCGTTCTCGCCGCGTGGGGCCCGGTCGACGGCGAAGTCCCACAGGTGGCGCCGGGGTTCGATGACGGGGTCGGTCACCTCGGCGGGCCGGCCGCCGGCGCGAACGGGCCGCCCTCGGATCGACGCCGGTCGGGTTCGCGCGGTGGGTCAGAGTTCGCCGAGCACCACGTCGATCGTGGTGTTCCCGGTGCCGCGCAGCACTTCCACCGGGACCCGGTCGCCCGGTTTGCGGGCCGCCAGGACCCGGTTCAGCTCGGCGATGGCCGGGGTGGCGGTGTCGCCCACCTCCGTGATCACGTCACCGGCGCGGATGCCCGCCTTCTGCGCGGCACCGCCGTCGACCACCGTGACCACGCCGACGCCGACCTCCTTGCGGCTGCGGTCGATCACGGTGCGGCCGGTGATGCCCAGCGCGGCGCGGCCGGACTCGGTGACCTTGCCGTCCCGGATGATCTGGTCGGCGATGCGCTTGACCGTGTTGACCGAGATGGCGAACCCGATCCCGGGCGCCGCGCCGCCCAGCTGCTGGTCGGTGGCGGCCAGGGTCGGGATGCCGATGACCGCGCCCGACATGTCCACCAGCGCGCCGCCGCTGTTGCCGGGGTTGATGGCGGCGGAGGTCTGGATCATGTCGGCGATGGTCGTGCCGGGGGAGGCGGCGCTCGCGGGCTCGGCGACCGTGCGGCCCAGCGCCGAGACGATCCCGTTGGACACGCTGCTGGACAGGCCGAGCGGGTTGCCCATCGCGAGCACCAGCTGCCCGACCCGCAACCGGCCGGAGTCGCCGAACTTCGCCGGTGACGACGGCAGCGACCCGTCCACCTTGATCACCGCCAGGTCCTCCGGCGGGTGACTGGCCACCAGGGTCGCCGACCGGGGCGTGCTGTCGTTGGCGAACGACACCTGGAACCGGGTCTCCCGGCCGACGACGTGCGCGTTGGTGACGATGTGGCCCTTGTCGTCGTAGAGCACGCCCGAGCCCAGGCCGTCCTCGGTGTTGATCTGCACGACGGACGGCAGGGTGTCGTGCACGACCTGCTCGTAGCCCTGCTCCAGCGAACTCGCCGCCGCCGACGCCTCGATCGTGGTCGCCTGGGCGCCGCCGGTGCTCGCGGTGTCGCCGGGCGTGCAGCCCGCGATCACGGCCGCGCACGCCACGCCCACGCCGATCCGCGTCACCAGGTGTCGGTCCACAACCGCCTCCAGCGTGCGCCCTGATCCTGTTCCGGACGCTAGGTGAGGTGCGGGGGACCGGCCACCCGACATCCCGGATTCACCCGTCCGGAACAGGATGGCGGGGCAGGGGGCGTGCGTTGGTGTCCGTGCCGGACGACCCGTTGCGCCGCCCCTGGTTCGTGACCGGGCGCGACCCGGCCTGGTCTCTGTTCAGTCGGGTACCGGTGAGCCGGGCACCGCCTTGATCAGCAGCCACCCGATGAACGAGAGTTCCGCGACCGCCGCCGCGGCCAGCGCGAACGGCGAGACGGCCGCGCCGAAACCGGGGGCCAGGAAGCGCCCGAACACGTCCACGAGGTGGCCGCAGCACCCGGCCATCAGCAGGACGCCCAACGGCCGGGGGAAGTAGTCCGACTTCAGCACCAGGTAGCCCAGCGGGAGCAGCCACAGGCCGAAGTACGTCTGGGCGATGAGGTACCCGTCGCGCTGCATCTCGGCGAACAGCGCGGTGAGCCGGTCGGAACCGGCGTCGGCCCCGCCCACCGCGAGGGTGAGCGCCGTCTTCTGGTTGAGCAGGTTGAGGGTCTGCAGCGCGACGCCGACCGCGACGAAGACGACCAGCGCGGCGGCCACGAACCTGTCGACGTGCCTCAGCAGCAGGTACAGGGCCATGCCGGTGAGCAGGAAAGCCACCGCTCCCACCAGTTCGCTGACGAACCCGAGGCGGTACAGGCCCGCCGACGCGCGGATGTTGTCGGCCGTCGCCGCCGCGTCGCCCTCCACGACGACGCTCGTGTTCACCACGCCGGCGAAGCCGGTGAACACCGCGACGAGCAGGTACAGCACGCCCGTGACCCGGGCGAGCGTCCGGGGCGTCCTCACGGGCCGGTCCGCTCGGCGTGGGCCAGCGCCGAGGGGGTGAGCCTGCCGACGACGGCCGGGGCCTGGTGGACCAGGGTGTCGTCCTCGACCGCTTCGACCATGAAACGGGAGTAGTCCACGCGCCGGGTCAGGTTGCTCGCGAGAACCGGATCGCCCACGTGCCCGCTCCACACCGGCAGGCCCTGGCTCTCGCCCTCCTCCAGGTCACTGCCGCGCACGACCGTCCACGCGGTGTCGCTGGCGAAGACCCGGCGGCAGGCGTCCACCTGGTCGTCGACGTCCACGACCCCGGCGAGCTTCGCCAGCCGGCCGAACACCGCCGCGTACACCTTGAAGCCGCGGGAGTACACGTCCTGGCCGTCACGGCTGATGTGCCAGCCGCACGAGAACACCAGGCGTGCGCCCGGACGTGCGTGGTCGAGCACGGCCTGCGCCGTGCCGGACGCGTAGTGGTCGCGCCCCCACGGCACCAGCACGGTCAGCACGGCGTCGCAGCCGTCCACCGCCCGCGCGATGACCGAGCGGTCGTTCGTCGGCCCGGGTACGACGGTGATCCGCCCCTCGAACCCGGCGAGCTTGGGCACGCTCTGCTCGCGGCACACGCCCACGACCTCGTACCCCCGGTCCAGTGCGTGGCGCACCAGGTACTGACCAAGCTTCCCGGACGCGCCGACCACGCACACCCTCTTGCCCGCACCGGCTCTGTCCGAACCCGTCTCCACGACCGCCTCCTCGCCTCGCCGACTGGCTCCCTTACGCCGTAAGGTACAACCTTGCAGTGTAAGGTTGTCAAGGGGCGCAGCCGTCCCGGACAAGGAGGACCCCGTGGTCACGCCGCCGGCCGACCCGCCGCGCCGCACCGCGCTGAGCAAGGAGGTGGTGCTGCGCACGGCGGTCGCGCTCGCCGACGAGGCGGGCAGCGGGGTGCCGAGCATGCGCAAGCTCGCTGAGCGGCTCGGCGTCGAGGCGATGTCGCTCTACCACCACTTCCGCACCAAGGACCTGATCCTCGACGGCATGGTGGACCTCGTGTTCGGCGAGGTCGAACTCCCCGCGCCGGGCATCGACTGGCGGTCCGCGATGCGGCAGCGGGCGGTCTCGATGCGCGGCGCGCTGACCCGCCACCCGTGGGCGATCAGCCTGATGGACTCCCGGACCAACCCCGGCCACGCCACCCTGCGCCACCACGACGCGGTGCTGGGCAGCCTGCGCTCAGGCGGCTTCTCGATCGCCGGCGCCGCGCACGCGGTCTCGGTGCTGGACAGCTACCTCTACGGGTTCACGCTCCAGGAACTCAGCCTGCCGTTCACCTCGTCGGCGGGCTTCGAGGACGTGGCGGGCTCGATCATGCGAGAGCTTCCCCACGCGGAGTTCCCGCACCTCGCCGAGACGATCGCGGACCGCGCGCTCAAGCCCGGTTACGCCTACACCGCCGAGTTCGACGTGGGGCTCGACCTGATCCTCGACGGGCTGGACCGGCAACGTGAAGCCTGGCAGTAGCGGTCACGCCAGCAGCGCGCGCAACCGGTCGACCACGTCCGCTTCGAGCGCGGGCACGGCCCGGTCGAGCAGCCGGCGCAGTTCCGGCAGGTGCTCACGCGGCAGTTCGTCCGCGAGCATCCACTTTCGCGTGTGGCGCGCGAAGCGGACGGTGTCGGCCACCGCGCGCCGCGCCGGCTTCGGGTCCGGGTCGACGGCGGCGGTGAGCGCCGCGCGCAGCCAGTCCGCCGTGCACGACCGCTGGGCCAGCAGGTAACCCGCCCGGCGCACCACCGGCCGTTCATCTGCCAGCAGTTCCCACACCAACCCGTCCGGCACCCGCCGCACGGCCCGCGCCGCCTCCCGCACGACCGCGGGCGACGGATCGCGCAGCAGCGGCACCACATCGTCGTCGATTTCGACGCGCAGCAGCCGCAGCGCCCGCACGGCACGCGCGCGCACCATCGGCACCGGGTGGCCGAACAGCCCGACGAGGTAGCCGGCGTCGGCCTCCGAGCCGATCTCGCCGAGCCCGTCGAGCGCGCCGCGCGACACCACCGACCGGTAGTGCGCGAGCGGGTCGACGCCGATCCGCGCCGCCGACGCCCTGGCCAGCGCACGCACCAGCGACGACCGGTCCTCCAGGAATGCGGCCACCTCGGTGTCGTGCCCCAGGCGGGTCAGGCCCGCGAGCGCCTGCGACCGCACCTCGGCGTGCCCGCTCCCGGACAGCCGCCGCAGCAGCGCGACCCGGTTGGTCCACACCGCTTCCCGGGCCGCCGCCTCGGCCGCCCCCGCCCGCAGGCGGACGTGCGCGCCGGTGAGCGCGAGGTCGACCAGTCGATCGGTACGCCACCGGCCCTGCGTGAAGGCGAACCAGCGCACCTGCGGGTCCGACGAGGACAGCAGCGGCGACAGGTCCGTCGCCGCCGCGGCGGCGACGAGTTGCCGCTGGACGAACGACCCCCGCCCCCAGTCCTCGACCCGCAGGCCGACACCGAGCGCGGAGGGCAGCAGTCCGGGCTCGTCGTCCAGCACGAGCGCGAGGCCCGCCCGTGCCCTGCGTCGCACCTCCGGCACCCAGTCGGCGGTGCGCACCACCAGGAACGGCACCAGGTCGGGCAGCGGTCGCGCCACGATCGCCGCGACGGCCCGCTCACGCACGCGGCCGTCGCGGTGCGCGCTCGCCAACGCGAGCGCCAACGGCGACAGCGCGGGGTCGTCCAACCGCCGTCGCGGGACGGGGAACTCGCGCGCCTCGCGGTGCGCCGAACACCACCACCAGTCCCGCCGGACGACATCGTCCAGGTGGATCACCGCACGCGGGTTGCCGGCCAGCGCGGCGAGCGCCCTCGCGCCGGCCACGTCGTCGTCGGCGAGCCGTGCCAGCACGGGCATCACGTCGCTCCGGTCCGGCGTCCGCGCCCAGGCGGTCACGTGCTCCAGATCGTCCACACGGGAGATCCTGGCGCACCCCCAGGGCCGGGCGCACCCGCGTTTCCCGGCGGGTCAGGGCGTCCGGGTGTCGCGGAAGATGACCCAGCGCATCACGCAGTACATGTACACGGCCTCGCACATGCCGGCGGCGAGGCGGGACAGGTGGTACTGCACGCCGAGCGCCGCGAGCCCGCTGCCGACACCGAGGATGAACGCCAGGTAGTTGACCAGGATCGCCACCCCGTACAGCACCGCCTGCGGCCCGACCGGTGCGTGCGAGCGGAAGTTCATCGCCCGGTTGAGCACGAAGCTCAGCCCGAACGCCAGGACGTAGGCGATCGTGAAGCTGACCGGCACCGGCAACCCCACGACGCTGTGCAGCAACGTGAGCAGCAGCAGGTCGACGGCGAACGTGAAGCCGTTGATCACCGCGAAACCGAGCAGGCTCGGCGGGACGACGCGGGCCAGACCGAACGGCAGCCGGCGCACGACGGTCTCCATCAACGCGTGGAACCGCTGCCCGGCGTCGGGTGGGGGGTGGCGGTCGCTGGCGTTGGCCTGGTCACCGACGGTCATGTCGCCACCGTGACACGCCCGGGTTAACAGGACTTCGTCCGGAGCCGGCCGGTTCGGTGATCGTTCGCCGTCGCGGACGTGGCCGTCGGCCGATGGTGGTGCAGGCACCACCCCGGCGGTCGCGCGGTGGCTACCGGGGACCGGCCAGGTGTCCGGATGGAGCGGTGCGCGGTGGGCGGCGATGCTCGTACCGAACACCGAACACCGAACACCGAACACCGAACACCGAACACCGAACACCGAACGAAGGAAGCCGATGCCCACAGTGAAGTCCATGCGCCGCACCCTGTTGCGGGCCGCCGCCGTCGCCGTGGCGGTCGGGGTCTGCACGACCTTGACGACCGGCGGCGCCAGTGCCGTCGTCAACGGGAAGGACTCCACCGAGCGCTACCAGTTCATGGCGTCCATCCCGGAGACCGTGCCCGCGCTGGGCGGGGTCAAGGGGGTCTGCGGGGCGGCGTTGATCCACCCCCGGTGGGTGGTCACGGCCGCGCACTGCGTCGACGCGGCGGGGACCGGTGCGGTGCCCGACGGGATCGTCCGCATCGGCAGTGAGCGGCGGACCTCCGGCGGCTCCGTGCGCGCCATCGACCGCACGGTGCTCCACCCGGACTACCGGCTGGGGCAGCCCAACCGCGGCGACATCGCGCTGGTGCGGCTGGACCGCCCGGTCCTCCAGCAGCCGATCCGGATCGCCTCCCGCCCCGGCGCGCCCGGCACCCCGACCCGGCTGCTGGGCTTCGGCACGACGCTCGACACGGTCGACATCACCAAGGCGGTGTTCCCCGACCGGCTCCAGCAGCTCGACACCCGTCGCGGCGCGGAGTCCGAGTGCGCGCCCGGCTACGCCGACCCGACCCGGCTGTGCACGGTCAGCCGCAAGCCCGGCGCGATGGCGTGCGTCGGCGACTCCGGCGGCCCCCAGGTGCAGCGCGGGAAGGGCGGCCGGTGGGAGCTGATCGGCACCACCTCGGGCCCCGGTGACGCGGATGCGGTCTGCGCCAACGGGCCCGGCCTCTACACCAACGTGCCCGCCCACGCCCGCTGGATCCACGAGACGATCCGCGCGAACCGCTGACCCCGGGCCGGCGCGGTGGCCGGCGTCCATCCACAGGGGACGCCGGTCACCCGCCGGGCCGGGCGAGCTCGATCCAGTAGCGGCGCACGGGGCCGTACTGGGTGTCGCGGACCTCCTCGAAAACGCCGCCGAGCCGTTCGATCGTCTTCGCCGAGGCGGTGTTGCCGGTCGCGCAGACCACCAGCACCCGGTCCAGGCCGACCCGTCGCGCGTCCACCAGGATCCGCCCCAGCGCCCACCCGGCCACGCCGCGCCGCCGTGCGGTCGGCCGGACGCCGAAGCCGACGTGGCCGGCCCACCGCACGTGGTCGTCCCACCGGTGCCGCAAGGCGATCCCGCCGAGCACCCGGCCGTCCTCGACGATCCACCGGCAGGTGGCCCGGTCGGACTCGGCGGTCAGCCGCGCCACCCAGGCCGCGAACCCGGCCGGCGAGTCGACCTCGTCGGTCGGGGCCAGCCCGAAACCGTCCTCGTGCAGGCCCGGCCCCCACTCGGCGTGCGCGTCGAGCCAGGCGCTGTGCAGCCGGGTGGTGGGCGCGATCAGGTCGGGCATTCGGTGTTCCTCTCCGGATCCGTTCGTGCTCACCTGATCGGGCAGGCCAACTCGTCCCGGGCGGACAGCCGGAGCAGGGCCGCCGGCTCGTCCCGGGCACAGGCCTCGGCGACCTCGTCCACGAGCAGGTCGTAGTCGGGGCCGGTCGTGCCCTCGTAGGCGGCGGTCATCCGGCCCCACTCGTCCCAGTTCAGGGTTTCGCGCTTGCCCAGCGCCGCGAGGTCGCGGACCACGTTGCCGCTGATCTCGGCCGGCCCCCGGGCGTGGTCGACACCGGCCACGCCGAAGTCGCGTCCGTCGACCAGCCCTCGGCGGTACCGCACCCACGCCTCCCCTCCGGTCAGGAACTCGCCCGGCGCGAGGTCGTCGGGGCGGTCGACGTGGGCCCCGCCCAGGTGCTCGGTGTCGACCCGCACCCAGCGGCCCTCCTCTGCCCGCCAGTACTCGGTGATCGAGTGGTCGAGCCCGAGCCCCTCCTGGAAGCAGGTCCCGAAGCCGTACCGGGTCCGGGCGGGGATGCCCCCGCGCCCGCAGGAACGCGCAGGCGATGGTGGCGAAGTGCCGGCACGTCCCGACCACCCGCGCCCGCGGGGCGCGGGCCTGGTGCAGCGGCGCCGGGTCGAGCGCCGTCAGCACGGCGACCAACTCGTGCACCGGCCGGATCTCCTTCTCCGCGATCCGCTCCTCCGGCAGCCCGGCCGCGACGGCGTCGGCGGGCTGGATGACCAGCCCCTGCGCGGCGGCGCAGATCCCGACGGGGTCCTCCGGCAGGCTCTCGACCAGCCGGAGCTGCGCCGGGGCCAGGCTCGTGAACGGTCCGGGTCGGGCGTAGTCGAGCACGTCGTCGGCCATGGCCACCATGGTAGGAGCGAGGGCCGACAACGCCCGGCCACCGGAGCGGGCCGGCCCCGACCGGAAAGGGGTGGGGAGCCCGGACGTTTCACGTCGTGGTGGCGGGGAATGTCGCCAGGGTGAGATTGCGGCGCAGTGACCCCGGCGGGCCTGGTTGGCGGCGGCGTGCGCGGGGGCGCGGGTTCAGTTACGAGAGTGCCGACGGGAGCGTCCCGGACGCCGCCGAACTGGCCCGCATCAAGTCCTTGGCGATTCCGCCCGCCTGGCGCGACGTGTGGATCTGCCCGCACGCCAACGGGCACCTCCAGGCCGTCGGCACGGACTCCGCCGGGCGTCGGCAGTACCTCTACCACGAGCGGTGGCGGCGGGAGCGGGACGAGGAGAAGTACGAACGGGTGGTGACGTTGGCGCCGTTGCTGCCCGAGTTCCGGGCCGAGGTGGGACGGGCGTTGCGGGGGCGCGGACGGGAGCACGATCGGGTCGTGGCGGTGGCTCTGGCCATGTTGGACCACGGGGTGTTCCGGGTCGGTGGCGAGTCCTCCGCCGAGGACAACGGAACGCACGGCGTGACCACGCTGCTGTGCTCGCACGTCGGGGTGCGCGGCTCCGCCATGGACTTCTGCTACCCGGCCAAGGGCGGGATCGAGTTCTGCACCCGGGTGGTGGACGAGGACCTGGCGCGGGCGGTGAAGGTGCTGCGGCGGGGCCGGTCCGGGGACGACCGGCTGCTGGTGGACCGCGCCGGGGGCGAGGTGACGGCGGAGGAGGCCAACGAGCGGTTCAAGGACCTGGTGGGGCAGGAGTACTCGGTCAAGGACCTGCGGACCTGGCACGCGATGGTGCTGGCGGCGGTGGCCCTGGCCCGCGCGGAGCGGCCGTCGTCGCAGCGCGGGCGCAAACGGGTGGAGGCGGCCGTCATGCGGGAGGTCTCCGAGCACCTGGGCAACACCCCGGCGGTCGCCCGCAAGTCCTATGTGGACCCCCGGTTGGTGGAGCTGTACGGCAAGGGCGTCGTGCTGGCGGACGTGGACGGTGATCGGGAGACCGTGGAGAAGGCGGTCGTCGAGCTGTTGAGCACCTGAGCCGCGTCGTCCAGCACCGGGGCCCGCAGGGTCAGGGCCGCTCGGCCAGTCGGGGGAGCGGGGTCAGCAGGCCGTCCCGGGCGGTGCGCAGGGCACGGTGTCGGCGGCGGACCAACTGGGCGATGGCCAAGCCGGCGTAGAGCGCGGAGAGGCCGAGGACGACGAACCTGTTGGTCTCGGCGGGGAGCACGATGCTCGCCGTGAACTGGGCGGCGAACAGCGCGAACAGCGTCACCGCGCCCGCGGTCGTGAGCGCCAGGTCGGTCAGCAGGCTGATCGCGAACAGCGACTGGGCGGCGGTGACGAGCAGTTCCAGCCGCTGGTGGTCGTCCAGGGGCAGGCCGTGCCACCCGCCGCTGGACAGCGCGAACACCACCGGCATGGTGCCGACCAGCAGCGTCCACTGGTTGACCTTGCTGGACAGCAGGGTGCCCAGCGACTGCGACGCCGCCAGGCGCGCGGCGTAGAGGCAGGCCACGATCAGCTCCGGCGACTCGCTGGACAGCGGCGCGACCCACTGGACCAGCAGGAACTCGTCGACGCCCAGACCGGTGCCGGTCTGCACGAGGCGGGTCGCGAAGTGCTCGGCGGTGGCCAGGATGACCAGGCCGGCGAAGGCGAACATGCCGGTCACCCACCACCGCCGTGACGCGCGCGCCCGCTCGCCCACCCACGCGGCCACGCCCAGCAGGTGCGGCTTCTCGACCGGTGCCTTGGACAGCCGCCACACGTAACCGGCGAAGATCGCCACCAGCACCGCGCCGTCCACGACGGTCAGCGACGACCGCAGCGGCAGGCTCAGCGAGTACAGGGTGGCGATGCCCAGGAACACGACTTCGGCCGACATCACCGGCGGGAGCGCCACCCGGCCCCGGTGGGTCGACTCGCTGTCGTGCTTGGCCCGCCGCACCGCGATCGCGGCCACGAGCACCACCAGCGGCCAGCCGATGCCGACCAGGACCCGGTTGGCCCCGGTCATGTTCGCCAGCGCGAGCGAGCACGGGTCGGCCTGGCCCGGTGGCGGCGTGCACGTCCCCTGCTGCGCGAACTCCTGCCCCGCCTGGAAGGTGAACACCAGGTCGACCGCGTACTCCGGGAGCACGGCGACCAGCGCGAGCAGGGCGATGGCCACCCCCGCGCTGACGTCGACCTGCGCGGCCTCCGCGGCCCAGGACAGCACGAACGCGGCCCCGACGATCGCGAGGCCGAACACGGCGGCGGCCACTGGGTCGGGCAGGTGCGGGTGCGGCAGGCCCAGGTAGTCCGCCGCGCCCAGGTAGGCGCCGGGCAGGGCCACCGCCGCGGCGAGCAGCAGGCGTGCGGGGAACGCCGGGCGTTCGTCGGACAAGGGTCGACCTCCGGGCTGGGGGTGCACGGCGGATCCACCTCGGGGCGCACCCGGTCGGTGGGTGCGGCTGCTAGCTGCGCGCCGGGGCGGAGCGGGTGACGGGGAACCTCAGGCGGAAGTGGTCGAGCGTGGCCGGGAGGGGCGCGTCCAGGTGCGGGAACGACAGGCCGGCGCGCAGCGCGTCGAGCGTCGTGCCCGCGGTGGTCAGCACCAGGTCGCGGCCGGGGCACACGCCGGGGCCGGCGCTGAACGGCACCAGGGCCGGGTCGTCGGGGTGCGGCCAGATCTCCGGCGCGTACCGGTCGGCGTAGGGCAGGCGGTCCGGGTCACGGTGGAAGTACGGCGTGAACACGATGAACGTGGTGCCGCGCGGCAGGACGGTGCCGTGCCAGCGGGTGGGCCGCGTGCTCTCGCGGAGGATGACCGGTGTGGTCGGCCACAGGCGCGCGGCTTCCAGGATGCCCGCCGCGCCCTCACCGCCGAGCGCGAGGGCGCGCATGGTCACGATCCCCGCCGCGTCGAACGCGAACAGCCAGTGCGGCACCTGTTCCCGCAGGGCGTCCGGGTCGGCGAGCGAGGCGAGGCTGCCGGGTTCGGCGCGGTCGAGGTGGGCGCGCAGCCGGCGGTCGAACCGCTCGCGCAACCGGTCCCGGCGCGGGTGCAGGTAGGCCCAGTTCCCGTGCTGCCGCAACGTCTTCAAGTCGTCGGTGAGCGCGTCGTCGTTGCGCGCGCCGAGCCCGAGCACGATCCGGCGCGCCAACCGCCACCACGCCTGGGCGAACCCCTCCCAGTCCAGGACGCCGGTGCTCGCGGCGTGCCGGACGAGCAGGTCCGCCTCGTCCCGGGCCACGGCGGCGGCGTCGATCCGGCCGGGGCGCAGCACCTCCTCGTTGAACCGCCGCCGCCGGTCGCGGGCCGGGCCTCGCGACACCAGCGAGCCGTGCGGCTGGAAGTGCTCCAGCGCGGCGCGCTTCTCCCGGGTGGCCAGGGCGAACGGCTCCGGCGACTCGGCCAGGACCCGCTCCACGTCGTGCGGGTCGAGCAGGAGCACGACGCTGCGCCCGGTGATGCGCAACCGCAGCGGCTCCGGCCCGTAGCGAGCCCGCAGGGCGCGCATGGTGGCGATGGCCGACCCGTCGACCTGCAAGCGCTCGGCGAGTCCCATCACCGCCGGCCGCCGCACGACGACTCCCTTGGCGACGGTCGGCAACAGCACTCGCGTCACCGCCCGTACGGTGTCCAACCTGGATGCCACGGCCATGGCGGTCGGGTACCCAAGCCGGCCCGATGCACACCCACGGACGAGTGGCCGCGCGCCCGGTCGGGTGAACGCGTCGGGAGGGGAGCCTGCGGCGGCATCCCCTGATCGGCTGGGCCAGGGTTCGGCGCGCCGAAGCGGGGTATCCGAGCGCCATGGTCGGCATCGAGCACGCGCTGTCGTCGGGACGGGTCTCAGGCCGCGCGGACCCGCCGGGTGTCTTCGGCACGCCGGTCGGCGACCAGACGTCTACGCTGGTGGAACGGGACGTGGCGGCCCCGTGGCCGTGCCCGCCGGAACGGGCCCGGAGCGCCTCCACGATCGCGGAGCGACGCGCCCGCACGACGGCGTGATCTCCGTTTGAAGTCCACCTGTCACAGAGAACGAGGAGCGAACGTGGGCGACAGCGCCACACCACCGGCCGAGCCGAGCGAGACCACCGAACCCGACAGCACGCCGTGGGCGCGGGTCGACACCGTCGCCGACGGGCGCGTGGTCCGGGTCACGGTCGGGGGCGACATCGACCAGGCCACGGTGGCGGCCCTGGACGAAGGGCTGGACGAGGGGCTGGCGCTGACCGCCGAGTCGGAGGCGCGGATGCTCGCCGTCGACCTCGACGCCGCGGGCTTCCTGGCCTCGGTCGGGCTGTCCGCGCTGATCCGCACCCACCACCGGCTGCACGAGGACGGGCGCGAGCTGGTCGTGGTGCTCGCCGAGGACCACAAGCTGGTCCGCCTGCTGTGGACGACGGCGCTCAACCACGTGGTGACCGTGGTGTCGTCGATCGACGCCGCCGTGGCCCGGCTCGCCGAGCCCGACCCCGGTGCCGACGCGGGCGGCTCGGCCGTCGAAGGGCGCGAAGCGGGCTGACACCGGCCCCGTCGGGGCGGTTCCGGCTGGTCGGGAGATCGTTCCGGGGGTATGACCGCACCCGGGACCCCAAGACCCCCGAGCGGCGGAGGCCAGGCGGATGGGCGGCGATTCGGCGTGGGCACCGCTGCGGCGGCCCGCCTACCGGGCGTTGTGGCTGGCGCAGTTCGCGTCCAACATCGGCACCTGGGCGCAGACCGTGGGCGCGCAGTGGCTGATGGGCGACCTCGGCGGCGGAGCCCTGGAGGTGGCGCTGGTCCAGGCGGCGACCACGGTGCCGGTGTTCCTGCTGGTCGTGCCGTCCGGCGCGGTCGGGGACATCCTCGACCGCCGCAGCGTGCTGATCGGCGGCCAGTCGCTGATGCTGGCCGGCGCGGCGGGCCTGGCCGGGCTCACGGCGGCCGGCGGGACCACACCGGCCCTGTTGCTGGCGCTGATCGCGCTGATGGGCGTCGGGCAGGCGCTGGCGATGCCGTCGTTCCAGGCCATCCAGCCGGAACTGGTGCCGCGCGCGGAGATCCCCCGCGCGGCGCTGCTCAACGGCGTGAACATGAACGTCGGCCGCGCCCTCGGGCCCGCGCTGGGCGGCGTGCTGATCGCGGCGGCCGGGCCGGAGGCCGCGTTCGCGTTCAACACCGTGTCGTTCCTCGGCGTGCTGCTGGTGCTGTGGCGGTGGCGACGGCCCTCCGACCACCGGCCGTTGGGCGCGGAGCACGTGGTGACCGCCGTGCGGACGGGCGCGCGGTACGTGCGCAGCGCGCCGCTGTACCGGCGGGTGCTGGTGCGGTCGGTGCTGTTCGTGGTGTTCGGCAGCGCGTTGTGGGCGTTGCTGCCCGCCGTCGCGCGCGGTCCGCTGGGGTTGGACGCGGGCGGGTACGGCGTGCTGCTCGGCAGTGTCGGGGTCGGGGCGATCTGCGGTGCGTTCGTGGTGCCCCGGCTGCTGCGGCGTACTGGGAAGAACCTGTTGATCACGCTCGCCACCGGCGCGTACGCGGTGGCGCTGGCGGTGGCCGCGCTGACCTCGTCGGTGCTGGTCGCGGTGCCCGCGATGCTGGTGGCCGGGGCCGGCTGGATCGCCGTGCTGTCCACGCTCAACGCCACCGCGCAGGTCCTGCTCCCGGCGTGGACCAGGGCGCGGGCGCTGGCCTACTACCAGCTGGTGTTCATGGGCGGCCAGGCCGTCGGGGCGCTGCTGTGGGGCTCGGTCGCCGACGTGCTGGGCGTGCGCAGCGCGCTGGTCGTGCCGGCGGTCGCGATGGTGCTGGTCGTCGTGGTGGCGGCGCGGCTGCTGCCGCTGACCGAGCGGCAGCTCGACACGTCGCCGGCGAGCCTGTGGGACGCGCCGCCGGAACTCGCCGACGTCGGCCGCGGCCCGGTGCTGGTGACCGTGCGGTGGCGGGTCGACGGCGCGCGGGCGGCGGCGTTCGTCGAGGTCATGCGGAAGGTCGGCCGGTCGCGCAGGCGGACCGGGGCGACGCAGTGGGGCCTGTTCCGCGACTCCGAGGACCCGGAGCTGTACCTGGAGACGTTCACCGTCGCCACCTGGCAGGAGCACCTGCGCCAACACCTCGAACGTGGCACCGGCACCGAGGTCGAGGTGGAGCTGATCGCCCGGGACCTCGCCGCCGAGCCGCCCCGGGTGCGCCACCTGCTCTGGGCCGACCACCGGGAAGCGGTGCCGCCGGACGAGGTGACGCCACCGGACGGCAACGGCCTCGGGCCGCCGTGACGGCGAGGCTCGACCCGGCGGACATCGCGCGGCGGGCCGGCCGGGCGTGGTGCCGTCGACCGGCGGGCGCAACCCGGTCGTGGCGGCGAGCGCGGACGAGCCGGTGGTGGGCTGCGGCGCGGTCGTCCGGTAGGTGGTTCGGCCGGTCGGGACGCTCAGTCGATGTCCTCCCGGGCGGCGTCCAGCGCCTGTTCCGCGGTGTCGTGCAGGGGCAGGAGCGTGTGCATGGCGGTCATCTCGAGCGTGCGCCGGACGTGCTCGCCGACCGCGACGTGGATCGGGTGCCGGCCGTTGCCCCGGTTGTGGCCGTGCAGGTGGGCGAGCGCGGCGATGCCCGAGGAGGCGAAGAAGCCCACCTCGGTCAGGTCGAGCACGAGCGCGGCGGCGGCACCGTCGAGCAGGCTCACGCCGAGGTCGCGCAACTGGTCGCTGTTGGCGAGGTCGACGTCGCCGACCACCCGGAGCACGACCACGTCGCCGAGGGTTTCGGTGCCCATCCGGGCGACCGGTGTGTGCGCTGAGGACATGCGGACATGGTTCCCGCGTCGGGTGCCTCGCCAAACCGGCGCGATGCCGGGTCAGCCCGACTCGTCGGTGGTCACGTGCGGCGCGCCGACCGGCTTGGACTCCGGGGAGCCGCGTTGGCGCAGGTAGATGCTCAGGACGACCATCGAGCCGATGGCCAGGAACTCCGACTGCCAGTTCTGCAGGGTGCGGTTCCAGAAGTCGGCGCTGCCGAGGTACTCGAGCCAGCTCACCGGGGCCTGGTGGCGGCCCAGGAGCTCGGCGTTGCGCACGACCACGCCGGCGACCGACTGCGCCAACCACGACAGGACGAACAGCGCGCCCATGACCAGGCCCAGCGAGTTCGAGAACACCGCCGTGCGCAGGCCGCCCGCACGGGCCCACGGCGGCGAGTCCGGTGTGGTGTGCCGACCGAGCTGCTGCTGCTCGTCGGTCTCGCCGCCGATCCGGTCGGTGGTCTTGGACTCCGGCGAGCCGCGCTGGACCAGCCAGACGGTGGCGAAGATGTAGAGGGTGAACTGGAGGTACTCCGACTGCCAGTTCTCGGCCACGTCCACGGCGAAGGAGCTGGAGGTGACGTACTCGCCCAGGGACGCGCTCTGCCCGCCCGAGGCGGTCTGGTGGTCGTTGTAGTCGGCGTTCCCGGCGATCGCCTGGCCGACGAGCGCGGCCAGGAACAGCAGCCCGAACGCGATGCCCAGGCCGTTGTCGCGCAGAACCCGCTTCACCCGTGCCTCCCGGTGCTAGAGCCGGAGCAACCCGACGACGAGGAAGTAGCCCAGGCCGGCGAGGACGACGGCCAGGTAGACGACGAAGATCGCCCGGCGCACGTCAACCCACCGCGCACTGGTCGGGCTCGTCGTCGCCGGCCCGGCAGCCCGCCGCCGAGACCAGCCAGCCGGAGTCGAAACCGGTCAGGTAGACCGCGCCCTGGTCGGTGGTGACCCGGGCCTCGTCGGACCAGGTGTCGGCGTCCTCCACGGTGCCGCCGAGGCGGTCCGCGGGCAGCATTTCGGCGCACGGACGCCCTTCGGCGAAGGCGAGATCGTCCCTGGTCCGGGGGGTGAGCAGCGCGCACGCGGCGGCGGTGTCGCCGTCGCGCGCGGCGGCGAGGAAGCGGGCGGCGGTGTCCGAGGCGTCCTGCCGGGCCGCCGGCGAGGCGCACCCCGCCAGCACGACCGCGCACGACGCCACCCACAGCGTGACCTTCACCAGGCAAGGGTGTCGCACTTCGCCGCGTTTCAAACCACATCGGTGTCGCAAGTGGCCGGTCGCGTGGAGGACCTGGGCGGATTCGGTGGAGGGGTGGTGGTCGCGGGGGTGCGGAGGTGCCGTCGGTGGCTACCTTCCGCCGCTATGGAGACCGTGGACGTGCTCGTCGTCGGTGCCGGCCTCGCTGGGCTGCACACGGCGCGCCTGGTGGCCCGGCAGGGTTTCGACGTGCTCGTGTGCGAGCGCCGCACCAGCCTGGACGTCGGCATCCGGACCACGGGGATCTTCGTGCGGCGCACGTTGCGGGACTTCGCGCTGCCCGAACAGCACCTGGGGCCGCCGGTGCGCCGGGTGCTGCTCTACCCGCCCTCGCTGCGGGCACCGGTCGAGTTGGTCAGCCCGCACGACGAGTACCGCGTCGCCGACATGGCCGGGGTCTACGCGGAGGCGTTGGCACGGGCCACGGCGGCGGGCGCGCGAGTGCGGCTCGGCGTCTCCTACCCGGCGCCGGGGATCACGGCCCGGTTCACCATCGGCGCGGACGGGGCCCGGTCGACGGTCGCGCGCCGGCTCGGGCTCGACGTCAACCGGCGGCTGATCGTCGGGGTGGAGGAGGTGTTCCCGGTCGACGCCGGCGGCGCGGTGCCGACGTTCCACTGCGTGCTCGACCCGGCGCTGGCACCCGGCTACCTGGCCTGGTTGGTCGACGACGGGCAGCACGCGCACCTCGGCCTGGCGGGCCTGCCCGATCGGCTCCCCGGCCCGCTGCCGCGCCTGCTGGCGGCGTTGCGCGCCCGGTTCCCGGACGTGCCGCCGGCCGTCGGGCCGGTCCGCCGCCGCGGCGGGCCGATCCCGGTCAACGGCGTGCTGCGGCGGATCGCCTGCGCCGCCGGGCTGCTGGTGGGCGACGCCGCCGGCGCGGTGTCGCCGCTGACCGCCGGCGGGCTGGACCCGTGCCTGCGGATGGCGGAACTCGCCGCCGCCGTCGCGGGCGACTACCTGCGGACCGGTGACGCGGCGGTGTTGCGGCACTACGACGGCTCGGCGTTGCGTGCCCGGTTCCGCACCCGACTGCTGCTGCGCGACGTCCTGTCGGGCGTGCGGAGGCCAGCCGCCGCCGAGGTCGGGTTCTCGGTGTTGCGGACCCGGCTCGGCCGGGCCGCCGCGTCCCGGGTGATGTTCGGCGACGGCTCGTTCCCCGACGTCGCGCCCGTCCCGGCGCGGTGACCGCATCGGAGAATGGGGTGCGGCCCGAAAAGGGTGGTTGTGGCCGAAACGATTCGCACCGGGACGCGGATTCGCCGACTGCGGAATTCTTGATGACCGCCCATTGGGTTTCGTAATGCCCGGGGGTGGGGTGGTGGCGCGCTTTTGCTGTTGTCGTCAAGGGTGTTCACAGGTTGGGACGGCAGTCGGCGCGCGATCCGAGACGTCGTCGGATAGGGGTTGTGCCCATTGGGTGGGACGTTATGCGCGGGTGATGTTCAGGGGTGGCCGGGCGGCTCCGGTGCCGGAGAACGGGTGTACGGCGGTTGCGGGGAACGGGCTAATCGGCCGGTCTGCCGTTGCTTTCCGCGTGCGACCGAAAGCTCTGCGTGAACGAGTCGAAGTGGCCGGAAAATGTGTCGGAGTGGGCCGGTCCGAACGAGTTGATCTTCGCGTTGACTGCGCCTCCGCCCAGTTCGTATCCTGCCGTCCAAGCAAGAAGTGTGAACGCCACACCGCGATTCGCGGCCGGTCGGGTCCGGTCGCGGTGAACGCGGCCGGGCAACCGGGCACGGTGCTTCCCGCGAGCGCCGGCACTGCTGCGAGACCACCCCCACCACCTAGAACCGTCCCGGCGGGACGGTCGACCCGCCGTGCCCGCGTCACCGTCGACCTCGCGCGGCCGGGGCACCGATCGGACTACCGCCGCCGACCCCGGACGTGGAGATGGACGAGATGCACCTGGTTGGGCGCACTGGCGAATTCGGCACGCTGACCGCCGCGCTGCGGCGTTGTGCGGCGGGAGAAGGCGTCGTGGTCACGGTCACCGGGCCCCCGGCGGTGGGGCGCACCGAGCTGATCGAGACGTTCCTGCGGCACGCCGGCGACGCGCTGGTGCTCGCCGCGTGCGGGGCCGAGGCCGAGCGGGACTTCCCGCTGGCGGTCGTCGGGCAGCTCTTCCACGGTGCCGCGCTCGACCGCGACGAGGTGCGGGCGGTGTGCCGGCTGCTGGACGAGGGCGCGCACGCGACCGCCGCCGGGGCGCGGGTGCCGCCCGCGGTCCTCAAGGGGTTGGCGGACGCGGTGCTCGACCTCGCCGAGGACCGGCCGGTCGTGGTGGCCGTGGACGAGGTGCACCACGCCGACCCCGAGTCCCGGGAGTGGTTGCTGTACCTGGCGCGCCGGTTGCGGACGGCCCGGGTGCTGCTGCTGACCGGCGCGCGCGACACCGGCCGGCCGGCGGACACCCGGTTCGAGTGCGAGCTGGCGCGGCTGCCCTACCACCGGTGGATCGAGCTGGCCCCGCTGACCCGCGCGGCGTTGACCGAGCTGTTCCGCGACGAGCGCGTGGCCGACGCCGCCTACCAGGCCAGCGGCGGCAACCCGGTGCTGGTGCGGGCGCTCGTCGCGGACAGCGCGGGTGCCGACGGGCTGGTGGTGGGCCAGGCGTTCGCCCGCGCCGTGCGGTGGTGCCTGTTCCGGTTCGCGCCGGCGGCGGTGGCGGCGGCCTCGGCGCTGGCCGAGGGACGACCGGCCGACGCGGGCGCGGTGGCGGCGCTGGCGGCCTCCGGGCTGGTGGTCGACGGGGCGCTGCGGCACCCGGTCATCGAGACCGAGGTGCTGGTGGCCCGGGGTTCGTCCAAGGTGGACGGTCAGCGCCGGGCGAGCCGGCTGTTCTGGCGCGGCGAGGTCGCCGCCGGGCTCGCCGCGCTCGACCAGCAGCCCGGCTCGGCGCGGATGGCCGACTGGCTCTCGTTCTGGTTCCCGGCGCTGCGCGACCGGTGGGCGGCGCTGGACGTGCCGCGCGACCCCGGCACCGCGCCGGACGGCCTGCGGGTGCTGGCCGACCTGCTGCGCCGGCAGACCCCGGGCGACGCCGTCGAGCAGGCCGAGCAGGTGCTGCGGGACTGCGCGATCACCCCGTCCTCGCTGGAATCGCTGACCGGCGCGCTGGCCGGCCTGGTCTACGCCGACCGGGCGGACCGGGCCGCCCGGTGGTCGGTGCCGCTGGTGGAGCAGACGACCACCCGCTGCCGGCCGGTGTGGCAGGCCGTGTTCGCGGCCATCCGCGCCGAGACCGCGCTGCGCCTGGGTGACGCCGAGGAGGCCGAGCGGTGCGGGCGGGCGGCGTTCACCCACTTCTCGGTCGAGCAGTGGGGGGTCGCGGTCGGGATGCCGCTGGCCACCCTGGTGCGGGCGAAACTGGCCCTGGGCAAGGTCGAGGACGCCGCGCGCTACCTGGCGGTGCCGGTGCCGGACGCGGTGTTCGACTGCGTCGCCGCGCTGCCCTACCTGGAGGCGCGCGGGCAGGACCGGCTGGCGGCCAAGCGACCGGAGGCGGCGCTGGCCGACTTCCGGCGCTGCGGCGAACTGGCCGTGCGGTGGGAGGTCGACCTGCCCGGCCTGGTGCCCTGGCGGCTCGGCGTCGCCGAGGCCCACGTCCAGCTGGGCCGGACCTCCGCGGCGCGGGCCGTGGTCGACGAGCAGTTGCTGCGGCTGCACCCCGGGCCGTCCAGGACGCGCGGGCTGTGCCTGAGACTCCGGGCGGCGGCCGCGGACCACCGCGACCGGCCGCGGCTGTTGGAGGAGGCGGTCGACGTGCTGCGCCAGGCCGGCGACCGGCTCGCGCTGGCCGCCGCGACGGCCGAGCTCGGCGACGCCTACCGGGCCGTCGCCGACACCGGGCGGGCGGTCGTCGCCGACCGCGCGGCGCGGCTGCTCGACCGGGCCCCCGTCGAGTCCGGTGTGGACGGACCGGACGACGTCGCCGGGCTCAGCGCCGCCGAGCACAAGGTGGCCGGGTTGGCCGCGCGGGGCTTGAGCAACCGGCAGATCGCCGCCAAGCTGTACGTCACGGTCAGCACCGTCGAACAGCACCTCACCCGGATCTACCGCAAGCTCGGCGTCGGCCGGCGGTCGGAACTGCCGGGCCGGCTGGGCCGGCTCACCGGGGAACCAGGGGTTCATAGGGGTGCCTAGGGGGTGAACCCCTCCCTTCCCGCGCGCAGGGTGGACTCGGGCGCACGTCGCCCGTCCGACTCCCCGGGGTGAAGGAGCGTTGAGCGCGCGATGACCATCGACGACCGCCGGCCGTACGCCCAGGGTCACCTCGGAGCCGTCGCGGTGGTGGGACTCGCCTGCCGGCTGCCCGGTGCCGCCGACCCGGCCGCGTTCTGGCGGTTGCTGGACACCGCGACCGCCGCGATCGGCCCGACGCCCGCCGACCGCTGGGGCACCGCGCCCGGCGGCGGGCCCCGGCTCGGCGGCGCGCTGCCGGACGTGGCCGGGTTCGACGCCGGGTTCTTCGGGATCGGGCCCGCCGAAGCCGCGGCGGCCGACCCGCAGCAGCGGCTGGTGCTGGAACTGGCCTGGGAGGCGTTGGAGGACGCCGGGATCGTCCCGGCGGCGTTGGCCGGCACCCCGACCGGGGTGTTCGTCGGGGCGATCGGCGGCGACTACGCCACCCTGGCCGCCCGGCACGGCGGACCGACCCGGCACAGCCTGCCGGGGCTCAACCGCGGTGTGATCGCCAACCGGGTGTCCTATGTGCTCGGTCTGCGCGGCCCCAGCCTGACCGTCGACTCGGCCCAGTCCTCCGCGCTGGTGGCCGTGCACCTGGCGTGCGAGAGCCTGCGGCGCGGCGAGACCGGGATCGCCCTCGCGGGCGGGGTGAACCTCAACCTGGCGCCGGACAGCACGGCCGCCGCGCAGGAGTTCGGCGGCCTCTCGCCCGACGGCGTCGGCTACGCGTTCGACGCGCGCGCCAACGGGTACGTGCGCGGTGAGGGCGGCGGGGTAGTCGTGCTCAAGCCGCTGGCCGACGCGCTGGCGGCCGGCGACCCGGTGCACGCGGTCATCCTCGGCGGCGCGGTCAACAACGACGGCGCGACCCCCGGCCTCACCGTGCCCTCGGCCGACGCCCAGCGCGACGTGATCCGGGCCGCGCTCGCCGCCGCCGGGGTCGCGCCCGCCGACGTCCAGTACGTCGAGCTGCACGGCACCGGCACGAAGGTCGGCGACCCGCTGGAGGCCGCCGCGCTCGGCGCGGCCCTCGGCGACCGGCCCGACACCCTGCTGGTCGGCTCGGCGAAGACGAACGTCGGACACCTGGAGGGCGCGGCGGGCGTCGTCGGGCTGATCAAGGCGGTGCTGGCCATCCGGGAGCGGCGGATCCCGGCGAGCCTGCACCACACCACCCCCCACCCGGCCATCGACCTCGCCGGGCTGCGGCTGGCGGTGGCCACCGAGTCCGGCCCGTGGCCGCACCCGGACCGCCCGCTCGTCGCCGGCGTCAGCTCGTGGGGCATGGGCGGCACCAACGCGCACCTCGTCCTCACCGAAGCCCCGGCCCCCGCCGACACCCCCGCCGTCGGTGCCGCGGCGGGCGGGAACCTGGTGCCGGGTGCGGTGGCCGTGCCGGTGTCGGGGAAGACGGAGGCCGCGTTGCGGGCGCAGGCCGCGCGGTTCGCCGACCTGCTCGCGCACGCCGACCCCGCCGACGTCGCGCACTCCGCGGCGACCACGCGGACCGCCTTCTCCCGGCGCGCGGTCGCGGTGGGCACCGACGCCGCCGGGCTCGTGGACGCGCTGCGCGACCTGGCCGCCGGACGCCCGTCGCCCGCCGTGGTGACGGGCACGGCCACCGCGACCGGCCGGACGGTGTTCGTGTTCCCCGGGCAGGGATCGCAGTGGGTCGGCATGGCGGGCGGGCTGCTGGCGCGGTCGCCGGTGTTCGCCGCGCACCTCGCCGAGGTGGACGCCGCCCTGCGCCCGCACGTCGACTGGTCGCTGGTGGAGTTGCTGCGCGACGGGCTGCCGCTGGACCGGGTCGACGTCGTGCAGCCCGCGCTGTTCGGCGTGATGGTGTCGCTGGCGAAGCTGTGGATCGCGGCCGGTGTGCGGCCCGACGCGGTGATCGGGCACTCCCAGGGCGAGATCGCCGCCGCGCACGTGGCGGGCGCGCTGTCGCTGGCGGACGCGGCGGCCGTGGTCGCGCTGCGGGCCCGGGTGATCGCCGCGAGCGCCGCACCCGGCGGGATGGTCTCGGTGCCGCACCCGGTCACCCGGGTCCTGACCGCGCTGACGCCGTGGGCCGACCGGCTGGCGGTCGCCGCCGTGAACGGGCCGACCGCGACCGTCGTGTCCGGCGAGCCGGCGGCGCTGGCCGAACTGGTCGCCCGCTACCGCGCGGACGGTGTCGACGTGCGGACCGTCCCGGTGGACTACGCGTCGCACTCGCCGCTGGTGGAGTCGTTGCGGGAGAACTTGTCCGAGGTGCTGGGCCGGGTGGGCTCGCACGGGATCCGGCCGCGCTCGGCGGACAGCGCGTTCTACTCGACGGTCACCGGCGGCCTGCTCGACACCTCGCTGCTGACCGCCGACTACTGGTACCGCAACCTGCGCCAGACCGTGGAGTTCGCGGACGCGGTGGCCGCCGCCGTCCACGACGGGCACACCTCCTTCGTGGAGATCTCGCCGCACCCGGTCCTGGCGGCGGGGTTGCGGGCCATCGCGGACACTCTGCCCGACGTGGACATCACGGTCGCCGCGTCGCTGCGCCGGGACGAGGGCGGCAGCGCCCGGTTCCTCACGGCGTTGGCCGGGGTGCACGTGCGCGGTGGCCACGTCGACTGGGCGGCGGTGGGCGGCGGCACTCGGATCCCGTTGCCTACCTACCCGTTCCAGCGTCAACGGCACTGGCTCGACACGACCACCACCGTCGAGGTCGTCCGCGCGACGACCGCGCCCGTCGAGTCCACAGTGGACGCGAAGAGCGGATCGGCGCTGGACAGCGTGCTGGCGGTGGCGGCGGTCGTGCTCGGGCACCCGCACGCCGACGCGGTCGACCCGACGGCGACCTTCCGCGACCTCGGCTTCGACTCCGCCGGCGCGGTCGAGTTCCGCGACCGGCTGGCCGACGTCACCGGGGCCAGGCTGCCCTCGACGCTGACCTTCGACCACCCGACCCCGGTCGCCGTGGCGCGCTTGCTCGACGGTGCCGGCGCGCCAGCGCCCGAGGTCGTCCGGCGGCGGGTGGACGACGACCCGGTCGTGCTGGTCGCGGCCGGCGGGCGGTGGCCGGGCGGCGCGGACACCCCGGAAGCCCTGTGGGACCTGCTCGCCGCCGGCGTGGACGCCATCGGGCCGTTCCCGGCCGACCGGGGCTGGGACCTCGCCGCCCTCTACGACCCGCGGGCCCGGCGACCCGGCACCACCTACACCCGCGAGGGCGGGTTCCTGCCCGGCGCCGACCGGTTCGACGCCGCGTTCTTCGGGCTCGGCCCGCGCGAGGCGGCGGTGACCGACCCGCAGCAGCGGCTGCTGCTGGAAGCGGCCTGGGAGGTGGTCGAGCGGGCGGGCATCGACCCGGTCGCGCTGCGCGGCAGCCGGACCGGCGTGTTCGTCGGCGCGATGGCCCAGGACTACGGGCCGCGCCTGCACGAGACGCCGGAGAGCTTCGAGGGCCACAACCTCACCGGCAGCCTGACCAGCGTCGCCTCCGGGCGGCTGTCCTACGTGTTCGGGTTCGAGGGGCCGGCGCTGACCGTCGACACGGCCTGCTCGTCGTCGCTGGTCGCGCTGCACCTGGCGGTGCGGGCGCTGCACGCCGGCGAGTGCGACCTGGCGCTGGCGGGCGGCGTGACGGTGATGGCGCGGCCGGGCCTGTTCACCGAGTTCTCCCGACAGCGCGGCCTCGCGCCGGACGGCCGGTGCAAGCCGTTCGCCGACGCCGCCGACGGCACCGCGTGGGCCGAGGGCGTCGGCCTGGTCCTGCTGGAGCGGCTGTCCGACGCGCGGGCGAACGGGCACCGGGTGCTCGCCGTGGTGCGCGGCAGCGCGGTGAACCAGGACGGCGCGTCGAACGGCCTGACCGCGCCCAACGGCCCCTCGCAGGAGCGGGTGATCCGGGCGGCGCTGGCCGACGCCGGGCTGGGACCGTCCGATGTGGACGTCGTGGAGGCGCACGGCACCGGCACCGCGCTCGGCGACCCGATCGAGGCGCAGGCGGTCCTGGCGACCTACGGGCAGCGCGCCGGCCGGCCGCTGCTGCTGGGCTCGGCCAAGTCGAACCTCGGGCACACCCAGGCGGCGGCCGGCGTGACCGGCGTGATCAAGATGGTGCACGCCCTGCGCGAGCGGACCGTCCCCGCGACGCTGCACGTCGACCGGCCCTCGCGGCACGTGGACTGGACGGCGGGCGCGGTCACCGTGGTCGCCGAGCCGACCGCGTGGCCCGAGGTCGACCGGCCCCGGCGCGCGGCGGTGTCCTCGTTCGGGATCAGCGGCACCAACGCGCACCTCATCCTGGAGGAGCCGCCCGCCGAGCCCGACCTCCCGCAGCGGCCCCCGGTAGCCGGGCCGGTCCCGTGGGTGCTGTCCGCCCGTTCGGCGGAGGCGTTGCGGGACCTGGCGGCCCGGCTGCGCGCGCACCCGGCCGGCGACCTGGCGGACACCGGCTTCACGCTGGCCACCGCGCGGGCCCGGTTCGAGCACCGCGCCGTCCTGGTCGCCGCCGACGTTGACGGGTTCACGGCGCGCCTCGACGCCGTGGTGTCCGGCGACCCCACCGCCGTCGGGGTCGCCGGGCGCACCGGGAAGACCGCGTTCCTGTTCACCGGTCAGGGCAGCCAGCGACCCGGCGTCGGACGCGGGCTGCACGCCGCGTTCCCGGCGTTCGCCGCCGCGCTCGACGAGGTGACCGCCGCGCTCGACGCGCACACCGCGCGGCCCGTGCGCGACCTGCTGTTCGCCGAGCCCGGCACGCCCGACGCGGTGTTGCTCGACCGCACCGAGTTCGCCCAGCCCGCCCTGTTCGCGCTGGAAGTGGCGCTGTTCGCGCTCGCCGGGTCGTTCGGGGTGCGGCCGGACTTCCTGATCGGGCACTCGGTCGGCGAGATCGCCGCCGCGCACGTCGCCGGCGTGATGACCCTGGACGACGCGGCCCGGCTCGTCGCCGCGCGCGGCGCGCTCATGCAGGGCGTCACGGCGGTCGGCGCGATGGCCGCGATCCAAGCATCGGAGCAGGAGATCACGCCCGAACTGGGCGGCGGGGTCGACCTCGCCGCCGTCAACGGGCCCACGTCGGTGGTGGTGTCGGGCGACGCGGACGCCGTCGTCGCGCTGGCGGCCCGGTGGCGGGAGCGCGGTCGGCGGACCAAGCGGTTGCCGGTCAGCCACGCGTTCCACTCCGCGCACCTTGACCCGGTGCTCGACGCGTTCCACGCCGTGGCCGCCGGGCTGTCCTACGCCGAACCGGCGATCCCGGTCGTGTCGAACGTGCACGGGCGGTTGGCCGCCCCGGGCGAGTTGACCACGGCGGACTACTGGGTCGCGCACCTGCGCGGCGCGGTCCGGTTCCACGACGGCGTGAGCGCCCTGCACGACGCGGGCGCGCGCACTTACCTCGAACTCGGGCCCGACCCCGTGCTGACCGCGCTCACCCTCGAAGGGGTCGACGCCACGACGGCCGTCGCGGCGCTGCGCTCCGGGCAGCCGGACGCCCACGCGTGGCTGGAGGCGTTGGGCGGCCTGCACGTCGCCGGTACCCCGGTCGACTGGACGCCGGCGTTCCCCGGCGCGCGGCGGGTCGACCTGCCGACCTACCCGTTCCAGCGGCAGCGGTACTGGCTCGACGCGCCGGCACCCGCCGACGTGACCGCCGCCGGGCTCGCCGAGGCCGGCCACCCGCTGCTGGGTGCGGCCGTCGACCTGGCGGACGGCCGGGTCGTGCTGACCGGGCGACCCGGGCACCCCGTCACCGGCGCGGTGCTGCTCGACCTGGTCGCCCACGCCGGGGCGCGGGTCGGGCTGCCGACCGTCGCCTCGCTGACCGTGCACGCCCCGCCGGCCGCCGCTGCCGGAGCGGTGTCGGTGCAGGTCGCCGTCGAGTCCGAAGTGGACGGTGTGCGGGCGGTCTCGGTGCACTCGCGCGACGGGGACGACTGGGTCCGGCTCGCCGAGGGCGTGCTCGCCGATTCGCGCCCGGTCGACGGCTTCCGGGTGCCGGCGGACGCGCGCCCGGTCGACGTGGCGGGGCTGTACGCGGCGCTGGCCGGGCGTGGCTACGAGCCGGCGTTCGCGGGCGTGACGGCGGCGTGGCGGCACGGCGACCACGTGTACGCCGAGGTGCGCCTGCCTGCCGAGGCCGAGCGGCACGCGTTGCTCGACGCCGTGCTGCACGCCGTGGTGGGTATCGGGTTGGACGACGACCGCCTGCTGGTGCCGTCGGTGTGGCGCGGGGTCGCCGGGAACAGCGCCGGCGCGGAGGTCGTGCGGGTGCGGATCGTGCCCACCGGGGACGACTCGGTGTCGATCAACGCCGTCGACCAGAGCGGGACGCCCGTGCTCGCCGTCGACTCGCTGGTGCTGCGGCCCGTCACGGCCAAGGCGCGCGGTTACCGGATCGACTGGGTGCCCGCCCCGCGGGCGGACGGCGAGGCCGCGTGGGCGTTGCTCGGCGAGCACGGACCCGGGCACGGGTTCGCGGTGGTCGAGATCGAGGCCGCCGGCGGCCCGGTGGAACGGGCGCGCGCGCTCACGTCCACCGCGCTCGACCTGGTGCGGGGGTGGTCGCCGGACACGACGCTCGTGCTCGTCACACGCGGCGCGGTCGCCACCGGCCCGCAGGACCGGGTGACCGACCCGGCCGGTGCGGCGGTGTGGGGTGTGGCGCGATCGGCACCGGACCGGGTGGTCGTGGTCGACCTCGCACCGGGCACCGGGTTCGACGGTCTGGGTGCCGCGCTGGCCACCGGCGCGCGGCAGCTCGCGGTCCGCGCCGAGGTGCTGGTGCCCACCCTCGTCCGGGTCCTCGACGCCACCGACCCCGATCACGACGCTGCGGTGACGCTCGACCCGGACGGCACCGTGCTGGTCGCGGGCGGTACGCACGGTGCTGGTGCCGAGGTGGCCCGGCACCTGGTGCGCCGGCACGGCATCCGGCACTTGGTGCTGACCGGGGCCGGCGGGGCGGACCTGGTCGCCGAGCTGGCCGGGCTGGGGGCCGCCACCGAGGTGGTGGCCGTCGACCTGGCCGACCGGGCGGCCGTCGCGGACCTGCTCGCGGGGCTCGCTCGCCCGGTGACCGCCGTCGTGCACGCCGACCCGGAGGCCGGGGTGGACGCGGCCTGGCACCTGCACGAGCTGACCGGCGACCTGGCCGCATTCGTGCTGTACACGTCGGCGGCGAGCGTGCTGGGCGACCCGGGACGACCGGACCGCGCCGCCGTGGACGGGTTCCTCGACGGGATCGCCGGGCTGCGCGCCGCCGCCGGGCTCCCGGCGACCTCGATCGCCTGGGGACCGCCCGCCGGTGACCCGGCCGCCGGCCTGCTGCCGCTGTCCGCGCGGGCCGCGCTCGACCTGCTCGACACCGCGCTGGACGGTCCCGACGCGGTGGTGGTCGCGGCGCGGCTCGACGCGGCCCGGGTGGTGTCGCCGCTGCTGCGCGCCGGCACGCCGCCGCCGGCGGTCGTGCCGGACGTCGAGGACCTGTCCGGGCTCACGCCCGCCGAGCAGGAGCGGACGCTGCTGCTGCTGGTGCGGTCGACCGGCGCGGCCGTGCTCGGGCACCCGTCGTTCGACGCGATCGACCCGGACCGGGGTTTCCTCGACGGCGGCTTCGACTCGCTCAGCGCCATGCGGCTGCGCGAACGGCTCGGTGCCCGGGTCGGTCGGCGGCTGCCGTCGACCCTGGTGTTCGACCACCCGACGCCGGCCGCCGTCGCGGTGTTCCTGCGCGAACTGCTCGCGCCGGCCACCGCGTCCGACAACGACACCGACACCGACACCGGGCCGGGGCCGGTGGTCGCCGACCTGGACCGGCTCGCCGAGCGGCTGGGCGACCCGCTGGACGACGCGGTGCGCGCGGCCGTGGTCGACCGACTGCGCGGCCTGCTGTCCCGGCTCGACACAGGGCTCGATTCTGGGCTCGACCCGGGGCCCGTGCCGGCGGTCGAGGGGACCGACGAGCTGTTCGACCTGATCGACGCCGAACTCCGGCTGTCCTGACCCTTCCCGACGACAGCCCGGCCCGGCTGTCCAACGGAACCCGACCTGAGGGGGCTCACCGTGAGCGACGAGCAGAAGCTGCGCGACTACCTGGCCAAGGTCACGGCCGTGCTGCGGCAGACCCGGCAGCGGCTGGCGGACGTGACCGCCGCCGCCACCGAGCCGATCGCCGTCGTCGGCACGGCCTGCCGGCTGCCCGGCGGCGTCGACTCGCCGGAAGCGCTGTGGCGGCTGCTCGCCGAGGGTCGCGACGGCACCGGCCCGCTGCCGACCGACCGGGGCTGGGACCCCGACCTGTACGACCCGGACCCGGCGCGCAGCGGCAAGTCCTACACCCGCCGGGGCGGTTTCCTGTACGACGCGGGCGACTTCGACGCGGACTTCTTCGGCATCCCGCCGCGCGAGGCGCTCGCCGCCGACCCGCAGCAGCGGCTGCTGCTGGAAACCACCTGGGAGGCGTTCGAGCGCGCGGGCATCGACCCGGACACCTTGCGCGGCAGCGACGCCGGAGTCTTCGTCGGTGTCATCGCCCAGGAGTACGGCCCGAGCCTGCACCACAAGCCCGCGCAGGACACCGACGGGTACATGCTCACCGGCACGACCACCAGCGTGGCGTCCGGCCGGATCGCCTACACGTTCGGGCTGGAGGGCCCGGCGGTCACCGTCGACACCGCGTGCTCGTCGTCGCTGGTCGCCGTGCACCTGGCGATCCAGGCGCTGCGGTCGGGGGAGACCTCGCTCGCGGTCGCGGGCGGCGCGACCGTGCTCGGCGGTCCGGGCGTGTTCGTGGAGTTCTCCCGGCAGCGCGGCCTCGCCCCGGACGGGCGCTGCAAGGCGTTCTCCGACTCCGCCGACGGGACGGCGTGGTCCGAGGGCGTCGGCGTGCTCGTGCTGGAACGGCTCTCCGACGCCCGCGCCAAGGGGCACCCGGTGCTGGCCGTGCTGCGTGGTTCGGCGGTCAACCAGGACGGCCGCAGCACCCAGCTCACCGCGCCCAACGGCCGGTCGCAGCAGCGGGTGATCCGCTCGGCGCTGGCCGCCGCCGGCCTGGAACCGTCCGATGTGGACGCCGTGGAGGCGCACGGCACCGGCACCCGGCTGGGCGACCCGGTCGAGGCGCAGGCGCTGATCGCGACCTACGGCGCGGACCGCGCGGGCGAGCCGCTGTACCTGGGGTCGATGAAGTCGAACATCGGGCACGCCCTGGCGGCGGCCGGGGTCGCCGGGATCATCAAGGTGGTCGAGGCGGTGCGGCGCGGCGTGCTGCCCAAGACCCTGCACGTCGACGCGCCGACCACGCACGTGGACTGGGCGGGCAGCGGGGTGCGGCTGCTGGAGTCCGCCCGGCCGTGGCCGGAGACCGGGCGTCCGCGCCGCGCGGCGGTGTCGTCGTTCGGGGTGAGCGGCACGAACGCGCACGTCATCGTCGAGCAGGCCGAACCGGTCGCCGCTGCGGAGATCGCCGACGACGTGCCGCCGGTCGTGCCGCTGGTGCTCTCCGGCGCGACCGAGGCCGGGCTGCGGGCGCTGGCGGCGCGGGTGCTGCCGGTGGTCGAGGGCGGTGTGCCGCTCGCCGACCTCGGGTTCTCGCTGGCCACGACGCGGGCGGCGTTGGCGCAGCGGGCCGTCGTGGTCGGGGCCGACCGGGCGCAGCTGGTCGACGGGCTGCGGTCGTTGGCCGACGGGTCCGGCGCGGTGACCGCGCGGTCCGCTGGCGCGTCGGCGTTCCTGTTCACCGGGCAGGGTGCGCAGCGGGTCGGCATGGGACGTGAGCTGTACGAGGCGTACCCGGTGTTCGCGGCGGCGTTCGACGCCGCCGTCACCGAGCTGGACCGGGCGTTGGGCGCCCCAGCGTCCTACTCAGGGTCCTATCCGGGGCCCTACTCGGTGGCCGATGTGGTGTTCGGGGCGGAGGGCGTGCCGTCGGACGCGTTGGACGACACGGTCTACACGCAGACTGGGCTGTTCGCGGTCGAGGTCGCGTTGTTCCGGCTGTTCGAGTCGTGGGGTGTGCGGCCGGACTTCGTCGCGGGCCACTCGATCGGCGAACTGGCCGCCGCGCACGTCGCGGGCGTGTGGTCGCTCGCCGACGCGGCGACGCTGGTCGCGGCGCGCGGCCGGCTGATGGCGTCGTTGCCCGCAGGCGGCGCGATGGTCGCCGTCGAGGCGACCGAGGCGCGGGTGCGGGCAGCGCTCGCCGGGTTGTCCACTGTGGACATTGCGGCGGTCAACGGTCCCACGTCCGTCGTGGTGTCCGGTGACGAGGCGGCGGTGCTCGCCGTCGCCGCCCGGTTCGCCGGCGACGGGGTGCGCACCAAGCGGCTGCGGGTCTCGCACGCGTTCCACTCGCCGCTGGTCGAGCCCGTGCTCGCCGAGTTCCGCGCGGTCGCGGAGAAGCTGACCTACCGGGCACCGGCGATCACCGTCGTGTCCGCGCTGACCGGCGCGGTCGCGACGGCGGCGGAGCTGGCCGACCCCGGCTACTGGGTGCGGCACGTGCGCGAGGCGGTCCGGTTCGGCGACGCGGTGGACACCCTGCGCGGGCGCGGCGCGACCACCCTGGTCGAGCTCGGGCCGGACGCGGTGCTTACCGCGATGGCCCGGCAGAGCCTGCGGGACGCGCCGGTCCGGGCGGTCGCCGCCCTGCGCCGCGACCGCCCGGAGGCCCCGGCGGTGGTCGCCGCGCTGGGCGCGGCCCACGCCGGCGGTGCCGCCGTCGACTGGGCGGCGGTGTTCCCCGGCGCGCGGCGGGTCGACCTGCCCACCTACCCGTTCCAGCGCACCAGGTTCTGGCTCGACGCCAGCGTCGCCGCCGGCTCGGCCACGACGCCGGCGGCGACCGGCGGGCGGTTCTGGGACCTGGTCCGCGCGGGCGACCCGGCGGGGCTGGCCGCCGAACTCGGCGACGAGGCGCTGCACGGCCCGGTGTCGGCCGTCCTGCCCGCGCTGACCACCTGGCTCGCCGAGCGGTCCGACGCCGAGCGGGTCGACGCCTGGCGGCACCGGGTCGTCTGGCGGTCCACCCCCGACCCGGCGGGCCGGCTGTCCGGCACCTGGCTGCTGGTCGCGCCCCCGGCGGGCCACCAGTGGGTGGCGGCGGCCGAGCGGGCGTTGACCGCGCGCGGCGCGGACGTGCGGGTGGCGACCGAGGTGACCGGGACCGAACGGGTCGCGGGCGTGCTGTCGCTGCTGTCGCTGACCAAGGGCGACCACCCGGACCACCCCGGGGTACCGGCCGCGCACACCGCGACGCTCGACCTGCTGCGCGCCCTCGACCCGGTCGACGCGCCGCTGTGGGTCGTCACCCGGGGCGCGGTCGCGGTCCAACGCGGCGCGGACGCCGACCCGGACCACGCCCTGCTGTGGGGCGTCGGGCTGATCGCCGGGGCCGAGCACCCCGGCCGGTGGGGCGGGCTTGTCGACCTGCCCGTCGACGCCGACGCCGCCGCGTGGGACCGGCTGGCCGCCGCCCTCGCCGGCGGCGAGAGCGAGCTGGCGGTCCGCGCCGAGGGCGTCCTCGCCCGGCGGATCGTCCGCGCGCCCGCCGAGCCGACCACCCGGCTCTGGCGGCCGCGCGGCACCACCCTGGTCACCGGCGGGACCGGCGGGCTCGGCGCGCGCGTCGCGGCGTGGCTGGCCGAGCGCGGCGCGCCCCGGCTGCTGCTGGTCAGCAGGCGCGGGCCGGCCGCACCCGGGGCCGCCGAGCTGGTCGCCGAGCTGACCGCGCTGGGTGCCGAGGTGGACGTGGTGGCGGCCGACGTGGCGGACCGGGCCGCGCTCGCCGGCGTGCTCGCCGCCATCCCGGCCGAGCACCCACTCGACGCCGTCGTGCACACCGCCGCCGTGCTGGACGACGCCCTGCTGGGCGAACTCACCCCGCAGCGGGTCGCCAACGCCCTCGCGGCGAAGGTCGGCGGCGCACGGGCGCTGGACGAGCTGACCCGGGACGTGGACCTGTCGGCGTTCGTGCTGTTCTCGTCGCTGGCGGGCGTGCGAGGCACGGCCGGCCAGGGCAACTACGCGCCCGGCAACGCCTACCTCGACGCGCTCGCCGCCCGCCGGCGCGCCGCCGGGCTGCCCGGCACGGCCGTCGCGTGGGGCCAGTGGGCGGGTGACGGCATCGTCGACGCCGAGGTGGACCGGGTGCTGGCCCGCTTCGGGCTCACCGCGCTGCCGCCGGAGCTGGCGGTCACCGCCCTCGGGCCGGTGCTCGACGCCGACGAGACCGCCGTGGTGGTCGCCGAGGTCGACTGGCGGGCGCTGGCCGGCCCGGTCCCGCTGGTCGCCGAGCTGACCGGTGCCGAGCCGGGCGGCCAGGCCGCGGCGGCGGAGCCCGGCGGGGACGCCTTCCTGCGCGAGCTGCCCGGGCTCGGCGCGGCCGAGCGGACCGCGCGGCTGGTCGCGCTGGTGCGCGCGGAGACCGCGGCCGTGCAGGGCCGCGACCTCGCCGCGGTCGAGGCCGAGCGCAGCTTCCGCGACCAGGGCTTCGACTCGCTGTCCGCGCTGGAACTGCGCACCAGACTGGGCACGCGCACCGGGCTGCGGCTGCCGTCGACCCTGGTGTTCGACCACCCGACGCCGGTCGCCGTCGCCGCCCACCTCGACGCCGGACTGGCTCCCGCCCCGGCGGCGTCGGTCGACTCGGCCGTCGACGCGCTGGTGGAGGCGGCGGCGGGCGCGGACCCGGCGAGCCGGGCGCTCGCGGCGGCCCGGCTGCGCGAGCTGATCGCGGGCTGGGACACCCCGGCCCCGACCTCGGTGGCGGAGCTGGAGCACGCCGACGACGACGAGCTCGCCGCCTTCATCAGCACCACCCTCGGCATCTCCTGACCGGTCGAGCAGAGCGAAAGGCACGCCCAGATGAGCAGCGACGACCGGATCCGGCAGCTCCTGCTGAAGGTGACCGCGGAACTGACCGGCACCCGCGACCGGCTCCACGCGGTCCGGCACGAGCCGATCGCGATCATCGGCACCGCCTGCCGGTTCCCCGGCGGCGTGGACACCCCGGAGGACCTGTGGCGGCTGGTCGCGGCGGGCGGTGACGCGGTCGGGCCGTTCCCCGGCGACCGGGGCTGGGACCTGGCCGCCCTGCACGACGCCGACCCGGACCGGCCCGGCACCTCGCACACCCGGCACGGCGCGTTCCTCGACCGGGTCGCCGACTTCGACGCCGAGTTCTTCGGCATCTCGCCGCGCGAGGCCCTGGCCACCGACCCGCAGCACCGGCTGCTGCTGGAAACCACGTGGGAGGCGGTCGAGCGGGCCGGTCTGGACCCGGACGCGCTGCGCGGCACCGACGTCGGCGTGTTCGTCGGCGTCAACGGGCAGGACTACGCGGCCCGGCTGCCGACCACCCCGGCGTCGGTCGAGGGCTACCTCTCGGTCGGCACGGCCGCCAGCGTGGCCTCGGGCCGGATCGCCTACACCTTCGGGCTGGAGGGGCCGGCGATCACCGTCGACACCGCGTGCTCGTCGTCGCTGGTCGCGCTGCACCTGGCGGCGAAGTCGCTGCGCTCGGGCGAATCGTCGCTCGCGCTGGCCGGCGGCGTCACGGTGATGGCCTCGCCGTCGTCGTTCGTGGAGTTCTCCCGGCAGCGCGGCCTCGCCGTCGACGGCCGGTGCAAGCCGTTCGCCGACGCCGCCGACGGCACCGGCTGGGGCGAGGGCGTCGGGGTGCTGCTGCTGGAACGGCTGTCCGACGCGGTGCGCAACGGTCACCGGGTGCTCGCCGTCGTGCGGGGCAGCGCGGTCAACCAGGACGGCGCGTCCAACGGCCTGACCGCGCCCAACGGGCCGTCGCAGGAGCGGGTCATCCGCGCCGCGCTGGCCGAGGCCCGGCTGGAACCGTCCGACGTGGACGTCGTGGAGGCGCACGGCACCGGCACCCGGCTGGGCGACCCGATCGAGGCGAACGCGCTGCTGGCCGCCTACGGGCGCGGCCGGTCCGCCGACCGGCCGCTGTGGCTGGGGTCGGTGAAGTCGAACCTCGGGCACACCCAGGCGGCGGCCGGGGTCGCCGGGATCATCAAGGTGGTCGAGGCGCTGCGGCACGGCGTCCTGCCGCGCACCCTGCACGTCGACCGGCCGACCTCGCACGTGGACTGGTCCGGCGGCGAGGTGCGGGTGCTGGAGCGGGACCGGCCGTGGCCGGCGGGCGAGCACCCGAGGCGCGCGGGCGTGTCGGCGTTCGGGGTCAGCGGCACCAACGCGCACGTGATCATCGAAGAAGCCCCCGAGGTCGCCGAAGCCCTCGCCCCCGAGACCGCGGACGAGGTCGTCGCCACGCGTCCGCTGATCGTGCCGTGGGTGGTGTCCGGGCACACGCCGGCAGCGCTGGCGGCGCAGGCCCGGCGGCTCGCCGACGTGGCCGGCGATCCCGCCGACGTCGGGTTCGAGCTGGCCGGGCGGGCGCTGCTCGCCGAACGGGCCGTGGTGCTCGGTGCCGACCGGGCCGCGCTGGACGACGGGCTGCGGGCGTTGGCGGCGGGGGAGTCCTCCGCCGCCGTCGTGCGCGGGACGGCCGGCGGCGCGTCGGCGTTCCTGTTCACCGGGCAGGGTGCGCAGCGGGTCGGCATGGGCCGTGAGCTGTACGAGGCGTACCCGGTGTTCGCGGCGGCGTTCGACGCCGCCGTCACCGAACTGGACCGGGAGCTGGGCACGAGCGTCGCCGCGGTGGTGTTCGGGACCGGCGAGGGCTCGCTGGACGACACGATGTACACCCAGGCCGGGGTGTTCGCGGTCGAGGTCGCGCTCTACCGGCTGCTGGAGTCCTGGGGTGTGCGGCCGGACTTCGTCACCGGCCACTCGATCGGCGAACTGGCCGCCGCGCACGTCGCCGGCGTGTGGTCGCTCGCCGACGCGGCCAAGGTCGTCGCGGCCCGGGGCCGGCTGATGCGCTCGCTCCCGGCCGGTGGCGCGATGGTGGCGCTGGCGGCCGACGAGGACTCGGTGCGGGAACTGCTCGACGGTCTGTCCGATGTGGACGTCGCGGCGGTCAACGGTCCGCAGGCCGTCGTCGTGTCGGGTGCCGAAGCCGCCGTGCTCGCGGTCGCCGAGCGGGTGGCCGCGACCGGGCGCAAGACCAAGCGCCTGACCGTGTCGCACGCCTTCCACTCGCCACTGGTGGAACCCGTGCTCGCGGAATTCCGGGCGGTGGTGGCGCAGGTGCTCGCGGCGACGCCGGAGATCCCGGTCGTGTCGGCGGTGACCGGCGGCGCGGTGAGCGCGGAACTCGCCGACCCGGACTACTGGGTGCGGCACGCCCGGCGCGCGGTGCGCTTCGCCGACGCCGTCGCCCACCTGGTGGCGGCGGGCGTCGACACGTTCGTGGAGATCGGGCCGGACGCGGTGCTCACCGCGTTGGCCGCCGACAGCGCGCCGGACGCCGTGCTGGTGCCCGCCCTGCGCGGCGACCGACCGGAGGTGCTGTCCGTCGCCACCGCGTTGGCCACCGCGCACGTGCGCGGGCTCGGCGTGGACCGGTCGGCGGTGTTCCCCGGCGCGCGCCGGGCGGACCTGCCGACCTACCCGTTCCAGCGGGACCGCTTCTGGCTCGACCCGGACACGACACCGGCCGACGCCGCCGGGTTCGGCCTCGCCCCGGTCGACCACCCGCTGCTGGGCGCGGCCGTCGCGCTCGCCGACGACGGCGGGCTGCTGCTGACCGGCCGGCTCGCGCTGCGCACCCAGCCGTGGCTGGCCGACCACGCCGTGGGCACGACGGTCCTGGTGCCGGGCACCGCGTTCGTGGAGCTGGCGATCCGCGCGGGCGACGAGGTCGGCGCGGACGTGCTGGAGGAACTGGTCGTCGAGGCCCCGCTGCCGCTGGGCGAACGGGCCGTGCAGGTGCAGGTGGCCGTCGGCGCGCCGGACGGCGGCGGACGGCGGAGCGTGGCCGTGCACTCCCGCCCCGAGGGCGACCACGACTGGACCGCGCACGCGCACGGCAGGCTCGCGCCCACCGGGGCCGCGCCGGAACGGCTCGACGCGTGGCCGCCCGCCGCCGAACCGGTCGACACCACCGGGTTCTACCGGGCCCTGGCCGACGCCGGACTGGCCTACGGGCCGGTGTTCCAGGGCGTGCGGGCGCTGTGGAAGGACGGCAACACCCTCTACGCCGAGGTGACCGCCGGTGACGTGGACGGGTTCGGCGTGCACCCGGCCCTGCTCGACGCCGCCCTGCACCCCGCCGCCCACGACACCCTGGCCACCACCCCGCCCGGCCGCAACCGGCTGCCGTTCGCGTGGCGTGGCGTCCGCGTGCACGCCGCCGGGGCGACCGCGCTGCGGGTCAGGCTCACCACCGCGGGCGACGAGATCGCCCTGCTCGCCGCCGACCCGCAGGGCAACCCGGTGGTCGCCGTGGCGGGCCTGCGCACCCGGCTGGTCGACGCGGGCGAGCTGGGCGGAGCCGGCCCGCGCGACGCGCTGTTCACCGTGGACTGGACGCCGCTGGGCCCGGTCGAACCCGGCCGGACCCCGGTCGTCGTGCTCGACGCGCCCGCGCCGACCGGTGACGTGATCGCCGACGCGCACACCTCGACCGCCGCCGTGCTGGCGGGTCTGCGCGACCACCTGGCGGGCGACGACGAGCGGACGCTGGTCGTCCGGGTCCGTGACGGGCTCGCGCACGCCCCGGTGCGGGGCCTGGTGCGGGCCGCGCAGACCGAGCAGCCGGGCCGGGTCGTGCTGCTGGACAGCGATTCCGACGTGCTGCCCGACTTCGGCGACGAGCCGCAGCTCCGGGTCCGCGCCGGGCAGGTGTCGGTGCCCCGGCTGGCCCGCGCCGCCGACCCCGGCCCGGCCCGGCCGTGGGACCCGGCGGGCACCGTCCTGATCACCGGCGGCCTGGGCGCGCTCGGGGCCGAGTTCGCCCGGCACGCCGTCGTCGCGCACGGGGCCCGGCACCTGCTCCTGCTGGGCCGCCGAGGCGCGGACACGCCCGGCGCGGCCGACCTGGTCGCCGAGCTGACCGCGCTCGGCGCGCGGGTCACCGTGGCGGCCGTCGACGCCGCCGACCGGGCCGCGCTCGCCGGCGTGCTCGCCGCGATCCCCGCCGAGCACCCGCTCACCGCGGTCCTGCACACGGCGGGCGTGGTGGACGACGGCGTGATCGGCGCGCTCACCCCGGAACGCGCCGCGGCCGTGCTGCGGCCCAAGGTGGACGCCGCCTGGCACCTGCACGAGCTGACCGGCGACCTGGCCGCGTTCGTCCTGTTCTCCTCCGTGGCCGGGGTGCTCGGCAGCGGCGGGCAGGGCGCGTACGCCGCCGCGAACACGTTCCTCGACGCGCTGGCCGAGCACCGGGCGGGCCTCGGGCTGCCCGCGCGGTCGCTGGCGTGGGGCATGTGGGAGCGGGCGAGCGGGATCAGCGGCCACCTCACCGCCGCCGACCACGCCCGCAACGCCCGCGCGGGCATCCGGCGGATCGACACCGCCGGCGGTCTCGCCCTGTTCGACACCGCGACCCGGCTGGCCGACCCGGTCGTGGTCCCGGCCCCGCTGGACCTGGCGGCCGTCCGCCGCGCGGGCACCGTGCCGGCGTTGCTGCGCGGGCTGGTGCGCCCGGCCCGGCGAGCCGCCGCGACCGACGCCGTCACCCTGTCGCTCACCGAACGGCTCGCCGGCCTCGACCAGCCGGCACGGGCGGCCGCGCTGCTGGAGTTGGTGCGGACCGAGGTGGCCGTGGTGCTGGGTGCCGCGCCGTCCGCCATCGGGCCCGGGAAGGCGTTCCGCGACCTCGGGCTGGACTCGCTGACGACCGTCGAGCTGCGCAACCGGCTCGGCGCGGCGACCGGGCTGCGGCTGCCCGCGACCCTCGCCTTCGACCACCCGACCTCGGCCGACCTGGTCGAGCACCTGCTCGCCGAACTGCTGCCCGCCACCGTGCCCGCCGCCGGGCCCACCGCCGTGCGCGCGCCGGTCGCCCCGACCGCGCGGGTGGACGAGCCGATCGCGATCGTCGGCGTGGCGTGCCGGCTGCCCGGCGGCGTCGCCTCGGCGGACGACCTGTGGGAACTCGTGCGCGACGGCCGTGACGCGGTCACCGGCTTCCCGGACGACCGGGGCTGGGACCTCGACGCCCTCTACGACCCCGACCCGGACCGGGTGGGCACGTCCTACACCCGGCACGGCGGGTTCCTGCACGACGCGGGCGACTTCGACGCCGAGTTCTTCGGCATCTCGCCGCGCGAGGCGCTGGCCACCGACCCGCAGCAGCGGCTGCTGCTGGAAACCGCGTGGGAGGCCGTCGAGGGCGCGGGCATCGACCCGACCTCGTTGCGCGGCTCCCGGACCGGCGTGTTCGCGGGCGTGATGTACCAGGACTACGCGCCCCGTGTCGGCGAAGCGCCCGCGAACCTGGAGGGGTTCGTCGCCAACGGGTCGGCCGGCAGCGTCGCGTCCGGCCGGATCGCCTACACCTTCGGCTTCGAGGGCCCGGCCGTCACGGTGGACACGGCGTGCTCGTCGTCGCTGGTCGCGCTGCACCTGGCCGTGCAGTCGCTGCGGACGGGCGAGAGCGACCTGGCGCTGGCGGGCGGGGTCGCGATCATGGCGACGCCGTCGGTGTTCGTCGAGTTCTCCCGGCAGCGCGGGCTCTCGGCGGACGGCCGGTGCAAGGCCTACGCGGGCGCCGCCGACGGGACCGGCTGGGCCGAGGGCGTCGGCCTGCTGCTGGTCGAACGGCTTTCCGACGCCCGCCGCAACGGCCACCGGGTGCTCGGGGTCGTGCGCGGCACGGCGGTCAACCAGGACGGCGCGTCCAACGGCCTCACCGCGCCCAACGGGCCGGCCCAGCAGCGGGTGATCCGGCAGGCGCTGGCCAACGCCGGGCTGACGCCGTCGGACGTGGACGTGGTCGAGGGCCACGGCACCGGCACCACCCTCGGCGACCCGATCGAGGCGCAGGCGCTGATCGCCACCTACGGCCGCGACCGCACCGGCGACCCGCTCTACCTGGGGTCGCTCAAGTCCAACATCGGGCACACCCAGGCGGCGGCGGGCGCGGCCGGGATCATCAAGGTGCTCCAGGCGTTCCGGCACGACCTGCTGCCCCGGACCCTGCACGTGGACGAGCCCAGCCCGCACGTCGACTGGTCCGCCGGGTCGGTCGAGCTGCTCACCGAGGCGCGGCCGTGGCCGGTGACCGGCCGCCCGCGCCGGGCCGGGGTGTCGTCGTTCGGCGTCAGCGGCACCAACGCGCACGTCATCATCGAGGAGGGCGACCCCGAGCCCGTGCCCGCCGAACCGGTGCCGGCCGGGCCGGCGCTGCCGTGGGCACTCTCCGCCCGGACCCCGGACGCGCTCGCCGCGTGGGGCGAGTCGCTGGCGAAGCTCGACGCGGCGGCGGTCGCGGCGGCCCTGCCGGGGCGCACGGCGTTCGCCGAGCGGGCGGTCGTCGTCGGCGACCACGCCACCGGGCTGGCCGCGCTGTCGGCCGGCCGGTCCGCGCCGAACCTGGTCACCGGCACCGCCGGCACGCCGGGCCGGACCGCGTTCGTCTTCCCCGGCCAGGGCTCGCAGTGGCCGGCGATGGGCGTGGAGCTGCTGGACACCGCGCCGGCGTTCGCCGCCCGGTTCGCCGAGTGCGCCGCCGCCCTGGCCCCGCTGGTCGACTTCTCGCCGGTCGAGGTGCTGCGCGGCGCGCCGGGCCTGGACCGGGTGGACGTCGTGCAGCCGTTGCTGTGGGCGGTGATGGTGTCGTTGGCGGCGCTGTGGGAGGCGCACGGCGTCACCCCGGACGCCGTCGTCGGGCACAGCCAGGGTGAGATCGCCGCCGCCACGGTCGCCGGCGCTCTGTCCCTTGTGGACGGTGCGCGGGTGGTCGCGCTGCGCAGCAAGGCGATCACGGCGTTGTCCGGGCAGGGCGGCATGGCCTCGCTCACGCTGCCCGTCGAGCTGGTGGCCGAGCGGATCGCCCCGTACGGCGACCGGGTGTCGGTGGCCGCCGTCAACGGCCCGACCGCCGTCGTGATCGCCGGGGAACCGGACGCGCTCGCCGAGATCGTCGTCGCCGCGACCGCCGAGGGCCTGCGGGCGCGCACGATCGCGGTCGACTACGCGTCGCACTCCGCCCACGTCGAACCGATCCGGGACGAGATCCTCGCCGCCCTGGCCGACATCGCGCCGCGCACCTCCGACATCCCGCTGTTCTCCACGGTCACCGCCGACTGGATCGACACCGCCGGGCTGGACGCCGAGTACTGGTACACGAATCTGCGCCGGACCGTGCGCTTGGAGGAGGCCGTGCGCGGCCTCGCCGAAGCCGGCCACGAGGTGTTCGTGGAGATCAGTCCGCACCCGCTGCTCACCACGGGCGTGCAGGACACCGTCGAGGCGGCCGGGACGGGCACGCCGGTCGTGGCGGGTTCGCTGCGCCGCGACGAGGGCGGGCTCGACCGGTTCCGCCGCTCGGCCGCCGAGCTGTGGGTGCGCGGCGTGGCCGTCGACTGGGCGGCGACGACCGGCCCGGCCGGGAGCACCGCGCTGCCCACCTACCCGTTCCAGCGGGCCCACTACTGGCTCGGCCAGGCCACCGCCGCCGGGCGGGCGCGGGCCGACCTGCCCGCGCCCGACCCGGCGGCCGGCACCCGGCTGGTGCGCGGGCTCGCCGGGCTCACCCCGGACGAGCGGGCCGCCGCCGTGCTCGACCTGGTGCGCGGCGAGACCGCGACCGTGCTCGGGCACGGCGACCCCACCAGGCTGGCCGACGGGAAACCGTTCCGGGAGCTGGGGATGGACTCGCTGACCGCCGTCGACCTGCGCAACCGGCTCGGCGCGGCGACCGGCCTGGCCCTGCCCGCCACGCTGGTGTTCGACCACCCCACGCCGACCGCCATCGCCGACTACCTGGTGGCCGAGCTCGGCGGCGGCGAGGTCGACCGGTTCCCCAGCGCCGACGCGTCGGTGGACTACCTGGAGGCGGTGTTCGCCGCCGGCGACAACCCGGAGCTGGCGGCCCGGCTGCGGGCCCTGGTCGACCGGCTGGGCACGCCCGTCGTCGACGGCTTCGACCTCGACGCGGCCACCGACGACGAGCTGTTCGCGTTCATGGACCACAACACCGAGGAGCGGGTCGACCATGGCGAGTGACGAGAAGCTCCGCGAGTACCTCAAGCGGGCGCTCGCGGACTCCCAACGGGCGCAACAGCGGGTGCGCGAGCTGGAGTCGAGCAGGCGCGAGCCGATCGCGATCACCGCGGCGTCCTGCCGGCTGCCCGGCGGCGTCCGCTCCCCGGAACAGCTCTGGGACCTCGTCGCGGCCGGGACGGACGCGATCACCGGGTTCCCCGCCGACCGGGGCTGGGACCTCGACGGCGTCTACGACCCCGACCCCGACGCGCTGGGCACGTCCACCACCCGCGAGGGCGGGTTCATCGACGGCGTCCCGGACTTCGACGCCGAGTTCTTCGGCATCTCGCCGCGCGAGGCGCTGGCCACCGACCCGCAGCACCGGCTGCTGCTGGAAACCGCGTGGGAGGTGCTGGAGCGCGCCGGGCTCGACCCGGCGGCGCTGCGCGGCACCCGCACCGCGGTGTTCGCCGGGATCGCGGGCGAGGACTACACCCCGCGCGCCGCCACCCCGGCCGAGGTCGAGGGCTACCTGGGCACCAACACGCTGCGCAGCGTCGCGTCCGGCCGGGTCGCCTACACCTTCGGGTTCGAGGGCCCGGCGGTCACCGTCGACACGGCGTGCTCGTCGTCGCTGGTCGCGCTGCACCTGGCCGTGCAGTCGCTGCGGGCGGGGGAGTCCGACCTGGCGCTGGTCGGGGCCGCGTCGCTGATGGCCACCCCGTTCGGGTTCGTCGAGTTCTCCCGGCAGCGCGGGCTGTCCCCGGACGGCCGGTGCAAGGCGTTCGCCGCCGCCGCCGACGGCACCGGGTGGGCCGAGGGCGTGGGCTGGCTGCTGGTGGAACGGCTCTCCGACGCGCAGCGCGCCGGCCGCGAGGTGCTGGCCGTCGTGCGCGGCACGGCGGTGAACCAGGACGGCGCGTCCAACGGGCTGACCGCGCCCAACGGCGGCGCGCAGCAGCGGGTGATCCGGGCCGCGCTCGCCGCCGCCCGGCTGGGCCCCGCCGACGTCGACGTGGTCGAGGCGCACGGCACCGGGACCGTGCTGGGCGACCCGATCGAGGCGGGCGCGATCATCGCCGCCTACGGGCCGGACCGCCCCGAGGACCGGCCGCTGTGGCTGGGCTCGCTCAAGTCCAACATCGGCCACACCCAGGCCGCCGCCGGCGTCGCCGGGATCGTCAAGCTGATCGGCGCGCTCAAGCACGGCGTGCTGCCGCGCACCCTGCACGTCGACGAGCCGACCCCGCACGTGGACTGGTCGGCGGGCACGGTCCGGCTGCTCACCGAGGCCCGGCCGTGGCCGGAGACCGGCCGCCCGCGCCGCGCCGGGATCTCCTCCTTCGGCGTCAGCGGCACCAACGCGCACGCCATCATCGAACAGCCCCCCGTGCCCGAACCGCTGCCCGAACCGCTCCCGGAACCGTTGCCGGAGCCGGGGGAGAGCGGCGCACCGGTGCCCGTGGTGCTCTCCGCCCGCACGGCCGCCGGTCTCGCCGCGCAGGCCGCCACCCTGGCCCGGCACGTCGAGGACCACCCCGGGCAGCGGCTCGCCGACCTCGCCTTCTCGCTGGCCACCACGCGCACCGCGCTGCCCAGGCGCGGGGTCGTCGTGGCCGCCGACCGGGCCGCGCTGCTGGCCGGGCTCGACGTGCTGGCCCGTGAGGGGCAGGCCGCCGACGTGGTGACCGGCACGCCCGGCGGCGGTCTTGCCGTGCTGTTCACCGGGCAGGGCGCGCAGCGCTTCGGCATGGGCCGAGAGCTGTACGCCGCGCACCCCGAGTTCGCCGCCGCGCTCGACGCCGTGGTGTCCGAAGTGGACAAACAAGGCGACGGGACCCGGTCGTTGCGGGACATCCTGTTCGCCGAGACCGACAACGGCGAGCTGAACGACACCGGGCACACCCAGCCCGCCCTGTTCGCCGTCGAGGTCGCGCTCTACCGGCTGTTCGAGTCGTGGGGCCTGACACCGGACTACGTGACCGGGCACTCGATCGGCGAGATCGCCGCCGCGCACGTCGCGGGCGTGCTGTCGCTGCCCGACGCCGCCGCGCTGGTCGCCGCGCGGGCCCGGCTGATGGCCGCGCTGCCCGCCGGCGGGGGGATGACCGCCGTGCAGGCCGGTGAGGACGAGGTGCTGCCGCTGCTCGCCGGGCGGGAGCACGAGGTCGGCGTCGCCGCCGTCAACGGCCCCACCTCCGTCGTGGTCTCCGGCGTCGCCGAAGCCGTTGAGGACATCGCCGGGCAGTTCGCCGCGCTCGGCCGCCGCACCCGGAAGCTCGCCGTGTCGCACGCGTTCCACTCGCCGCTCGTCGAGCCCGTGCTGGAGCCGTTCCGGGCCGTCGCCGAAGGGCTCGCCTACCACCCGCCGACGCTGCCCGTCGTGTCCAACCTGACCGGCGCGGTCGCCGACCCCGCCGAGATCGCCACCGCCGACTACTGGGTGCGGCACGTGCGCGGCGCGGTGCGCTTCGCCGACGTCGCCGGGCACCTCGCGGACGCGGGCGTGCGCACGTTCCTCGAACTCGGCCCCGACGGCGTGCTCACCGCCCTGGTCCGGGACGCCCTCCCCGACCGGCCCGTGCGGGCGCTGCCCGCGTTGCGCCGGGACCGGCCGGAGACCGCGACCGCGCTCGCCGCGCTCGGCCTGGCCCACGCGCGGGGTGCGCGCGTCGACTGGCCGGCGGTGTTCGCCGAGCACGACCCGCGCGCCGTCACCCTGCCCACCTACGCCTTCCAGCGCGACCGCTACTGGGTCGCCGACGTCGTCCGCCCGCCCGGCGCGGAGACCGCCGCCCACCCGCTGCTCGGCACGGTCGTCGGGCTGCCGTCCGGCGGGGTCGTGCTCACCGGCGCGCTGTCGGTGCGCAGCCACCCGTGGCTGGTCGACCACGCCGTCCGGGGCACGGTGATCCTGCCCGGCACGGCCCTGCTCGACCTCGCCGTCCGCGCGGGCGACGAGGTCGGCGCGACCACCGTGGCCGAACTGGTCGTGGCGACGCCGCTCGTGGTGCCCGCGCGCGGGACCGTGCGGGTGCAGGTCGTCGTGGACGAGCCGGACGGGTCCGAGCACCGCGCGTTCGCCGTGCACTCCAGGCCGGGCGACGCGGAAACCACCGCCGAGTGGACCACCCACGCCACCGGGACGCTCACCGCGCGCACCCCGGCCGCGCACCCCGCGCTCACCTGGCCGCCCGCCGCCGACCCCGTCGACACCGCCGACCTCTACGCCGAACTCGACGCGGCCGGCCTCCACTACGGGCCGGTGTTCCAGGGCGTGCGGACCGCGTGGCGCTCCGGCGACACGTTCTACGCCGAACTCGACCTGCCGGACACCGCGCGGGCCCAGGACTTCGGCCTGCACCCCGCGCTGTTCGACGCCGCGCTGCACGTGCCCGCGCACCACGACCTGGCCGCCAACCCGCCCGGCACCAACCGGCTCCCGTTCGCCTACCAGGGGGTGCGGCTGCACGCCTCCGGCGCGCGGTCGTTGCGGGTGCGGCTGACGCTGACCGGCGGCGACTCGCTGGCGCTGCACGCCGTCGACCCGTCCGGCGCGCCGGTCGTCTCGGTCGACGCCCTGCGGTCGCGGCTGATCACCGAGGACCGGCTGGCCGCCGCCCGCGCCGCCAACCAGGACACCCTGTTCGAGCTGGCGTGGACCGACGCGGGCGAGCCGGGCCCGGTGCCCGCGCACGACGTGCTGGAGGTGCCGCGCGCGCCCCGGGTCGGCGGCACCGCGCTGCCGGGCGAGGTCCGGGCCCGGCTGCTCGACGTCGTCGGCCAGGTGCGGGAGCGGCTCGCCGACGACGGCGACCGGCTGCTGGTGGTCGTCACCCGGGAAGCGCTCACCGCCGTGGCCGGCGACCTGCCCGACGGCGTCACCGCGCCGTTGCTCGGCCTGCTGCGCAGCGCCCAGTCCGAGCGGCCGGGCCGGATCGCCCTGGTCGACCTCGGCGCCGGCGACGTGTTCGACCCGGCCGTGCTGGGGCTGGACGAACCCCAGGTCGCGGTGCGGGCCGGCCGGGTCCTGGTGCCCCGGCTCGCCCGGGTCGCCGCGCCGGAGACCGGCGGCCGGGCGTGGGACCCGGCCGGCACCGCGCTGATCACCGGCGGGTTCGGCGTGCTCGGCGCGATCGCCGCCCGGCACGCCGTCCGCGCGCGCGGCGTGCGCCGGCTGGTCCTGGTCGGCCGGCGCGGCGCGGCCACCCCCGGCGCGCCCGAGCTGCTGGCCGAACTGGCCGAGGCGGGCGCGCACGTCACCGTCGCCGCCGGCGACGTCGCCGACCGGGAGTTCCTGGCGGCCGTGCTCGCCGCGATCCCGGACGAGCACCCGCTGACCGCCGTCGTGCACACCGCCGGCGTCGTCGCGGACGCCACCCTGGACACCCTGACCGCCGAGCAGGTCGACGCCGTGCTGGCCCCGAAGGCCGACGCCGCGTGGCACCTGCACGACCTCACCCGGCAGCACGACCTCGCCGCGTTCGTCCTGTACTCCTCGGTCGCCGCCGTGCTGGGCGGGCCGGGGCAGGGCGCGTACGCCGCCGCGAACACGTTCCTCGACGCGCTGGCCGTGCACCGGGCGAGCGTCGGGCTGGCGGCCACCTCGCTGTCGTGGGGCCAGTGGGCGACCCCGAGCGGCACCACCGGGCACCTCACCGAGGCCGACCTGGCCCGGTCCGCGCGCGCCGGGCTCCGGCTGATCGGCGACGAGCAGGGCACCGCGCTGCTGGACGCCGCGCTCCGGCTGGACCGGCCCACCCTGGCGCCCGCGCCGCTCGACCTGGCCGCCGTCCGGGCCCGCCCGTCGGCGGTGCCGGCCGTGCTGCGCGGCCTGGTCCGGCCGTCCCGGCGGGCCGCGAGCAGCACCGCGGACGCGCCCGGCCTGCGCGCCCGGCTCACCGGGCTCGACCCGGACGCCCGCCGCGCCGCGCTGCTCGACCTGGTCCGCGCCGAGGCCGCGGCCGTGCTGGGCACCGGGATCGACGCGGTCGAACCGGACCGGCCGTTCGCCGACCTCGGGCTGGACTCGCTGACCTCGGTGGAGCTGCGCAACCGCCTGGACACCGGCACCGGCCTGCGGCTGCCCGCCACCGCGACCTTCGACCACCCGGACCCGGCCGCGCTCGCCGCCCACCTCGACACCGCGCTGGGCGACCTGGCCGACGCCCCGCCCGCACCGGCCGGCGACGACCGGCAGGGCCCGCTGGCGACGCTCTACCGGGCGCTGGCCGGCAGCGGGCAGTACCCGGCCGCCGCCGAGATCATCGGCGTCGCCTCGCACCTGCGCGCCGCGTTCACCGCCGAGCAGACCCCCGACCACGTGCTCCCGCCGATCCAGCTCGCGGCCGGGCCCGGCCGGGTGAAGCTGGTGCTGTTCCCGGCGGTCAGCGCGATCTCCGGCGCGCACGAGTACGCCCGCTTCGGGCACAGCATGGCCGGTGAGCGGGACGTGCTCGTCGTGCCCTCGCCCGGGTACCGCGACACCGACGCGCTGCCCGACAGCGAGGACACCTACGTCCGGATGCACGCCGAGAGCGTCCAGGCGTGGGTCGGCGACGCGCCGTTCGTCATCGTCGGCCGGTCCATGGGCGGCTGCATCGCCAACGCCGTCGCCGCGGCGCTGGAGGGTGCCGGAATCGTGCCGCTGGGTCAAGTCCTGATCGACTCCTACCTGATCGAGAGCCCGAAGCTGCCCGGATTCCGGGACTGGTGGCTCCAGGCGATGCTGGACGGGATGCTGGAGCGGATCGAGCGCTACCGGATGGTGTGGAGCGACACCAGTCTCACCGCGATGGGCGGCTACGGCCGCATCCTGGCGGACTGGGCACCGCGGCCGATCCGGGGTCGCACCCTGCTCATCCGCGCGGCGCAACCGTTGCGCGGCACGGTCACCGACGGCCCGCACGACTGGCGGGCGTCCTGGCCGCTGCCGCACGAGGTGGTCGACGTGCCCGGCGACCACTTCACCGTGCTGGAGGAGCACGCCGAGACGACCCTGCGCGCGGTGCGCGACTGGATCACCACCTTCGGCTGAGCGGCCGACGGCCCGCCCAGAACCGACAGACCCAGAACCGACAGACCCAGAACCGAGAACAACGAGAGGACCGGACGAACCCAGTGTCCACACCAGAAGAGCCGACCCGGGTCGTGATCGTGACGGGTGCCGGCTCCGGCATCGGTCGCGCCACCCTCGACCTGTACACCGAGCGCGGCTGGAACGCCGTCGCGGTCGACATCTCGCCGCGCGGCCTCGCCGACCTGGCCGACCGGCCGGACGTGGCGACCGTGATCGGCGACGTCGCCCGCGAGCGCACCAACGCCGAGGCGGCCGGCGCCGCGCTGGAGCGCTTCGGCCGGCTCGACGCGGCCGTGCTCAACGCGGGCTACGGCGGCGGCGGCCCGCTGGAGTCGCCCGGCGCGCTCGAACGGCTCGCCGAGGTGCTCACCGTCAACGTGATCGGCGCGGCGGCGGGCATCCGGGGCGCGGCACCGGCGCTGCGCGCCTCGGGCGGTGGCGCGATCGTGGTCACCGCCTCGGTGTCCGGGCTGCGCGGCGACCCGTCGACGTGGGCCTACAACGCCGCGAAGGCCGCCCAGATCAACCTGGTGCGCGGCGCGGCGATCGACTACGCGCCGGAGAACATCCGGATCAACGCGATCGCCCCCGGCGGCACGGTCACCCCGATGACCCGGTCCCAGGTCGACCACCCGACGTTCGGCAAGACCATCGCCCGGCGCATCCCGCTCGGGCGCTGGGCGCAGCCGCGCGAGCAGGCCGAGGCGATCTTCTTCCTCACCTCCTCCGCCGCCTCCTACATCACCGGGACCGTGCTGTCGGTCGACGGCGGCCTGTCGGCCAACGGCGGCATCCTGCTCCCGCCGTCCGTCTTCGGCGAACCCCCGAGCTGACCACCACCCCCCCGAGCGAGAAAGGCGTGCAGTGAGCATCGAGGTCAACAAGGAAGTCGCCCGGCGGTACTACGAGGAGTTCGTCAACCAGCGCCGGCTCGACGTGGTCGACGAGATCATCGCCGAGGACGCGGTGGACGAGGCCGCGGGCGGCCAGGGCCGCGACGGGTTCCGGCAGCACGCGACCTGGCTGTGGGAGACGGTGGAGGACGTCAGGACCACCATCACCGAGCTGGTCGCCGAGGACGACCGGGTCGTCGTGTACTGGCGGATGGACGGCGTCCACCGGGGGAACATGTTCGGCGTCCCCGGCACCGGCCGGCGGTTCGTCGGCCACAGCGTCAGCCACCTCACCTTCCGCGACGGCCAGGTCGTGCGCTACCGCGTGCTGCCCGACCGGCTCGGCATCCTCCAGCAGGTCACGCCGTGAGCGCCGCGCCGACCCGGGAGGAGATCGCGGCCGTCGACCAGGTGTGCGCGCTGTTCCCGCACGTGTTCGACAACCGCGACCTCGACCGGTTCCCGCTGGTGTTCACCGAGGACGCGGTGATCCGGCTGACCATGGGCACCGGCCGCGAGGTGCGCGGGCTCGACGCCATCCGCGAGTTCGCGGTGGCCATCGGACCCGACCGGGTCGACCACCACACGCTGGACTCGGTGGTCACCCGCGCGCCCGACGACCCGCCGGACGTGCTGCGGGTGCGCAGCCGCTACCTGGCCGTCCTGGCCGACGGCGGCGTGACCAACGGCGACTACCTCGACGAGTTCCACCGCACCTGGGCGGGCTGGCGGATCGCGCTGCGCATCTCGGTGCCGCGCTTCCCGCGCGGCCCGGTCGTCCCGGTGCCCGACGAGGTCCTGGCCCGCTGGCTGCCCTGACCCCGGCCGCGGGTGCCCCGGTCCAGGGGCACCCGCGGCGAGTAGGGGGCGCTAGGGGTGGGCAGGGGTGCCTCCACTTCGGATCCCCGGACTACGGTCGGTTCAGCCCTGTGGCGGATTCTCGTTGCCGCCCAAGGGAAATCAGGCAACCGACGTTGTGGAGCACCCCACCATGCCCAGGCGCAGAGCCACCGTAGAGTCCCCGTCGCGCCGGGTCGCCGCCCTGGTCTGCGGTCTCGTGCTCGCCCTCGCCGCGTGCGGCGGCGGGGCGGGTGCCGGACCCGGCCCGGCGGCGAACCCGGTGCCGGGCGGCGAGCTGACCTTCGCCGTGGACAGCGAGCCCGTCTCGTTCGACGTGCACGTCAGCCCGCAGGACATCACCGGCGAGATCCTGCGCAACGTGTTCGACTCGCTGGTGTCGGTCGACGCCGAGGGCCGCTTCACGCCCTGGTTGGCCACCTCGTGGGAGATCGCGCCCGACCTCAGGTCGTACACGTTCCACCTGCGCGACGGCGTCGAGTTCACCGACGGCACTCCGTTCGACGCCGCCGCCGTGAAGGCGAACTTCGACCGGATCGCCGACCCCGCCACCAAGTCGCAGCTCGCGGCCAGCCTGCTCGGCCCGTACGCGGGCACCGAGGTGGTCGACCCGCGCACGGTGAAGGTGACCTTCACCGCCCCGTTCGCGCCGTTCCTGCAAGGCGCGAGCACCACCTACCTCGGGTTCTACTCGCCGAAGGCGTTGGCGGACAACGCCGACAAGCTCGCCGGCGGCGGACCGGTCGCCGTGGGCACCGGGCCGTTCACCTTCACCGCCTACACCAAGGGCCAGAGCATCGTCCTGGGCAAGAACCCGGACTACAACTGGGGTCCCGAGGGCTCCGCGCACACCGGCGCGGCCTACCTGGACAAGCTGACCGTGCGGTTCCTGGCCGAGGACTCGGTCCGGGTGGGCGCGCTCACCAGCGGCCAGATCCACGTCGCCCGCGCCATCGCGCCGGTCGACATCCGCACCTTGGAAGCCAACCCGGACGTCACGCTGCTCAAGAGCGACATCCCCGGCGGCAACTACAACCTCTACCTCAACGCCTCGAAGGCCCCGTTCGACGACCCGCTGGTGCGCAAGGCCGTCCAGCGCGCCATCGACGTCGACCAGGGCGTCAAGACCGTCTACTTCGGACAGTACAAGCGGGCGTGGAGCCCGTTGTCGCCCAGCACCACCGGCTACGACGCCAAGCTGGACAACAGCGTCCGCTTCGACCAGGCGGAGGCGGGCAAGCTGCTCGACCAGGCCGGCTGGACCACCAGGGACTCCGACGGCTACCGCACCAGGAACGGCGCGCGGCTGGTCGTCAAGTGGCCGCTGATGCCGCCGCCGTACCTGCGCGAGCAGCGTGACGTGCTGGGGCAGGCGTTCCAGGCGGACCTGAAGAAGGTCGGCGTCGAGGTGGTCCGCGACCAGCCCGACATCGGCACGTTCATCAAGCAGGTCTACGGCGGCGAGGGCGACTTCACCGACTACAGCTGGAACCGGTTCGAGCCCGACGTGCTGTGGCTGTTCTTCAACAGCGCCAGCCAACCCGGCAAGGGCGGCCAGAACGCCACCTTCACCAAGGACGACGAGCTGGACCGGCTGACCGAGGCCGGCCGCGCCACCGCCGACCCGGCCGCCCGCGCCGAGTCCTACGCCAAGGTGCAGCAGCGGTCCGTGGTCGACCTGGCCCTGGTGCTGCCGGTGTACACGCCGGTGAACTCCGCGGGCGTCGGCAAGTCGGTGCGCGGCCTGGCCTACACCCGGGACGCCCGGCTCGGCTTCTACGACGTCTGGCTCGACCAGAGGTGATCCGCCCGCTCCTGCGCGGAGCCGCGAACCGGGTCCTGGCCGCGCTCGCCGTCCTGCTGGGCGCGGCCAGCCTCGCGTTCGCCGCGCTGCAACTCATCCCGGGCGACCCGGTCGCCATCATCCTGGGGCCGGCCACCCAGGCGTCCGCGCAGGTGCAGCAGGCCATCCGGGCCGAGTACGGGCTGGACCAGCCGGTCGTCGTGCAGTACCTGCACTACGTCGGCCGGCTGGCCACCGGCGACCTGGGCCGGTCCTACCAGTTGCAGCGGCCGGTGGTCGACCTGATCGCCGACCAGGCCGGCCCGACCGCCGCGCTCGCCCTGGCCGCCCTGGTGCTCGCCGCGGCGGTCTCGGTCGGGTCCGCGATCGGCGCGGCCGGTCGCGGCCGGGTGGCCAAGGGGCTGGCCTCGGGCTGGGAACTGCTCGCCGTGTCCAGCCCGCCGTACTGGGTCGGGATCCTGCTGCTGTCGGCGTTCTCGTTCTCGCTGCGGTGGTTCCCGGTCTCCGGGGCGCAGGACCTCTCCGCGCTCGTGCTGCCCGCGCTGACCCTGGCGCTGCCGGTGGCGGGCGTGCTCTCCCAGGTGCTGCGCGAAGGTCTGGAAGCCGCGCTGGCCGAACCGTTCTCGGTGACCGCCCGCGCCCGCGGCCTGAGCCGGACCGCCGTGCGCGCCCGGCACGCGCTGCGGCACGCCGCCATCCCGCTGGTCACCCTGGCCGGCTGGCTCACCGGCTCGCTGCTGGGCGGCGCGGTGCTGGTCGAGGCCGTGTTCGGCCGCCCCGGCATCGGCGCGCTGACGCTGCAGGCCGTCACCAACAAGGACATGCCGCTGGTGATCGGCCTGGTGCTGCTGTCGGCGCTGGTGTTCGTCGTGATCTCCACCCTGGTCGACCTGCTCTACCTGGCGGTCGACCCCCGGCTGCGGACGAGGTGACCCGCGTGCGCAGGATCCCCCGCGCAGCAGTGCTGACCAGCGGTGCCGTCGTCGTCGTGCTGGCGCTGGCGGCCGTCGCGCCCGGCTGGTTCACCGCCGCGTCGCCGATCGACCCGGCCCCGGTCGACGCGCTGCTGCCGCCCGGCGCCGGGCACTGGTTCGGCACCGACGAGCTCGGCCGCGACGTGTTCGCCCGCGTCGTGCACGGCGCGCGCTCGTCGCTGTCGGTCGGCCTGGGCGCGATCCTCATCGCGGTCACGGTCGGCGCGCTGCTCGGCATCACCGCCGCGCTCGGCGGCACCGCGACCGACACCGCGCTGATGCGGCTCGCCGACGTGCTGCTCTCGTTGCCGGAGCTGATGCTGGCGCTGCTGGTCATCACCGTGCTCGGCGCGGGACCCGGCAACACCATGATCGCCATCGCGGTCGCGCTCGTTCCCGGCTACGCCCGGATGGTCCGGGCCGAGGCGCTGGTGGTCCGCCGCTCCGGGTACGTGGAGGCGGCCGTCGGGCTCGGGCTGCCGCGGGCCGTGCTGATCGCGCGGCACGTGCTGCCCAACGCGCTCGGCCCGCTGCTCGTGCTCGCCACGATCGGCTTCGGCACCGCCATCATCGCGGTGTCCGGCCTGAGCTTCCTCGGCCTCGGGGCCCGCCCGCCGGAACCGGAGTGGGGCTCGATGCTGTCCTCGGGCCGCAAGCTCCTCGCCGTCGCCTGGTGGACCGCCGTGTTCCCCGGCGCGGCGATCACGGTGGCCGTGGTGTCGGTCAACGTCGTAGGCCGCCGGCTCCAGGCGGCGTTCACCAGGAGGACGTCCGGATGAGCCTGCTCGTCGTCGAAGGACTCGACGTCACCTTCCCCGGCGTGCGCGCGGTGCGCGGCGCGTCGTTCACGCTGGACGCGGGGGAGTGCCTGGCGATCGTCGGCGAGTCCGGCTCCGGCAAGAGCGTCACCGCGCGGTCGCTGGTCGGCCTGGCCGGCGACACGGCGACCGTCCGCGCGGGCACCCTGTCGTTCGACGGGCGCGACCTGACCGGCGTCGGGGAGGCGGGCTGGCGGCGGGTGCGGGGCCGCGAGATCGGCCTTGTCCTCCAAGACGCCCTGGTGTCGCTGGACCCGCTGCGCACCGTGGGCGCGGAGATCGGCGAGGCGCTGCGCGTGCACGGCGTCGTGGACCGGGCCGAACGCCCCGCGCGGGTGCGCGAGCTGCTCACCGGCGTGGGGGTCCCGGAGCCGGACCGGCGGGCCCGCCAGCACCCGCACCAGCTCTCCGGCGGCCTGCGCCAGCGCGCCCTGATCGCCTCGGCGCTGGCGGCCCGGCCGCGCCTGCTGATCGCCGACGAGCCGACCACCGCGCTGGACGTGACGGTGCAGGCCCAGGTCCTGCGGCTGCTGCGCGGCCTGAAGGACGAGGGCACCGCCCTGCTGCTGATCAGCCACGACCTGTCGGTGGTCGCGGGCATCGCCGACCGGATCGCGGTGATGTACGGCGGCGTGGTCGTCGAGCACGGTCCCGTCCGCGACGTGCTGGAAGACCCGTGCCACCCGTACACGCAGGCGTTGATCGCGGCGGTGCCCGGAACGCGCCCGCGCGGCGTCCGGCTGTCGACCACCCCGCCGGACAACCCCGCGCCTGGCCCGGACGGCTGCCCGTTCGCCGCCCGCTGCGCCCGTGCCGACGACCGCTGCCGCACCGCGCTGCCCGAGCCCGTCCCCGGCCCCCGCTGCTGGTACCCGGCCCCGGCCGCGCCCGTGCCGGTCGACCTCACCGCCGCCCCGCCCCCGGTGATCGGTGAGCCGCTGGTCGAGGTCGTCGGCGTGTCGAAGCGCTTCCGCGCGCCCGACCGGTCCTGGTACGACGCGGTCAAGGACGTGTCGTTCACCCTCCGCCGCGGCGAAACCCTCGGTCTGGTGGGCGAGTCCGGCTCCGGCAAGACCACCGCGGCCCGCATCGCCCTCGGGTTCACCACCCCCGACGCGGGCGAGGTCCGGTTCCTGGGCGAGCGGTGGAGCGGGCTGCCCGAACGCGCCCGGCGGGCCCGCCGCACCCGGATCCAGACCGTCCACCAGGACCCGCTGGGCTCGTTCGACCCCCGGTACACGGTGCGACGCCTGATCGCCGAAGCCGTCGCCCGCACCGGCCGGCGGGGCCGGGACCGCCGGGACCGGGTCGCCGAGCTCCTCGACCAGGTCGGCCTGTCCCGCGCGCTGCTGGACCGCCGCCCCCGCGAGCTCTCCGGCGGGCAGCGCCAGCGGGTGTCGGTGGCCCGCGCCCTGGGCACCGAGCCGGACGTGCTGGTCTGCGACGAACCCGTCTCGGCGCTGGACGTCTCGGTGCAGGCGCAGATCCTCGACCTGCTGCTGGACCTGCGCCGCGAGACCGGCGCGGCGCTGCTGTTCATCTCCCACGACCTGGGCGTGGTCCGGCACGTGAGCGACCGGGTCGCGGTGATGACCGGCGGCGGGATCGTGGAGACCGGGCCGGTGGACGACATCTTCGACCGACCGGCGCACCCTTACACCCGTGAACTGCTCGCCGCGACGGCCATCCCGGTGGGTGTGCCCGGCCGGTGACCGCGCGGTGGGCGCGCGGTGGGCGCGCGCCGGGCCCGGGTGCCGCCGAACACGGCCGACCGGTGGCGGAGTTTGGTTGGATCGACCCGGTGGCGGCCGGCCCCGGAGGGTGCCCGGCCGCGGCAGTGGCAATGGACCGCGGCGCAGTCGATCCGACTGAATGGGCGGTTGTGCTGAATGGATTTCGCGTGGTAATTTGCGCGGGAAGCGGTCTGGTCAGCGGGGGTTGGCACCGCCGGCGGCGCTCGGCGATTGTTTCGCTTCGCGTCGCGACTGTGTTGTGGGTGTGCTCTGGGGGTGAGTACGTGGTTCCACCACGGCAGCAACAACGCCGAACAATTCTCGCATTCGACCGGGTGCGTCTTTGTGCGCTGGATCTCAGGGCCCGGTCGCGACAGCCGCGCCGCCGGTAGGGTCGCCGTCGGGTGGCGGGCCGGGTCGACCGGTTCCGCACCACGGCCGGCCTGCTCGAACAGCGCGCCGCTGACCAGCCCGGAACGCCTGTCCCGTCGCGGGCACCCCTCCCCGTGACGTCGGGCCCTCCGCGTGGCCGGCGTCGTCCGCCGTGTGGCGGGAACTCCGCCCGAATCGTCTGGCCGCGAATTGCCGCGGGGCGGTGCCACCCACTCCGCGACCGATGCGCGCGGGCAGCCGGGGCCGATTCGCCATCATGAGTACTTGGGGGAGAAATCATGATTCAGTTTCGACTGCTCGGTCCGCTGGAGGTCATCCGCGACGACGAACGGGCCGCGCTCGGCGGGGTGAAACAACGCGCGCTGCTCGGCCGGCTGCTGCTCGAACCGAACCAGGTGGTCGCCGCCAGCCGATTGGTGGAATCGCTGTGGTCGGACGACGCGCCGCCGGTCACCGCGCGCAAGATCCTGCAGAACTCGGTCTGGTCGCTCCGGTCGGTGCTGGGCGCGCTGCGCGCGGGTGCCGCCGTGCCGGCGCTGATCACCCAGTCGCCCGGCTACCTGCTCAGCGTGGACGAGGACCTGGTCGACGTCCACGCCTTCTACCGGCAGTTGGAGCTGGGCCGCAAGAAGATGGCCAACGGCCTGCCGGCGGAGGCCGCCGGCATCCTGCGCGACGCGCTGGACCTGTGGCGCGGTGACGTGCTGGCCGACCTCGCCGAGGTCGGCCTGGTCTGGCCCGAGTCGACCATCGTGGAGAACGCCCGCACCGACGCCCGGGAGCTGTACTTCGAGGCCGAGATCGAGTCCGGCCGGCACCGCGAGGTGATCGGCGGCATCGAGAAGATGGTGGAGACCGAGCCGCTGCGGGAACGGGCCCGCGGCCTGCTCATGCTGGCCCTGTACCGGTCCGGCCGGCAGACCGAGGCGCTGAACGTCTACAGCCGCACGCACGCCGAGCTGGTGGACCGGTTCGGCCTGGAACCCGGGCCGTGGCTGCGCTACCTCCAGCAGCGGATCCTGTCGCAGGACCCGGCGCTGGACGAGCGCGGCCCGGCCGCCGCGCCGGACGAGGTGCCCGCCGGCCGGCCCGCCGACCTGGCGTCGTGGCTCGCCCCCGACTCCGCCCCCGACTCGGCCGCCGACGACGAGTTCCTGCGCGACCTGCTGGGCACGCCGGGCGTCGCGGTGCCGGCCCCGCCGCCGTCGCACCGGCGCGAGGCGACGGTCATGATCGTCCGGGCGCACGTCGGTGCCGGGGCGAGCAGCACCCACCCGGTCGGCGTGGACGAGCTGCTCGACGGGATCCACACCCTGGTCCGGACCGGCGTGGAGTGCTGCGGCGGCGAGATCCTCGCGTCGGTCGGCTCGGCGACGATCGCCCTGTTCGACTTCGCCGACCCGCGCGAGAGCGCCGCCAAGGCCACCCAGCTCGCCCTGCTGCTGCGCGACAGCCTGGACGTCTCCGACGAGCACAAGCACGGCCTGACCATCCGGGCGATGGTGGCGACCGGAGACCTCCAGTGGCACGCCGACGCGTCGCCGCGCAAGAGCCGGGTCTCGGCCAACGGGACGCTGCTGGACCAGTGCTGGGAGATCTTCCCGCAGGTCCCGGTCGGGATGATCTGGGTGTCCGACCGCACCCGGTCGCTGACCGCCGACCAGGTGTCCTACCTGGCCACCGCCGGCGGCGAGGTGCCGTACTGGGTCGCCGAGGCGCCGTCGGTGGACTACCCGGTCGACACCAAGCCGTTCATGGACCGCGAGCACGAGATGGAGATCCTCCAGCGGATGTTCGAGCGGGTCGAGCGGCGCAGCATCCCGCACCTGGTGACCATCCTGGGCGGTCACGGCACCGGCAAGAGCCGGCTGCTGATGGAGTTCTGCCGGCTGCTGGAGGACACCGGCCGGCCGGTGCCGCTGATCGTGCGCTACCGGGTCAGCCGCTCGGTGAGCATCGACCCGTCGGCGGTGCTGCGGCAGTTGCGCTCGCCCGACCACGACCCGGCCCGGCCGGTGCACGACGCGGAGGACGTCGTGCGCGAGTTCGCCCAGCGGCGGCCGGTCGTCATCGCGGTGGACGACCTGCACCTGGCCGACGAGGCGACCCGGGGCTTCTTCGAGCGGCTCGGGTCGTGCAGCCGGTCCGGGATGCTGCTGGTGGTGGCGTGCGCGAACGAGAACTTCCACCGCCGGTTCCCGCAGTGGGGCCTGGCGCAGCCCAACAGCACCCGGATCCTGCTCGAACCGCTGTCCGTGGACGCGGTCGCCCGGCTGTTCGAGAACCTGCTCGGCACCATCGGCGAGTGCATCACCGAATCGACCTGGCGAATCTTCCACCGCATTTTCGGCGGGCCCGGCTCGGGTTCGGCAAAAAGGGCCCGGTTGCTCCGGGCGCTGCCCCTGGTGGTCGGCACGAATTCCTTTCCCGGCGACCACCAGGCGGGCGATTCGGTGGCCGTGAAGCAGTTCAGCAGCCGGTGAAGAATCCGTACAACCGGGCGATCCGACCGCCGTCGAGCCACGCCACGTCGAATCCGCCCACCACGGGCGCGCCGCCCGCCGGGCCGACCTGCCACGCGAAGTGCACCGCGTCGTGGTGGGTCAGCACCTCGCCGAAGGTGAAGCTCATCCCGCCGAAGTTGCGCTGCGCGGCGGCGATGTACCGGTCGATCGCCGGTGCGCCCTCGGCGGCGGTGTTCGGGTCGACGTAGGTCGCGCCCGGGGTGAAGACGTCGTCCAGCAAGGCCCGCCGCGCCCGGTCGTCCGATTCGTTCCAGATCGCGATGTACCGGCCGACCAGTTCGGTGACGGACTTCTCGTCCATGGCTCCGGATCCTATCAGCGGGAGTGGTGATTCCGGCGGCGGGGTGATACGCCGACCGGCGGTCGGCGCAATGGTCAGCATAGTGCGAAGGGTGGCCGGCGCCGATCTCTTCGGGTGCGGTGCGTGCGATTTCCGGCCGCACCGCACCCCGTTTTCCGCATCGTTTCGCGGGGCTCAGTCCAGTTCGTCCACCAAGGCGAACAGGTCCTCGTCGGCCACGTCGTCCAGCTCGCGGCCGAACTGCTCCGCGAAGGACGGCGCGGCGGGCGCGACCCCGACCAGCTCCCGCAGCCGGGCGATCGCCGCCGCGTCCAGCCCACCGTCCCGGATCAGCGCCTCGACCTGGTCGAGCAGCGGTGCCGACCGCCGGGCCGCGACGATCCCGCGCAGGTTCTCGGCCAGTGCGACCGGTGTCGGGTGGTCGAACACCAGGGTGGCCGGCAGGCGTTCCCCGGTCAGCGCGGCCAGCCGGTTGCGCAGCTCGACCGCCGTCAACGAGTCGAAGCCCAGCTCGGTGAACGGCACGTCCGAGCCGATCGCCGAGACGCCGTCGTGCCCGAGCGCCGTGGCGGCCTCGCGGCGGACCAGGTCCAGCACGGCACCCGGCCGGTCCCACCGGACCTCGTCACCGGGTTCGGTGGGACCCGGCCGGTCGGCGACCACCGCGGCCCGCCGGGGACGCGGTGCGAGGTCGCGCAGCACCGCGGGCGGGTTCGGCGCGGCACCCAGCGCCGCCCGGTCGACCCCGGTCACGGCGAACACCGGGGTCCGCCCGCCGGCGACCGCCGAGTCGGCGCTCGCCGACGTGGCGAAGTCGAACGCGGCCAGCGCCTCGGCCACCGCGATCGGGCGCAGCCCCAGCGCGCGGATCCGCCGCCGGTCCGCCTCGGCCAGGCCGCCGCCCATCCCGGCCTCCCACAGCCCCCACGCCAGCGAGACGGTGGGCAGGCCGAGCGCGTGGCGGTGCTCGGCCAGGGCGTCCAGGAAGGTGTTGGCCGCCGCGTAGTTCGCCTGGCCGGCGGTGCCGAGCAGGCCGGCGACCGAGGAGTACAGGACCAGCGGCTTGTCGCCGGCCAGCTCGTGCAGGTGCCAGGCCGCGTCGACCTTCGGCCGGAGCACGGCGTCGACCTGGTCGGCGGCGAGCCCGTCGAGCGTGCCGTCGGCCAGCGTCCCGGCGGCGTGGACGAAGGCGACCGGGCGGTGCCGCGCGACGAGGTCGGCCAGCGCGGCGCGGTCGGTGACGTCGCACGCCGCCGCGACGACCTCGACGTCACCGAGGTGCTCCGGGGCGACCCCGCTCCGGCTGACCAGCAGCAGCGACCGCGCGCCGTGCCGGGTCACCAGGTGCCGGGCCAGTTCCCCGCCCAGCGCGCCGCTCGCGCCGGTGACCAGCACGGTGCCCGCGCTCCAGTCGACCCCGGGCCCCGACTCGGCGACGTGCCGCTGCCGCACCAGCCGCCGGACGAGCACCTGCCCGCCGTCGACCCGCACCTGCGGCTCGGCACCGCGGTCGACCCGCGCCAGCAGGTCCGCGACGGGCTCCCGGACGTCGGCCGCACCGTCCCACCCCGGGTGGTCCACCAGCACGACCCGGCCCGGGTGCTCGGTCGCGGCGCTGAGCACCAGGCCGCACACGCCGGCGTGCGCGAGGTCGGGGCCGACCACCACGGCGAGCCCGCGTCCGGTGTCGGCGGCCAGCCGCTCCCGCAGCACGCCGAGCACGTGGTGGACCGCGTCCCGGGCCCGCTGCGGCAGATCTCCCGCACCGGACGGGACCAGCACGACGTCGTCGCGAAGAACGACGAGCGCCGCCCCGGCACCCGGCGCGTCGGGCACCGGCTGCCAGACCGGGGCGTGGACGAGGTCCGAGCCGGTCAGCGGGCCGGTGAGCGGGCCGGTGAGCGGGCGCAGCGCCAGTTCGTCCACCTCGACCACGACGCGTCCCTGCTCGTCGGTCACCAGCAGGCGCACCGAATCCGCGCCCTCGGGGGTGATCCGGGCCCGCAGAACAGCCCCGCCGGGCCCGGCGTGCACGCGCACCCCGGACCAGGCGAACGGCAGCGCGGCCGGCCGGTCGTCCGCGACGCCGGGCAGCAGCGGGTGCAGGACCGCGTCCAGCAGCGCCGGGTGCACGGCGAACCCGGCGGTCGACCCGAGCGCCGGCGGTGCCTCGACCTCGGCGAACAGCTCGCCGTCGTGCCGCCACAGCGCCCGCAGGCCCCGGAGGGCGGGGCCGTACCGGTAGCCGTGCCCGGCGACCCGCTCGTACATGCCGGTGAGGTCCACCTCGGCCAGGTCGGTCGGCCACGGCTCGGCTTCCGGCACGGCCCGGCCGCCGGAGAACGTGCCGACGGCGTGCTCGGTCCACGGGCCGTCGTCGCCGGCCCGCGAGTGGATCGTGATGTCGGCACCGTCGACCACCACCTGGAGGGTGAGCGCGCCGACTTCCGGCACGACCACCGGTGCGGTGACGGTCAACTGCGCCACCGCGCCCAGCGACGCGGCCAGTTCGACCAGGGCGGCGCCGGGCACGACCGCGGCGTCCCCGATCCGGTGGTCGGCCAGCCACGGGTGCGTGGAGAGCGACAGCCGCCCGGTCGACACCGTGACACCGCCGCCGCCGGTGGCGAGGTCGACCGCCGCGCCCAGCAGCGGGTGCTCCGCGCCGCGCAGACCGGCACCGGCCACGTCGGCCCGCCCGGTCGGGCGCAGCCAGAACCGCTTGCGCTGGAAGGCGTAGGTGGGCGCGTCGACGGCCCGCGCGCCGGGGAACACCGCGCGCCAGTCGATCACGACGCCCCGGGTGAACAGCGCGCCGAGCGCCGCCACGACGGTCTCCGGCTCGGCCCGGCCCGCCCGGACCAGCGGCACGGCCACCGGGCCGCCCGGGTCGTCGGCCGGGAAGCCCGCCGCGACCATGCCGGTGAGCACCGCGTCCGGGCCGACCTCCAGGACCGTCCGCACGCCCTCGTCCGACGCGGCGCGCACCGCGTCGTGGAACCGCACGGTCGCCCGGACCTGGTCCACCCAGTACTCCGGGTCGGTCCAGCCCCCGGCGTGCCGCCCGGTGACCGTGGAGACCGCCGGGACGGTCGGGGCGCGGTAGACGAGTTCCCGGGCGACCGCCCGGAAGTCGGCCAGCATCGGCTCCATCGCCGGCGAGTGGAACGCGTGGCTGACGGTCAGCCGCTTGGTGCGCCGGCCGCCGAACTGCCGCGCCACGAAGGACACCACCGCCTCCTCGACGCCGGACAGCACGATCGAGGACGGCCCGTTGACGGCGGCGACCGCCACCCCGGCGGGCAGGTCCACCCCGTCGAGCCCACCCGGCGACGCCTCGACGGCGACCATCGCGCCGCCGCGCGGCAGCGCCTGCATGAGCCGGCCCCGGGCGGCGACCAGCTTGGCCGCGTCCGGCAGGGCGAGCACCCCGGCCGCGTGCGCGGCGGCCAGTTCGCCGACCGAGTGGCCCAGCACCAGGTCCGGCCGGATGCCCCAGGACTCGACCAGCCGGAACAGCGCCACCTCGACGGCGAACAGCGCGGGCTGCGCCGTGCCGGTCTCGGCCAGTCCCTCCCCGGAGGCGATCGCGTCCCGCACCCGAGTGCGCAGCGGGGCGTCGAAGTGCGCGAGGACCGCGTCGAACGCCTCGGCGAACACCGGGTGCGCGGCGGCCAGTTCGAGTCCCATGCCGATCCGTTGCGTGCCCTGCCCGGTGAACGCGAACGCCAGCCGACCGCCCGCCGCCCGCACCGGGACCGCGTCGCGCAGGGCCCTCGGTTCGGTCGCGGCGATCCGGTAGGGCATCGCGGACCGGGTGGCCAAGGTGTACAGGGCGTCCGGAGTGGACAGTGCCGCGACCCGATCGACCTGGTCCGCCAAGGCTTGTGGGCTGCGGGCGGACAGCACCCACAGCGCGGGTCCGGTCGCAGGCGCGGCGACCGGGTCCGGCTCGGCCTCCTCGACGACCACGTGCGCGTTGGTGCCGCCGAACCCGAAGGAGGACACCGCGGCCCGGCGGGGGCGGTCCCCGCGCGGCCACTCCCGTGCGGCGGTCAGCAGTTCGACCTGGCCCGCCGACCAGTCGACGTGCCGGGAGGGGGTGCCCACGTGCAGGGTCGCCGGGGCGATCCCGTGCCGCATGGCCTGCACCACCTTGATGATCCCGCCGACGCCCGCCGCCGCCTGGGTGTGCCCGAGGTTGGACTTCAGCGACCCCAGCAGCACCGGGTTGGCCCGGTCCCGCCCGTAGGTGGCGAACAGCGCCCGCGCCTCGATCGGGTCGCCGAGCGTGGTGCCGGTGCCGTGCGCCTCGACCAGGTCGACCTCGGCCGGGCGCAGGTCGGCGGCGTCCAGCGCGGCCCGGATCACCCGTTCCTGGGCGGGTCCGTTCGGTGCGGTCAGGCCGTTGGACGCGCCGTCGGAGTTGACCGCCGAGCCGCGCAGCACGGCCAGCACCCGGTGCCCGTCGCGCCGCGCGTCGGACAGCTTCGCCAGCAGCAGCATGCCCGCGCCCTCGGACCAGCCGGTGCCGTCGGCGTCGTCGGAGAACGACTTGCACCGGCCGTCCGGGGCCAGCCCGCGCAGCCGGGAGAACTCCACGAACGGCGTCGGCGTGGACATCACCGTCGCGCCGCCGGCCACCGCGAGGTCGCACTCGCCGCGCCGCAGCGCGCTCGCGGCCAGGTGCACCGCGACCAGCGACGACGAGCACGCGGTGTCCACGGTGAGGGTCGGCCCCTCGAACCCGAAGGTGTAGGCCAGCCGGCCGGAGGCGATGCTGCCCGCGCTGCCGCTGTAGAGGTAGCCCTGCACGCCGTCCGGCGGCAGGTCCGGCCGGGACCCGTAGTCGCTGTACATGACCCCGACGAACACGCCGGTCCGGCTGCCGCGCAGCGCCTGCGGGTCCAGGCCCGCGTGCTCCACGGCCTCCCAGGTGGTTTCCAGCAGGTGCCGCTGCTGCGGGTCCACTGCGAGCGCCTCGCGCGGTGACAGGCCGAAGAACTCCGCGTCGAACAGGTCGGCGTCGTGCAGGAACCCGCCCCGGTCGGTGGTGGAGGTGCCGGGGTGGTCCGGGTCCGGGTGGTGCAGGTCGGCCGGCCACCCCCGGTTCACCGGGAACCCCGAGGTGGCGTCCCGGCCTTCGGCGACCAGCCGCCAGAGGTCGTCGGGCGAGGCGACGCCGCCGGGGTAGCGGCAGGCCATCCCGACGATCGCGATCGGCTCGTCGTGGCCGGTCGCGGCGACCGGCCGGACGGCGTCGGCACGGGGTTCGGCGGCCACCACGAGACCGCGCAGGTGCTCGGCCAGCGCGGCCGGGGTGGGGTGGTCGAACACGACGGTCGGCGAGAGCCGCCGGCCGAGCGCGGTCCCGAGCTGGTTGCGCAGCTCGACGGCGGTCAGCGAGTCGAAGCCGAGTTCGCTGAACGATCGGTGCTCCTCGACCTCGCTCGCCTCGGCGTGCCCCAGGACCGCGGCGACCTGCTCGCGGACGAGCGTCGGGAAGTCCTCGGTGTCGACCACCGGGGACGCCTCCTCGGGCACGTCGACGCGGGCCGCGCCCGTCGCCGGCCCGGCCAGGTCGCGCAGCAGCGCGGGGAGGTCGGACCGGCCCCGGAGCGCGGCCCGGTCGAACCGGGTCAGGGCGAGCACGGCGGGACCCGCGTCGACGGCGGCGTCGAACAGGTCGAGCGCCTCGGCGGTCTCCAGCGGGCGCAGGCCCGAGCGGGCCAGCCGCTGGAGGTCCGCGTCGGTCAGCTGCCCGGAGATGCCGCTGGACCGCGCCCACAGGCCCCACGCCAGCGACACCGCCGGCAGGCCGAGCGCACGGCGGTGCTCGGCGAGCGCGTCCAGGAACGTGTTGGCCGCCGCGTAGTTCGCCTGCCCGGCGGTGCCGAGCAGCCCGGCGACCGAGGAGTAGAGGACCAGCGGCCTGTCGCCGGCCAGTTCGTGCAGGTGCCAGGCCGCGTCCACCTTCGGGCGCAGCACCGCGTCGAGCCGGTCGTCGGTCAGACCGGTCAGCGTGGCATCGGCGACCACTCCCGCCGTGTGCACCACCGCGGCCGGTTCGTGGTCGGCGAAGACCCGTTCCAGGGCCTGCCGGTCGGTCACGTCGGCGGCCACCAGGCTCACCGCCGCACCGAGCGCGACGAGGTCGTCCCGCAGTTCGGCCGCACCGGGCGCGGCCGCACCGCGCCGGCTGACCAGCACCAGGCTCCGCACCCCGTGCCGGACCACCAGGTGCCGGGCCAGCACCGCGCCGAGGGTGCCGGTCGCCCCGGTGACCAGCACCGGGCCGGCGGACCAGGCGACCGGGGGAGTGCCGGCCGGGCCACCGGCCGGGCGGGTCAGCCGGGGCACCAGGACCCGGCCGCCCCGGATCGCCACCTCCGGCTCGGCGGTCCGCAGCACGGCGGCCAGCCGGTCCTCGGTCACCGACCCGTCGGCCTCGACCAGCACGAACCGGCCGGGGTTCTCCGCCTGGGCGCTGCGGACCAGGCCGCGCACGGCGGCGTGCGCCAGGTCCGGGCCGATCACGAACGCGTGCCGGCTGCCGTCGTCCCCGGCCAGCGCCTCCCGGAGTTCGCCGAGCACCTGCCGCACCGCGGCCTTGGCCGCCGCCGGGACGTCCGGCCCGGCCGGGACCGGCACCCGGTGTGGCACAACGGGCAGGGCGGGCACAGCGGGTTCGGCGGACCCGGCGGGCTCGCCGGCCTCCCGCCAGCGCACGGTGTGCGTCCCGGTGGGTGAAGAGCTCCCGCCGACGGGCAGCAGGACCAGCTCGTCCACGGTCAGCACCGCGTGCCCGTTCTGGTCGAAGACGGCCAGGGCGGCGGTGTTCCCGCTGACCGTGACCCGCGCGTTCACCGCCGTCGCGCCGGTCGAGTGCCGGGTCACCCCGGCCCAGGAGAACGGCAGCACCGGCACCGCGCCGGCGTCGACCACGCCGGGCAGCAGCACGTGCAGCACGGCGTCGAGCAGGGCCGGGTGCACGCCGTACCGGCCCGCCTCGCCGCGGTACCGGGCCGGCAGTTCCACCTCGACGAACCGGTCGTCACCGTCGTGGTGCACGGTCTGGAGGTTCCGGAACGCCGGGCCGTAGTGGTAGCCGTGCTCCCGCAACCGCTCGTACACCCCGGCCAGGTCGACCTCGGTCCCGGCCGGTCCCGGCTCGGCCGGCGGAGCCTGCCGCTCGGCGACCAGCAGCCCGTGGGCGTGCCGGGTCCACTCGCCGGTCCCGCCCGCCGGCCGCGCGTGGACGACCACCGCGCGGCCGCCGCCCGGGTCGGCGGCCTCCACCCGGACCTGGAGCGACGTGGCCCCGTCGTCGGGCAGCACCACCGGCGCGGTCACGGTCAGCTCGGCCACCGCCGGACAGCCCACCAGGGCCCCGGCGTGCAGCACCAGGTCCAGCAGCGCCGTGCCGGGGACGACCGCCGCACCGCGGATCCGGTGGTCGCCCAGCCACCCGGCGGCACCGACTTCGCCGCTCAGCACGGTCCCGCCGTCGACCAGGTCCACCGCCGTGCCCAGCAGCGGGTGCGCCGAGGACGGCGCCTCCAGCCAGTACCGGCGGTGCTGGAACGGGTAGCGCGGCAACGGCACCAGCCCGGTCGCCGGGAACGCCGCCGACCAGTCGACCGGCACGCCCCGCACGTGCAGCGCGCCGAACGCGGCGAACACCGCCTCGACGTCACCGCGGCCCGACCGCAGCAACGGGACCGAGACGCCCACCCCCTCGTCGTCGGCGATCGCCTGGGAGGCCAGCGCCGACAGCACCGCGTCCGGGCCCAGTTCGACGAAGTCGGTGACCCCGGCACCGCGCAGCGCCCGCACGCCGTCGAAGAACCGGACGGCCTCGCGGACGTGGGACACCCAGTAGTCCGGCGAGGTGAGCAGGCCGGCGGAAGCGATCTCGCCGGTCACGTTCGACACGACCGGGATCTGCGGCTCGTGGAAGGTGACGGTGTCCAGCGCGGCCCGCAAGCCCGCCAGCACCTCGTCCAGGTGCGGCGAGTGGAAGGCGTGGCTGACCGCGAGCCGGCGGGTCCGCCGGCCCTGGCCCGACCACCGCTCGACCATCGCGGTGACGGCGGCGTGGTCACCGGACACCACGACCGCGCGCGGGCCGTTCACCCCGGCGATCGTCGCCCCGGCCGGCAGCGAGTCGAGCACCTCGCGCTCGGTCGCCTCCAGCGCGGCCATCGTCCCGTCGTCCCGGGCCGACTGCATCGCGGCACCGCGCGCGGCGACCAGCCGGCAGGCGTCGGCCAGGTCGAACACCCCGGCCACGTGCGCCGCGACCACCTCGCCGACCGAGTGCCCGAGCAGGTAGTCCGGGGTGACGCCGTAGTGCCCGGCGAACCGGTGCAGCGCCACCTCGACCGCGAACAGCGCCGCCTGGGTGAACGCGGTCTGGTCGAGCAGGGCCGAGTCCGCGCTGTCCGGCTCCGCGAACAGGACCGTGCGCAGCGGCCGGTCGAGCACCGGGTCCAGGTGCGCGCACACCTCGTCGAGCGCGGCCCGGTAGACCGGCGACCGCTCGTAGAGCTCGCGCCCCATCCCGGTGCGCTGCGCGCCCTGCCCGGTGAACAGGAACGCCGTCGCGCCGCGCCCCGGCCCGCCGCCCTGGACCACGCCCGGACCTGGTGCCCCGGCCGCGACGGCGTCGAGGCCGCGCAGCAGGGCGTCCCGGTCCGCGCCGAGCACGACGGCCCGCTGGTCCAGCCGGGCGCGCCGGGTCGCCAGGGTCGCGGCGACGTCGACCAGGTCGAGGTCCGGGTGCTCGTCCAGGTGGGTCCGCAGGTGCGCGGCCCGCGCGCGCAGGGCCTGCTCGGTGCGGGCCGAGAGCACCAGCGGCAGCACCGGCGGGCCCGCCTCCGGCCGGTCGCCGGGAACCGACAGCTCGGCCGCCGTCCGGGTCGGACCGGCGGTGTCCCCGGCCTGTTCGAGGATCACGTGGGCGTTGGTGCCGCTGATCCCGAACGCCGACACCGCCGCCCGGCGCGGCCGGCCCCGGTCGGGCCAGTCCCGCTGCTCGGCGAGCGGCTCGACCGCGCCCGCGGACCAGTCCACGTGCGGCGACGGCTCGCCGAGGTGCAGCGTGCGCGGCTGGACGCCGTGCCGCAGCGCCTGCACCACCTTGATCACCCCGCCGACCCCGGCGGCGGCCTGGGCGTGCCCGAGGTTGGACTTCAGCGACCCCAGCCGGACCGGCTCGGCCCGGTCCTGGCCGTAGGTGGCCAGCAGCGCTTGGGCCTCGATCGGGTCGCCCAGCCGGGTGCCGGTGCCGTGCGCCTCGACCAGGTCGACGTCCGCGCCGGTCAGCCCGGCGGCGGCCAGCGCCGCGCGGATCACCCGCTCCTGGGCGGGCCCGTTCGGCGCGGTCAGGCCGTTGGAGGCCCCGTCGGAGTTGACCGCCGAGCCGCGCAGCACGGCCAGCACCCGGTGCCCGTCGCGACGGGCGTCGGAGAGGCGTTCGACCAGCAGCAGACCGACGCCCTCGGACCAGCCGGTGCCGTCGGCGTCGGCGGAGAACGACTTGCACCGGCCGTCCGCCGACAGCCCGTTCTGCCGGGAGAACTCGACGAACGTGCTCGGCCCGGCCATCACCGTGACGCCGCCCGCCAGCGCCAGGTCGACCTCGCCCGAGCGCAGCGCGTTCGCGGCCAGGTGCAGCGCGACCAGCGACGACGAGCACGCCGTGTCGACCGTGATCGCCGGCCCCTCCAGGCCGTAGGTGTAGGCCAGCCGGCCGGAGACCACGCTGGAGGTGTTGCCCGCCAGCAGGAAGCCCTCGACCTCCCGGGGCGTGCCGGGCAGCCGGGAGGCGTAGTCGTCGTACATCACGCCGGTGAACACGCCGGTCCGGCTCCCGCGCAGGACGGCCGGGTCGATCCCGGCGTCCTCGAAGGTCTCCCACGCCGTTTCCAGCAGCAGCCGCTGCTGCGGGTCGGTGGCCAGGGCCTCGCGCGGCGACATGTCGAAGAACGCCGCGTCGAACAGGTCCGCGTCGTGCAGGAACCCGCCGTGCCGGGTGTGGCTGGTGCCGGCGCGGTCCGGGTCGGGGTGGTGCAGCCCGTCGAGGTCCCAGCCCCGGTTGGTCGGGAACTCCGAGATCGCGTCCCGGCCGTCGAGCACCAGCCGCCACAGGTCGTCGGCCGAGCGCACCCCGCCGGGGAACCGGCAGGCCATGCCGACGATCGCGATCGGCTCGTCGGTCCGGGCCCGCACCGCGCGGGTCGCGCCACCGGGCGGTGCCGCGCCCTCGGCGAGGAACGCGGCCAGCGCCAGCGGCGTCGGGTGGTCGAAGACGAGGGTGGCCGGGAGCTGCCGGCCGGTGGCCGCGATCAGCCGGTTGCGCAGGTCGACCCCGGCCAGCGAGTCGAACCCCTGTTCCCGGAACGCCTTGGCCGGGTCGACCGCGTTCGGGTCGCCCAGCCCGAGGACGGCGGCCGCCGTCGCCCGGACCAGCTCGACGGCCCGCTTCCCGGTGAGCGCCGGCCCGGTAAGCGCGGTCCCGGCGGGTTCGGCGGCGGCGGGTGCTCGCCGCCGTCGGACCAGATCGGCCAGCAGCGCCGGCACGGGGTCGGCGAGCCGGGCCGGGTGCAGGATCGCGGGCACCGGCAGCGCCACGTCCCCGGACACCGCGCGGTCGAACAGGGCGAGCCCCTGCGCGGCGGTCAGCGGCGTCACCCCGGACCGGGTCCACCGGCCGAGGTCGGCCTCGCCGAGCCCCTGCCCCATGCCCTCCTGCCACAGGCCCCAGGCCAGCGACGTGCCGGGCAGCCCGGCGGCCCGGCGGTGCGCGGCCAGCGCGTCGAGGTAGCTGTTGGCGGCGGCGTAGTTGGCCTGGCCGGGCGTGCCGAGCAGGCCGGAGATCGAGGAGAACAGCACGAACGCGTCGAGCCTGCGGTCCGCGGTCAGCTCGTGCAGGTGCCGCGCGGCGTCCGCCTTGACCGCCATGACCGCGCCGATCCGCTCCTCGGTCAACGCCGAGATCGTGGCGTCGGCCAGCAGCCCGGCGGTGTGGATCACGGCGGTGAGCGGCTCGTCGGCGAGCAGACCGGCCAGCGCCGCCCGGTCGGTCACGTCGAGGGCGACCACCCGCGCGCCGGGCAGCTCCGCCGCCAGCCCGGCCGCACCGGGCGCGTCCGGGCCACGCCTGCTGACCAGCAGCAGGTTGCGCAGGCCGTGCCGGTGGTGCAGGTGCCGGGCGACCAGCGCGCCCAACCCGCCGGTCCCGCCGGTGATCAGGACCGTGCCGTCGGGGTCCCAGCCGAGTCCGGGCCCGGTCGTGCCGCGCGCGGCGGCCTTGGCCAGCCGGGGGACCAGCAGGACGCCGTCGCGCACGGCGACCTGCGGCTCCCCGGTCCGCACCGCCGCCACCACCGCGTCCTCCGGTGCGTCGGCGTCGGGGTCGGTGTCGGGGTCGGTGTCGGTGTCGGTGTCCACCACGACCAGCCGGTCCGGGTGCTCGCTCTGCGCGGTGCGCACCAGCCCCCACACCGCGGCGGCGGCCAGGTCGGTGACGGGCTGCCCGGGTTCGACGGCCACCGCGCCGCGCGTGCGCAGCACCAGCCGTTCGGCCGGGTCGCGCTCGGTGGCCACCCACTCCCGGATCGCCCGCAGGTACCGGGCGACGGCGGCCGTCGGGTCGTCGGTCGGGACGACGTCGACCACGGTCGGGACCAGGCCGGCGGTGCCGCCGGCCACGGGCTGCCAGCCCAGTTCGTACAGCGGGACGGTCGCGGAACCCGCCGACACCCGGAAGGCCAGCCCGTCGACCACGGCGACCGGTGCGCCCGTCGCGTCGGCGAGCAGCAGTTCGTAGCCGTCGCCGCCGGTCGGGGTGATCCGGGCCCGCACCACCGCCCCGCCGACGACCCCGCCGTGCACCCGCACCCCGCTCCACGCGAACGGCAGGCGCAGCCCCTCGCCGCCGTCGACCAGACCCAGCACGATCGGGTGCAGCACCGCGTCCACGAGGGCCGGGTGGAGCAGGAAACCGGGGTCCGCGCCGAGGTGCTCGTCGGGCAGCCGGGCTTCGACGTAGACGGTGTCGCCGTCCCGGTACACCTCCCGCAACCCCTGGAACAGGCCGGTGTAGGCGTACCCACGCCCGGCCAGCAGCTCGTAGGCGTCCTCGACCGGCACCGGGTCGCCGGCGGGCGGCCAGTCCAGCCGGTCGGCCGGGTCGACCGGCGCGCCTTCGGCCAGCAGCCCGGACGCGTGCCGGGTCCACTCCCGGTCCCCCGCCGGCCGCGAGTGGATCGCCACCCGCCGGTCCCGCACGGTGACCTGGACCTCGACCGCGCCCGAACCGGGCAGCCCGAGCGGGCTCTCCAACGTCAGGTCGGCCACCTCGGGCAGCCCGACCCGCTCGCCCGCGAACAGCGCCAGGTCCAGCAAGGCCGTGCCGGGCAGCAGGGCGGCGCCGGCCACCACGTGCCCGGCCAGCCACGGGAAGTCGGGCAGCGACAGCGCGCCCGCCAGCACCACCTCGTCCCGGTCGACCAGCTCCACCACCGAGTCCAGCAGCGGGTGGCCGGACGTGCCGCGCGCCGGGCGCGGCGGCAGCCAGTACCGGTCCCGGCGGAACGGGTGCGTGGGCTCCTCGCCGCGCACCCGGGCCAGGCCCGCGGCGAAGACCGCCGGCTCCGACCCGGCCGAGCGGCCCAGCGGCACGACCCGGGTGACCCCGGCCGACCTGATCAGCGGGGTCAGCGCGGCCGACGGGCCGATCTCGGCGAACACCACCACGCCGGCGTCGCGCAACGCCGTGACGGCGTCGTGGAACCGCACGGTGCCGCGGATCTGGGCCACCCAGTGCTCGGCGTACCCGCTCACGTCGGCCGGCAGCGCCCGCCCGGTCACCGTGGACACCACCGGGATCCGCGGCGGCCGGTGGTCGACCGACCCGGCCACCGCCCGGAACTCGTCGAGCACGTCGTCCATGTGCGGGGAGTGGAAGGCGTGGCTGACGGTGAGCCGGGTGACCCGCCGCCCGCGCTCCCGCCACCCGGCGGCCACCGCCTCGGCGGCGTCGGCGTCCCCGGCGAGCACGACCGACACCGGGCCGTTCACCGCGGCCACCACGACCCCGTCGACCAGCGTGCCGACCACCTCGGCCGCGGTGGCCTCCACCGCGATCATCGCCCCGCCGGACCGGGCCCGCTGCATCAGCCGGCCGCGCGCGGCGACCAGCTTCGCCGCGTCCGGCAACGAGAACACCCCGGCCACGTGGGCGGCGGCCAGTTCGCCGACGGAGTGCCCGGCGAGCAGGTCGGGGACGAGGCCGTGCGCGGCGGCCAGCGCCGCCAACGCCACCTCGAACGCGAACAGCGCCGGCTGCGTGAAAGCGGTCCGGTTCAGCTCGTCGGCGGCTCCGACGTCGAACATCACGTCCCTGAGCGGCCGGTCCAGGTACGGGTCGAACTCGGCGCAGACCTCGTCCAGGGCGCGCGCGAACACCGGGAACTCCGCGTACAGCTCGCGGCCCATCCCGGCCCGCTGCGCGCCCTGACCGGTGAACACCAGCGCGGTCGGCGACTTCTCGCCCTGCTCCAGCACGACGTGGGCGTTCGTGCCGCTGATCCCGAACGCGGACACCGCGCCGCGCAACGGCCGCTCCGACCGCCACTCCCGCGCGCCGGTCAGCACCTCGACCCGGCCGGACGCCCAGTCCACCCGGGGGGTGGGGACGTCGGCGTGCAAAGTGCGCGGCAGCACCCGGTGCCGCATCGCCTGCACGACCTTGATCACGCCCGCGACCCCGGCCGCCGCCTGGGCGTGGCCGATGTTCGACTTCAGCGAACCCAGGTACAGCGGGACGTCGCGGTCCTGCCCGTAGGTGGCCAGCACCGCGTCGGCCTCGATCGGGTCGCCCAGCGAGGTGCCGGTGCCGTGCGCCTCCAGCAGGTCGACCTCGGAGCCGGCCAGGTCGGCGTCGGCCAGCGCGGCGGTGATCAGCCGCTGCTGGGACCGGCCGCTGGGCGCGGTCAGGCCGTTGGACGCGCCGTCGGAGTTGATCGCGCTGCCCCGGATCACGGCGAGCACCGGACGCCCGGCCCGCCGGGCGTCGGCCAGCCGCTCCAGCACCAGCACGCCCGCGCCCTCGGCCCAGCCGGTGCCGTCGGCGTCGGCCGAGAACGGCTTGCACCGCCCGTCCCCGGCCAGGCCGTGCTGCCGGGAGAACTCCTCGAACATGCCCGGCGTGGCCATCACCGTCACGCCGCCCGCCAGCGCCGCGGACGCCTCGCCGGCGCGCAGCGCCCGGACCGCCAGGTGCAGGGCGACCAGCGACGACGAGCACGCCGTGTCGACGGTGAGGGTCGGGCCGACGAACCCGAACTGGTAGGCGATCCGGCCGGAGAGCACGCTGGTCGTCGTGCCGGTCAGCACGTAGCCCTTGGTGTCGTCGCCGGCCTCGTGCATCCGCGGGCCGTAGTCGGCCGCGGTGCCGCCGACGAACACGCCGGTCCGGCTGCCGCGCCACGACCTCGGGTCGATCCCGGCCCGTTCCAGCGCCTCCTGCGAGGTTTGCAGCAGGACCCGCTGCTGCGGGTCCATGGCCAGCGCCTCGCGGGGCGAGATCCCGAAGAACGCCGCGTCGAACTCGGCCGCGGTGTCGAGGAACCCGCCGACCCGGGAGTACCCCTCGCCCGGCTGCCAGCCCCGATCGGTCGGGAACGGGCCGACCACGTCCCGCTCCTCGGCCACCACCCGCCACAGGTCTTCCGGGGACTCGATCCCGCCCGGGAACCGGCACGCCATGCCGACGATCGCGATCGCGTCCTCGTCCCGGTCGCGCGCGCCGGCCGACCGGGGGAGCGGGCGGGGCGCGTGCCGGCCCGGCTCGATCCCGACCTCGGCGAAGTGGGCGATCAGGTCGCGGGGCGTCGGGTGGTCGAACAGCAGTCCGCTCGCCAACGACCGCCCGGTGGCGGCGGCCAGGTCCTCGATCAGCTCGACGGTCATCAGCGACGAGAAACCGAGGTCGCGGAACGTGCTGTCCAGGTCCACCGCGTCCGGGTCGCCCGCCCCGAGCGCCGCCGCCACCTGCGCCGTGACCAGGCCGGCCGGGTCGGACGTGCCGGAGTCGGATATGCCGGGACCGGCGGAGTTGGACATGCCGGGACCGGCGGCTGGCGCACGGTGTTCGCCGGTCCAGAACCGCTCCCGCTGGAACGGGTAGCCGGGCAGCCGGACCCGCGTGGCGCGGACCCCCGCGTACGCCGCCGCCCAGTCGACGTCCTCGCCCCGGACGAAGTCGGCCGCCAGCGCGGTCAGCGCGTCGCCGGCGTGGTCGCCGTCGGACACGACGTTCGGCGCGGTCGTGCCGTTGGCCACCGCGTCGAGGCCGGCGCGGAGCTGTTCGGCGGTCGCGGCCAGGACGACGGCCCGGTGCCGCAACGCCGTCCTGGTCGTCGCCAGCGAGAACCCGAGGTCGTGCGGCGTGCCGGCGGTGTCGCGCAGCAGGGCGGCGTGCGCCCGCAGCCCGGCGGGCGTCTTCCCGGTCACGGGCACCGGGACCAGCCGGGTCTCCGGCTCACCGGCCGGGAGGTCCGCGGCGCGGGCGGGCGGTTCGGCCAGGACCACGTGCGCGTTCGTGCCGCCCATGCCGAACGAGGAGACCCCGGCGACCAGCGGCCGGTCCGGGTGCGGCCAGTCGGCCAGGTCGGTGGTGACCCGCAGCCCCAGCTCGGCCAGCGGGATGTCCGGGTGGGCGGTGGCGAAGTCCAGGCCGGCGGGCAGCCGGCGGTGCCGGATGCCGAGCACGGCCTTGAGCAGGCCGGCGATCCCGGCGGCCCCTTCGAGGTGGGCGATGTTGGTCTTCACCGACCCGACCGGCAGCGGGTCGGCCCCGCCCGCCCGGCCGGCGAACACCGCGCCCAGGGCGGCGGCCTCGACCGGGTCGCCGACCGGAGTCCCGGTGCCGTGCAGCTCCACGTACTGCACCTGCTCCGGGGTGAGGCCGGCGCGCCGCAACGCGGCCCGCACCACCCGTTCCTGGGCTTGCGGGTTCGGCACGGTCAGGCCCCGGGTGGCCCCGTCGTTGTTGACCGCGCTGCCCCGGACGACCGCGTAGACGTCGTCCCCGTCGGCCAGGGCGGCGGACAGCGGCTTGAGCACGACGACCGCCGCCCCCTCGCCGCGGACGTAGCCGTTGGCCCTGGCGTCGAACACGTAGCTGTGCCCGTCCGGCGACAGCCCGCCGAAGCGCTGCGCGCCGAGTGCGCCCTCCGGCAGCAGGTTGAGGTTCACGCCGGCCGCGATCGCCACCGGCGACTCGCCCGACCGGACGCTCTGCGCGGCCAGGTGCACCGCGACCAGCGACGACGACTGCGCGGTGTCCACCACGACGCTCGGCCCGCGCAGGTCCAGGGCGTAGGAGACCCGGTTGGCGATGATCGCCCGGTGCGTGCCGGTGTTGGTGTGCTGGGTGATCGCGCCGTCGCCGCCGCTGAGCACGAGTCCGGCGTAGTCGTCGCGCAACGAGCCGACGAACACCGACGCGGTGCTGCCGGCCAGGTCGGCGGGGACGATCCCGGCGTCCTCCAACGCCGCCCAGGCCAGTTCCAGCACCAACCGCTGCTGGGGGTCCATCGCCGCGGCCTCGCGTGCCGAGATCCCGAAGAACCCGGCGTCGAAGTCGCCGACCGCGTCCAGGAACGCGCCGAACCGGGTGCCGCCGGCCGGCCGGAGCGGGCCGGAGATCCCGTCCCGCCGGTCGGCCGGGACCTCGGTCACCGCGCTGCGACCGCTGCTCAGCAGGTCCCAGAACGCCGCGGGCCCGGTCGCCCCGGGCAGCCGGCAGGACACCCCGACGATCGCCACCTGCTCGTCGCGGCCGCCTTCGCCACCGTCGTGCCATGTCGTCATCTCAGTAGCTCTTTCCCTCAGGGGTCCAGCCGGTCGCGAAGCGGAGCGCGGTCGGTTCTAGGCCGCGGGCAGCAGCGCGGCCCCGTCGTGCTCCCGCAGCACGACGAGCAGACCGCGCAGCCCTTTTTCCAGCAGGGCGATGTCGTCGTCGGTCACGTACACCGACGGTTCGATCCGCAGGGTGTTCGTGGCACTGGCGGTCGGCAGCACCCGAATGGCGTGCACGCGCAGCAGGTAACCGGACAGCAGGTAGCCGAGCAGGCCCGCGCGGGACTGCTCGGCGATGATCCCGGACGGCGAATCGGACCGGTCGCGGAATTCCAGGCCGATCATCAGGCCCGCGCCGCGGACGTCCTCGACCACCGTGCCGAATTCGTCCTGAAGGGTCCGCAGCATCGCCGTCAGGCGCTCGCCGCGTTCCGCCGCCAACCGGTACAAAGCGCCGTCGTCGGCTTCCAGCAGGTCGACCACCCGGCCGGCGATCAACGTGGAGAAAGCGTCCTTGGCGAACGTCGAACTGTGCGCCAGTTCGAATTCCCGGTGGTAGCGGGAATCGCGGATCAGGGTCAGCGCGGCCTTGGCGAGCCCGCCGCCCAGGCTCTTGGCCAGCGTGTAGTAGTCGCCTCGCAGGCCCAGGTGCGAACTGGCGAAGAACGCGCCGGTGCGGCCCATGCCGCTCTGCACCTCGTCGACGATGATCGGGCAGTCGACCGCCGCGCACACCCGCTGGATCCGCTGCGCGGTCTCCCGGTCGAACGGCCTGATCCCGGCCTCGCCCTGCACCGGTTCTAGGATGAACGCGGCGATCACCGGCAGGTCGCGCTCCACGACCCGGACCCCGCCGGCCGCCACGACCAGGTCGAACAGCGTCGTGCGGGCCGACTCGACGGCCTTGGCCAGCGCCTCCGGCTCGTGCACCGGCACGAACCGGCACTGCGCGGCCATCGACCGGAACGGCTCCCGGAACCCGGCGTTGTGGGTGAGCTGCACGCTGCCGACCAGCTTGCCGTGGAACGAACCCTCCGGGGCCAGGAAGATCGGCGCGGCCGTCGCGCGCTCGCCGTTGACCCGGACGATCGCGGCGACCACCGCCTCCGGCGCGGCACCGGGGGACACCCCGGCGGCCACGCCCAGGCGGTGGTACGCCTCGTCCACCGCGACCACCGCGCCCCGGTCGATCGCGGCGCGGGCCGCCTCGACGCCGCGCCCGATCTCGGCGGTGAGCGCGGTCAGCTTCGCCACCCGGTCGAACTCGGCGTGCTTCATCGCGATCTCGACGGCCTCCGCGCCGCTGTTGGCGAAGAGCGCGGAGTACGCCTCGGTGGTGCCGAACTCGCGGTGCAGGATGGTGTTGAGCCTGCCCGCGAGGTCGTTGGCGTACGGGTGCCGGGAGAACTGCGCGTGCACCGGGACGCCTTGGTCGAGCAGTTGTTTCGCGTACCGGACGATCTCCGGGTGGTTGTGCCCGACGATGGTCGAGCCGTATCCGCCGACCAGGTCGAGCACCGCGACCTCGGCCCCCGCCGCGTCCCGGTAGAACAGCGCGTCCCGCTCCGCCCGGGAATAGTGGACGCCCAGTCCGAGTGATTCCAGCAGCCCGCCGAGATACCCTTCGGCGAGTTCGCGACCGTCGTTCCCGGAACTCATTCTATTCGGTTCCCCACCGTCGATGATGCACCTGTCCGGACCCTACCGACGGCCTCTGGCGGGCCTGTAATCCGGCGCTCACCAGCGCATCAGCCCGCACTCACCGGAAGGCCCCGGGCCGGTCGAGACCGGGTGATTACCGGATCGCGAGTGCATTCGGTGGACACTGCGGGCAGCCGTGAATCGCCTTGACGAGTTCTCCGGGAAAGGACGGCCGACCGTGCGCGGTACCGAGAAACCGGCGGGTGCCCCTCCTGGGACGATCCTGGGGGCTGAGCACGCGTGAGCACCGATCAGGAGCAATTGCGCCAGTACCTGAAGCGGGCGGTCGCCGACGCCCACGCCGGCCGACGCCGGCTGCGCGAGATCGAGGAGCGGGAGCGGGAGCCGATCGCGATCGTCGGGATGGCGTGCCGGTACCCCGGCGGCGTCACCTCGCCGGAACGGCTCTGGCGGCTCGTCGCCGACGGCGTCGACGCGGTGACCGCGTTCCCCGAGCACCGGGGCTGGCCGCTGGACCGGCTCTACCACCCCGATCCGGACGTGGTCGGCCGGTCCTACACCGACCAGGGCGGGTTCCTGCACGACGCGGACCGGTTCGACCCGGAGTTCTTCGGCATGTCGCCGCGCGAGGCGCTGGCCACCGACCCGCAGCAGCGGCTGCTGCTGGAAACGGCCTGGGAGAGCTTCGAACGGGCCGGGATCGCCGCCGACTCGGTGCGCGGCAGCCGGACCGGCGTGTTCGTCGGGTCGATGTACCACGACTACGGCTCGCGCCCGCACCTGCCGCCGGAGGAGTTCGAGGGCTACCTCTACAGCGGCAGCGCGGGCAGCGTCGCCTCGGGCCGGCTGGCCTACGTCTTCGGGCTGGAGGGCCCGGCGGTCACCGTCGACACGGCGTGCTCGTCGTCCCTGGTCGCCATCCACCTGGCGGCGGCGGCGCTGCGCCGGGGCGAGTGCGACCTGGCCCTGGCCGGCGGCGTGACGGTGATGTCCACGCCGCGGGCGTTCGTCGAGTTCTCCCGGCTGCGCGGGCTGTCCGCCGACGGCCGCTGCAAGTCCTTCGCGGCCGCCGCCGACGGCACCGGCTGGGCCGAGGGCGCCGGGCTGCTGCTGGTCGAACGCCTCTCCGACGCCCGGCGCCACGGCCACCGGGTGCTCGCCGTGATCACCGGGTCGGCGATGAACCAGGACGGCGCGAGCAACGGGCTCAGCGCCCCCAACGGCCCGGCCCAGGAGCGGGTGATCCGCGCGGCGCTGGCCGCCGCCGGCCTGTCCGCCGCCGACGTCGACGTGGTCGAGGCGCACGGCACCGGGACGCCGCTGGGCGACCCGATCGAGGCCAACGCCCTGCTGGCCACCTACGGCCGCGACCGCCCGGCCGACCGGCCGGTGCGGCTGGGGTCGCTCAAGTCGAACATCGGGCACACGCAGGCCGCCGCCGGCGTCGGCGGCGTCATCAAGATGGTCCAGGCGATCCGGCACGGCGTGCTGCCCCGGACGCTGCACGCCGCCGAGCCCACGCCGCACGTCGACTGGGGCACCGGCGCGCTGGCGCTGCTCACCGAGCAGCAGGACTGGCCGGGGTCGGACCGGCCGCGCCGGGCCGCCGTCTCGGCGTTCGGGTTCAGCGGGACCAACGCGCACGTCATCGTGGAGCAGGAACCGCCGGCCGGCCCGGCGGCGGAACCCGGACCGGCGGCTCCCGTCGTGGCACCGGCCCCGGTGCTGCCGTTCGTGCTCTCGGCCCGGTCCGGCCCGGCGCTGCGGGCCCAGGCCGAGCGGATCGGCGCGCTCGCCGCCGACGAGGACCTGCTCGACCTGTCCTGGTCGCTGGCCACCACCCGGTCGGCGCTGCGGCACCGGGCCGTGGCGTTCGCGGCGGACCGCGCCGAGCTGCGCGCCGGCCTCGCCGCGCTGGCCGCCGAGGACACCGGCACGGTGGTGGGCGCCAAGGACGACGGCCGGGTCGCGTTCATGTTCACCGGCGGCGGCGCCCAGCGCATCGGCATGGCGCGCGAGCTGGTCGAGTCGTTCCCGGCGTTCGCCGCGGCCTTCGAGGAGGTCTGCGCGGCGCTGGACGAGCACCTGCCGCGCCCGCTGCGCTCGGTGATCGAGTCCGGCGACGAGCTGGACCAGATCGACTACACCCTCGCCGCGCTCTTCGCGGTCGGCGTGGCGCTGTTCCGCCTCTACGAGACGTGGGGCGTGCGCCCGGACTACCTGGTGGGCCACTCGACGGGCGAGCTGATCGCCGCGCACCTCGCGGGCGTGCTGTCGCTGTCCGACGCCGCCGTCCTGGTGACCGCGCGCGGTCGGTTGATGCGGTCGCTGCCCGAAGGCGGCGCGATGGTGGCCGTGGAGGCGACCGAGGACGAGGTGCGCGAAACCCTGGACGAGGGCGGGCGCGCGGTGATCGGCACGATCAACGGCCCGCGCGCGGTGGTGCTCTCCGGCGACGAGGACGCCGTGCACGCCGTCGCGGAGATCTGGCGGCAGCGGGGCCGGTCGACCAAGGTGCTGCCGATCCTGCGCGCCTCGCACTCGCCCCGGATGGACCCGGTGCTCGACGAGTTCCGCCTGATCGCCAAGGGGTTGACCTTCCACCGGCCGAGGTTCGGGATCGTCTCCACGGTGACCGGCCGGGTGGAGACCGGCGACGGGTGGACCTCGCCGGACTACTGGGTGGAGCAGATCCGCGAGCCGGTGCGGTTCGTGGACGCGGTGCGCACCCTGGAGGCGGAGGGCGTGACCACGCTGCTGGAACTGGGCCCGGACGGGGTCCTCTCGGCGATGGCCGCCGCGAGCGTCGACCACGCGGTGGCGGTGCCCGCGATGCGCAAGGGCCAGCCGGAGGCGCGCACGGTGGTCCACGCGCTGGGCGTGCTGCACGCGCGGGGCGTGCCGGTCGACTGGCCGGCCTTCTTCGCTGGGACCGGCGCGCGGCCGGTCGACCTGCCGACCTACCCGTTCCAGCGCGACCGGTACTGGCTGGAACCGGCCGCCGCGCCCGACGTGCGACCCGACGGGCCGGACCCGCTCGGCGCGCTGCACCACGTCGTCTGGACCCCGGACGTGCTCGAACCCTCCGCCCGGCCGACGACCTGGGCGACGCTCGGGGACTCCGCGCCCGAGGCGCCGTCCTACCCGGACCTCGCGGCCTTCGCGGAGTCGTTGGCGACGACCCCGGTCCAGGCCCTGATCGCCCCGCCGGCAATCGCCCCGCCGGCACCGGACCCGGCGCTGGTCCACCGGGCGCTGGCCCTGGTCCGGGAGTGGACGGCCGACGAGCGGTTCGCCGGCGTCCGGCTGGTCGTCGTCACCAGAGGCGCGGTCGCCGCGGCGGACGGCGAAGCTCCCGACCCGACCGCCGCCGCAGTGTGGGGGCTGATCCGCTCCGCGCAGGCCGAGGCACCCGACCGGATCCTGCTCCTGGACACCGCCGCCGACACTCCCGCCGACACCGACACCGCTGCCGGGCCGGTCGTGGAGCCGGCCCTGCTCGCCGCGCTGCTGGCCGCCGACGAACCGCAGGCCGCCGTCCGGACCGGGCGGCTCCTCGTCCCGCGGCTGACCCGGCTGCGCCCGTCCGAGGTGCGCTCCGGCCCGGTGTGGAACCCGGCCGGCACGGTCCTGGTCACCGGCGGCACCGGCGTGCTCGGCTCCGCCGTGGCCCGCCACCTGGTCACCGCGCACGGCGTCACGCACCTGCTGCTGGTCGGCCGCACCGGCGCGGCGGGGGCCAAGGACCTGCGCACCGGGCTGACCGCGCTCGGCGCGACCGTGCGGATCGCCGCCTGCGACGTGGCCGACCGGGACGCCCTGGCCGCGCTGCTCGCCGACATCCCCGCCGACCGGCCGCTGACCGGGGTCGTGCACGCGGCGGGCGTGCTGGACAACGGCCTGCTCCCGGCGTTGACGGCCGAACAGGTGGACGCCGTCCTGCGGCCCAAGGCCGACGGCGCGTGGCACCTGCACGAGCTGACCCGGGACGCGGACCTGTCGGCGTTCGTGGTGTTCTCCTCGACGGTCGGCCTGTTCGGCGGGCCGGGCCAGGCGAACTACGCCGCCGCGAGCGCGTTCCTCGACGGCCTCGCCCAGCACCGCCGCGCGCACGGCCTGCCGGCGACCTCGCTGGCCTGGGGCCTGTGGGACGTCGAGGGCGGCATCAACGCCGGGCTCGGCGACCTGGACCGCGCCCGGTACGCCCGCGACGGCTTCCGCCCGATCGGCGCGCCGGAAGCGATGGCGCTGTTCGACGCCGCCCTGTCGGTGGCCCGGCCCGCGGTGACCGTCACCCCGCTGGACCTCGACGTGCTGCGCGCGCTGGACCGGGTGCCGCCGCTGCTGCGGACCCTGGTGCCGCCGCGCGGCCGTCAGGCGCCGGCCGGGGCCGGGGTCTCGGTGGCGCAGCGACTGTCCGAACTGGACGGTGCCGCGCGCGCGGAGTTCGTGCTCGACGTGGTGCGCGGTGGGGTCGCGGCCGTGCTCGGCCTGGCCGACCCGACCGTGATCGACCCGGAGCAGCCGTTCCGGGAGCTCGGGTTCGACTCGCTCACCGCCGTGGAGATGCGCAACCGGCTGGCCGCGGTCACCGGCGTCCCGCTGCCGGCCACGGCGGTGTTCGACCACCCGACGCCCGCGAAGCTGGCCGTGTTCATGCTCTCCCGGCTCGCCTCGGACGGCGGGCAGCCGCCGAGGTCCACCGTGCTCGCCGCGCTGGACCGGCTGGAGGACGTGCTGGTGACCGGCGACGTGGACGACCACGACGAGATCACCGTCCGGTTGCAGACCCTGCTGTCCCGGTGGCTGGAGACCGGCGGGAAGCCGGGCGACGGGGCCTTCGCCGACCCGGCCGGCGCGCTCGACTCGGCCTCGACCGCCGAGCTGTTCGAGTTCATCGACAACGAGCTCGGCCGGGCCAAGAACTGATGCCCCGCCAGACCGTCCCGAACAGACCGTCCCGAACAGACCGTCCCAGAACAGGTAGCGCACCCCATGGCGGATGAGAAGAAGCTCGCGGACTACCTGAAATGGGTGACCGCCGACCTGAGCAAGGCCCGGCAGCGCATCGCGGAGCTGGAGTCCGGTCGCGCCGAACCGGTCGCGATCGTGGGCATGGCCTGCCGCTACCCGGGCGGCGTGCGCTCGGCCGACGACCTGTGGCGGCTGGTGGTGGACGGGCGCGACGGCATCACCGGGTTCCCCGCCGACCGGGGCTGGGACGTCGACGCGCTCTACGACCCCGACCCGGACGTGCCGGGCACCACCTACACGCGCGAGGGCGGCTTCCTGGCCGGGGCCACCGAGTTCGACGCCGCGTTCTTCGGGATCTCGCCGCGCGAGGCGCTCTCGATGGACCCGCAGCAGCGCGTGCTGCTGGAGACCGCGTGGGAGACCTTCGAGCACGCGAGCATCGACCCGACGTCGCTGAAGGGCACCGACGTCGGCGTCTTCGTCGGCGCGGTGGAGCAGTCCTACCTGGGGCTGGCCGGCCCCGAGGAGTTCGAGGGCTACCTGCTCACCGGCAAGCTCGGCAGCGTCGTGTCGGGCCGGCTTTCCTACTCGTTCGGGTTCGAGGGCCCGTCGATGACCGTGGACACGGCGTGCTCGTCGTCGCTGGTCGCGATGCACCTGGCGGCGCAGTCGCTGCGCACCGGCGAGTCGCGGCTGGCGCTGGCCGGCGGCGTGACGGTGGCCGGCACGCCGGGTGGGTTCGTGGACTTCTCCCGGCAGCGCGGCCTGGCCCCGGACGGCCGGTGCAAGTCCTTCGCCGCCGGCGCGGACGGCACGAGCTGGTCCGAGGGCGTCGGGCTGGTCCTGCTGCAACGGCTCGGCGACGCCCTGGCCGACGGGCACCGGGTGCTGGCCGTGCTGCGCGGGTCGGCGGTCAACTCCGACGGTGCCTCCAACGGGCTCACCGCGCCCAGCGGCCCGTCCCAGGAGCGGGTGATCCGCACGGCGCTGGCCGGCGCGCGGCTGGACGCGGCGGACGTGGACGTGGTCGAGGCGCACGGCACCGGCACCCGGCTCGGCGACCCGATCGAGGCGCAGGCGCTGCTGGCCACCTACGGCACCGCGCACCCGCCGGAACGCCCGCTGTACCTGGGTTCGCTGAAGTCCAACATCGGGCACTCGGTGGCCGCCGCCGGCGTGGGCGGGGTGATCAAGATGGTCCAGGCGCTGCGGCACGGCGCACTGCCCCGCACGCTGCACGTCGACGCGCCGACCCCGCTGGTGGACTGGTCGGCGGGATCGGTCGAGCTGCTCACCGAGCACCGCGCGTGGCCGGCGGCGGACCGGCCGCGCCGGGCGGCGGTGTCGTCGTTCGGCGTCAGCGGCACGAACGCGCACCTGATCCTGGAGCAGGCACCGGACGCGGCGGCGCCCGGGATCCCGGTGTCGGCACCGGCGTTCCTCCCGGTGCCGTTGTCGGCCAGGTCCCGGCCGGCCCTGGCCGCCCAGGCGCGCAACCTGATCGCCCTGCTCGACAACGATCCCGGTCTGTCCACTCTGGACATCGCCTTCTCGGCGGCCACGACCCGGGCCGCCCTGCCGCACCGGGCGGCGGTGGTCGGGTCGGACACCGCCGCACTGCTCGCCGCCCTGCGCCCGATCGCCGAAGGCGGGGGCCGCGAAGCCGCGCCGGGCAAGGGGAAGCTCGGGTTCCTGTTCACCGGCCAGGGCTCGCAACGGGTCGCCATGGGCCGCCGGCTGCACGAGGAGTTCCCGGCGTTCGCCGAGGCGTTCGACGCGGTGTCGGCCCAGCTGGACCCGCACCTGGACCACCCGCTGCGCGAGGTGGTCGACGACGAGCACCGGCTGTCCGAGACCGGGTACGCCCAACCGGCGCTGTTCGCGCTGGAGGTCGCGCTGTTCCGGCTGTTCCAGGCGTGGGGCGTCCGCCCGGACTTCCTGGCCGGCCACTCGATCGGCGAACTGGCCGCCGCGCACGTGGCCGGAGTGCTGTCGCTGCCGGACGCGGCGGCCGTGGTCGCCGCGCGCGGCCGGTTGATGCAGGCGCTGCCCGAGGGCGGCGCGATGGTCGCGCTGGAGGCAACCGAGGACGAGGTCACGGCCCTGCTGCGGCCCGGCGGGCGGGCGGCGGTCGCGGCCGTCAACGGCCCGATGTCGACGGTGGTGTCCGGCGACCGCGCCGCAGTGGAGGAGATCGGGGAGACGGTCCGGTCCCGGGGCCGACGAGCCAAGCGGCTGATCGTGCGCCACGCGTTCCACTCGCCGCTGATGGACCCGGTGCTGGACGAGTTCGGCCGGGTGCTGCGCGAGGTCGCGTTCGGCGCGCCGACCATCCCGATCGTGTCGACGGTGACCGGCCGCGTCGCCACCGAGGAGCAGCTGCGATCCCCGGGGTACTGGGTCGACCAGACCCGGCAGGCGGTCCGCTTCCACGACGCGACGCGCACCCTCGCCGACCACGGCGTGACCGTCGCCCTCGAACTGGGCCCGGCCGGCGTGCTCTCGGCGATGGTCGCCGAGAGCACCGGGATCACCCCCGTGCCCGCCGTGCGCACCGCGCGGGCCGAGGCGCACGACGTGGTCGCGGCGCTGGGCGGGCTCTGGTCCGCCGGGGTCGCCGTCGACTGGCCGGCGTTCTTCGCCGGCACCGGGGCGCGGCCGGTGGACCTGCCGACCTACCCGTTCCAGCGGGAGCGGTTCTGGCTGGAACCCGCCCCGGTCGCCACGACCGAGCCGGATCCGCGGGACTCGGTGCTGGGCCTCGACTGGACGCCGCTCACCACGTCCCGACCGGTCACGCCGCCGATCCTGGCGACAGTGCGCGGACCGGACCTCGAAGTGGGGGAGGTGTTCGCGGACCCGGCGGCCGCGCTGGCGTCGGCCACCTCGTTCGACGCGCTGCTCGTCCCGATGGTGTTCCCCACCGGCGGTGACGTGCCCCGGCGCGCCGAGACGGCCACGCAGGATGCGTTGGCGCTGGTGCAGTCGTGGCTCGCGGACGAGCGCAGCGCCGACACGCCGCTGGTCGTCCTGACCCGCGGGGCGGTGTCCACCGGACACGGCGCGCCGCACGACCTCGTCGCCGCGCCGCTCTGGGGCCTGCTGCGGTCCACGCAGTCCGAAGCGCCGGACCGGGTGGTGCTGGTCGACCTGGACGAGCACCCGGACTCCGCGGCGGCGCTGCCGGCGGCCGTGGCCTCCGGTGAACCCCAGGTCGCGATCCGGGCCGGTCAGGTCCTCGTCCCGGGCCTGGCACCCGTCGCACCGGGAGCCGCCGGCGTCCGCTGGCGGGCCGACGGCACCGTGCTGATCACCGGCGGGACCGGCGCGCTCGGCGGGGTGTTCGCCCGCCACCTGGTCCGCGCGCACGGCGTGTCGCGGCTGCTGCTGGTCAGCCGCCGGGGACCGGCGGCGGCCGGCGCCGACGCCCTGGCCGCCGACCTGGCCCGGCTCGGCGCGGACGTGCGCGTCGAAGCGTGCGACCTCGCCGACCGGGACGCGCTCGCCGCCCTGCTCGCCACCGTCCCGGACGAACACCCGCTGACGGGGGTCGTGCACGCCGCCGGCGTGCTCGACGACGGCCTGGTCCCCGACCTCACCCCGGACCGGCTGGCCGCCGTGCTGCGACCCAAGGTGCACGCCGCGTGGCACCTGCACGAGCTGACCCTCGACCACGACCTGGACGCCTTCGTGCTGTTCTCGTCGGTGGCCGGGATCATCGGCGGCGCGGGCCAGGCGGGCTACGCCGCCGCCAACACCTTCCTCGACGCGCTGGCGGGCCACCGGGCCGGGCTCGGGCTGCCGGCGACCTCGCTGGCCTGGGGGCTGTGGGCGCACGAGGGCGGCCTGAGCAGGCACCTGACCCGGGCCGACCTGGACCGGATCGCCCGTTCCGGCCTGCTCGCCATCACCGCGGCCACCGGGCCGGCGCTGCTCGACCTCGCGCTGCGCACCGGCCGGCCCGACCTGGTCGTCACCCCGGTGGACCCGGCCGCCGTGCGGGCCGCCGGCACCCGGTCGCCGCTGCTGCTGCGCCGGCTGGTCCCGGGCGCGCAAGCCCCGACCGGTCTCCTGGCGGACGAACCGGCCGACCTGCCGCCGGCGCACCGCCGCGACCTGGTCTCGGAGTTCGTCCGCCGCGAAGTCGCCTTCGTCCTCGGGCACTCCGCGCCGGACGCGGTCGAGGAGCACCAGTCCTTCGCCGACCTCGGGTTCGACTCGCTCACCTCGGTGGAGCTGCGCAACCGGCTGGCCGACGCCACCGGGCGCACGCTGTCGCCGTCGCTGATCTTCGAGCACCCCACCCCGAAGGAGCTGGTGGACCACCTGTGCGCGGTGCTGGGCAGCGGGGGAGCGCGGGGTGCGGCCGAGGTCGACTTCGCCGCGCAGGTCCACCTCGACCCGGACGTCCGGCCGGCCGCCGTGGTCCACCGGGTGGCCGCGGACCCGGCCGAGGTCCTGCTGACCGGCGCGACCGGGTTCGTCGGCGCGTTCCTGCTGCGCGACCTGATGCGGTCGACCACGGCCACCGTGCACTGCCTGGTGCGGGGCGCCGACCACGCCGACGCGACCCGCCGGCTGCACGAGAACCTGGCCTGGTACCAGGTCGGCGGCGAGGTCGACCCGGACCGGATCGCGGTCCACGTCGGCGACCTGGCCGCACCGGGCCTGGGCCTGACCGAGGACGCGTTCGACGACCTCGCCCGCCGGGTCGACGTGGTCTACCACGCCGGTGCGACGGTGAGCTGGCTGCGGCCCTACGCCGAACTGGCGGCGGGCAACGTCGGCGGCACGCGCGAGGTGCTGCGGCTGGCCGCCGCGCACCGGACCGTGCCGGTGCACCACGTCTCCACGACCGGCGTCTTCCCGGCGCCCGGCCCCGACACCACCCCGGCCGGCGCGACCGACCCCACCGGGCCCGCGCACCTGCTGCACAACGGCTACCTGCGGAGCAAGTGGGTGGCCGAGCAGGTGATCGAACTCGCCCGGGAGCGCGGGCTGCCGGTGTCGGTCTACCGGGTGGACGTGGTGTGCGGCGACTCGGTGACCGGCGCGTGCCAGACCAAGGACTTCGTCTGGTTGAGCCTCAAGGGGCTGCTGGAGGCCGGTGCGGTGCCCGACAGCCTGGCCGGCGTCGTCCACATGGTCCCGGTGGACTACGTCAGCTCGGCGATCGTGGTGCTCTCGACGCGGCCGGACGCCGCGAACCGCACCTTCCACCTCTACAACCCGCAGGACCAGACGTTCACCGGGTTCGTCGGCCACCTGCGGGCCGCCGGGTACGACCTGCCGAAGCTGGACTGGGCGTCGTGGACCGACCGGGTGCGCGCGGACCGGGCGAACGCGATCGTCCCGCTGCTGGACTCGTTCGAGGGGATGAACGCCGGCGGCGGCCGGGCCACCTACCCGCCGATCGACGTCTCGGGCACCGAGGAGGCCCTGCGCGGCACCGGGGTCGAGTGCCCGCCGGTCGACCGGGAGCTGTTCGACAAGTACGTGGAGTTCTTCGTCCGTGCGGGCTACTTCCCGTCCCGCGCCGCCCGTTCAGGAGAGTGACGGCACCGTGGAAGAAGCTGACCGTGACCGGGTGATCGTGCTCGGGGCGAGCATGGCCGGGCTGCTCGCCGCGCGAGTGCTCGCCGACCGGTACGCCGAGGTGCTGGTGGTCGACCGCGACGACCTGGCCGCCGACGACACCGCCGAGGGCCACAGCACCACCCGGCGGGGCGTCCCGCACGGCGCGCACCTGCACGACCTGCCGGCCGCCGGCCTGCTCGCGCTGGAGGACCTGCTGCCGGGCATCACCGAGGAGCCGACCTCGAACGGCGCGGTCGCCGGCGACGGCACCGCGAACGTGCGGTGGGTGGTCAACGGGCAGCGGATGCCCAAGCCGCACTCGGGCCTACCGCTGCTGTCGGTCAGCCGGCCGCACCTGGAGCGGCGGGTGCGCGCGCGGGTGCGGGCACTGGACAACGTGACCTTCTGGGAGCGCACGGACGTCGTGGAACCGCTGACCACGCCGGACCGGTCCGCGGTGGTGGGCGTGCGGGTCGAGCGCGGCGGCGAGCGGCGCGACCTGGCCGCGGACCTGGTGGTCGACGCGACCGGGCGGCGCACCCGGACCCTCGCGTGGCTCACCGAGTCCGGCTACCCGGCGGTGGAAGAGGAGCAGCTCGCCGTCAACGTCGGCTACACCACCCAGTACCACCGGCTGGCCGGCGACCGGATGGCCGGCGAGGTCTCCATCGACATCGGCGGCACGGCGGCGGTGCCGCGCGGCGCGCTGTGCGCCAAGGTCGAGGACGGCTGTGCGGTGGTCACCGGCCACGGCTTCGCCGGCGCGTACACGCCGCACGACGTCGCGGGCTTCCACGACTTCCCGGAGTTGTTGGCCGGCACGGACATCTACGACGTGGTGCACGACCAGGAGCGGCTCGGCGACCCGCTGTCCTACCGGTTCCCGGCGAACCTGCGCCGCCGCTACGAGCGGATGGCGTCGTTCCCCGCCGGGCTGCTCGTCCTCGGCGACGCGGTGTGCAGCTTCAACCCCGTCTACGGGCAGGGCATGGCGGCGGTCGGGGCCGAGGTGCTGCGCGACCACCTGGCCCGGACCGGAACCCCGGACCCGGCCGCGTTCTTCGCCGAACTCACCGCCACGGCCGTCGACCAATTGCTGGACGCGGCGACGCGCGACGGCGACCTGCTGATCGCCTGCGCGCGCGTGGCGTTCCTGCTCGACCCCTCCGCGGCCCTGGTGGCCCCGGAGGTCCAGGCGGCGGTGGCCCGCGCCTCGGGCCACGCCGAGCCGTCGCACGCCGGGTAGTCGACCGGACGCGCCACGAACGCCACTCGTCCCGGCAGTGGTCTTGCTCCGGTAATTCGGGCGGTCGAGTCGCACCCCGTTCGGATTACCGGCGCAAGACCGGAACGATGGACATTCGCTGGTAGCGTGGGAAACAGAGTTGTGCAGGTGCGGCCGACCCGAATGGAGCAAATGCGCCGTGACCGACCGTGATTACACTTTGGTGACCGACATCGAAAAGCACCAGGAAGCCTTCGGGATCGCTTTCAACTCCGGTGACGCGGCGGCGGTCAACGCGATGTACACCGAAGACGCCGTCGGCGTGTGGGAGCCCGGGAACCCGCTGCGCGGCCAGCCCCGCCGGGATTACCTGGTCGAATTCCTGAAGGTCCGCAAACCGTCCGTGGAAGCGGTCGTCCGGCAGCAGCTGGTGGTCGGCCGCACCGCGCAGCTGGTGGTCGAGTGGCAGATGGACCTGCTCGACGAGAACGGCGAGCCGGAATCGCTGGAGGGCGTGGCCATCGACGTGCTGCACCAGGGCGAGGACGGCTACTGGCGCTACGTCGTGGACAACCCCTTCGGCGTCAGCGGCCCGTGGGCCGCCGAGGACACCGAGGACACCGGGGACACCGGGGACACCGACCGCACCTGACCCCGGGAACCGGCCGCGGCGGGCCCTCCCGCTCCGCGCCGCCACCCGGGACCGGCGAGCGCACGAGCACCCCCAACGCGGCGGAAGTCGCACGAGATACGGAGAAGTACCTGTGTCCACCGTTTCAGCCTCCGAATCGCCGGTCACCGTCGTCGGCCTGGGCCTGATGGGCCACGCCCTGGCCGCGGCCTTCGTCGCGAAGGGTCACCCCACCACCGTCTGGAACCGCTCGGCCGGCAAGGCCGACGACCTGGTCGCCGCCGGGGCGACCCTCGCCGACTCGGTCCAGGCCGCGGTCGAGGCGAGCCCGCTCGTCGTCGTCTGCGTCTCGGACTACGACGCCGTGCACGCGCTGCTGGACCCGGTCGGCCCGGCGCTGGCCGGCCGCACCCTGGTCAACCTGACCACGGCCAGTTCCAGCCAGGCCCGGGACACCGCCGAGTGGGCGGCCAAGCTGGACGCGACCTACCTCGACGGCGCGATCCTGGCGCTGCCGCAGGGGATCGGCACCGACGAGGCGACCCTGCTCTACGCCGGGCCGAAGGCCGCGTTCGAGGAGCACCAGGCCACCCTGGCGGTGCTCGGTGAGGCGGCCACGGTCTACCTCGACGAGGACCACGGCCTGTCGGCGCTCTACGACATGGCCGTCCTGACCATCATGTGGGGCGTGCTCAACAGCTTCCTGCACGCCGCGGCGCTGCTGGGCACCGCGAACGTCAAGGCGACGACGTTCGCGGGCATGGCCGCGACCGCGATCAACGTGACGGCGGACTACGTCGCCGCGTACGCGCCGCAGATCGACGCGGGCGAGTACCCGGCCACCGACGCCACCGTCAACGTGCACGTGGGCGGCATGCAGCACCTGCTGGAGGAGAGCAAGGCGCTCGGCGTGAACGCCGAACTGCCCAGGTTCTTCCTGGAACTGGCCGGTCGCGCGGTGGCGGGCGGGCACGCCGAGGACAGCTACGCGGCGTTGATCAAGCAGTTCCGCGCGCCGTCCGCCTGATCTTTTCCGCAGCACACCTGAAATACCGGAGCCGGGAACCCGGATCGCGTCCGCCGCGATCCGGGTTCCCGGCTTCACGTGAACCACCGGTAGTTCCGGGAAATCCCGAAAACACCTCGAAGAATCCACCACGCACTCTTACACTGGGGTCAATGCATGTCGAGCAACGGCGGTAGCCCGGAAAGCACCGCTTCGCGCGGGTCGTTATCGAGGCGGTCCGCGTTCAAGGCAGGAGGACTGGCCATCACCGGAGCAGCGTTCGGCGCGGGTCTGCCGGCACCAGCCGAGGCCGCCGGAGAAAACGATGTCGACCACCGCCGCGGTTACGACACGATCGTGGTCGGCGCCGGTCTGGCGGGCCTCGTGGCGGCCCGCGAACTGCGCAGGAAGGGTCGTTCGGTCCTCGTGCTCGAAGCACGCGACCGGATCGGCGGCCGGACGTGGACCGACCGGTTCAACGGCTACGAGATCGAGCGCGGCGGGACCTGGGTCGACCCGCTCCAGCCGCACGTCTGGCGCGAGATCGCGCGCTACGGCCTCGCGGTCGTGGCCGACGCCGGGCCCGAGCGGGTGCTCATGCCGACGCCGACCGGGTTCACCGAGTCCGACCCGGTCACCGCCTACACCCGGCAGGGCGAGCTGTTCACGCCGTTCTTCGAGGGCGCGCGGGACTACTTCCCCCAGCCCTACGCGCCGTTCACCCGCGAGGACCTGATCACGCCGCTGGACCGGCTGTCCCTGCGCGACCGGCTCGACCAGCTCGCCCACCCGCCGGCCGACGAGGTCCGGATGACCAGCACCACCGGGCTCTACGGCGCGCCGTCCGCGCGCGGCTCGATGCTCCAGCTCGCCCAGTGGTGGGCGCTCGCGGGCTGGAACTACACCGGTTTCTCCGGGATCAACACCTTCCGGGTGGAACGGGGCACCATCGCGCTGGCGACGGCGATCCTGGCCGACGGCAAGCCGGACCTCAAGCTCGGCTCCCCGGTCTCCTCGGTCACCCAGCACAGCGGCGGCGTCAAGGTGGTCACCCGGACCGGGGTGACCTACACCGCCGCCGAGGTCGTGATGGCCGTGCCGGTCAACGTCTGGAAGAACATCGCCTTCAGCCCGGCGCTGCCGCAGGCGCACCGGGACGCGACCACCCAGGGCTACGGCGTGCCGCGGCAGAAGAAGCTGTGGCTGGACCTGGCGACCCCGGCCGACCGGTTCATCGCCGAGGCGCCCGAGGGCTTCCCGTTCGCGATCATGGGCCGGCTCAACGACAACGCGCCCGTCGTGGCGTTCACCGTGGACACCGGGTTCGACGTCGGCAACCACGCGCAGGTCGAGGCGGCGGTGCGGACGGTCCTGCCCGACGCGGCCCTGCGCGGCTACACCGTGACCGACTGGCAGGCCGACGAGTTCTCGCTGGGCGGGCCGGCGTTCCGCCGCCCGCTCCAGCTGACCAGGCTGCACCGGGCGCTCAACCAGCCGCTCGGCCGGGTCAAGTTCTGCGGTGACGACCTCGCCCTGGGCTGGATCGGGTACATGGACGGCGCGATCGAGTCGGGTCTGCGGGTGGCCGGTTCGCCGACCCTGGCGCCGTCGCCGTCCGCCGTGCCGGACACCCGGGGCCTGGCGGTGCCGCAGGTCGACCGGAAGGTCTACCGCTCGCTCTTCGGCCTGTGACCACGACCCGGCGGCAGAACCAGGACAGGGGTGCACCATGACGGCGACCGACGACTCCGCTACCGCACCGGTGGACTCGCTGTTCGCCTGGTTCCGCGAGATGCACGAGCGCAACCCGGTGCACCACGACGACGAGTACGGCTGGCAGCTGTTCCGCCACGCCGACATCACCCGCGTCCTCACCGACCCGAAGACCTTCTCCTCGGACACGGTGCGGCTGTTCAACCGGCCGCAGGCCGACCTCGACCTGTTCCTGACCGGCAACCTGGTCACCAACGACCCGCCGCACCACCGCAAGCTGCGCCAGGTGATCAGCCAGGCGTTCACCCCGCGCGTGGTGGCGGTGCTGTCCGACCGGATCGGCAAGACCGTCGACGCGCTGCTCGACGGGGTGTCCGGTGCGGGCAGCTTCGACCTGATCGACGCGGTCGCCTACCCGCTGCCGATCATCGTGGTCGCCGAGATGCTCGGGCTGCCCGCCGAGGACGTGCCGCTCTACCGGGCGTGGGGTGACGCGCTGGGCGCGCTCGACGCGGCGACCGTGCCGCCCGAGGTGATGGAGAACGAGGTCGCGCCGGCGATCCGGGAGATGAACGAGTACATCCTCGGGCACGTGCGGCGGCGGCGCGCGAACCCGTCCGACGACCTGCTCGGCGTCCTGACCCGGGCCACGATCGACGGCGAGCCGCTGCGCGACGGCTACCTGATCGGGCTGGTCGGCCTGACCCTGTTCGCGGGCCACGCGGCGTCCATGGCGCTGATCGGCAACGCGATCCTCACCCTCGACCGCCACCCGGAGGCGTTCGCCGCCGTGCGCCGGGACCGCGCCCTGCTGCCCGGCGCGATCGAGGAGCTGATGCGGCTGTACCCGCCGTTCTCCCGGATGGCGCGGGTGACCACCGCCGAGACCGAGCTGGGCGGCCACCCGGTCGGCCGGGGCGAGCTGGTCACCCTGTGGGTCGGGGCGGCCAACCGCGACGCGGTGCGCTTCCCGGACCCGGACCGCTTCGACCTCCACCGCGCCACCGGCGGGCACCTCGCGTTCGGCCAGGGCGTGCACTTCTGCCTGGGTGCCCCGCTCGCCCGGCTGGAGGTCGGGATCGCGCTCAACGCGCTGTTCGACCGCTTCGACCACATCGCCGTCGACCACCCGGCCGGGGTGGAGTTCGAGAACCCGATGCAGATCATCTGCCCCCGGCGGCTGCCGGTGCGGGTGTCCGGCTGATCGCCGCCGAACCCGCCCCGTCCTCGCCCTGAGTCATCGGCGACCGCCGGTGGACCCCGGACGAGGCAACGGCCGACCCCGCACGGGTTGTGGGTCTCGCCGTGCCGGGTGAATCACCTCAAGCCGGCGTCGTCGTGGGACGAAAGGAGACCTGACGGGACGAATCGCAGCGTTCGCTTCGCCACCGGTGGAGCGCGCACGCACCGAAACGGGGTTTCGAATGCGCAAGCTCTCGCGAGCCACGATCGCGGCATCCGTGCTGCTGACCTCGCTGTGCGGCACACCCGGCGCGGTCGCGACACCGGACCGCACGGCCCCCGCGCCGCTGCTGCGCTCGACCGCCGCCGTCCCCGGCCAGTACATCGTCACGCTCGAACGGGGCCAGGACCCGGCGGCCGTCGTGGGCCAGCTCATCGGCGTCGAGGCGATGTTCACCTACACCTCGGTGGTGCGCGGTTTCGCCGCCCGGCTCACCCCGGCGCAGCTGGCGGCGGTGCGCGGGCTGGCCTCCGTCGACGCGGTCGAGGAGGACGCCGAGATCACCGCCGACGCCGTGCCCAGCTGGGGGCTGGACCGGATCGACCAGGCCGACCTGCCGCTGGACGGCAGGTTCAGCCCGAAGGGCACCGGCGCGGGCGTCACCGCCTACATCCTGGACACCGGGATCGACCACGGCCACCGCGAGTTCGGCGGGCGCGCGAAGCCCGGCTTCGACGCGGTGGACGACGGCCAGGACGGCGCGGACTGCCACGGCCACGGCACGCACGTCGCCGGCACCGTCGGCGGCACGACCTACGGCGTGGCCCGCAAGGTCTCGCTCGTCGGCGTGCGCGTGCTGGACTGCGACGGGCAGGGCGAGAACTCGGGGTTGATCGCCGGTCTGGACTGGGTCGCCCGGCACGCCAACGGACCCGCCGTGCTGAACGGATCCCTCGGCGGCCCGCGGTCCGAGGCGCTCAACGCCACCGTGAACGCTTTGGCCGCCAAGGGCGTGCTGCCGGTCGTGGCCGCCGGCAACGACGCCGTCGACGCGTGCGACAGCTCCCCGGCCAGCGCGAGTGGAGCCGTCACCGTCGGCGCGACCGACCGGACCGACCGGCAGGCCGACTTCTCCAACTACGGCACGTGCCTGTCGCTGTACGCCCCGGGCAAGGCGATCACGTCGGCCCGGCTCGGCGGTGGCGGCGTCGCGCTCAGCGGCACGTCGATGGCGTCCCCGCACGTGGCCGGCGTCGTCGCGCTGTACCTGGCGAAGAACCCCGAGGCGGACCCGGAGAGCATCGCGACCTGGCTGACCCGGCAGGCCACGAAGGACACCCTGGAGGTCTCGCCGTCGAGCCCCAACCTGCTGCTGAACACCGGCGGCCTCTGACCGCGCGAGCACCCGGCCCGCTCAGCGGATGGCGGGCAGGTCGCGCAGCCGGCGGCGTGAGGTGATGGCGAGCTTGCGGAAGATGTTGCGCAGGTGGGCGTCGACCGTGCGCGGGCTGACGAACAGCTTGGCGGCCACCTCTTTGGACGTCGCGCCGTCGGCGACCAGGCGCGCGATGTGCACCTCCTGCACGGTGAGCGCGTCGGAGGTCGGTGCCGTGCGGCTGCGGGCGCGTTCGCCGGTGGCGCGCAGTTCGCCCGCCGCCCGTGCCGCGAACGCCTCCGCGCCCAGGCCGGCGAACAGCTCGTGGGCCTGGCGCAGTTCGGCGCGGGCGTCGCGGCGTCGGCCCTGGCGGCGCAGCCACTCGCCGTAGACCAGGTGGGCGCGCCCGCGCCAGACCCGCATCGGACCGGCCTCCAGCAGCGCGACGGCCCGGCGGTAGTCCTCTTCGTCGTCGTCCACGAGCGCCCGCGCGTAGGCCCCGATGCCCAGCCCCCACGGCTGCCCGCCCGCGCCGGTGCGCTCGGCCAGGGTGGCGAGCGCGGCCCGCGCCTCGTCCGCCCGGCCGCAGCGCACCGCGGCCTCGACCAGTTCGGGCAGGGCCAGGCCCGCCAGCCCGAGGTCGCCGGTCGCCACGGCCCGCCGGGCGGCGTCCAGTGCGGCCGGGTAGTCGGCGAGGCCGTTGTCCAGCACGGCCGTCGCGTACTGCACGCTCAGGCTCATGTGCGGCCCGACCCGGGCGAACAGCTCCTCCGCCTCGGCGCGCCGGCCGTGCAGGGCGGCCAGGTGCAGCCGGGGGTAGACCAGCGGGGCGGCCCCGGTGGCCTCCGCGATCGCCTCCTCCTCGGACACCATCTCCTTGGCCGCGCCGAAGTCGCCGAGGTGGGCGGTGGCCGTGGCGAGCATGGCCAGCCCGATCGGCAGCAGGTGGAACGAGCCCGACCCCCGGCCGGAGGCGGTGCTGCGGGCGGCGATGGCGCGGGTGGCCTCGGCGTCCCAGAACTCGATGGCGAGCAGGAACCCGAGCGTCGGCCAGCGGGTCCACGCCGGGTCGTCGCCGTCGGCCACGACGGGGCGCAGGAACTCGGCGGCGGCGTGGTGGCCGTGGTCGGCCAGCGCCACCATGCCGGCCAGCACGACGTCGGAGCCGCGCGGCGGCCCAGGTGCCGGTGGCGCGGTCCGCGCCGCGTCGATCACGGTGGGCAGCCCGCCGGTGATGATGCCCATCTCGATCGCGTCGAGGTAGGTCGTCCGGGCCTCGGCCGGCTCCTTGTCGGCCAGCGTCGCGGCGGCCCGCAGGAGGTGCGCGGTGGGCACGTCCTCGCCCCGGAAGCGGGCGAAGGAGATCCGGCCGCGCACCAGGTCGGCGCGCGGGTCGTCGGGGCGCACCGAGGTCAGCAGGCCGGCGGCCGCGTCGAAGTCCCCGGCGGACAGCTTGGCCTCGGCCGCGGCCAGCAGCCGGTCGACCCGCGGGCCGGGTTCGGGGGTGAGCGCGGCGGCGCGCTCCAGGAACGCCGCGGCGGCGGCCATCCCGCCCCGGGCCCGCGCGCGCGACGCCGAGTCGACCAGTGCGGCGGCCACGTCCTCGTCCGGGCCGACCGAGGCCAGCGCGCGGTGCCAGGCGACCCGGTCGGGGTCGTCCAGCGGGTCGCTGACCCGGGCCAGGGCGCCGTGCGCGCGGCGCAGGTCCGACTCGGTCGCGGCCCGGTAGACCGCCGAGCGGGCCAGCGGGTGCACGAACCGCACGCGGGTGCCGATCTCGACCAGCGGCACGTCCCGCGCTGCGGCCTCCTCGACGCCCAGCAGGGCCGCGGCCCGCCACAGCAGGCCGGGATCGCCCACCGGTTCGGCGGCGGCGACGGTCAGCAGCAGCCGCACCTCGGGCGACACCCCGGTCAGGCGGGCCCGGAAGCTGCGCTCGGCGGCGGCGGGCGCGGGCAGGTCGTAGCCACCGGCCAGCCCGCCGATCCCGGCGGTGCGGGCCAGTTCGACCAGGGCCAGCGGGTTGCCGCGCGCCTCGGCCAGCACGCGGTCGCGGACCTGCTCGTCCAGCGGCGCGCGGATCTCGCGGGCCAGCAGCGCGCGCCCGTCGCGCTCGCCCAGCGGCCGGATGCCGACCCGCGGCAGCGCGGCCAGTTCCGGCGGGCACTCCCGCGCGGCGAACACCACCGCCACCCGCTCGGCGGCCACCCGGCGGGCGACGAACGCCAGCGCCCGCGCCGACGCCCGGTCGAGCCACTGGGCGTCGTCGACCAGGCAGAGCAGCGGCCGGTCGGGTTCGAGCAGCAGGCCCAGCGTGGCCGCGCCGGCCAGGAACGGGTCGGGGGTGCCGGCCGCCAGCCCGAACGCGACCCGCAGCGCGTCGCGGTGCCGCGGTGGGAGCGCTTCCACGTGCTCCAGCACCGGAACGCACAGCTGGTGCAGCGCGGAGTACGGCAGCTCGGTCTCGAACTCGGCCCCGGAAGCCCGCACGACCAGGAAACCGGGCGCGGACCCGGCCACGTGGTCCAGCAGGGCGCTCTTGCCGATGCCGGGTTCCCCGTGCACGACCACGGCACCGCCGTGCGACCGCCCCGCCTCGTCCAGCAGCGCCTGAAGTCGCGACGTCTCGTCCCGCCGCCCGAGCACACCGTCCATGGGCGACCGATCATGGCCGACTTCGGGGATCGATTCCAGTGGGTGGGCGACGACCGCCGACGCGAACGGCCCGTTCCGCCACGGACCGGCGGCGCGAGTGGCGCGCGTCACGCCCGGCCGGCTCGGCATCGCCTGCTGCCGGATAGGTGATGTCCACCGACGCGAACGACCCCCGTCCCGCGACATCGTGGGATCACACCGAACGACGCCGGTCACCACCCGGCACCGGCCCACCAGACCGTCGAACGAGGAGATGGACCATGACCGGCACCACCGGCAGCACGCCGTCCGCCCCGCAGGCCCGCTCCGCCGCCCGCCGGCCCGGGGTCCGTGCCGCCCTGGCGGCGCTCCCGCTGGCCGCCGGCCTGCTCGTCGCCGGTGTCGCGCCGGCCCAGGCCACCACCGAGCCGCCCGCCGGCGACGGGCCGCTGACCTGCCGCGGCGAGGGCGTCGACCCCGCGGCCAAGATCCGCTACCGCACCGAGAAGCTGATCGACGCGCCGCTGGGCACGATCTGGGACCTGCAGACCGACGTGGCGGCCTGGCCGTCCTGGCAGCCGCCGGTCGCCACCGCCGAGCGCCTGGACCACGGCGCGCTGCGGGCCGGCGCGCGGTTCCGGTGGACCACCCCGGTGCCGCCCACGGCCACCACTCCCGCCACCACCCTGACCATCACCTCCACCGTCGGCCAGCTCCGGCACAACAGGTGCGTCCGCTGGACCGGGCCGGCGATCGGCGAGGGGCTGACCATCGACCGGGGCGTGCACGTCTGGACCTTCACCAAGGTTCCCGGTGGTGTGCTCGTGCGCACCGAGGAGACGTGGGCCGGCGACCAGGTCGAGGCCGACGTGCCCACCTCCGAGTACTTCCTCGGCGAAGGTCTCAAGGCGTGGCTGACCGACCTCAAGACCACCGCCGAGGCCCGCGACTGCCCCCGGTAGGACTGACCCCGCCCGCTGGGAGGAGGAACCAGTGACCACCACGACCCCGCACCGCGGCGACACCGCCCGCGGCACCTCGCTGCCCGTCGTGATGGCCGCCTGGGCGGTGCCGGTGTTCATCGTCGGCCAGTTCGCCATGATCGGGATCGTGCCGGTCCTGGTCGTGCTGATCGGCGTGCTGCACGACCGGGATCTGCGGGCGCTCCGACCCTGGGCCGTCGCCCTCGCCGTGGCCTACGCCATTCCACTGGCCCTCTGGGCGATCGGGCCGGAGCGCGCGCCGAGCCTTTCCCGGGACCTGCACCCGGCATTCGCCGCGCTGGTCGCCGTGGCCGGTGTCGCGGTCGCCGTCGCCTATCACCTTGGTCGGCGTCGGAACAAAGCGGAATAGCGCCGGATTTCCGGCGTGTTGAATGCGGGAATGCGCCGGAGGCGGCCGCGGGATAGGGCAGCGCGGCGGACGCCGGCTGCCCGATCCGCCGTTGCGGCAGTGGGTCAGGGAGCGACCCGGTCGAAGCGCAGCGAGGTGTAGCCCGCGCCGTCGGAGTAGATCTGCGCGATGGCGGCCGCACCGACCGCGTCGATCCGCCGGGCCTGCAACCGGATCGTCGTGGGCCCGTCGACGTGGACCACCTCGCTGATCGGCGCGGTCTGGTTGTTGCCGGTCGCGGCGTCCCCCACGTTGTGGTCGATGATCTGGTTGACCAGCCGCTCGCTCTGCGGCACGGCGGTGTTCGTGGTGGCGTTCCACAGCCGCGCGGTGATGTAGGTGTTGACCGAGGGCGTGCCGGACAGCCGGCCGCGGACGTCCGCGTCGAGCTCGTAGGTGCCGGAGAAGGGCAGCGAGACCGTCAGCGGGGTGTCGACCCAGGCCCCGGCCGGCAGGTCGACCTGGGAGTTCAGGTGCGAGACGCCCTGGTCACCCGCTACGCCGGGTTGGGCGGTGCCGACGTTGGTCTGGGCGAGCGCCACGGTCGTGGCGACCGCCGTGAGGGCGACGGCGATGACGGCCAGGGACGAGCGGAAGCTCTTCATGGGGTGCTTTCCTTCCGGGGGAGTGTTCCGGGAAAAAGTGCGCGCGGAACTCGACTGCGGCATTGGGGCGGGCCGCTGCGAGGTGTTCTTCTGGAAAGGGGTGAATTGGTCTCCGGATGGCTGCCGGTGCTGCCTTCCGTCGTACCGGTCTTCACGTTAGGGCTGAATGGTCGTGCCTGCGATAGACCAAGAGGATGAAGCTTTCGCCGGCGCACAAATGCGGTTCCGCCGACCGTTCTCCGCGATTGCCCAGAAATACGCGACGAGCTGGAATCAATTCTCCGGACGCCCTCCGCCCCGGCCCGCGCGGGGCACCGGGGTAGGGTCGCCGGTCGTGTCCAGCCGGCCGGAGTTCCCCCGATCCGAACCCGTCACGGCGGTGGCCTCCCGGTTCGTCGCCACGGCGCGCCCCGGCCGGACCGACGAGTTCTGGCGGCGGGTCGCCGAGGTGGGCACGCCCGTGGTCGAGCCGGACCCGTCGGGCCACCCCGACCACCGCGCGGTGACGTTCCTGTGGCGCGACCGCCCGGTGGCGGGCCTCCCGGTGCGCACGGTCGTGTTGCACGCCAACAAGTTCACCGATTACGACGACCTCGCGGCGACGTCCTTGGCCCGCCTGCCCGGCACTGACGTCTGGCACGCGACGTTCCGGCTGCGCGCCGACTGGCGGTGCTCCTACCAACTCGGCCCGCTCACCGACCTGCCCGCCCTGAGCGGCCGGCACCACCGCGACGAGCTGATGCGCCACGCCGAACCCGACCCGTTCAACCGCACGCCGCTGCGCGGCCGGCACACCGGGCGGACGTTCTCCGTCGCCGGGCTGGACGCCGCTCCCGCCCGGTTCTGGGTGGACGCCCCCGCCGAGCCGCCGCGCGAACTGCCCGGCACCCGCCCGGTCTGGGTGCACGGCCCCGCCGACGGCGGCCCGGTGCTGGTGCTGCTCGACGGCGACGTGTGGGCGCGGGAGCACCCGATCGCCCCGACCCTCGACGCGCTGACCGCCGCCGGCCGGCTGCCTGCCCTGACCACCGTCATGGTCGGCCCGTCCGCGGCCGGCCGCACCGCCGACCTGACCTGCGACCCGGCCTACCCCGGCCACCTGGTCGCGCTGCTGGACGAGCTGGGCCTGCGGCCCGACCCGGCGCGGACGATCGTGGCGGGCCAGAGCCTCGGCGGTCTGGCCGCCACCCACGCGGCCCTGTCCCGCGCCGACCGGTTCGGCACCGTGATCGCGCAGTCCGGCTCGTTCTGGTGGCCCGGCGACACCTCGGGCACCACCTGGCTGTCCCACTGCCGGGAAGCGAGCCACTGCCCGGAAGCGACCCGGGCACTGCGGGTGGTCCTCCAGGTCGGCACCCAGGAGTGGGGCATGCCCCAGATCGTCGGCCGCGTACGGGACGCGTTGGCGGACAAGGGTCACAGTGTGTCCACAGTGGAATACTACGGCGGCCACGACCAGGCGTGGTGGCAGGTCGGGCTGATCACCGCCCTGCTCGACCTCACCGCCGAGTGGTGACCCGCCCGGCCGCCGGACCGAAATCCGGGTGACCACGGCCCTCGGCCGGCCTACCGTGGTGGGCGTGATGCACGAGCAGTTCTACCTCTGAGGGACGACGCCTCCACGGTGCCGCGGGTTCGCGGTGCCGAGTTCGTCCTTTCCGCGCATCACCTCTCGTTGGAGGCAGTTCCCCCATGTCCGAACTCTCGTTCGCCCCCGCGCGGGCCGCGCACGTCCGGGTGTCCGGTGTCCACGTCTCGTTCGGCGGCCGGCCCGTGCTGGCCGGGGTCGACCTCGTCGCCGCGAGCGGTGACCGGGTCGCCGTGGTCGGGGAGAACGGTCGCGGCAAGACCACCCTGCTCCGGGTGCTCGCCGGCGACCTGCCCGTCGACCGGGGCGAGGTGCACCGCGCCGGCTCGACGGGCGTGGCCGACCAGCAGCTCCCGCTCGGCCCGGCCGACACCGTCGGCGCGCTGGTCGACCTCGAACTCGCCGCCGTGCGCGGTGCCCTGGCCCGCCTGGACGACGCCGCCGAGGCGCTCGCCGAGGACCGGCCCGGCGCGGCCGACGCCTACTCCGCCGCGCTCGCCGAGGCTGAGGCGCTCGACGCCTGGGACGCCGACCGGCGGGTGGCGGTCTCGTTGGCCGCGCTGGACGCCGTGGACGACCGCTCCCGCCCGCTGGGCACGCTCTCGGTCGGGCAGCGCCACCGGGTGCGGCTGGCCTGCCTGCTCGGCGCGGGGCACCGGGTCCTGCTGCTCGACGAGCCGACCAACCACCTCGACGCGGCCGGGCTCGACCACCTCACCGAGCGGCTGCGCGCGCACCCCGGCGTGGTCGTGCTGGTCAGCCACGACCGGGCGCTGCTCGCCGACGTGGCCACCTCGGTGCTCGACCTCGACCCGTCCAGCGACGGCCGGCCGCGGGTGTACGGCGGCGGCTACGCGGGCTACGTCGACGCCCGCCGGGCCGAGCGCGCCCGCTGGGAGTCGCTGCACGCCGAGCAGGTCGCCGAGCGGCAGCGGCTGGCCGACGACCTGTCGGCGGCGCGCAACCGGCTGCGGGACAACTGGCGGCCGGACAAGGGGCACGGCAGGCACACCCGCGCCACCCGCGCGCCCGGCCTGGTCCGGGCCGTGCACCGGCGGCAGGAGGACCTGGCCGCGCACGTGGTGGCGGTCCCGCCGCCGCCGACCCGGTTCGCCCTGCCCGACCTGCCCGGCCACGGCGGCGCGACGCTGCTGCGGGCGGTCGGCGTGACCGTCGCGGGCCGGCTCGACCGCCCGGTGGACCTGGCGCTGCACGCCGGGGACCGGCTCGTGGTCACCGGCCCGAACGGCGCCGGCAAGTCGACGCTGCTGGCGGTGCTGGCGGGGGAGTCGGCACCGAGCACGGGCGGCGTCACCCGCGCCCGACCGGTGCGGGTCGGGTGGCTGGGCCAGGAGTCCGAACCGCCGGGCACCCGCACCGCGGCGGCGCTCTACGACGAGCGCGTGGTCCGAGCGGGCCTGGCCGCACCGGGTGCTGCCGCGCCGGGTCCTGCCGCGCCGGGCTCGGCCGCGCCGGGTCTGGCCGAGCTGGGCCTGCTGGCCGGGCACGACGTGCACCGGCCGGTGGCGGAGCTGTCGGTCGGTGCCCGCCGACGGCTGGACCTGGCCCTGGTGCTGGCCGACCGGCCGCACGTGCTGCTGCTCGACGAGCCGACCAACCACCTGTCGGCCGCGCTGGTGGACGAGCTGACCGCCGCGCTCGGGTCGACCCCGGCCGCGGTCGTCATCGCCACGCACGACCGGCAGCTGCTGCGCGACACCGGGACCTGGCCCCGGCTCGCGCTCTGAGCCGCGCCGGCGGCGTCACCCACCGACGTCGCCGGCTCGGCAGCCGGGTGTCACGCCGGGTGAGTGGAGTTGCGCAGCGTCCGGCGATGATATCTGCGAGTGATCATCCCCGCACGTCAGGCGTCACTTTGTGCACCCGATCGAGCGTCTAGCGTCACCCTCCGTCTTGACCATAACCTGAGCGTGACTATGGTTGACGCGGTGTTGGCCCATGACGTCCTTGCGGAGCGCCTGTGGTGAGCAGAATGCGGTCACTGGTTGACCAGTACCGCAAGCACGGTGCCAGATCGTTGCTGGACCAGGCGCGTGGCACCGTCGTGGAGTTCCTCGAACCCCGCCGCGAGCCGAGGCACGCGGCCACGCCGGGCACGCCGTCGACGGCCGCCGCGCCGGCCGCGCTCGCCGAGCCGACCGGCGCGCGGCGCGACGACGTGCTCTCCGACGTGTTCGCCGGGATCGCGCTGCGCGACCTCAACCTGGTGGACTCGCTGCTCGCCGAGCTGGAGCGGATGGAGGCCGAGGAGCAGGACCCCGACGCGCTGGCCCGGCTCTACAAGCTCGACCACCTGGCCACCCGGCTGCGCCGCAACGCCGAGAACCTGCGCGTGCTGGCCGGCGAGGAGGCCGGTGCCGCCACCGGCGAGAACTCCTCGCTGGTCGACGTCGTGCGCGCCGCGCTGTCCGCCATCGAGCAGTACCGGCGGGTCGAGATCGGTCGGGTGGCGCAGCTCGCGGTCGTCGGGCTCGCGGCCGACGACGTCAGCCGGCTGCTCACCGAGCTGCTGGACAACGCCACCGCGCAGTCCCCGCCGCACTCGACGGTGACGGTGAGCGCGCACTTCACCGAGCAGGGCAGCGTCCTGGTGCGGGTGGAGGACTCCGGGATCGGGCTGCCCGCACAGCGGCTGGCCGAGCTCAACGACCGGCTGTCCACCGCGCCGGTGCTGGACCGCGCGGCGGTCGGGCACATGGGGCTCGCCGTGGTGCGCCGGCTGGCCGACAAGCACGGCCTGCGGGTCTGGCTGGACGACCGCGTCCCGCACGGCACGATCGCCTGCGTCCTGCTGCCCGCCGGGCTGGTCCGCGAAGCCCCGCAGGTCTCGTTCACCCGCCGCGCGGAGCCCGCGAGCAGGGTGCCGGCCGAGGTGCCCGACGCCCGCCGGCCCGCGCTCGACTCCCGCCGGCCCGCGCCCGACGCGCCGCGCGCGACCGGCGTCACGGCCGGCGTGACGGACAAGGGCCTGCCCAGACGGGTGCCCACCAGCCTGCGCGGCGGTGGCGAGCCGGCCCCACCCCGGCCCCGCGACCTGGCCACCGGCCCCGACGTGTTCGACGACCTGACCGCCCTGGGCGAGGGCGAGCGGGCGGCCCGCGGCACCCTGCCCGACGAGCACCCCGACGCACACCGCGAGGAACCGACCGAGTGACGACCGACCACCACGCTTCCCCGGCGTCGGACTTCAGCTGGCTGATCAACGACTTCGTCGCACGCGTGCACGGTGTGACGCACGCGCTGATCCTGTCCGCGGACGGGCTCTCGCTGGTCGCGTCGGACTCGGTGGGGCAGGACGCGGCCGAGCAGCTCGCGGCGATCTCCAGCGGGATGTTGAACCTGGCCCGCGCCGCCGCGACGATGTTCCACAAGGGCACGTGCGAGCAGATCGTCGTGCGGCTCACCGACGGCTATTTCCTGTTCATGGACATCGGGGTGGAGGCGGGGCTCGGCGTGCTGACCGCGCCGGGCTGCGACATGAAGGTCATCGGCTACGAGATGACCAAGTTCGTCGACAACGCCGGCCACGCGCTGACCCCTCAGCGGCGGGCCGACATGCGGCGCACGGTGACCTCACGACGTCCCGGCGCGTGAGGGCAGGAGGAGGAGCGCAGTGGTCACCGGTTCCACACCGACGATGCGCAGCACCCGGGTCCGCCCGTATGCCATCACCCGGGGCAGGACACGTCCCCGGCACCTGCTGCTGGTGGAGACACTGGTGTCGGTGCCCCGCTACGACCCGCAGGCGGGCGCGCTGCTGATGCCCGAGGCCCAGGCGCTCTACGAGCACGTCCGGGAGCGCACCTCGGTGGCGGAGCTGTCGGCGCACCTGGACATCCCGCTCGGCGTGATCCGGGTGCTGCTCAGCGACCTGATCAGCCAGGACCTGGTGTACGTGCACCCGACCGGGCACGAGTACCACTACGACCTGCCGCTGTTGGAGAGGATTCTGGATGGGCTCAGGCGCGTTTGACGCCGGTCCGCTGACGATCTCGGCGAAGATCGTGGTCGCCGGCGGCTTCGGGGTCGGCAAGACGACGTTCGTGGGCTCGGTGTCCGAGGTGCCGCCGATCAACACCGAGGCGTGGATGACCGAGGCGTCGCACGGGGTGGACCCGGTGGACCCCGACAGCGACAAGGTCACCACCACGGTCGCGATGGACTTCGGCCGGCTGGCGCTGAGCGACGACCTGGTGCTGTTCCTGTTCGGCACGCCGGGTCAGGCGCGGTTCTGGTTCATGTGGGACGACCTGGCGCGCGGCGCGCTCGGCGCGATCGTGCTGGTCGACACCCGCCGGCTGGCCGAGTCGTTCGCCGCGATCAACTACTTCGAGAACGACTCGGACCTGCCGTTCGTGGTCGCGGTGAACCTGTTCGACGGTCTGCTGGCGCACGACCTCGACGACGTCCGGGAGGCTCTGGCACTGTCCGCGGAGGTCCCCGTGATCACCTGCGACGCCCGCGAGCGCTCCTCCGTGGCCGCGGCGTTGCGGGGCCTGGTGTCGCACACGATGTCGCTCGCCCCGTCCTACGGTCCGGCGTGAACGACCCACTCGAACGACTGCGGAGAGGTTGGCGGGAATGCGGAAGGTGCTCGTCGTGGGGGCCGGCCAGTCGGGGCTGCAACTCGCGTTAGGGCTGGTCGCGAACGGGTACGACGTCACGGTGATGTCGGCGCGGACGCCGGAGGAGATCCGGGCCGGCCGGGTGATGTCGACCCAGTGCATGTTCGGCCCGTCGCTCGCGCACGAGCGCGACCTCGGCCTGGACCTGTGGGCGGGGCACGCGCCGGACGTGACGGGCATCGGCCTGTCGGTGGCCGCGCCCGACGAGCGCGGCGGCCGGGTCCGGGCGCTGGACTGGTGGGCCCGGCTGGACGAGCGCGCGCAGTCGGTGGACCAGCGGGTGAAGATGGCCGGCTGGCTGGAACTGCTGGAGGACCGCGGCGGCAACGTCGTCTACCACGGGGTGACCACCGCCGACCTGAACTCGTTGACGCGGATGTACGACCTGGTCGTGGTCGCGGCCGGCAAGGGGGAGCTGGTGCAGGCGTTCAGCCGTGACGCCGGACGCTCCCCTTACACCGCGCCGCAGCGGATCCTGTCCGTGGCCTACGTGCACGGCCTCGCGCCGCGGCCCGAGCACCCGGAGGAGCACGTGGTGCGGTTCAACGCCGTGCCCGGGGTCGGCGAGCTGTTCGTCATCCCCGCCCTGACGCTCAGCGGTCCGTGCGACATCCTGTTCTTCGAAGGCGTCCCCGGCGGCCAGTTGGACTGCTGGGACGACCGTCCCGGCCCCGCCGAGCACCTGCGGCGGATGCTGGACCTGGTGCGGGAGTTCGTGCCGTGGGAGTACGAGCGGTGCGGCTCGGTGGAGCTGACCGACGCGCGGGCGACGTTGACCGGGGCCTACGCGCCGGTCGTGCGCAAGCCGGTCGGTGTGCTGCCGTCGGGCGGGCGGGTGCTGGGCATGGCGGACGTGGTGGTGGCCAACGACCCGATCACCGGCCAGGGTTCCAACAACGCGGCCAAGTGCGCGGCGTCCTACCTGGACAGCATCCTGGCGCGCGGCGGCGAGCCGTTCGACGAGGCGTGGATGACGGAGGTGTTCGAGTCCTACTGGGACGACGCCCGGCACGCGACGACCTGGACCAACGCGATGCTCCAGCCGCCGCCGGAGCACATCATGCGGATCTTCGGCACGGCCCGGGACGTCCCGGCCGTGGCGGGCCGGTTCGTCAACGCCTTCGCCGACCCGTCGGACCTGGCGCAGTGGTTCTACGACCCGGAATCGGCCGACCGCTACCTCACCTCGGTCACCGGCGGCTGACCCGGCGCGGCACCGGCGGCCCGCCGGTGCCGCGTGGTCAGCGGCAGGGGCCGCCGTGGAACCGGCCGCCGGACCAGAAGCGCAGCACGTCCCGGTTGAACTCCACCGGCCGCTCCCAGTTCGCCGAGTGCCCGACCTGCCCGTACACCAGCGCGTCGGCGTCGGGCAGGTGAGCGGTGATCATCGCCAGGATCGGCGGCGGGAGGTAGAGGTCGGCGTCGCCGGTGACGATCAGGGCCCGCACCGACAGGGTCGCCAGCCTGGCCCAGGTGATCGGCTCGGACAGGTCTTGGAACTCGACGGCGCGCCCGCCCAGCGAGCGCTCGGAGATCTCCCTCCACCGCCGCGCGCCCTCCTCGTCGGCCGCGCGGTAGGACGGGCCCAGCTCCCGGAACTCGTGCGGCAGGTCGCCGAACCCCGGCGGCCGCAGGAGCCCGGTGACCCGCAGGTACTCCGGGTCGGAGATGCCCATGAAGCTGCTCACGATCACCAGGCTGAGCAGCCGGTGGGGGCGCAGCAGCGCGTAGTCGGTCGCGTAGAACCCGCCCAGCGCCGCGCCGAGCAGGTGGAACCGCCGCAGCCCGAGGTGCCGGACCACGGCGTGCAGGTCGTCCGCGCCCACACCGGGGTTTCCCGGTTCCGGCGGGGACGACCGGTAGTGGCCGCGCCGCGAGTAGGCGATCACCCGGTACCCGGCGCGGGCGAACACCGGTTGCTGGTGGGGCCACGACAGCGCGCTCCCGCTGCCGGGGTGCACCAGGACGACCGCCGGCCCATCGCCCCCGGTGTCCCAGAACCACAACCGCCCGCCGACCACGTCCACGAACCCCTCCCGGGCGGGCACCTGGTCCGGCACCGGCACCGGCCGGATCGGCGCGCACACGTCCCCGGAAGCCGCGGCATCGACGGCCGTACAGGCGAGGGTGGAGGCGAGGACCGTGCGCCGGGCGACCCGGCCGCGGTCCGCGGGGCTCGTCATGTCGGACTCCTGGGTGGTCTGCCCGGTGCGCCCCCGTCGCGAGGGGCACGCCGCCGACCCGGCCCGGCGGCGTGCCCCATGATGCCGAGGGACCTCCCGGTGCAGTAGGGGCCCGGCTCCTCCTCGCCCGCACCCTCGCCGCGTGGGCCGTTCGGCCTTGTGCGCCAACCCGTTCGCGCGACCTGAAACGCCTCGACCGCCACGACGATGTACCGGTCGACGGCAGGCGGCCGGACCACTGCGCCGCCCGGTCCACGACGACGGGTGCCGGAGGCGACCAGGTGACGGGACGAGACGCGCGGGACCGCCAGTCGCTGCCGACGACCTGCACGCGGCCGGAGACCACGGCATGGCGGCGGTCCAGTACCTCAGGGCGCACGACCTCCTGGTAGCCGTCGGCGATCACGCGTACGCGGGCAACGCCGCGCTCAACGCCGGGGCCGAACTCGCCGAACTGGACGACCTACCCAAGGCCGTGGACTGCTTCCGGCTTGCCGCCCGGGTCTTCCGCCACGCCGGCGACGAGAACGGCTACGCCAAAGCGCTCCGCAACATCGACCGCCTCACGTGACCGGCCGCCCGGCCTGAACCGCGGACCACCTGAAGGCGATCCCCGGCGGGCTCATCCCCGGCGGGCGATGCCGGTTCGCGGTGCCGGGTCCGACGATCTCGGGGACGTCGTCGACCCGAGGAGTCCGCCATGTCCGAGAACGCGCCGCCGGGCGTCACCCTGCCCCGGGGGCTGACCGTGGTCGTCGGGAGTGCCGGGCTGCTGGTCGCGATCCTCGCGTTGCGCCAGTTCGCGTCCGTCCTCGCGCCGGTCCTGCTGGCCCTGGTGGTGGTGATCGGTGTCCACCCGCTCACGGCGGTCCTCCAGCGCCGGGGCGTGCCGCGGTGGCTCGCGGTGGCGCTGACCCTGCTGGCCGTGTTCGGCTTCATCGTCGGGATGGCGCTGGCGTTCGCGGTCTCCCTCGCCCGGCTCGGCGCGGTCCTGCCCGAGTACCAGGACCGGATCGCCGAACTGGGCGTCGACCTGCGGCACTGGCTCGCGACCTTCGGCGTCGGCCCGGAGCAGGTGCGCGCGGCGCTGGGCGAGCTGTCGTTCGGCCGGGTCGCCGGGCTGGTCGCCGACCTGCTCCTGGGCATCGCGGAAACGTTCTCCAGCCTGATCTTCCTGCTGTTCGTGGTGTTGTTCATGGGCTTGGACGCCCACCACTTCACCCGGCGGCTGGCCCGCGTCGACGGCCGGCGCGCCCCGGTGGTGCGCGCCCTGGGCGGGTTCGCCCGCGGCACGCGCCGCTACCTCGTCGTCACCACCGTGTTCGGCCTCGTCGTCGCGGTGGTCGACGGGGTGTTCCTGTGGCTGGTCGGGGTGCCCTCGGCCCTGTTGTGGGGGCTGCTCTCGTTCGTCACCAACTACATCCCGAACATCGGTTTCGTGATCGGCGTCGTGCCGCCCGCCGTGCTCGCCCTGCTGGAGGGCGGGCCGCGCCTGATGGCGGTCGTCGTGGCGGTGTACGTCCTGATCAACTTCCTGATCCAGTCGGTGCTCCAGCCCGGTTACGTGGGCAACGCCGTGGACCTCTCGCTCACCTTGACCTTCCTGTCGCTGGTGTTCTGGTCGTTCGTGTTCGGCCCGGTCGGCGCGGTGCTGGCGATTCCGCTGACCCTGCTGGCGAAAGCGCTCCTGCTCGACGTCGACCCGGACACCCGCTGGCTCTCCTCGCTGCTGTCCGGCAGCCCTCCGCACGACCCCGAGCCCGAGCCGGCCCGACCACCGGCGTGACCCGCTCCAGGCGCCCTCGAAACCCGGGGATCATGTGTACGCGCCTCACTTTCCCGCTGTCCTAGACTCGGCCACTCGATGGTGCGGGGGAAGAGGTGGGTCATCAGCGAGCGGGTCGGTGGGCGGGACGACGAGGACTCGGAGCGCGAGGCGACCGCGGTCGTCGCGAAGCCCGAGGCGACCGCGGCGGTCGCGAAGCCCGAGGAGGACCCGTGGGACGGGTTCCCGCTGGACGAGAGCGTGTTCCGGGATGGCTGACGACTCGCGCGGCTCGGTCTACGCGGACTTCATGCAGGACCAGCTCGCCGCCGAGGAGACGCGCAAGAACTCCTTGGAGCAGCGCGGGTTGGCCGTGATCACCTCGTGCGGGGCGCTGGCCGCTTTCGGCGTCGGCGCGCTAGCGCTGTTCCGCCAGCGCGACGCCATCCCGTTGTCCGCCGCGGCGGTGTGCTTGTTGGTGGGCGGCGCGGTGACCCTGGTCCTCGGTGCGATCGGCGGGCTCGGCGTGAACGCCCCGCTGCGGCACCGGTCGGCGAACCCGTTGGTGCTGGCCGACACCATGCGCGAGCACTGGGAGGACGACGACGCCACGGCACGGGCGCGGGTGACCGCGACCCGCGCGAGACTGCTGGAGTCGTTGCGCCGCGCCAACGACCGGCGCGCCCTGGTCCTGCTGTCCGCGATGACGGCGGAGGCACTGGGCGTCGCGATGCTCGCGGCGACCATCAGCGTGGTCGCGATCGGAACGCTGTGAACCCGGACCCGATGAGCCAGGACATCGTGAAGACACTGACCTTGGAAGCACACGAGGTCGACGGCGACGCCCGGTGGCGCTGGGTGCTGCTGGACGCGGCCGGTGCCGTCGTGGCCGAGCACGAGGTGCGGTTGGACGAGCGGTCCTGGCAGTTCGAGGCGTTCCGCGATCCGCACGCCTACCTGCGGTGGCGCGCCGCGCCGGACCGGCGGGTGGCGCACGAGGCGGAGATCGTGGCCGCACTCGGGGCGTGGGTCGGCGACGAGGTGCTGGGACCGGTCGCGGCCGCCGCCGTGGCGTGCGGCCCGGTGGCTGTGCGGGTGGTGGCCCACGGCGACGTCCCGCTGCCGCTGGAGCTGGCCCACGTCGACGGGAAACCGCTGGTGCTGCACGGTGTCTGCTTCGTGCACGCCGGCCCGCCCGCCGCACCGCCCGAGCCCGCCGCACTTCCCGGGACACCGAAGCAGGGAGTGCGGGTGCTCGGGCTGTTCAGCGTGCCGGACGGCCGGCAGCCGCTGAACCTGCGTGCCGAGCGGCAGGCGCTGGACGACCTGTTCCGCAAGATCCGCGCCCAGGGCCGCGCGGTGGACCTGCGGGTGCTCCAGTACGGCGCGACCCGCGACCGCCTGCGGGAGGTGCTGGCCGACCCCGAGGGGTGGGACCTGGTGCACATCTCCGGCCACGGCGCTCCCGGCGAGCTGCTGATGGAGACCGCGGCCGGCGGCCCGGACGCCGTGTCGGCGGACGAGCTGGCCGCCCTGCTGGCCCCGGCGCGCGGCCGGTTGGGGCTCGTCGCGGTGTCGGCGTGCTGGTCGGCGACCGCCGAGCAGCGCCGCCTGCTCGGGCTGCCGAAGGCGGCCGATGCGCGGGCCGAGGACCGGCCGGCTGCGGGTGGGCCGGCTGCGGGCGGGCTGGCCGCGGAACTGGTCGAGCGGCTCGGGTGCGCGGTGCTGGCCATGCGCTACCCGGTGACCGACGCGTTCGCCACCGACCTCGCGCACCGGCTGTACCGGCGGCTGGTCGGCGACGGCGTGCCGCTGCCGATCGCGCTGGCCGACGCCGTGCGGGAGGCCGCCGCGTTCCCGGCGACGCCCACCAGCCCCGCGCTGTCCCCGGTGACACCCGCCCTGTTCGGCGGCACCGCGGTCGACCTGCGACTGCCCGCCCCGCCCGCTGCCACCGACGCCGGCCGGTCCCCGGCGGGGCTCCCGCGTCAGCAGGAGCGGTTCGTCGGCCGGGTCGCGGTGATGGCGCGGGCCAGTGCCGCGCTGGCACCGCTGAGCGGGATGGCCGGCGTGGTGTTCCACGGCATGCCCGGCAGCGGGAAGTCCGCGTGCGCGCTGGAACTCGCGCACACCCACGTCGACGCGTTCGACGACGTCGTGTGGTTCAAGGCCCCCGACGAGGACGCCGACCTCCACGACACGTTGGTGCGCCTGGTGTTCGCGCTGGAGGCCGCACTGCCCGGCCTGGGCCTGGTGCACCTGTGCGACGACGCCGACCGGTTCACCGCCGCGCTGCCCGCGCTCGTGGAGTCCTGCGCGGCACGCCGGGTGCTGGTCGTCCTCGACAACGCCGAGTCGCTGCTGGACGAGAAGGGCGCGTGGCGGGACGCCCGGTGGGCGGCGCTCGTGGCGGCCTTGTCCGCGCACGGCGGCCCGAGCCGGCTGGCGCTGTCCAGCCGCCGCGTGCCGCGCGACCTCGACCCCCGCGTCCGGCGCGAGGCGGTCGACCTGCTCACCGTGGACGAGGCCCTGCTGCTGGCCCGGCAACTGCCCCGGCTCGGCGCGCTGGTCGCCGGCCGTGCGCCGGGCTTGTCGGCCGGTGCCGCGCGCCGGCTCGCGGGCGAGGTGCTGACCGCGACCTCCGGGCACCCCAAGCTGCTCGAACTGGCCGACGGTCAGGCCGCCGACCCGAGCGGGTTCGCCGGCCTGCTGGCCCTCGACGGCGCGGACTTCACCGAGGTCCTGCGGGCGTGGACGCGGCGGGTCGTCGCCGCGCTGGACGACGGTGCCCGCGCGGTGTTCCGGGTGCTGTGCCACGTCGAAGAGCACGACCGCACGGGCTTCGTGCTCCGGCGGGCGTGGGCGGGCATCGCCGGCGGACTCGGCGTCGACCCGGCCGTGCTCGACGCCGGACCGCCGGCCCTGGCCGAGGCCGGGCTGGTGGCGGTCCGCACCGCACCGGACGGCGGCGTCGAGTACGGCGTGCACCCGGTCGTGGCCGGGATCGGTCGGGAGGACGTGGACGACGCGGCGCGGGAGGCGATGGACGAAGCCCTGATCGACTGCTGGCTGCGGGTCTTCGCCGACGCCCGCGAGCAGGAGTCCACGACCGCCGGCGGCGCGCTGGTCAGCCGGGCCGCGCTGGCCGCGAGCCCGTACCTGCTGCGCCGGGGCCAGATCGCGGTGTCGATCGGGTTCCTCGACCAGGCACTGCACCGTGACGACTCGCCGGCGGTCCGAGCCCTCGCCCTGCCGCTGCTGCGCCGGATCGCCGCCGTGAGCGCGGGCGGCGCGAAGGAGTCGAGCGCGCTGACCGTGCTGGCGCGGATGGTCGGCCACACCGACCCGGTCGCGGCCGAGCGGCACGTCCGCCGGGCGCTGGAACTCGCCCGCGACGCCGAGTCCACGGGCGTCGCGCTCAACGCCCTCATCGGGTACCGGCGGCAGGCGGGGGACGTCGAGGAGGCCCTTCGCCTCACCGAACGCCTGCACGCCCTCCGGGACGGGGCGGACGTCGGGCCGGTGATGCGGCTGGTGCACCGCGGCAACCACCTGCAACTGCTGCTGGAGTCGGGCCGCGCCGAGGAGGTGCTCGACGAAGCCCTCGAACTGCTCGACGCCGCCGACGCCCTGCCGGAGCGGGATGCGGCCGGCACGCCGCGCTGGGAGGCCAGGGAGGTCCTGCTCAACGCCGCCGCGTGGGCCGCCGGCCAACTCGACCGGCACGCGCTCGCGCTGGACCTCGTCGACGCCACGATCGCCGGCAAGCGGGCGCGCGGCGCGTCGCCGGCGGACATCGCCGAGGACCTGGTCAACGCGAGCAGCGCGCTCAAGCGGTTGGGGCGCTTGGACGAAGCGGTCGAGCACCTGCGCGGGGCGCGCGCCATCTTCGAGCAGGCGCGTGACCTGCGCCGGTTGTCGGCCACGGTGGCCGCGCTGGCGACCGCCGAGTCCCAGCGCGGCCACGGCGAGGTCGCGCTGACCCTCCAGCACGACGCGTTGCGCTACGGCTACGCGGCCGGCGACCCCGGCAGCCTGGCCGTGACGCACCACTGCCACGGCACCGACCTGGGCCGGCACGCGGACGACCCGGTCGGCGGGGCGGCGCACCACCTGGCCGCCGCGCTGCTGTCGCGCTTCGCGGGCGGCCTCACCGAGGCCGGCTCGGTCGAGGACCTGGCGCTCGCCGTCCGGAAGCTGGGCGGTACCGACGCCCTCCCGGCCGACGTCGCCGCGCTGTGCCGGGTGGTGGACGCGGTGCCCGGTGTCGACCTGGGCGGACTGCTCGGCCGGCTCGCCGGGCCCGACGAACTCGGGCAGGCGCTGGCGGACGTGCTCGCGCGGGCGCGCGTGATCGCCGGGCGCACCCGGTCGTACGTGCCGATCCTGGCCATGTGGGAACCGCTCGTGGCCGGGATCGTGGCCGCGCGGCAGGGCAACGAGAAGGCCGCCGCCTACGTCGACCCCTACCTGGAACCGTCCGCTTCGGACCGACCGCGGCTGGCCGCGTTCCGGCGGATCCGCGCGGGGGCCGACGAGGTCGACCCGGCCGGGCTGGACGACGTGGACACCGCCGTGGTGAACCGGCTGCTCGACGCGGTCACCGGTCGCGACCCGGTCCGGACCGAGCTGTGGCCGGCGATGTCGTTCGGCCCGCTGATGGGCGACCTGGTGAAGGCGGTGGGCGAGTCGAACGCGGCGGCCGCCCAACGCGCCCGCGAGGACCTCGACCGGATGCTCGCCGACCCGGACGACGCGCCGCTGGCGAGCGTGCTGGAGCACGTCCTGGCTGGCGACTTCGTGCCCGAGGCGGCCGACGTGCTGGCCAATCCGGCGGACTTCGCGGTGGTGATCACGGTCCTGGAGTACCTGGCGCGCTGAGGCCGGCGGCCGTTCCAGCGGTACTTCCCGGTGAATCCACTCGTAGTGGTCATCTTCGCGCCCGTCGGGTGGTGGTCCTGACGATCTTGGACACGCCGCGCCCACCATCATCACGCCCGTCATTCCCCTGAGTGACGCCCGTCAGGGGCCGGGTGGGCGTGGTAGCGCACGGCCCGCCGCCACCGCCTGGCGGACCGCCGACGCCGGCGGGCCGAATGTGCTTCAGTGTGCCGGCCGTTGGACGAGATCAGGAGACGCATGCGGGCCGGACGACTGTGGTGCCTGTCGGCGTCCGCGTTGGTGCTGTGGATCGCCACGCCGGTCGGCGCCGCCGAGAACCCGCCGCGGCAGGCGCTGCCGGTGGACTTCGACCGGACCGTGCACGGCGACGTGGCGGTGATCGGCAACGCGGTGCTGGGCTGTCCTCCCGACGACGACCGGCACGAGGCCCAGTTCCCGGCGCGCCTGTGCCGCGAGGCGCAGACCCGACGCGGGACCGGCGTCTCGGCGCAGAACAACGGCCACTGGATGACGTGGACCGACGAGGACGACGACCCGGCGACCTACAACTCGTCCACCGCGTCACTGGAGGTCCCGGCGGGCGCGTCGGTCGCCTACGCCAAGCTCGGCTGGGCCGGCACGACCGGCGCGTCCCCGACCGCGCCGTGCGGCCGGGGCGGCGAACAGCCGCCCGGCACGGCCGCGGGCCAGGCCCCGGTCCTGGCGGTGGCCGGGACGAAGGCGGTGCTCGGCCCCGGCCGGTTCACCTACGCCAGTGACGGCCTCGGCTCGCTGGGGCGCGACGACCAGCAGTTCTACAGCGCGCAGGCGGACGTCACCGCCGAGTTCCGCGCGGTGGCGACCGGCCGGCCGATCCCGGTGACGGTCGGGAACATCTGGACGCCGCAGGGCCGGGACTGCTTCGCCGGGTGGACGCTCACGGTGGTCTGGTCGTTCGACCGGGCGCACCAGCAGGCACCCGCGCCCCGGCACGTGACGCTGCACGGCGGGCACGTCCGCGTGCTGTCGAAGCCGCAGCGGGTGACCGTCCGGCTCGACGCGCCGCGCCCGACCGGCGGTCGCGCCCGGATCGGCGTGACCGCCTACGAAGGGGACTGGGCGCAGGCCGGCGACCTGGTGCTGGTCGGCGGACAGCCCCAGGCGGACCCGGCCGGCGGGGCGGAGAACTTCTTCGCCGGCTACGCGCAGGGCGACCCCCACCCGGTCAACAACCTGAGCGTGGACGCGAAGGTCGTGCAGGTGCCCGCGCCGAGCGGTTCGGCCACGGTGGTCGACCTGGTCACCCGCGCGGACGCCTACCTGTTGCAGGGCCTGGCCGTCTCGATGCCGCTGCCCGAACTCGCCGCCACGATCAGCCCCGACAGGCCGGCCGCGCACGCCGGCGAGAGCGTGGACCACACCGTCCGGGTCGCCAACACCGGTGAAGCGCCCGCCCGCGACCTGGCGGCGCGGATCGGCGGGTCGGACTGCGGCCCGCTGCCCGACGAGCTGGCGGGCGGCGCGTCGGCGACCACCACCTGCCGGACCCGGGTGGGGTCGGACGACCACCGGGTCACCGTCGAGGTCACCGGCAGCAGCCTGGCCGGCGACCGGCTGGCCACCACCGCCGCCGCCCCGGTCGAGGTGCTGCGCCCGGCGCTGCGGGTCTCCCAGAGCTTCGATCCCGACACCGTCGTAGAAGACCACCAGGTCGCCCTCGACGTGCGCGTGGAGAACACCGGCGACACCCCGCTGTCGGGGCTGCGGATCGACCACGACGTGCTGGACCCGTGCGACCGGGCCGACGCCGGCACCGTCGAGCCGGGGCGGACCGCCACCTTCACCTGCCGGGTCGAGCCCGGGGCCGCCGCCGGGACCGACCCCGTGACCGACCCCGTGACCGACACCGTGACGGTCACCGCTTCGGACGGGCTGGGTCTCGCGGCCACGGCCTCGGCGACCGCCGACTTCTCGGTGGTGCACCCGCTGCTGACGGTGTCCGCGGTGTGGTCGGCGGACACCGTCGGCGTCGGCGAGCCCGTCGCGATCACCGTGCGGGTCGGCAACCCGAGCCGGGTCGCGTTCCACGACGTGGCCGTGGAGGGGGAACCCGCCGCCTGCCGCCGGCCGATCGGCGAACTGGCGGCGGGCGAGGCCGTGACCTACACGTGCGACGTCGTGCTGGAGCAAAGCCTGATCACCGACCTGACCGCAGTCGGCGCGCCTCGGATCACCGGAGTGACGCCGCAAGAGGTGCGCCGGTCCGCGTCCACACCGGTCCGGGTGGCGGTGCGGCCGGCACCCGGGCGGGAGACGCCGGCGGTGCGAGAGCCCGCGTCGGCACCGCCCGCGCAGCGGCTGCCGGCCGAACCCGTTGCGCGAGAACAGGTCTACGCCGTGCGCGACGCCCCGCCCGCCGACAAGCCCGCGATCGCGTTGGTCGCCGTCGCCGCCGGGATGGCCGTCATGGTCGTCACGGCGTCGGCCTTGGCCGCGGCGCGGCGCTCGTGAACGCGCACGCCGGTCCGTCGTACCCGATGCAGCACGTGTTACAGGAGAGGCAATGGGATTCCGCAGCCGTGTCCGCGCGATCGTGGACAACGAGAGCTTTCAGCAGGCGATCATCGCCGTCATCGTCGTCAACGCGGTGGTTCTGGGCCTGCAGACCTCGGACAGCGTGGTCGGCAGGTTCGGTGGCCTGCTGGACCTGATCGACCAGACCGCTCTGGCGGTGTTCACGGTGGAGCTGGCGGCCCGGATCTACGCGCACGGTGCGCGGTTCTTCCGCAGTTCGTGGAACTGGTTCGACTTCGTGATCGTCGGCGTGTCGCTGTTGCCGTTCGGCCAGTCGATGGCGGTGCTGCGCTCGTTGCGGATCCTGCGCGCGCTGCGGTTGGTGTCGATGGTGCCGAGCATGCGACGGGTGATCAGCGCGCTGGTCAACGCGGTGCCCGGCATAGTGGCCCTCGCCGGCCTGCTGTCGCTGCTGCTCTACGTCGGCGGCGTGATGGCGACGACCCTGTTCGGCGAGCGCAGTCCCGCGTTCGGCGACCTCGGCACCACGGTGCTCACGCTGGTGCAGATCACCACCGGCGACGGCTGGTCGGACGTGATGCGCGAGGTGATGACCGAGTACCCGCTCGCGTGGATCTTCTTCCTCTGCTACCTGCTCGTCGGCACCTTCACCATGCTCAACCTGTTCATCGCCGTGGTGTGCAGCGCGATGGAGTCGGAAGTGAGCGAACTGACGCGCCCCCAGGTCCCGGCACCTCGGGCGGAGTCGGACGCGGTGACCTCGGCGGCGCTCCTGGAGGAGATCAGGGCCGTGCGCGCGGAAATCCGGACGCTGCAAAGCGAAACTTCAGCCGGCGAGCCGGCCGGGCGCGCGCAGTGACCGGCCGCCGGTAGCGGTCGCCCGCACCGGGTGAAGCACGCCCCGGTTCTCGGCCGGCCTGGTGCCGCCCGATGCGACACAACGGCGACGGCGCGGGCGCGAGTTCGGGCCGAGCCGGGGCCGGCGGTCCGGTCCCGGGGCGAATTCGTCCGCGACGGGCGAGGAGAGGGCGTGGTGCACCCACCACGGTGGACACGTGGTCCATCGACTGGAGGGAGCGGACATGGCGCAGGAGACGCAGCGCACCGCGTGGGCGGGAGTACGGCCGAAATCCGGCCCGTGGCTGGGGTGGATCGGGTTCGCGGGCATCATGATGCTCGTCATCGGGTCGTTCACCGTGATCGAGGGCCTGGTCGCGTTGCTGGACGACCAGTACTACGTCGTCGGGCCGGAGAGCACGCTGGTGCTCGACCTCACCGGCTGGGGGTGGACGCACCTGGTGGTCGGCCTGCTGGTCGCGTTCGCCGGGGCCGGGCTGTGGACCGGGGCGGCGTGGGCGCGCGTGGTCGCGGTGCTGTTCGCCGCGGTGAACGCGGTGGTGCAACTGGGTTTCGTATCGGTCCAGCCGTGGTGGTCGACCATCGTGATCACGCTGTGCGTGGTCGTCGTCTGGGCCGTTGTGGTGCACGGCAACGAGATGACCGGTGACCGGTGAGCGGGGCGGCGAAGCGCAAGCGCGTCAAGGCGGAGCGGCGTCGGCTGGAGGAAGCGGATGCCGGCGTGCCGTGGCGTCGTTGGGGCCCTTACCTTTCCGACCGGCAGTGGGGGACCGTGCGCGAGGGCGGCAGCGCAGCCGACGCATGGTCGTCGTTCACCCACGACCAGGCCCGCTACCGCGCCTACCGGTGGGGCGAGGACGGGCTGGCGGGCGTCAGCGACGACCGACAGCGGCTGTGCCTGGCGCTCGCGCTGTGGAACGGTGCGGACCCGTTCCTCAAGGAGCGGCTTTTCGGCCTGACGAACTCCGAGGGCAACCACGGCGAGGACGTGAAGGAGTGCTACTTCCACCTCGATGCGACGCCCACCGCGTCCTACCTCAAGATGCTCTACAAGTACCCACAACGGGAGTTCCCCTACGAGGAACTGGTCTCGGTCAACGCCGCGCGCGACCGGACCGAGTTCGAGTACGAGCTGACCGACACGGGGATCTTCGACGACGACCGCTACTTCGACGTCGTCGTGGAGTACGCCAAAGCAGGCCCCGACGACGTGCTGATGCGCGTCACCGCCCACAACCGGGGGCCGGACGCCGCACGCCTGCACGTCCTGCCCACGCTGTGGTTCCGCCACACCTGGTCGTGGGCCGGGGAGTCGGAACGACCGGTGCTGGTCGCCGCGGACGGGACCGTGCGGGCGGAGGGCGGCGGCCTCGGCACCCGGCTGCTGTCCGTCGACCCGCCGGCCGCGCTCCTGGTCACCGGCAACGAGACCGACGACGAACGGGTCTTCGGCTCGCCCAACGAGACCCCGTACGTCAAGGACGGCATCCACCGCGCCGTGGTGCACGGGGACATGTCGGCCGTCGACCCGAGCGGTATCGGCACCAAGGCCGCGGCGGTCTGCGTGCTGGACGTCCCGGCCGGCGGCAGCGCGACCGTCCGCGTCCGGCTCACCGACCAGACCGACACCGACCAGACCGACCCCGACCGCAATAACGCGGGCCAGACCGACCCCGACCGGAAGAGCGCGGGCCGGCAGGGCGCGGACCCGTTCGCGGACTTCGACCAGGTGATCGCCGGCCGGATCGCCGAGGCCGACGAGTTCTACGCCGACGTGCTCGCGGGCGACCTGTCCGACGACGAGCGGTCGGTGGCGCGCAAGGCGTTGGCCGGGATGCTGTGGTCCCGGCAGTACTACGCCTTCGACGTCGAGCGGTGGCTCACCGAGCGGGGCGCGGACCCGTTGGCCCGTTCGTCGTCGGCCGACCACGACTGGCGGCACCTGGTCGCCGAGGACGTCATCTCGATGCCGGACAAGTGGGAGTACCCGTGGTTCGCCGCGTGGGACCTGGCGTTCCACGCGGTGGCGCTGGCGGTGGTGGACCCGGCGACCGCCAAGCACCAGGTCGAACTCCTGCTGGACCGGCGCTACCAGCACCCCAACGGCCAGGTCCCGGCCTACGAGTGGAACTTCGGCGACGCCAACCCGCCGCTGCACGCGTGGGCCGCGCTGTTCCTGTACGAGTACGAGAAAGCCACCCGCGGCGAGGGTGACCGGGCGTTCCTCGCGCGGGTCTTCCCCCGGCTGCTGCGCGAGTTCGACTGGTGGCTCAACCGCAAGGACGTCGACGGCCGCAACGTGTTCCAGGGCGGGTTCCTCGGGCTGGACAACATCGGCGTGTTCGACCGCAGCGCGCCGCTGCCGACCGGGGGCCACCTCGACCAGGCCGACGGCACGGCGTGGATGGCGCTGTTCTGCCAGAGCCTGACCAGGATGGCGCTGGAACTGGCCCGCGACGACCCGGCCTACGTCGACCAGGCGCAGTCGCTGCTGGAGAACTTCGCGTGGATCGCGGCGGCCACCCGGCACGTCGGGCCGGACGGCGTCGGCTTGTGGGACGAGGAGGACGGGTTCTTCTACGACGTCCTGCGCCGCCCGGACGGCAGTTCCGTCCCGTTGAAGGTGCGGTCCGCGGTGGGGCTCGTGCCGCTGGCCGCGGCGACCGTCGTGGACGGCTCGGTGCGCGAGCGGCACCCCGAACTCGTGCGCGGCACGGTGGAGTTCCTCGACCGGCACCCGGCGGTGACCGCCGCGCTGTGGCGGCACGGCGAGCAGGCGCACGGCACCGGTCCGGTCCTGTTCGCGCTGTTCGACGAGGAGCGGCTGCGGCGCATCCTCGCCCGGATGCTCGACGAGGAGGAGTTCCTGAGCCCGCACGGCATCCGGTCACTGTCCCGGTGGCACCGCGAGCACCCGTACGTGTTCACCGTGGACGGTCAGGAGCACCGGGTGGCCTACCTGCCCGCCGAGTCCGACAACGGCATGTTCGGCGGCAACTCCAACTGGCGGGGACCGGTCTGGTTCCCGCTCAACCTGATGGTGGTGCGCGGCTTGCTGAACCTGCACGAGCACTTCGGCGACGAGTTCCGGGTGGAGTGCCCCACCGGCTCGGACCGGTGGCTGACGCTGCGCGAGGTGGCCGAGGAGATCTCCGCCCGGCTCGTCCGGCTGTTCCTGCCCGGTGCCGAAGGCCGGCCCGCGCACGGCGGCGACCGCCGGCTGCGCGACGACCCGCACTGGCGGGACCTGGTGCTGTTCCACGAGTACTTCCACGGCGACAACGGGGCCGGGCTCGGCGCGAGCCACCAGACCGGGTGGACCGGGACGGTGGCGTTGCTGCCGCTGCTGTTCCGCGGAGCGCGCCGATGAGCGCCCCGACGCAGCCCGTGGTGCACGAGGTGAACACCGCGGTGTGGCTCGGTGGCCTCTCCCGCGGCCTCGGCCGGCCGGTGACGCTCGGCGACGTGCCGGACGAGGCGTGGGACGCCGTGGTGCGGCCGGGCATCGACGCGGTGTGGCTGATGGGCGTGTGGGAGCGCAGCGCCGCCGGGCTCGCCCTGGTGGACGCGGGCACGCGCCAGTCGTTCCGGCGGGCGTTGCCGGACCTGCGGGACGACGACGTGATCGGGTCGCCGTACTGCGTGCGGCGGTACGAGGTGGACGAGCGGTTCGGCGGGCGTTCGGGGCTGTGGAAGGCGCGCGCGGCGCTGGCCCGCCGGGGTGCGTTGCTGGTGCTGGACTACGTGCCCAACCACGTCGCGCCGGACCACCCGTGGGTCACCGAGTCGCCGGAGCTGTTCGTGCGGGGCAGCCACCGGGACCTGGTGGACGACCCGGAGGCGTGGCTCGCGGTGGGCGGCCGGGTCCTGGCGCGGGGCCGCGACCCGTACTTCCCGCCGTGGCCGGACGTGGTGCAGCTCGACGCCTTCTCGCCGGCCATGCGCGCCGCGACCGTGCGGACGCTGTCCGACATCGCCGGCCACTGCGACGCGATCCGGTGCGACATGGCGATGTTGCCCACCAACGACGTGTTCGCGCGGACGTGGCGCGGGCGCACCGGACCGCCGCCGGAGACGGAGTTCTGGCCGGAGGTGCTCGGCGAGCTGCGCACCCGCCACCCGGACACGCTGCTGATCGCCGAGGCGTACTGGGACCTGGAGTGGACGCTCCAGCAGCAGGGTTTCGACCTCTGCTACGACAAGCGCCTCTACGACCGCGTCACCGGGCTCGACCCGAACGGGGTGCGTGACCACCTGCGCGCCGACCCGGTCTACCAGTCCCGGCTGCTGAGGTTCCTGGAGAACCACGACGAACCGCGCGCGGCGTCCCGGCTGCCGCGCGAGGCCGTGCCGGCGACGGCGGTCGTCCTGGCCACCCTGCCCGGCGGGACGCTGTGGCACGAAGGCCAGTTCGAGGGCCGGCGCACTCGGGTCCCGGTGTTCCTCGACCGCGCCCCGGACGAACCCGACGACACCGGGCTGGCGGCGTGGCACCACCGGCTGGTGGGCGTCGCGAACGAGGTCCGCCGGGGCACCTGGCAGCTTCTGGACCTCCGGGGCTGGCCGGACAACCGGACCCGCGACAACCTGCTGGCCTGGTCGTGGACCGCCCCGGACGCGCGCACGCTGGTCGTGGTCAACCTCTCGCCGGTCGCGTCCCAGGGCCGGGTGGTCCTGCCGTGGACCGATCTCGCCGACACGACCCCGGTGTTCCGGGAACTGCTGCGCGACGACACCTTCCACCGCGACGGCCAGGCCCTGTCCACCGACGGCCTCTACGTCGACCTCCCGCCGTGGGGCCACCACGTCGTGTCGGTCGACGTGTGACGGCGGTGCCCGGTCGCCGCGCGGCGACCGGGCACTCCGGGACAAGCGTGCACGCACGGGGTCTGCTCGTGGCGGCGGGTCTACTCCTGGGCCGTGCCACGTGCGGGTGAACCGGGCGGGCACGGGCGGGTGGTGTGATCGGTTCGGCGGAGCAGGCCGGCGCCGGGGCGGCTAGAACGGGTCGGGACTCCTGCTGTCGGAACCGTGAGGAGACCCACGATGTCGGTCCAAGCATTCGACCACGCCGCCACCGCGTACGGCCTGCCCCACGCCTACTGGCTGGCCGAGGCCGCCAAGCTCGCCTACCAGCCGCCCGAGACCGTCGAGCAGACCGCGCACGACTGGGGCTTCGACCGGGTGCGGCACCACGAGACGACCTTCCGCCCACCGTTCCCGCTCCAGGACACCCAGGCGTACACGGCGGCCAGCGACCGGATGATCGTCACGGCGTTCCGGGGCACCGAGCCCGCGCAGATCAAGGACTGGCTCTCCGACACCACGACGCCGCCGTGGCCGGGACCGGACGGGCACGGGTTCGTGCACTACGGGTTCGGCGAGGCGCTCCAGTCGATCTACCCGCAGGTCCGTGACGCCATCACCGAGTTGCGCGACAACGACCAGACCATCTGGTTCACCGGGCACAGCCTGGGCGGGGCGCTCGCCGCGCTCGCCGGGATGCGGCTGCACTTCGAGGAACCCAGGCTGCTGCCGGACGGCGTCTACACCTTCGGCCAGCCCCGCGTGTGCGACCGGGTGCTGGCCAAGGCGCACGACGAGGCTTTCCGGGACCGCACGCACCGGTTCGTCAACAACAACGACATCGTCCCGCAGGTGCCGCCCGAGCCCGCGTTCCACCACGTCGAGACCCTGCACTACATCGACTCCGGCGGGAAGATCCGCGAGGAGATGTCGACGCTCGGCGGTGTCGCCGACCGGGCCAAGGGCCTGACCGCGGACGCGTTCGCCCCGGCGAGCGACGGCGTCCGCGACCACCTCATGGACCGCTACCTCGAAGCCCTCAAGAGCAACGCGTTCGATGAGCCGAAGGACGACGCGCCGAAGGGCGGCGTGCTGCGGGGCAACCCCCTGAAGAGCCCCGCCGGCTGACCGGGCGGGACTTCGCCACGATCGGTTCGCCACGATCGGTTCGCCACGATCGGTTCGCCACTGTCGGTTCGCCACTGTCACCGGTAGCGGTGAATCCGGACCCTGGACGGCTGACGAAGTTCCTTTCGCGCCAACGACCCCGCCGCTGTGGGTGACGATCTACGGCGGTGGGCGCACCGGACCCGCCGAGCGTTCCCAGTCGGCTGTGGAGGTTGTGCGATGCACCCTGTCCGGATCGTTGTCGGGTTGGCCACCGTTGTGGCGACGTGTGCGGCCCTGGTCGGCGGGGCGTCGGCCCAGCCCCCGTCGGGGATCGGCTGGCAGCGGATCGGCGAGGGGATCACGGCGGGGGTCAGCGGCGTGGCGGTGACCGGGGTGGTGCCCGGCGCGTTCTCGGCGCTCGTGGTGCGGGACAACAAGAACCCCGGCGAGAACCGGCTGGCGCGGGCGGAGCTGCGCCGGGGGCGGGTGGTCGCGGTGCGGCCGGTGCGGTGGGACGGCCCGGAGCCGGTCGACCTGGAGGCGATCGAGCAGTACCCGTCGGGGGCCGGTGACGAGTTCCTCGCGGTGGACAGCCTCGGCAACGGGTTCCACCTGCGGGTCCGCGACCTGCGGGCGACCGTGCTGCGGACGTTCCACCTGCCGGCCGGGCAGGCCGGCGACAACTACGAGAGCTTCGCGCTGACCCGCAGCGGCTCCGGGTTCGTGGCGCTCTGGGCGGACCGGGGCCAGGACGAGCGTCCCGCGACGCTGTACTCCGCCCCGCTGGACCTGGCGGGCCTCACCTTCGGGCCGACCGCGGCGGCGACGGTCCGGGTGCCGTTCCCGGTCGAGCACGTCCGGCACATCTCCGACATCCACATCACCGGGGCCGGCGTGGTCCTGGCCTCCTCCGCCGCGGACCCGGGCGACGACGGCCCGTTCGACTCCGCGCTCTACGACCTGGGCCGGGTCACCGCCGGCAAGGTCGTGTTGCGCGCCGCGCCCGAGACGCGGGGCGCGTTCATCGGCCACAAGGTCGAAGCGGTCGACTGCCTGTCACCCCGGTGCGAGTACCCGGTGCTGGGCACCGACGACGAGTCCGCCGGCGGCTCGCTGTGGATCTGACCGGCGGCACGTGCCGTCCGGACCCGAAAACCGGTTGCGGCGCAGTGGCCGGCAGCTTCGGCGTCCCCGAAGATCCGCCGCCGCACCGAGTCCGTGCCCGGCGCGCCGTTGTGCGCTGCCCGGCTGACCTCGACGCAGCGGAGATCCTGTGCGCACCCCCCACCCCGGCCGGCGCGAGCTGGGCCAGAACTTCCTGATCGACCACGACGTGATCGGCACGATCGTGGACCTCGTCGCGGCCACCGGCGGTCCGATCGTCGAGATCGGCGCGGGCGACGGCGCGCTGACCCGGCCGCTGCACCGGCTGGGCCGGCCGCTGACCGCCGTGGAGGTCGACCGGCGGCGGGCCGCGCGGTTGGCCCGGCTGGTCGGGCCTGGACCGACGCCGTGCTGCTGGTGCAGTAGGAGGTGGCGCGCCGCCGGGCCGGTGTGGGCGGCGCGACCCTGATGACGGCGCAGTGGTGGCCGTGGTTCGACTTCCGGCTGGTCCGCCGCGTCCCGGCGGCGGCGTTCCGGCCCCGCCCCGGTGTCGCCGCCGCGGCCCCGGACATCTCCCGGCCGGCGCTCCGGCAGTGGACGAGGCACCACCGCCTGCTGCCCACCGCCCTCCCCAAGAGCCTCACCGCACCGCAGTGGGCCGACCTGTTCCACCTGACCGGGCGGACCGGGGGTCCTCTGTAGCCCATTGCGGACTGCTTTCCGCGTCGGAAGTCACCCCCGGCGCGGGGCGGTCTCCCTGATCAGCAGGGCGACCACGGCCAGCACGACCGGTGCCGCGCCGTAGAGCAGCAGGGTGTTGGTCAGGCTGTGCGTGGCATCGGCGATCGCGCCACCGATCTGCGGCCCCAGCGTTCCGCCCACCGTCTCGCCGACCGCGATCTGGAGGGCGAACGCGGTGGCCATCAGCTCCGGCGGGACGGACTCGCCCGGCACCACGTAGGCGATCAGCGTCAGCGACCCTCCCGCCATCAGCCCGACCACCATCGACACCAGCAGCAACGGCACCGAATCCACGAACAGCACGAAGAACAGCGGCACCAGCCCGCTGCACAGCGCGGCCGCGAACAGGGCCGGCCTGCGCCCGAAGCGGTCGGACACCGCCGGGGCGACGACGTTGCCCAGCGCGATCACCAGGCCGTACACCGTGAGCACGAGCGTGGACGTGCCGGGGGAGTGGCCCGCGCCGGCGAGGAACACCGGCACGAACGTGCCGAAGCCGATGCTGGAACCGATGCACACGGTGGTGCCCACGAGCGCCAGCAGGACGTTGCGGTTGGTCAGCACCTGGCGGAAGTCGCGGGCCCGCACCCGGTGCGGGCCCTCGGCGGCCCGGTCCTCGCGCATGAACACCGCCACCAGGACCGCCACCACGATCCCCGGCACGGCGACCAGGGCGAACGCCGGCCGCCAGCCGGCCGCCGCGGCGAGCCCGATCATGATCCCCGGTGCCAGCGCGCTGCCGATGACCAGCGTGCCGGCGATGACGACGCCCAGGTCGCGGCCGCGCCTGCCGGGTGCCGCGGCCCGTGCGACCGCACCTTGGATCAGCGGGATCGCCGGGCCCTCGCAGAACCCGATGACCGCGCGGAACAGCAGCATCGTCTCGTAGTCGCGGGCCAGCCCGATCAGGGCGACCGCGCAGGAGAACAGGACCAGGCTGGTCACGATCAGCCACTTGACCCGGCCGCCGAACCGGTCCGAGAGCACCGAGAAGATCAGGCTGGAGATCGCCCAGGTGATCGCCGTGATCGAGACCAGCGAGCCGAGCTGGCTGTTGGTCAGCTGGAGTTCCGCGCCGATCTGCGGGAACAGGAAGGTGATCCCGAAGCGGTCCAGGAACACGATCCCGGCCGCGAAGAACATGATGGTGACGAGGGTGTTCTGCCGGCGTCGGCCGGCGGGGTCGGCGTCGTGCGCGACGAGCCCGGTGGTGGACATGGAGGTCTCCTCACAGGTTGGGCCGACCGGCCGGGCGGCCCGACCGCCGTGCCACGTCGGGGAACAGGTCGAGCGCCCGGTCCCGGACACCGGCGGCCTGGGCGGGCGACAGGGCCCCGCAGTCCGCGAGGCTCGCCCGGTTCGCCTCGGCGGTCGCCGGGGTCGTGCACGGTGCTCCCCAGTCGCTGCCGTAGACGATGTGGTCGGCTCCGACCGCCGCCACGGCCGGGAGCAGCGACGGCGCGAAGGCGGTGGCCGCGGTGTCGACGTAGAGGGTGGAGACCTGCGCGTCGACGTCGTGCGCGGTGATCCCCTGGGGCACCCACGATTCGTCGCCGAGCAACCGGAGCCGCCCGGTCAGCGCGGGGAACGCGCCCCCGCAGTGCGCGATCACGAACGTGATGCCGGGGTGGCGGGCGAACGTCCGGCGGAACACCATGTCGAAGACGGTCCGGGCGGTGTCGAAGGCCACCTCGTACAGCGGCGCCGGGTGGTCGAGGGTCGGCGGTCGGCGCGCGTCCGGGTGGACGAACACCGCCGAGCCCCACTCGTCGAGCTGCTGCCACAACGGGGCAAGGGAGTCGTCGCCGAGGTGGACGCCGCGGTAGTTCGTCGTCACGGCGAAACCGTCCGCGCCCAGGACGTCCCTGGCGCGTCGGGCCTCCGCCACCGCCGCCGACGGGTCGTCGGTGGGCAGGGCCGCCAGCAGGCCGAACCGCGACGGGTGCTCCGCGACGAGCGACGCCCCGTAGTCGTTCGACGCCCGGAGCGCGGGCAGACTGGTCGGGATGTTGCTCAGCAACTGCACGGCCGTGCCGGAGGAGTCCATGTAGGACAGAGCTTGTTCCGGTGACCACTCGTGCGGTTCGCGGAAGTAGATGCCCTGCGCCAGCATGGCCTGCCACGCACGCGTGCGCTCGTCCGCCGTGCTCGGCATCGAGAAGTGCGCGTGGACGTCCACGTACGGGCCGGCCGCGTCCACCGGTTCCGGGGTCACGGTGTTCACGCGTCCCGGAACAACCGGAGACCTTCCTCGATCTCCGACAGCGGGCTCTGCGCGAGGTAGGGGGCCAGTGCCGCACGGGCCTGCGCCGGGGTGAGCAGCGCGGACGGCGGCACCTCGTCCACCCGCCAACTGCCGGTGTCGTCGTAGACGAACTCGCCCACCAGGCGGCCGTCGCGGTACGGCCAGGCGGCGGCGAACCGGTGCGAGACCTGGTAGACGCCGGCCGGGTCGACGCCCTCGTCCGCGAGCGCCGGATCGGTGCCGCGCACCACCTGGGCGAAGACCGCCTCGATGAAGATCCCGTAGTCCGACACGGCGACCTCCTCCTCCAGCGCGCCGAAGACGTTGACCCCGCGCCCGACGATGTCCGCGTAGAGCCCGCGGACCTCGTCCATGCCGTCGCACACCAGGGTCCGGCCGCGCTCGGTGAGCCGGTAGAGGGGGTGCTCGACGGTCATCGTCGGGATGAGGATGTCCTCCCACAGCCCGGACACCTCCAGCAACGCGTGCCGCCGGTAGTTCTTCAACACGTGCCGGTGCCGGGGGTTCTCCACGACCGCGAGCGCGGCGTCGACACCCGTCGGGATGTCCCGCACATCGAATACCTTCATCTCCGCACTCCTCGAGAACTGTCGCGGCCACGGTGCCGCGAGTGGTTGCACAGACTGTCCGCGACGGCCGGCGGGCCGTCAGCACGGTGTCCGATGGATGAACGCCCTGTTGCTCCACAAAGGACGTTCGGGCAGGACGCCGTTCCGATCAGGGCCTGTCGGCCTGAGCGACCATGGGGGCGGTGCGCTGGTCGGGGTCGTACTGGTAGATCCACCCGTTGGCCACCAGCGGGTCGGCTTCGGCGAAGGACCGGTCGCGCGCCCGCTGCTCCGGCCCGTCGGGGAGGTGGTTGAGGTGCGAGCGCCCGTGGCTCACCTCCTGGAGCCTGGTCGTGCGGGACAGGCGCAGTGCCTCGTACCGGGCCAGCGCCGCGACCGGGTCGGCGGTGTCCTCCGCCAGGCACCGCGCCAGCACGGCCGCGTCCTCGATCGCCTGCGCGGACCCCTGGGCGAAGAACGGGAACATGGGGTGCGCGGCGTCACCGAGCAGCGTGACCGGGCCCCGGCTCCACCGCGCCAGCGGTGCGCGGTCGAGCAGCGTCCACCGGCCCGGTGTCTGCGCCGCCCGCACGAGGTCGAGCAGTCTGGGGTCCCACCCGGCGAACTCGCGCAGGAACTCCTCGACCGTCGCCCGCGCCGTCCACGACTCCACCGAGTCCTCGCCGGCAGGCGCGAATGCCACGAGGTTCACGAACTTCCCCGCGGAGATCGGGTAGTGCACCAGGTGTCGGCCCGGCCCGAGCCAGAGCGCCTGCGCGGGCCGCAGGGCGAACGGTGGCGCGTCCCGCGCGGGTACGAGGGCGCGGAAGGCGCACAGGCCCGAGTACGCCGGCGGCCGGGGTTCGGTGATCGCGCCGCGCACCACCGAGTGCACGCCGTCCGCCCCGATGACGACGTCGACCTCCACCACCTCGCCGTCCGCGAACCGCAGCGACGGGCGGCCGTCGCGCACGGTCAGCGCCGTGCAGCGCCGGCCGAGCCGGACGGTCCCCGGCGCGACGGCGCTCTTGATGACCTCCAGCAGGTCGGCCCGGTGCGCGGTGTAGGTGTGCTCGCCGTAGAGGCGCTCGCACGCCGAGGCGAGGTCTTCGGCCGACAGGACCGCCCCGTCCCGCCAGCGCCGGAACTCCCAGCCGACGTCCAGCCGGACCGCGCGGCGCGCCAGCTCCTCCAGCACGCCGAGCCGGCGCAGGAGGCGGGCGGCGTTCGGCGCGACCACCAGGCCGGCACCGACCTCCGCCAGCGCCGGCGCCTGCTCGTAGACGGTGCTGCGCAGCCCGGCGCGGCGCAGGAACGCGGCGGCGGCCAGACCGCCGATCCCGCCGCCGAGGATCGCGATCCTCGGTGTGTTCGACCCGGACATCTCGGTCCTCGGCTCTCGCGGTCGTGGGCTTCCCGGTGACCACGCCATGGTGGGCGGAAGGACCGGGCGAACTCGCGGGATGGGTCATCCTATGGACATACTCGTCTTCGGAAGACCAGCCGACGGCCCGCCGAGGGCCGTTCGAGGACCCGGTCGATGGACAGGGAGGCGTGCCGTGCCCCGCACCAACGAGCCCGGCCGGAGCGTCAGCTCCCGCCTGCTGGAGGTGTTGTTCGCCTTCCAGCCCGACCAGACCGCGCTCAGCCTCGCCGACCTGGTGCGCCGAACCGGCCTGCCGCACGCCACCGTGCGCCGGCTGGCCGTGGAGCTGACCGAGGCGGGCGCGCTCAGCCGTGACCACGACGGCCGCTTCACGATCGGCCTGCGGCTGTGGCAGCTCGGGACGCTGGCCCCGCTCACCGAGGCGTTGCGCACCAGCGCCCAGCCGTTCATGGAAGACCTCTACACGGCCCTGCGCCAGCACGTGCAGCTCGCCGTGCTGGAGGGCACCGACGCCGTGATCATCGAACGGCTCTCCGCCCCGCGCGCGCCCGGACTGGTCTCGCAGGTCGGCGGCCGGCTGCCGTTGCACTGCTCGGGCGTGGGCAAGGTCCTGCTGGCCCACGGCGGGAGCGGCCTGATCGACGGCGTGCTGTCGGGCACCCTGCGCCGCTTCACGCCTCGGACGGTGGTCGACCCGACGGTCCTGCGCAGCGAGCTCGCCGAGTGCCGCCGCACCGGCACCGCGAACGTCCGGGGCGAGCTGACCACCGGCGCGGACTCGGTCGCGACCCGGATCGTGGACGGCGACGGTGCGGTCGTCGCGGCGCTGTCGGTGGTGGTGCGCACCGGCTCGGTCAAGCACCAGGCGGCGCTGCCGTCGCTGGTCGCCGGCGGTCTGGGCATCTCGCGCGTGCTCGGGTGGCGGCCGGGCACCCGGGTTCGCGGCACCTGACGGCCGTCCATTGAACGGACACCGCGCTGGCCCGGCCGGCCGGTCGCGGCGACACTCGGCCGCGCGGCCTGCCGGGCCTGCGGCCCGGGGCGGGAAGTGCCGGTGCCACCGGGCTTTCGTGCCCACCCCGAGAGGACCAGGAGGACGAGACCATGCCCGAACGGGACGACCCCCCGGCGAGCGAGCTGTTCGGCGAGGAGCGGTCGGCGGAGGTGGTCGCGGCGAGCTTCGCCGGCACGCCGGACCCGCGCCTGCGCCACGTGCTCACCTCGCTGGTGCGGCACCTGCACGACTTCGTCAAGGACGTCGAGCTGACCGGGGAGGAGTGGGCGGCGGCGATCGGGTTCCTCACCCGGACCGGTCAGACCTGCACCGACACCCGGCAGGAGTTCATCCTGCTCTCCGACGTCCTCGGGGTGTCGATGCTGGTCGAGACGATCAACAACCGGGCCGTCGACGGGCTCACCGAGTCCACTGTGGAGGGCCCTTTCCACGTCGTCGCCTCGCCCCGGCGCGAACTCGGCGCCACCATCGCCGAGGACGGGCTGGGCACGCCGTGCCTGGTGACCGGCAGCGTGAGCGGTGCCGACGGGCGGCCGGTGCCGGGCGCGCAGGTAGATGTCTGGCAGGCCAACGACGAGGGCTTCTACGACGTGCAGCAGCCCGACGTGCAGCCGCACCGCAACCTGCGCGGCCTGTTCACCGCCGACGGCGACGGGCGGTTCCGGTTCCGGTCGATCGTGCCGCGCCACTACCCGATCCCGGCGGACGGCCCGGTCGGACAACTGCTGGCGGCGACCGCCCGGCACCCCAACCGCCCGGCGCACATCCACTTCGAGGTGTCCGCGCCCGGCTACCGCACGGTGACCACGCACCTGTTCGTCGCGGGCACCCCGTACCTCGGCTCGGACGCCGTGTTCGGCGTCAAACCCAGTCTGGTGCGCGAGTTCCCGCTGGTGGACGACCCGGAGCGGGCTGCGGCGGAGGGACTGCCGAACCCGTTCCGCGGCGTGCACTTCGACGTCGTGCTGAGCCCCTCGGACGGTGCGCGATGACCGTGCACCCGTTCACCTACGACGCCGCCCCGATGCGGGTGCGCTTCGGCGCGGGCGTGGTCGAGGAACTGCCCGCGGAGATCGGCGTGCTGGGCCTGCGCCGGGCCCTGGTCCTGTGCTCGCCGGAGCAGGAGGAGACCGGCCGGGCGATCTCCCGCGCGCTGGGCGCGCACTCGGCGGGGGTGCTCGCCGAAGCGCGGATGCACGTCCCGGTCGAGGTGGCCCGCCGTGCCCGGGACCGGGCGGCCGACCTCGGCGCGGACAGCTGCGTCGCGGTCGGCGGCGGGTCGGCGATCGGGCTGGGCAAGGCGGTCGCGCTGGAGCACGGCCTGCCGGTCGTCGCGGTGCCGACCACCTACGCGGGCTCGGAGATGACCCCGGTGTGGGGCCTCACCGAGAACGGGCGCAAGCGCACCGGCAAGGACCGCAAGGTGCTGCCGGTCAGCGTCCTCTACGACCCCGAACTGACCGTCGGACTGCCGGTCGGGCTGTCGATCACCAGTGGCTTCAACGCGATCGCGCACGCCGTCGAGGCGCTCTACGCCCCCGACCGCTCGCCGATCGTCTCCCTGATGGCGCAGGAGGGGGCGCGGGCGATGGCCGAGGCGCTGCCGGGCGTCGCGGTCGGTGACTTCGCAGCCCGCACGGCCGCGCTGTACGGGTCGTGGCTGTGCGGCGCGTGCCTCGGTGCCACGACGATGTCGTTGCACCACAAGCTCTGCCACGCGCTGGGCGGCACGCTCGACCTCCCGCACGCCCCGACGCACACCGTCGTCCTGCCCCACGTGCTGGCCTACAACCAGGACGCCGCCCCCGACGCGGTCGACGCCCTGTCCCGCGCCTGGAGCACCCGCGACCCGGCACGCCGGCTGTGGGACCTCGCCGGGGAGCTCGGCGCGCCGCGGTCGCTGCGCGAGCTGGGGATGGCCGAGTCGGACATCGGGCGGATCGCGGAACAGGCCCTGCGGGACCCGTACGCGAACCCCGCGCCGGTGACCTACGAGGGAGTGGCGGAACTGCTCCGCGCCGCCTGGCGCGGAGAGCCGCCCGGCTGAGCGCGGCGGACGACCCGTTGCGGAGCGGCGTGGACCAGGTCGAAGTCGCGGCCGATCGCCCCGGCGGTCCGCAGCAGCAGCGGCAGCAGGTCCTCGATCAGCTCCCGGTGGCCGACCTCGGCGGTGATGGCGGCGATGTTGACCGCCGCCGTGATCCGCCCGTCCCCGTCGCGCAGCGGTGCGGCGACGGCCCGCACGCCGAGCGCGACCTCCTCGTCGGTCGAGGCCCAGCCGCGCGCGCGGACCTCGCGCAGTTCGGCTTCCAGCTCGGCGTCGGACCTGGTCCGGCGTGGGCGGACGGTCGAGCGGCCGGGCGTGGCCAGCGCGGCGCGGAGGTCGTCGGCGGCCAGGGCGGCGAGCAGGACCTTGCCGAGCGCGGTGCCGGCGGCGGGGAAGCGGGTGCCCACCGTGACGTTGACCGAGACCACCTTGGGAGCTTCCACGCGGGCCACGTACAGGATGTCCGAGCCGTCCAGCTGCGCGATGGAAGCGGCCTGGTCGGTCTGCTCGACCAGGGCGGTCAGGTGGGGCCGCGCGACCTCCCACAGGCCGGTGGACAGGGTGTAGGCGACGCCGAGTTCCAGCACGCGGGGCGTGAGGGTCACGCCGTCGGGCGTGGACCGGACGTAGCCCAGGTGTTCGAGCGTGAGCACGATCCGGCGGGTCGTCGGCCGGGCCAGGCCGGTCGCGGTCGCTATCTCGGTCAGCGACAGGGGCGCGGGGCGCGTGCCGAAGCACTTCAGCACGTCGAGGCCGCGCGCCAGGGCCTCGATGAAGTCGGGGCCGGCGTCGTCGCGGGGCATCGCACTCCCTTCCTCGGAGATCGGACGTCAGCCTAGCCGCGCCGGCCGGCCGTCGCGTCCGGCGGCCGTCCAGCGGACACCCGTCCGCCTGCTCGGCCTGCGTTGGATTGAAAGTAAAGCCTTTGATGCAAAGAAAAAGTCTTGTTCATTCGTTCTTGACAGTGCCGTGCGGAAGTCGCATCCTTCTTCGCGGCGGCCGATGACCGCCTAGCGGACATCTGACCGCACACCGGTCGTAGTGGAGGACATCCCATGCCGAACAGCGCCCCGTCAGCCGATGTCGTCATCGTCGGTGGCGGCCCGGCCGGTCTGACCGCCGCCGCCGAGGCCGCCCGCGCCGGAGCCCACGTCGTCGTGCTGGAGCGGCGCACCGAGGACACCCACTCCCGCGCCGGCGTGATCCAGCCGCGCGTGCTCGAACTGCTCGACGCCCGCGGCCTGATGGGGAGGTTCCGCGCGGCGGCGGGCCGGTGGCGGCCGGACTTCGAGGTGCCGCGGTACATGTACGCCGGGCTCTCCGGCCTGCGGTACGACCAGTTGGACAGCAAGTTCCCCTACGCCCTGATCCTGCCGCAGATGACCACCGAGCACCTGCTCGCCGAGTGGGCGCTGGACCAGGGGGTCGACTTCCGCCGGGGCGTCACCTACACCGGCCACACCGCGCACGCCGACCGGGTCACCGTCGCCGCCCTCGACGCCGGGGGAGCGCCGGTCGAGCTGACCGCGCCCTACCTGGTCGGCGCGGACGGCGCGCGCAGCCTCGTGCGGGCTGCCGCCGGCATCCCGTTCGAAGGCCACCCGACCCGGATGACCGCCGTCGCGGTCGACGCGGACCTGGCCTTCCCGTGGCAGGCGTCGATGCGGATGCGGCGCAACGAGCACGGCTGGGTGCTGGCCTACCCGTTCGGCCGGGGCACCACCCGGTTCATCATCGTCGCCGAGCACCGCCGGCACGTGCCCAAGACCGAACCGGTCACCATCCCGGAGGTCCGGGAGTCCCTGCGGCTGATCTTCGGCACCGACTTCGACATCACCACCGCGCGGTGGCTCTCCCGCTACGGCGACGCCCACCTCCGGGTGCCCGCGTTCCGCAGCGGCCGCGTGCTGCTGGTCGGCGAGGCGACCAGGGTGCACTACCCGGCCAGCGGCATCGGGATGAACTACTGCATCCAGGACGCCTTCAACCTCGGCTGGAAGCTGGGCCGCGCCGCCACCGGCCAAGCGCCCGACGCCCTGCTCGACACCTACCACGACGAACGCCACCCCGTGCTCGAAGCGCTGATGGACGACGTGGCCGCGCAGTGCGCCCTGCACTTCGACTTCTCGCCCGGCGGCCTCGCGCTGAAGGACTTCGTGGAACGCGAACTGGTCCCGGTACCCGAGGTCAACGCGGTCCTGCGGGACCGGCTCAGCGGCTTCGGCACCTCCTACCACCGCGCGTCCGACCCGCACCGCGCCGACGGCACCCGCGTCGACGACTTCCCGGTCGACCCCGGCACCAGCTACGTCGAGGTGGCCAAGGACGCCGGGTTCGTCCTGGTCGACACCACCGGCGGCCGAGCGCTGCCCGCGGCGATCACCACCACGCGGGTCGGGGTCCTGCCCCGGGAACTGGCCGGTGCCACGACGGCGCTGATCCGGCCGGACGCCTACGTCGCGCGCGCCTGGGACGTCCGCCCGACCGACGAGGAGGTGCTCGACGCCCACCGGGCGGCGCTGTGCCTGGCGACCGCCGAACCGCACCCGTCGGCCGTCGGCCGATGACCGCACCGGAACGAGGACCCGCGATGCCCGACCGCACACCACGACGCACCGTGATCACCAACGGCCACGTCGTCACCGGAGACCCGGCGCTCGGCACCGCCGCCGGCTGCGACGTGCTCATCGAGGACAACCTGATCGCCCGCGTCGGACCGGACCTCGACCACGACGGCGCCGAAGTGCTCGACGCCACCGACATGATCGTGCTGCCCGGTCTCGTGGACACCCACAAGCACACCTGGCAGTCCGCCGTCCGGCACCGGTGCACCGAACTCGACCTGCGAGCCTACTTCGGCGAGATGTTCGGCCGGCTCGGCCCGCGCTACCGCCCCGAGGACGTCTACGCGGGCACCCTGCTGGGCGCGCTGTCCGCCCTCGACGCGGGCACGACCACGCTGATGGACTGGTCGCACGTGCAGAACTCGCCCGAGCACAGCGACCACGCCATCGCGGCGCTGCGCGACGCCGGGATCCGCGCCGTCTTCGGCCACGGCTGGCCGCTGGTCGACCTCCCGGCGTGGATCGCCGACAGCTCGCGGCCGCACACCGACGACGTCCGCCGGATCCGCCGCGAGCTGCTGGCCGACGACGGCGCGCTGGTGACGTTGCAGCTCGCCGGCCGCGGCCCGGAGCTGTCCACGATGGACGTGACGGCGCAGGACCTCGCCATGGCGCGCGACCTCGGCATCCGCACGTCCATCCACATGGGGTGCGGCCCGGAACACGGCGCGGTGGCGGCGATCGCGCGGATGCACCGCGCCGGCCTGCTCGGCCCGGACCTGAACTTCGTGCACTGCAGCGAATCGAGCGACGAGGAGTTCGCGATGATCGCCGGGTGCGGCGCGTCGGTGTCCCTCGCGCCCCAGCACGAGCAGTCCTTCCCCGGCATCGGGCACACCCCGCTGGACCGGGTGCGGGCGTTCGGCATCGACGCCGGCCTGAGCAGCGACACCGAGACCTTCGGCGCGGCCGACCTGTTCACCCAGCTGCGGGTGGGCCTGGCCGCCCACCGCAGCCAGCTCGCCGAAGGCCGTTCCCGGTTCGCCGACCGGCTCGCCCCGTTCGGCGTGCACGAGGCGTTCGCCCTGGCCACCCGGGGCGGTGCCGACGCGCTGGGGCTCGGCGGCCAGGTCGGCAGCCTCACGCCGGGCAAACGCGCGGACGTCGTGCTGGTCCGCGCGACCGACGCCAACCTCTTCCCGGTGACCGACCCCGTGGCCGCCCTGGTGTCCTCCGCCCACCCCGGCAACGTCGACACCGTCCTGGTCGACGGTGTCGTCCGCAAACGCGCCGGCCGCTTGGTCGGCGACGTACTGGACCGCGTCCGCGCGCTCGCGCTGGCGTCGCACCACCACCTGCTCGGCGCCTGACGCCGAGTTCCCCGCCGGAACCGCCGAAGTCCCACTCCCGAGAGTTCCACTGCTGAGAGGACCCCATGTCACTGGACCCGAACATCGCCGGCTTCCTGGCCGCGCTCCGGTCGGCCGGCGCGCCGGCCGGGTTCGCCGGCACGCCCGGCGAGAGGCGCGAACGGATGCGGGCCGCGATCGAAGACCACTGGGACCCGGCGGCCTTCGCCCCGGTCGGCGGCGTCGAGGAGGTGCGTGTCGGACACCTGCCGCTGCTCCTCGTCCGGCCGGCCGGGCGTACCGGGCCGGTGCCGACCGTCCTCTACTTCCACCCCGGCGGCTTCACCATGGGCAGCGCCCACCTGATGCGGGACGTGGCCCACCGGCTCGCGCACGACCTGAACGCCTGCGTGGTGTCGGTGGACTACCGGCTCGCCCCCGAGCACCCGTTCCCGGCCGCCGTCGAGGACGCGGAGCGGGCGCTGCGGTGGGCCGCGGAGTTCGTCGACGACCTGGGCGGCGACGCCCGCCGGATCGGCCTGGCCGGCGAGAGCTCGGGCGCCAACCTGGCGGCGGTCACCGCGATCGCGGCCCGGGACGCGGGGATCCCGGTCGCCGGGCAACTGCTGGCCTCCCCGGTCACCGACTTCACCGCCTGCTACCCGTCGGAGGCCCGCAACGGCGAGGGGCTCTTCCTGACCCGCGCCGACCTGGCCGTCATCCGGCGCGGCTACCTCGCCGACGACGACGCCCGCGCGGCGGACCCGCGTGCCTCGCCGGCGCTCGCGGCCGACCTCGCCGGTGTCGCACCCGCCGTCGTCGGCGTGGCCGGGTTCGACCCGCTGTGCGACGACGGGATCGTCTACGCGGCAGAGCTCCTGCGCGCCGGCGTGCCCACCGCGCTGCGCGTCTACCCCGGCCTCATCCACCCCTTCTTCGGGATGCCCGGCCTGGCACCGGCCGCCGACGCCGCCGTGGCCGAGCTGACCGCTGAGTTCGCGGCCCTCCTCGTCGCGCCCGGTGCGGAGGACCGCTCATGACCACCGCCCCGTCCGTGCGGCACTGGATCGACGGCCGGGCCCACCGGGGCAGCGGCACGGCGACCGCGCCGGTGACCGACCCGGCTACCGGCGAGGTCACCGGCCGGGTCGCGCTGGCCGACGCCGCCGACACCCGGGCCGCCGTCGCCTCCGCCGTCGCCGCCTTCCCGGCCTGGCGCGACCTCTCGCTCACCAAGCGCACCCGGATCCTGTTCCGGTTCCGGGAACTGCTGGAGCGGGGCAAACCCGAGCTGGCCGGGCTGATCACCGCCGAGCACGGCAAGGTGCTCGCCGACGCGCTCGGCGAGATCAGCCGGGGCCAGGAGGTGGTCGAGTTCGCCTGCGGCGCGGCGCACCTGCTCAAGGGCGCGATGACGGAGAACGCTTCCACCGGCGTCGACCTGTGCTCGGTCCGCCAACCGCTCGGCCCGGTCGCCGTCGTCACCCCGTTCAACTTCCCGGTGATGGTCCCGCTGTGGTTCGTGCCGATCGCGATCGCGGCGGGCAACACGGTGGTGCTCAAGCCGAGCGAGAAGACGCCGTCGGCGGCGAACGCCCTGGCCCGGCTGCTGGCCGAGGCGGGACTGCCGCCTGGCGTGTTCAACGTCCTGCACGGCGACCGGACCGCCGTCGATGGACTGCTCACCCACCCGGACATCAAGGCGGCGTCGTTCGTCGGGTCCACGCCGGTCGCCCGGCACGTCCACACGACCGCGACCGCGCACGGCAAGCGGGTGCAGGCCCTCGGCGGCGCGAAGAACCACATGGTGGTGCTGCCCGACGCGGACCTCGCCGCCGCCGCCGACGCCGCCGTGAACGCCGGGTTCGGGTCGGCGGGGGAGCGTTGCATGGCGGTCAGCGTGGTCGTCGCGGTCGGCGGCGTGGCAGACCCGCTGGTCGCCGCGATCGCCGAGCGGGCCGCCCGGATCAGGACCGGCGACGGCACCCGCGCCAACGACATGGGCCCGCTGGTGACCGGGCAGCACCGCGACCGGGTCGCCGGCTACGTCGACGCGGGCGCGCGGGCCGGCGCGCGGGTCGTGCTCGACGGCCGCGACGTCCGGCCGGACGGCCCGGCGGGCGGCTTCTGGCTCGGCCCCACCCTGCTCGACCACGTCACGCCGGGGATGAGCGTCTACACCGACGAGGTCTTCGGGCCGGTGCTGTCGGTGGTCCGGGTCGACACCTACGACGAGGCGCTGGAACTGGTCAACGCCAACCCCTTCGGCAACGGGGCGTGCGTGTTCACCCGTGCCGGCGGCGCTGCCCGGAGGTTCCGGCGGGAGGTCGAGGTCGGCATGGTCGGCGTCAACGTCCCCGTCCCGGTGCCGATGGCGTACTACAGCTTCGGCGGCTGGAAGGACTCGCTGTTCGGCGACACCCACGCGCACGGCACCGAGGGCGTGCACTTCTTCACCCGCGGCAAGGTCGTCACCAGCCGTTGGCCGGAGCGCGCCGACGGCGGGATCGACCTGGGCTTCCCGACCACCGAGTGAAGCGCCCGCCTCGGCCACGGGACGACCGGTCACGGCACGATGGAGTCCACGTAACCGCCGTCGACCCGGACCGCCGCGCCGGTCGTGGCGGAGGACTGCGGGGAGCTGAGGTAGACGACGAGGTTGGCGATCTCCTCGGGTTCGATCAGCCGGCCGAGCAGGGACTGGGGGCGGTGCAGCCGCATGAACTCGCGCTGCGCCCGGTCCCACGGCAGGTCCTTGTCCACCAGTTGGTAGACGAACTCCTCGACCCCACCGGTGTGCGTGGGGCCGGCGATGACGCTGTTGACCGTCACGCCGGTCCCGGCGGCCTCCTTGGCGAACCCGCGCGACACGCCCAGCAGCGCCGTCTTGGACACCCCGTAGTGGATCATCTCGGCCGGGATCACCAGGGCCGAGTCGCTGGCGATGTACTGGACCCGGCCCCAGCCGCGCCCGGTCATCCCGGGCAGGTAGGCGCGCGTCAGCCGGACGGCGGAGAGCACGTTGACCTCGAAGTAGCGCCGCCACTCGTCGTCGGTGATCTCCAGCGCCGGCCGCGCGCCGAAGATGCCAACGTTGTTGACCAGGACGTCGACCTCGGGCAGCGACGACCGCAGACCGTGGACCCCGTCCGCCGTCGCCACGTCGCCGACGGCCTCCACCAGGTCCGCGCCGGGCACCTCGGCCCGGATCCGTGCCACGGCCTCGGCCACCGCCCCGGGCTTGCGCCCGTTGACCGCGGTCCGCGCCCCGGCACGGGCCAGGGCGGTGGCGATCGCCTCGCCGATGCCCTGCGTGGAGCCGGTGACCAACGCCGTCCTGCCGGTCAGGTCGAGGTGCATCCGGGTCCTCTCGTCGCCGTCATCCCTGTCGCTGATCACGAAACCACGCGCTTCCCGTCCCGGCATCCGATCGCGGTCGACGCGGCCCCGGAGCATCACCGCCCGCGCTGTCGTGATCCCGACACCGACCGTCGATTACGTACCGTATTCAGTGGCCGGAATGGTTTCACTCTTTAGTGATATTTAGGGGTCCGGGGCCCTGTGCTAACGTCAGGACTCCCCTTATCGAAGGGAATCGCCCGAGCCCAAAAGTGCCGCACTGGAGTGTCGTGGCGTCTTCCGCGCTGTGGTCTTACGAGGAAGGACGTGGCGCATTCCGATGACGGACCACCAACCGGAAGACCGGCCGAATGACCGCCCGCCGGCCGGACCGCCCTCGGTGCTGGTGATCGGAGCCGGGATCGCCGGGCTGGCCGCCGCGCGCGCCCTGCGCGACCTCGGGCACCCGGTCACCGTCGTGGAGGCGCGCGACCGCGTCGGCGGTCGCATCTGGACCGACCACGACGGCGTCGACCTGGGCGCGCACTGGATCCACGGCACCGACGGCAACCCCATCACCGAGTTGGTGGAGAGCCTGGAGCTCCCGTACGGCTACGTCGGCGGCGACAGCGCCTACACCGGCGGGTTCGACCGGCTGCGGCTGATCGGGCCGGACGGGCGGGCCCTCGGCCACGCGCTGAAGAACCGCATGCTCGAACTCGCCGACGGCGTGCTGCACGAACTCGAACAGCGGGCCGACCTCGCCCGGAAACGGGAGCTGCCCGATATCTCGCTGGCCGACGCCGTCAACGAGATCATCGCGTCCGGTGATTTCTCCGACGAGGACGAACGGGGTATCCGTTATCACCTGAACGTGATCCTGCGGGAGGACGTCGCCGAGGACGCCGGCAAGCTCTCGCACAAGTTCTGGGAAGACGGCTACCTGGTCTACGGCTACGGGGACAGCGTCCTGCGCGACGGCTACCAGTCGGTGGTGGAGGCCCTCGCCGACGGGCTGGACGTCCGCCTGGAGCACGTCGTGACCCGGGTCGAGCGGGGCGGCGCCGGCGAGCCGGTGCGGGTGGCCACCGACCACGGCGACTTCCTGGCCGACAAGGTGCTGGTCACCCTGCCGCTGGGCGTCCTCAAGAGCGGCGCGGTGACGTTCGGGCCCGCGCTGCCCGAGGCGAAGCGCGCGGCCGTCGCACGGCTCGGCTTCGGCACCCTGAACAAGATCGCGCTGCACTACCGGGAGCCGTTCTGGCCGGCCGACCAGTACGTGTTCGGCTACCTGTGCCGGGAGGCCGACCGCTACCCCACGGTCGTGATCAGCATGTGGAAGTCGCACGGCCGCGCCACCCTGGTGCTGCTGCTGGGCGCGTCGCTCGGCCGTGAGCTGGAGACCTGGTCGGACGACGAGGTCGCCGCGTACACGACCACCGTCGTCCAGGACATGTTCGGCCCCGACACGCCCACGCCCACGCACATCACGCGCACCGCGTGGTCGGCCGACCCGTTCGCCCGGGGCTCGTACGCCTGCATCGGCGTCGACGGCTCGCCGCGCGACCTCCAGACCCTCGGCGAACCGGTCGGCGAGAACCTGTTCTTCGCGGGCGAGGCGACCAACAGCCACCACTGGGGCTGCGTGCACAGCGCCTACGAGTCGGGCCTGCGCGAGGCCGCGCGGATCAGCGGGAACACCGCGCTCTACAAGCCGCCCACCGCCGAGATCTCGCGCCGGCAGCGGCGCGACATCGACCGGATGAAGCGCTTCGCGGGAATGCGGATGGGCCACCTCTCCGAGGCCGAGCTCGCCGACCGCGTCGCCTGCCTGAAGACGAGCGTCGACCCGTACGGCGTGCGCGTCTTCGAGCCCCTGGTCGGCACCGAGCTGGACACGCTCGCCTCGATGTTCGACGAGGTCGGCTTCGCCCCCGGTGACGTCCTGTGCCGCGAGGACGCCGCCGCCCACGGCATCTACCTGATCTCCGCCGGTGAGGTCAGCGTCGACTTCGGCGGCATCTACGAGCACGCGGTGCTGTCGGCCGGCGCGCTGCTGGGCGGCCACGACCTGTTCTTCAACGCCCGCACCAGCACCGTCACCGCCGTGGGCGAGGTCCGCGCGTTCTTCCTGGACCACTACCGCTACAAGACGTTCCTCTACGCCTTCCCGGACGTCATGATGCTCATGATCACCAACCTGGTGGCCCGCTGGGAGCAGTTGGAGAGCGCCCTGGGCACGGTCGCCCTGCCTGGCGCACAACGACTTCACGGCAGCGGTCCACAGTGACAACGCGGTCCGCCGCCGGCCGTGACCGCACTTCGGCGGCGCAGGTGACGACCGGCCGGGTGAATTCCGCCGGCGGACCCCCGTCCGGGCCTAGGGTCTGGGGGCATGGTCGTGCTGGAACCCGAACACCGGGCGCTGTTCGCGGTCGACATCGAGCGGTCCGCGGATCCCCGCCGGCACAACGCCGCCTCGGTGGCGATGCGGCGGGCGCTGCGCGAGCACCTCGGCTCGGCGTTCGCGGCCGCGGGCATCGACTGGAGCGGCTGCCACGAGCACGACCGGGGTGACGGCCTGGTCGTCGCCGTGCCCGACCACCACCCCAAGCGGCTGCTGCTGCACCCGGTCCTGGGCGCGTTGGACGCCGCGCTGCGCGCGCACAACGACCGGGTGCCCGAGTCCGAGCGGATGCGGGTGCGGGTGGCCGTGCACGACGCGGACGTGGTCCTGGACGACTTCGGCTACACCGGCCGCCCGCTGGTCCTGCTGGCCCGCCTGCTCGACGCCCCGCCGCTGCGCGCCGCCCTGGCCGCCGCCCCGCGCGAGGTCACCGTGGCGGCGATCGTCTCCGAGCGCTTCCACGAGGACGTGGTGGCGCAGGGGCACCCGGACGTCGATCCCGAGACCTACCACCGGGTGGAGGCGCGGGTGAAGGAGAGCCGGCTGGTGGGCTGGCTGCACGTCCCCGGCCACCCGGTGCCGCCGCCGGCCGAGGGCGGCTGGCGCGACCGGGCGGCGGTCAACCACGACCGGCTGTTCGGGGCGGACGCGGCGACCGCCGGGGTGCGCGAGGCGATCGCCAACCCGACCGGCTCGTGGATCCTCGCCGTGCGCGGCTCCGGCGGCGTCGGCAAGACGACCGTCACGTTCGAGGCCGTGGACCGGGCGCACCGTGACGGCCTGGTCGACCGGGTGCTGTGGACCACGGTGCGCGGCGACGCCCCCGAGGACGACGACCCGGACGCGCGGGCGTGGTGGATGGAGGCGGTGGTCGACCTCGCCGACCAGCTGGACGTGGCGCTGGGCCCCAACCCCCGGCAGTGGGGCGACGGGTTCCGCGACGCGCTGGCCGGGCACCCGCCGATCGTCACGGTGGTGGACAACGTCGAGACGGTGCGCCAGGCGTCCGCGCTGGTGCAGCGGCTGCACCGGTTCGGCCTGGTGCGCCCGCACAAGCTCGTGGTGACCAGCCGCAGCCGGGTCGACGACCCGAGCGGCCTGGTCCAGCAGCACACCGTCCGGGGCTTGTCGGAGGACGACTCGATCGCGCTGGTCCGGCACATCGGCCGGGACGACGGTCAGCTCGCGGGCGCGCCGCGCGACCTGCTGCTGCCGGTCGTGGGGGTCACGGAGGGCAACCCGTACCTGCTCAAGCTGGTGGTCGGGCACTACCTGTCGACCGGTCTGCCGCTGGACCGGGTCGCGACCGAGCTGTCCGGGCAGCCGGGCGCGGGGCTCGGGCAGCGGGTCAAGGACCACCTGTTCGACCGGTCGCTGGCCGAGCTGGAACTGGTCGCGGGCGAGGTGAACGCCCAGGCGCTGATCACCGCGTTCTGCGTGAAGCGGCGGGGCGACGAGATGGCGGGGGAGGAGCTGCGCGACATCTGCGGGCTGGCCGCGGAGGTGTTCGACGCGACCCTGCGGTCGGCGCTCGACCTCGGGCTGGTGCAGGCGACCCGGCTGAACTCGCGGTACTCGATCCACAGCCTGCTCTACGAGTACACGCGGCCGCGATGAGCCCGAGGTCGTTCCGGGGGTACGGCGGCGCGAACCCGCAGCGGCTGCACGACGCGGTGCGGCGCTCGTTCGAGCGGTCCGCGCGCGGCTCGCACGACGACGTCCCCGAGGACGTGCTCCAGGCGATGGTCAACGACCTGGACAACGTGGGCCGGCACCGGGTCGTGGTCGACGGTCCGGTGCTGTCCCGGTTCGTGGAGCGGCTGACCGAGCTGGCGATCAGCGCGATCGAGCAGGGCGACCGGACCGGCGTGGCCGACTTCCCCGGCGTGCTGGAGTCGGCGGCCGCGCTGCTGGCGTCGGCGGGCCGCTCGGCGTGGCCGGCGCACGTGGCCAAGGCGTCCTACTACTCGCGCGTCACCGGGGGCGACGAGTCGCGCCGGGCCGAGCTGGGCCGGGCGGTGGCCGCGTGCCGCACCCCGCTGGACCGGGTGGAGGTCGACCTCGTGCGGGCCCAGTTCGCGATAGACCTGACCGAGTACGCGGCCGCGTCGGGCCTGCTGGAACGCTGCCTCGGCACGTGCACCGCCGACCCGGACTGCCGCCACCGGCTGCCGCAGGTGTACGTGTGCCTGGGAAACCTGCACTACGTCCAAGGTGGACTGCGCACCGCGCTGGGCCACTACCAGGCGGCGCTCGCGGTCGACGCGCCGGCCGATTCCTACCGCACCGCACGGGCCCAGGCGCGCGCCCACCACTACGGCGGGCGGGTCCTGCACATGCTCGGCCGTGACGAAGAAGCGTTGGCGAACCTGGTCGAGGCGTTGGACTACCGGTACGCCACCCACGCCGAGTACGAGCGCAAGAGCGGCTTCTACCACATCGCCATCGGGGAGATCCTGGTCGTCGGCGGCGGGTACGACCAGGCGGAAGCCCACTTCGCCGCAGCCCGCCGCACCTTCTCCCGCCTGCGCCACAACACCGCCGCCCACGCCATCCTGGACGCCGCGGTGTCACGGCTGGAGATCCGGCGCGGTCGGTACGACGAAGCGTTGGCGTTGCTGGACAACGCGGTGCGCGGCGCGCGGGAGGGCGGCTACCGCCGTGGCGCGCTGCTGTTCGAGCTGTACCGGGCAAACCTGTTGCTGCGCCGACGTTCCTACGTTCGGGCGGCCCGCAGCGGCGTGGCGGCGGTCGGGGTGTGGCTGCGATTCCTCCGACGCGGCAACGGGTTGCGCGCGGTGCGCGGCGCGGTCGAATACGCGTGGGCGTTCGTGCGGCAGAAAGCCGAACCTCGCCGACGACCCGACCGCGGCCCGCTCACCTGCCCGTGCGAGGTCCACTCCTAGCCACGAGGTGCCGCTGTCAGTCGATGGGGTAGCCCGCCTGGAAGGTGAGCCGGCGGGGTGCGTCCGCACCGATCCGGTGGAGGGCCGACTGTTCCGGGGTCCGGTACCCGCCTTTCGGACACCTTGTCGGCCGGCTCACCAGCAGCTCTTCGAAGCTGATCCCCGGCGTGGTCCAGGATGCGTGATCGCGGGCGAACCGCGCGGCCGACCGGTCGAACGCGGCCGTCGGGGTCGGTGAGCGCACGGTGCAGGAGGTCGCCGGTCACCCCGACGACCGTACGCCGGTCACGGCCCGGGGAGCGTCCAGTCCACAGAGGATCGCGGAAAAGGTGTTGGCCCGCTTTGTTCTCTTCCAACTTATAGCGCAGCGGGGGGCTTGCGGCAAGGCCCGGTCGGTGCCGCAGAATCCTCGCTCGAAGCCAGGACCTGGGGAAATGGGGATGCAGACGTGCGTGTGCCGGAGATGGACGCCGACGTGATCGTGGTGGGGGCCGGGCCGACCGGGTTGATGCTGGCCGGTGAACTGCGCCTGGCCGGGGTGCGGCCGCTGGTCCTGGAGCGGCAACCCCGACTCCCGGACGTGCCCAAGGCCAACGGCCTGGGCGGGCAGGTCCTGCGGCTGCTCGACCACCGCGGTCTGCTGGACCGGTTCGAGGCAGCCGCGGCGGGCCCCAGCCACCCCGCGCCCCGGTACCCGTTCGGCGACGTGCACGTGGACTTCTCCGGCCTGGCGGAACCGCCGCTGCGCGGGCTGACGCTGCCGCAGCCGGAACTCGAACGCCTGCTCGACGAGCGCGCCCGTGACTTCGGGGCCGACGTGCGGCGCGGCCAGGAGGTGGTCGGGTTCACCGAGGACGACGCCGGGGTGGGCGCGGACGTGCGCGGCCCGGACGGGCCGTACCGGGTCACCGCCCGGTACCTGGTGGGCTGCGACGGCGGATACAGCCGGATCCGCGAGCTGGCCGGCATCCCGTTCCCCGGCACCACCTACCCCGAGGTCAACCGGTTGGGCCAGGTCACCCTGGCCGACTCGGTGACCCGCTCGGCCGACGGCGACCTCGACGTCCCCGGCCTGGGGCCGGTCCGGACCGGGTTCACCCGGACGGCGACCGGCCTGTTCGGGTTCGGGCCGCTCGACGAGCAGGTGGTGCTCGTGCTGACCACCGAGGACGGGCCCGTCGAGGCCGACGACGCGCCGCTGACCGAGGCCGAGTTCCAGGACAGCGTCCGCCGCGTGCTCGGCGGGACCCTGCCGCTGGGCCGGGTGGTCCGGCTGTCGCGCTACCGGATGCAGGCGCGGCAGGCCGAGCGGTACCGGGCCGGCCGGGTCCTGCTCGCCGGCGACGCGGCCCACCTGTTCCCGTCCACCGGCGTGGGCCTCAACGCGGGCCTGCTCGACGCGGCCAACCTCGCCTGGAAGCTGGCCGCCGACCTCGCCGGCTGGGCACCGCCGGGCCTGCTGGACACCTACGACGCCGAACGCCGCCACGCCGGTGCGCGCACGATGCTGCACACCCAGGCCCAGGTAGCGCTCAGGCGCGGCCGGGACGACGCCGCCGTGGCGCTGCGGGAGGTCTTCCAGGAGCTGCTGACCGACGAACAGCCGCTGCTGCGCCTGGGGGCCCTCATCGCCGGCACCGACCTCCGCTACCCGCCGCCCGACCCCGGTGCGCACGTCCTGACCGGCACGTTCGCCCCGGACGTCGCCCTGCGTGCGGTCGGTGGCGCGGACGCCGCCCGGCCCGTCCTGCTCGACCTCGCCGACCGCCCGGACCTGCGCGAGGTCGCCGGCCCGTGGCGGCACCGCGTCGACGTGCGCACCGCCGAGCTCCCGGACCGCCCGGCCGACGCCCTGCTGATCCGGCCGGACGCCCACGTCGCCTGGGCCGCGACCACCGGCGAACCGGCCGCCACCGCCGAGCCCGCGCTCCGCGCCGCCCTGTCCCGCTGGTTCGGCGCACCCGCGAGCCCGGCGGACGCGCCCTGAGGGCCCGTGCTGAGGACCGGCGGTGCCGGCCGGGGTGCCGCAGCGGGCCGCGCGGGCGATGGTCGCGACCGAGTCGTGGCCGCCGACCCTCGCACGGGCTCAGCGGAACCTGCGGGCCAAGGGCGTTTTCGTGGTGGCAGAAGAGGACCGGCCGCCGCTCCCGTTCGCCGACGGCACTTACTTTCTCGCAGCAGGTCGGCTCGGACAGCGGTTTCATCGAGGCCCGCAAGCCCCTCGACCGCTGACCGCCCGACCTCCCGCCGTGGTCGACCGAGATGGACGATCGTCACCTGGTCGCCCACACGATCGCGCTGTCCGCCCCGCCCGTGGCGAGCTCGGGCCATTCCCGCGAGCACCTCCCCGCTCGCCGGTGGAGACCACGACGTCGTCGACGAAACACGCGCCGGCGACCTCCTCCTGGATCAGGCCCCGCAGACCGAACACGTCGCCGTGGGAGTCGAGGGTGGTGGGTTCGGCCAACGCCCGGTGCAAGTCGTAGACCGCGAGGCAGCCGTAGGGGTGCCACACCCGCCCGGCGCTGAGCAGGTACCGGCCGCTGGGCGAGACAGCCAGGCGCGAGTGGGAGGAGTCCGCCGGGTCGCGGGCCGCGCCGGCGGTGAGGCGCTCGCCGGTCACGGTGGCCGCTGCTCTCGGATTCCTGGCACCGGCGATCGCGGGCGCCCAGGCGGATGGCCCGGTGCCGCCGGCCGGCAACTTCATGATCCAGAACTCACGCACCGGCTACTGCGCTGACCTGCCCGACTTCGGTCCGGGGACGGTCGACGGCCCGGTGAACCAGTGGCACTGCCGCCCGGGGCCGGGCGACAACCAGACCTGGCGGCTGATCTACGCCGATCCCGGCAGTGAATCGTTCGCCATTCAGAACATCTCCGACAAACTGTGCATGGACGTGCCCTTCTTCGGCTCGGTGGAGCGCGGTGCGAAGGTCACCGAATACCACTGCCGGCCCGGTGCGGACGACAACCAGGACTTCACCCTGCTGTCGGGTAGTCCGGTGCGGTTCAAGCACGTCAAGACCGGGTTCTGCCTGGCCGCACCCGGCGGTCTCGACACCCGGCTGACCTTGGACCTGTGCTCGAGCGGCCTCACCGACTGGCGCATCGTCCAGTAGCGCCCGCGAGGTGGCGGATCTGCCGCCATCCGCCACCTCGGGCCACCACGCCGGCGTGACCGGCCCGCGAGCGAGCGCCGGGGCTGCCTGTCGTTCGCGGCCGACAGCTGGTGAGTTCTGCGGGCGGACGCGGCTCGGGGTCGGCATCGTCCCTGACGGATACCCGGTGGGCATGCAGACGTTGCTTCCCCGTCCTGACTTCGCGGTGACCGCCGGCGCGCTGGACGTCCGCCGGTCGGGCAAGCAGCGGGTCGAGGCGATCCAGGTCTTGCGCGGCCTGGTCGTGCCCGGTTGCGGTGCTCGGGGTGGTCGAGGTGCGAGGTCAGGCGGAGTTGGCCGCGACGGGCGACCTGCCGCTGTGGCTGGGCGACGACGACGTGCGCCGCAGCCACCGCTCTGCCCTGGTGCGCAAGGATCGAGTCCACTATGGACCGCTGTTCCCCGATGTGCCGCCGGACCTGTCCTACGGGTGGCCTGGATCCGACCGTGCCCGCCGCATCACGTGACCGGGTGCCGTGTCCTTTTGTGGAACGCGAGCCCGCGACCCGGTGCGACAGCACTTGCTGCCGACCCACTGGGTCCAGGAGCGTGCCGCTGGGATCACAGGCGCCAGATGACGGCCCGCAGGTGTCCGCTCGCCGTCTTGGCACCTCCGGCGATGGTGCCCGAGGTGTTGATGCGGCTCGCGTTGCTGCTCTTCCCGCCGGGCAGGAAAGGCAGTGCCGTGACCTTCCCATCGGCCTTCCAGTACACGGCGTGCGTCTCCGTCATGTGCTCGTCCAGGTACACGGAGGAGGTGCCGACCGCGATGTTCGCGTCGTTGACGGCGTCCGCCCAGGAGTCCGTGTCGGAGGGCAGCTTCGGCAGTTCGGTCACGGTGCCGTCGGGTGCCCACCGCATCGCGTGCCGGTACTCCTCGTCGCCCGCGTAGCCGCCCACGGCGGTACCGCCGGCGTTGATCGCGCCGGGTGCCGCCGACCAACCGAGCTCGTCACGGCTGCCGTCCGCGTGCACCCGGACGGTTTCGTTGTAGCCCCGGCCCGCGAAGATGCCGGTGATCGTCCCCGCGTTGTTCATGGCCAACGGGCCGGAGATGAGCCCGCTGATGTCGGTGTACGTGCCGTCGGGGTTCCACCGCAGCGTGTACGACTGCTGCACCCAGTTGTACGAGCCGCCGATGATCGTGTTGCGGTCGTTGATCATCCGGGGTGTCGAGTCGGTCTGTCCGGGCGGGATGGGCAGCAGCGTGATCGTGGCGTCGGGGGCCCAGCGCACCGCGCGGTAGGAGCGGTACGGCCCGAACGACTCGCCGATGACGGTCCCGTCCGCGGAGATGGCGACCGGGCGGCTGGAGCTGTCGCCGGGCAGCGGGTGCAGCTCGGTGAAGGTGCCGTCCGCGTTCCAGCGCAGGCCGTGGTAGTCCGGCCCGCCGTAGGTGTAGCCGGTGGCGGTGCCCGCCTCGTTGATGTCGACGGCCCTGCTGTGCGGGTTGGGGTCCCCGGGCCGGGTGGGCAGGGCGGTGACGGCGCCGGTGCGGCTCCACTTCACCGCGCGGGCGGTCGTGGGCTTCCACCACAACCCGTCGAACGACTGTCCGATGACCGTGCCGGTGTCGGTGAGCCCCGAGACGTTGCTGTCGGTGTGGCCGGGGAGGGTGCCCAACTCGGTGATCACGGGTGCTCCGGCGGCAGCCGCCGGTGACGTGCTGAGCGCGGCGACCACCCCCGCCGACAACAAACCGATCATCAGCCGTCTCCTCATCGCTCACACCTTTCGCAGCGTATTCCGACGAGCAGGTGGCGATGGGCGAACTCGTCGGTCGATCTCGACGGACAACGTTCCGGTACGGTGTTCCTGCTCGGCGGCGGGCCATGATGCGGTTCGACCGGCTGGTGGGCATGCGCCTGCCGCAGTGGTTCCACCTGGTCTTGAGCATCCTCGTCGTCCTGCTCGGAGGCGCCTGGGGACATGTGTGGAATCCCCCTGGCCGCGAGGAGCACGTTCTCGTCCCGGGCCAGAGAAGTGTCCCACGGCGGTGGGAGCCGAGTAATCCTCCAGTCGGTCCTTCACGACCCGACCGCCGCGCACCCGGCCGGCTGCACCGCCGACCGCGCCGTACCAGTGCGTCGTGCCGGGCACGGCCGCCGACCTGTCGGCGCCGGCGGCAGCGGCGAACCGGGACGGCCGGCGGGCGCTCCCGCACGCGCCGGGTGGCAGGCACGAAGTTCGTCACCACTTGTCGGAGGTGATGATCGCCTTGACCTGGTCCGGGGTCAGCGGCGGTTGTGGCGAGTAGATCTCGCCGCCCGGCGAGTTGAGCGCGGCGCCTTGGGGGTCCTCCTGGTTGCCGACGTTCATGAGGACCATCGTCCCGTCGGGCCGCTTGAGGCACGCCATGTGCGACACCGCGCCCGGGAGCCGGCCACGCGGTGCCGGTGACCAGGCGGAAGCCGTCGGGCTGGGACTCGGTGGGGCCGATCATCAGCAGAAGCTCCCGGTGACGCCTGCGGAGGTCAGGGTCCCGCCGACGAACGCGCCGGCGCTGTCGGCCGGGCTTATCGGCTCCAGTAGCACGACCCATCCCGATTCCCGGCTGCGCGGACCGCGAAGTCCTCGGCACGCTGTTCTTGCTGGTCGCCTCGAACGTCGCGGTGTCGCCGAGCACCACCTTGAAGCGGGCGATCAGGTCATCCGGCGAGGTCGGGACCGGGTTGCCGCCGTGGAGGGTACGGACGACGAGGTGGTCGGCGAATCGACGACGTACGTGCCGGAGTCGCCCGGCACCCGCCACACCGCGACGACGCCCGCCGCGCCGCTCCAACTCGGCGAAGGCATCGTGGAGGGTGCGCAGGTCGCTCATGAGGTTTCCTGGAAGTCGGGGGCGCTGGCCGTGAGGTCGATGCGCACGACGTTGCGCACGCGGTGGATCTGGCTGCGCACGGTCGTTTCCCGGCACCCGAGCTGTGCGGCGATCTCCTGGGCGGACTCACGCTGCGGCCCGCGAGGTTGACCACCGCGTCGGCGCCGTCGACTTCGGCGGTCCACGCGCCGGCGGTCCGGCTGTCCCAGCGCACGCCGCTGTGCCGGCCGAGCACGACCACCTGGTGCCCGGCGGCGGTGAGCGCCCGCGTCAGGAAGCCGCCGATGTGACCGGAACCGCCGGGTCGCCACCGCCACGACGCAATCCGGACGGCGATCGTCCGGAACGGCTTTTACGATGACCCGCATGGCAATCGCACGGTTCCCCAGCTTCGTCATCGACTGCCCCGACCCCGAGGTGCTCGCGAACTTCTACAACGCGATCCTGGAGTGGAAGATCGACCCGTCCGCCGACTGGATCGACATCCGGTCCGAGGAAGGCCAGTGCATCTCCTTCCAGCGGGTGGCCGACTACAAGCCGCCGGTGTGGCCGTCCCAGGACGTGCCCCAGCAGATGCACCTCGACGTCGTCGTGGACGACCTCGACACCGCCGAGGCGGCCGTGCTCGAACTCGGCGCGACCAAGCACCCGCACCAGCCCGGCACGTCCTTCCGGGTCTTCCTCGACCCCGCCGGGCACCCGTTCTGCCTCTGCCGGAGCTGACCCGGCAGGCCCGGCCGGGGCGAGGGGTCCGGCCGGGCCCGCCGACCGCCGGGCGGTTCTAGTCCACCGCCGGCACCTCTGCCGGCGCGGCCCGCTCGTCGGCCGCCCCGATCGGGGGCACCGCGCGCAGCAGGCGGACGATCAGCACCGCGACGACGGCGAGCGCCCCCGCGCTGATCGCGGCCACCAGGTGCAGCCCGGCGACGAACGCCTCCCGGGCCGGCGCGAGGAGTTCGGCGGCCAGGTCCGCCGGCAGGTCGCGGGCGGCCACCACCGCCTCGGCCAGGCCCTCCCGCGCGGCGTCGGCGGCGTCGGCCGGAACCCGGCTCGGCGGGGTGAACCGGCTGTCGTAGACGGCCGCGCCGACGCTGCCCAGCGCGGCGAGCCCGAACGCGAAGCCGAACTGGCCGCCGGTCTCGTTGAGCGCGGCCGCGGAGCCGGCCCTCGCCGCCGGCGAGGAGGCCATGACCAGGTGCACGCTCAGCGTCACCAGCGGCCCGGCCCCGAGGAAGAGCAGGGCGAACCCGGTGGCCAGGGTGGTCGGCCCCGACGTCGGGTCGGTCTGGGTGAGCACGACCAGGCCGGACACCGAGATCGCCAGCCCGCCGCCGATCACGTGCGCGGGCCGGAACCGGCGGGCGAGGATCGGCGACACGACGAACGACAGCGCGTTGACCACGACGGCGGGCATCATCCACAAGCCCGCCTCGAACGGCGAAAGCCCCTCGACCGACTGCAAGTCCTGGGTGATGAACAGCATGATGGCGCCCATCAGCATCGTGCCGGCGACCATGCCGCCCAACGCGGTGCTGAACGACCGGTTCGCGAACAGCCGCAGGTCGAGCAGCGGGTGCTCCAACCGCCGCTGCCGGCGGACGAACGCGACGCCGAAGACGACCCCGGTCACCAGCCCCGTGACCGGAGCCGCCTGCCAGCCGTCCTCGGCCAGTTCCTTGAGCCCGTACACCGCCGGGATCACCGCGACCAGCGACAGCCCGACGCTGACCAGGTCGAGCCCGCCCGGGTCCGGCTCGCGGTGCTCGGGCAGCAGGACCGGGCCCACCGCGAGCAGCAGCGCCATGGCCGGCACCCCGAGCAGGAAGACCGAGCCCCACCAGAAGTGCGACAGCAGCGCGCCGCCGACCACCGGCCCGATCACCGCCCCGGCCGAGAAGCACATCCCCCAGATCCCGATCGCCAGTCCCAGCTGCCGCGGGTCCCGGAACAGCGTGCGGATCAGCGAGAGGGTCGACGGTGCCACGATCGCGCCGGCCACGCCGAGCGCGCCGCGCGCCGCGATCAGCATCGCCGGGCTGGTCGACCAGGCCGCGACGACCGAGGCGGCGCCGAACGCGGCGGCCCCGACCAGCAGCAGCCGGCGCCGGCCGACCCGGTCGCCGAGCCGGCCCATCGTGATCACGAACCCGGCCAGCAGGAACCCGTAGCCGTCGGTGATCCAGAGCTGCTCGACGGTGCTCGCGCCCAGGTCCGTGCTCAGGTGGGGGAGGGCGAGGAGCAGGACGTAGACGTCGATGGAGACCAGCAGCGCCGGCAGCGCGAGCACGCCGAGCGCGATCCACTCCCGCCGCCCGGCCCGTGCCGGGATGACGTCGTTCATGACGGTGACCTTCCCTGTCCAGCGGTGGCCCGCGCGCCGGCGGCCCGTTGTCGCGGACAAGTCGGAGCCGCCCGCCCGTTCTCGACACGCACCGCGGCGGCGGTCGGGCACCCGGGGGTGTCCGACCGCCGCCGCAACGGGTGGCAGGTGTCAGCAGACGCCGACCGGGGACTGGTTGGTCACGTACGAGGAGTGGACGAAGGCCCACTGGGTCGCGCCGCCGGTGTGCGTGACGTAGGCCTTGAACCAGCGGTTGCTGGAGTAGTTGCCGGTGGCCCAGTCGCCGTCCTTCCAGCAGGACACCCAGGACACCTGGTGGTCCGAGCCGGGGTCGGCGGTCACCCAACCCAGGAACGTGTTGTTCAGGTAGGCGTTGGAGCGCGCCGCCGCGCCCGACTGGACGAGCATCGTGGCGTACTGGGCGGTGACCTCGCCGTCGCCGGTCGCGGCATTGGCGGCCGGGGCGGTGAGCGTCATCGCGAGTGGCAGCGCCGCCGTGGCGGCGGCGGTGGCGAGCAGCCGGGTGAGAGTGTTCATCGTCGGGGTTCCTCCGCTGGTGGGGGCGCCGGGTGCGCTCCTCTCACCTGGAACTCTGGTCGGCCCGGAACGCCGCGAGAACGGACAAATGTGGACGCTCCCACGGCCACCGGTGCGCTACGGCGGACCGGGGGTCACGGCCGGTCCCGGCAACCGCCGGTCGCGGTGCCGGCGAGGTTCTCGTCGTCGCAGACCAGCCGCCGGTACGGGGCGGAACCGCCGGCCGACGTGGCGGCGACGCCCCAGTGCTCGGCGGTGCCACCGCACCCGACGTCCACCCGGTACTCGCCGGTGAACGCCTGCTGGAACGTGAAGCGCGTCGCGGCGGCCGGGCCCGGCCTGCCCTCCTCGGCCCACCACGAGCCGCCCGAGGCGGACTCCACCCACACGCCGACCGGCGGGTTCCCCGAGGTGCAGGACACGTCGATGGTCAGTTGGCGGTTGCCCGCCACGGGGAGCGTGGCGGCGAGGACGACCCACGTCGACAGGAGCGCCGCTAGCAGGAGGTAGGGGAGCCACGCGACCGCCGGCCGCCGCGTGGACCCGGTGCCGTGCTGGGTCATCGGTGGAACTCCCTCACCGTGTCGTCGAGGAAGAACTGCCAGTTCTGGCTCGCGTAGCGGACGACCTCGGCGGTCGGCGGACCGTCCAGGGTGCAACCGGGGTCGAACGCCACCAGCCGCGCGCGGAGGCCGTCCATGCCCCGGCGGATGGTCCCGGCGGTGACCCCGGCGATCTTCCCGATGGCGGTGTGCTCGTGCACGCCCAGCGCCATGGCCCGCCACACCGCGAGTCTCGTGCTCGACGTGAAGAACGTCTCGCCCAACGTCGGTGAGGAGGGGAGCGGGAAGTACATCCCCAGCACCGGGTCGATCAGCTCGCGGTCCCGCACGGCGGCGCGCACCGCGGTGGAGAGCTTCCCCACCGCGTCCTTGGGACACATGACCCGGCAGCCGAGCTGTTCGTGGGCGAACATCATGTGCAGCCGCCGGTTCGGTTCGCCGTTGGTCCACAACACCGTCCTCGTCGCCGGGGACGCGGTGTGGGCCGCTCTGAGCACCGCCAGGCCGCTCAGGTGCAGCCGGGCATCGGTGAGCCGCACCCGGCCCCGTCGGCGTCGCCGTTCGAACTCCACCGAGTGCGCTTGGTAGAGCATGTCCACGACGGCGACGTCGAAGCGTTCGCGGTGCAGCCGGACAAGGGCCTCGACCGGGTCGGCCACCACGGTCACCTCGCACGGCAGCGCGCCGCCGAGCTCGGTGACCGCCATCTGGGCGGCCATGCCCTCGTCCTCGATGATCAGGATGCGCACCGCGCTCACCCGGCCGCGCGCAGCGGGAGGGTGAGCCGGATCGCCGTGCCGGCGGCGCGGTCCCGCAGGAGCAGGTCTCCACCCAGCTCCAGCAGCCTGCGCCGCAGGCGCTGCACGCCGCTGTCCGGCTCGGCGAACGTCTCGGGCGTCAGCCCGGGGCCGTTGTCGCGCACGTCGAAGACCATCGTGTCGCCCTCCAGCGCGAAGTCGAGCGCCACCGCGCCACCGCCGTGGTCGACCACGTTCTTGAGCAGGTCGGCGAGCCCCTGCTCCAGCACGATCGCGCGGTCGCGCGGGATGGTCAGCGCGCCGAGGCGGGGCGAGGACAGCAGCGTCAACCGGTCGCCGTGCAGGCGGACCGCGTTCTTGACGATGTCGACCGCTCCCACGTTGTGCTCTTGGAGGAGCAGCTGCCTGCGCCGGGTGTAGGTGGTCTCGCGCAGTTCCCGGCCCACCTGCCGGGGGTCGTGCCCGGCGTCGATCCGGCGGGCGGCGCTCTCGACGTGGGAGTGGAAATCGCCCAGCGCCACCTCGTAGCTGCGGGTGAGCGCCTCGGTCTCCACCCGCACGGCGATGCGGCACAGCCACGCGATCCCCTTGCCGGTCAGGAACCACACGACTGCCCAGACCGCGTACTGCACCACGCTGCGCACGTGCGCGCCAGTGAACTCCCAGTGGTGCGAGAGCCCGATGATCAGCAGTGGGTGCAGCACGATCGTCACGACCAACCCGCACTCGATCACCCGACGCCGCAAGGGGTTGCGGAACCCGTCCCACGGGTAGAAGGCGAAGACCGTCAACGGGATCAGGGCGTAGTTGCCCATCGGCACGCCGTTGCCGTACGCGGCGAAGTCGCCGGGTGCCAGCAGGTGCGCCAGCAGGAGCTGCACGACGAAGATCATCGCGATCCTGACGAACGTCCACGCGTGCCCGCGAGTGAGCGGTCCGCGCCGGTACACGACCAGCACCGCCAACACCAGGTGGAGCAGGCCGAGCGCGAGCACGACCGGCAACGCGCCGTCGCGGTACCGGTCGTTGACGGCGCTCATGACGAGGTTCGTCGCTTGGAGGAGCAGGACGACCGCCTCGAACGGCTTGATCAGCTTGTTGGTCGTCGCCGCCAGGAGTTCGACGTCGGGCGGTCTCGGCACGAAGGGCGCGGTGGGACTGAACGGCACGGGGAACTCCGCTGGCTCGGCTGTGCCGCGCCGGTCGCGCGCGCGGCCCACCAGTCGTAACCGCAGGCCCCGACCGCGACTCCGTAAAACTGCCGTTACCGGGTGTGCTCGCCGACGGGTGGCCGCACGAGGCCGTGCCGGCACCCCGGCTGGCTACTTCTGGTGATCTGACGTGACTGCCCGTGCTTCGCACGTGGTGGAGGCGGCGGGATCTTCTTGGCGAGGGGACGACGGTCGACGGGATGGGGCGGTCCACGTAACCTGCCGTGGTGCATCTGCGTGCTTGGCTGGTCGTGGTCGCCTGCGCGTTGACGGTCGCCGCGTGCGGTGACGCGGCCCAGTCCGCGGCTCCGTCATCGTCGTTACCGGCCCGGACCTCGACCACTTCCGAAGCGCCCTCGTCGTCGCCCTCGCCGTTGCCGCCGTCGTCGTCCGTGCCGACGACCACCGTGGTGCCGTCGCCGACGGTCGTGACGACCGAGGCGAAGGCGGAGGACTGCCCGCTGCCGGCCTCCGGGTTCGACTGCGACCTGCAACGCCGGATCGGGGCCGTGAAGCGGTACGTCGCGAGCCGGCCCGGCAGCGTGGGCGTCGTGGTGCGCGACCGCCAGACCGGTGCGGTGTGGCGCAACGAGCACGCCGGCGACCTGGTGTGGACCGCCTCCACCATCAAGCTCGCGATGGCCGTCGACCTGCTCCGGCGCGACCACGCCGGCGGGATCTCGCTGACCGGCGAGGACCACGCGCTGATCACCGCGATGCTGCACGACTCGGACGATGACGCGGCCGACGCGCTGTGGTCCCGGTACGCGGGCGCGGACCGGCGGGTGTTCAACGCCGCGTTCCCGGCCTACGGCCTGACCTCGCTGGTGCCCGCCAACCCGTCGTCGCCCTACTGGGGCCTCCAGAAGTGCACGACCGACGACCTGGACCGGCTGATCGGCTACGTGCTGTCCAACCTGTCCGCCGAGGACCGCTCCTACGTGGTCGGGCAGATGCGCGCGGTGGGCCCGGACCAGCAGTGGGGCGTGTGGGGCGCGGGGCCGTCGGCGAGTCCGGGCACCAAGGACGGCTGGTCGGAGGAGGACACCGGCTGGGTGGTGAACACGGTCGGGTTCGTCGGGCCGGGCGAGCGCTACACGGTGGCCGTGATGAACGACCTCGCCGGCGAAGGCGGCTACGACGAGGGCCGGGCGACCGACACCGAGGTCGCCCGGATCCTGTTCGCCGACCGCTTCTGACGACCGCGCTTCCAACGACAGTTTCAGCGACCTGCGACCTGCGGCGCTCGCGCCGCAGCCTGACCGTGGCGCACGCACTGGCGGCCGGCCCGCCGCATCGGCGTCAGCGCAGGGCAGCGAGCAGCAACTCCCGGTGTTCGAGGATCAGGGCGCGGTCGGAGGCGGCCCACCTGATGGCGTTCTCGGCGTGCTCACGGCGCGTGGCGGTCAGGCTCGGGTCGTCGCGGTTCGTGGTTTCGTGGTCCACGATCCGGGTCTGTCGTCCGACCATCGCCGCGACGAGGTCGTCCGGGCCGATGTCGCCGTAGCCGTCGCGCAGTTCCCTCAAGTGCGCGGCCTGGTCGGCGATCGGCACGTTGCCCTGGCTCTGGACGCACCACGTCCACGCCAGGTAGGCCACGTCGTCCAGCCGGGTGCCCGGGGCGCAGCCGGACCAGTCGATGAAGGCCACCGGGGTGCCGTCCCGGAAGATCGTGTTGAACGGGCCGGGATCGCCGTGGACGACGCACTCCGCGCCGCCGGCGAGGGGGTGGCCGGCGGTGGCGTCGTGCAGGGCGCGGAGCATTTCGCCGCCTCGGGCGTAGGCGCCCTCGGCACGTTGCGTCGGGTGGTCGGTGGTCCGGCCGGGGAGGTGGGTCAGGACGTCGCGGCCCCGGTCGTCCACGCCCAGGTGGCGTGGGGCGTACGGGTAGCCGACGGACTCCAGGTGGGAGAGGACGCGGGCGGCGAAGGGGGAAGCCGGGGCGCGGTGCACGGTGTCGCCGATGCGGACGACCTCGTCCGCGCTGTGCCCACCCGCCAGGAATTCCTCGCTCATGGGCAGATCATCACCTCGGGCCGCCGCGACCGTCAACGGACTCCTGGCCTGGGCTCGCCGATCACCAGTGAGGAGAGCCCGGGTCGGAATCCGACACCGTGCTCGGGCCCGACCACGCCTGTGCACCGGGTTACCGCCTGAACACGATCGGCCCACGCCCATCGCCCAGACTGGGGGCGTGACCAGCACAAACGGCTGGTCGTCGGGTGGTGCCGCCGGCGGTGGCCGGCGCTGGGCGCGGTGCCCCGGTGCGGGCTCGGCGTCGACGCGCCGCCACCAGGCGTTGACAGTGTAGCTAAACGGATTTAGCCTTCCCAAAATCTGCAAGGGTGGAGGCGGCATGAACGAGTCCACTTCCGACACCGCACTGCTCGCGATCGAGAACCTGCGCGTGACCTTCCACGGCGAACGGGAGGTCCCCGCTGTGCGCGGGGTGTCGTTCTCCCTGTCCGCCAAGGAATCCGTGGCCGTGCTCGGCGAGTCGGGTTGTGGCAAGACCGCCACCGCCCGTGCGGTGATGGGACTGCTCGACCCGGGAACCGAGGTGGCCGGCCGGATCGTCTACCGGGGCGAGGACGTGCTCGCCCTGCCCGCCAAGCGCCGCCGGGCGTTGTGCGGCAGCAAGATGGCGATGGTGTTCCAGGACGCGCAGACCGCGCTGAACCCCTCGTTCACCGTGGGCGACCAGATCGCCGAGATGTTCCGCGTGCACGCCGGCGCGTCGAAGAAGGCCGCGCGGGAGCGGGCGACCGACCTCATCTCCAAGGTCGGCATCCCGGATGCCAAGCGGCGCGCCAAGGAGTACCCGCACCAGCTCTCGGGCGGGATGCGCCAGCGCGTGGTGATCGCGATGGCGGTCGCGCTCGGTCCGGAGCTCCTGCTCGCCGACGAGCCGACCACGGCGCTCGACGTCACGGTGCAGGCCCAGATCATCGACCTGCTCCAAGAACTGCGCCAGGAGTACGAAACCGCGCTCGTGCTGATCACCCACGACCTCGCCGTGGCCGCCCAGGTCGCGTCCCGGGGCGCGGTGATGTACGCCGGACAGGTTGTCGAAACCGGTGCCCTGGAACGGCTTTACCGCTCGCCGCGACACCCGTACACGATTTCTCTGCTGGAGTCCGTGCCCCGGGTGGAGCGCCGGGTCGACGACCTGGGCTCCATCCCCGGCTCCCCGCCGGACCCGGCGGCGCTGCCCGAGGGGTGCGCGTTCGCCTCGCGCTGCCGGTTCGCCGTCGACGTCTGCCGCGTCGAACAGCCAGTGCTGCGCGGTTTGGCGGACGGTTCCCTGGTCGCGTGCCACCGCGCGGAGGAGGTGGCCGGTGCCTGATTCGTTGCTGCGGGCGGAGAACGTCGTCAAGCACTACAACGTCCGAAATGGACGCAAGCGCGGCGTGGTCCGCGCGGTGCACGACGTCAGCTTCGAGCTGGGCCGGGGCGAGACGCTGGCCCTGGTCGGCGAGTCGGGGTGCGGGAAGTCCACCTTGGCCCGAACGCTGGTGTGCCTGGAGGAGCCGACGTCCGGCCGGGTCGTGCTCGACGACGTCGACCTCGCCGGGCTGTCGGAACGCCGGCGCAGGCCCCGGCGCAAGCGGATCCAGATGGTCTTCCAGGACCCGTTCGCCTCGCTGAACCCGAGGATGAGCATCGGCGACCTGGTCGGCGAGGCGTACGAGGTGCACGGCCTGCCCGACGGCGTCGGGTCGGCGCGCGCCGCCGTGGCCGAACTGCTCGACCGGGTCGGCCTCGACCCCGCCATGGCCGGGCACCACCCCCGGCAGCTCTCCGGCGGGCAGCGGCAGCGGGTCGCGATCGCCCGCGCCCTCGCGCCGCACCCCGCGGTGCTGATCTGCGACGAGCCGACCTCCGCGCTCGACGTGTCGGTGCAGGCGCAGATCATCGCCCTGCTGCGCCGGTTGCAGGCCGACCTCGGCATCTCCTACGTCTTCATCAGCCACGACCTGGCGGTGGTGCGCCAGATCGCCGACCGCGTCGCGGTCATGTACCTGGGCCGGATCGTGGAATCCGGTACCGCGCAGGAGATCTTCGACACTCCGCAGCACCCCTACACCCAAGCCCTGCTCGCCTCGATCCCCACGCTGACCCCGGGCCGTCCCGCCCGGCTCGACGGCGAGGCGCCCAGCCCGATGAACCCGCCCGCGGGCTGCCACTTCCGCCCGCGCTGCCCGCACGCCCGGTCGGAGTGCGGGCAGCGCCTGCCCGACCTGGCCGCGGTCTCGCCGACCCACTCGGCCGCCTGCCTGTTCCCCCAGATCCGCCGCTCGCACATCCCCACGGAGGGACAATCGTGACCGGTCACCACCCACCCCTGAACCGGCGGGGTTTCCTGCGCGCGGCCGGAGGCGCCGCGCTGCTCGTCCCGTTCGCCTCCGCCTGCGCCGACACCCGCACGACCCAGTCCGGTGGGGGCGGCACGCTCAGGTACGCGTTGTCCGCCGAGCCCAAGGGACTCGACCCGGCCTCCACCGGCGAGTCCAACTCCGGCATCGTGATCCACAACGTCTACGACCGGCTGCTGGAGCTCACCGGTGACGGCAAGGACGTCTCCGCCGGCCTCGCCGAGCGCTGGGAGGTCACGCCGGACGGCATCGGCCACACCTTCCACCTGCGCCAGGGCGTGAAGTTCTCGGACGGCACGGTGCTCGACGCCGCCGCCGTGGTCGCCTCGCTGCGCCGCACGATGGAGGTCGGGCAGGGCGCGAGCGACCTGCTGGTGGACCACGTCAAGCCGGGCAACATCGTCGCCAAGGACGCGGGCACCGTCGTCATCACGCTGGACGCGCCGTTCTCGCCGTTCCTGCGCACGCTCGCCCTCGACGCGGTCGGCTCGGTGGTCAACCCGGCCGTGGTCGCGGCGAACAAGACGCAGGCCGACCCGACGGCGGCGAAGTACCTGGCCCGCAACATGGCGGGCAGCGGCGCGTTCCAGTTCGTCCGCTGGACGCCGAACCAGGTGATCGAGCTCAAGGCGTCGGACAGCCACTGGCGCGGCCGGCCGAAGCTGGCCGGGGTGCTGTTCAACTCGCCGGTGGAGCCGTCGACGGCCGCCCTCCAGATCGAGCGCGGCGACCTCGACGTGGTCGGCAACCTGCCGGTGAACCTGATCGAACGGCTCGCGCAGCGCGACGACGTCACCGTGCTGGCCACGCCGCTGCTGGACATCACCTACTGGATCTTCCAGACCGAGCAGGCCCCGTTCGACGACGTGCGCGTGCGCCAGGCGATCTGCTACGCGATCGACCACGAGGCGATCATGGCCAACGTCGTGAAGGAGAGCGGGATCCCGCTGCGCGGCCCGATCCCGGGCAGCCTGATCGACGGGTACAACGACAACAAGGACGTCGTGGTCTACAAGCGCGACGTCGCCAAGGCCAAGGAACTGCTCGCGCAGGCCGGGCACGCCAACGGCCTGAAGATCGACAGCACCTACGTGCCGGGCTACGGCACGTTGAAGCAGATCGCGGAGGTGATGCAGGCCAACCTGAAGGAGGTCGGCATCGAGTGCGCGATCGGCGAGCTCCCGCTGTCCACCATCATCGACAAGGTCGGCAAGGGCGAGCTGCCGTTCTTCTCGTGGAAGTCCACCTTGAACTACGCCAGCCCGGACGCGTTGCTCTACGGCAAGTTGCACGGCAAGGCGTCCCAGTCGGTGGAGGGCAACCTCGCGCACTACCGCAACGACAAGGTCGACACGCTGCTCGACCGGGCCCGCGGCTCGGCCGACAAGCAGGCGCAGGACGCGGACTGGCTCGCGGCGTCCGCCCAGATCAGCCAGGACGCCCCGTGGCTGCCGCTGTACCAGGACGTCGACCGCCGGGCGGTGCGCAAGAACATCAGCAACTACAAGGAATCCGCGCTGTCGCGGCCGGACCTGTTCACCGTGGGGAAGGACTGAGCATGGCAGAGGACAACAGCATCATCGAGGTCGAGTCGTGGAACATCCGCGAAGGGGTGGACCCGGCCGAGTACCACGAGGGGATGCGGACCTGGTTCCGCTGGGTGGCCGACCACCGGGCCGAGCTGTTCCCGGAGTGGAAGGGCGCGTCCTACTACCACGAGGTCGACCCGGCGACGCTGACGCCGACCGGCCGGTACACCCTGCTGTTCGAGTACCACTCGGAAGCCGAGCGGCGGGCGTACAAGGAGCGCCGCAAGGACTGGTCCGGGCCGTACGCGGAGTACAAGAAGGTCGACCCGTACGAGCCGTTCCTGGACAACGTGACGCTGAACTTCTGGGAGCCGGTCGAGCGCGGGCTCTGGCTCCCCGGCCAGTCGCGGTCGTAGTCCATGGGCCGGTTCGTACTGCTGCGGGCGTTGATCGCCGTACCGCTGGTGCTGGCGGTCTCGGCGATCACGTTCCTGCTCACGCACATCGTCCCGGGCGACCCGGCGCGGGTGCTGGCCGGGCTGAACGCGAGCGAGGAGGCCGTCCAGCGCATCCGCGAGCAGGCCGGGCTGGACCAGCCGCTGCTGACCCAGTTCGGCCTGTACCTGGAACGGCTGGTGCGCGGCGACCTCGGCGACTCGCTGACCAACGCGCAGCCGGTGCTGGTGAACCTGGTGGACGCGCTGCCCGCGACGATCGAGCTGACCGTCGCCTCGCTGGTCGTCGCGCTGGCGCTGGGCATCCCGCTCGGCGTCCTCGCGGCGACCCGCCGGGGCGGGGTGTTCGACCACCTGGGGCGGGTGCTCAGCCTGGCCGGGGTCGCGGTGCCGGTGTTCTGGGTCGGCATCGTGCTGGTGGTGGTCTTCTACGCCCAGCTCGGCTGGCTGCCCAGCGAAGGGCAGGGCGGCGGGATCGACCGGATCACCGGGTTCGCGTCGCTGGACGCGATCCTGCGCGGTGACGGCGCGGGCTTCCTCGACGTGCTGCACCACCTGGTGCTGCCCGCCACCACGCTGGCCCTGCCGACGTTGGCCCGGATCATGCGGACCACCAGGGCGTCGATGCTGGAAGCGCTGGCCGAGCCGTACGTCGCCACCGCGCGGGCGAAGGGCGTCCCCGAGTTCCGGGTGGTGTACGTGCACGCCCTGCGCAACGCGATGATGCCGGTGGTCACCGTCACCGGCCTCGCGTTCGGCTACCTGCTCGGCGGTTCGGTGCTGGTGGAGAAGATCTTCAAGTGGCCGGGCGTCGGGCGCTACGCCTACGACGCGATCACCGTGCTGGACTACAACTCCGTGATGGGGGTGACCCTCGTGGCGACCGTCGCGTTCCTCGTGGTCAACCTGCTGGTGGACGTGCTGCACGCGGCGCTCGACCCGAAGGTGCGGCTGTCATGACCACGGCGGAGCTGCCGCGCCGGCTGCGCTTCCGGCTCAGGCTGTCCGGGTGGCGGCCGTCCACGGCGATCGCGCTCGGCGTGCTGGGCCTGACGGTGCTGATGGCGTTCATCCCGGGGGTGATCGCGCCGTACGACCCGAACGCGATCGACCTCGGTGCCACCTTCCGGTCGCCCTCGGCCGACCACCTGCTGGGCACCGACAACAACGGTCGGGACGTGTTCAGCCGGATCGTGCACGGGGCGGGCATCTCGCTGGCGATCGGCGTGTCGGTGGTGCTGTTCTCCACCGTCGTCGGGGGCGGGCTCGGGCTGGTCGCGGGCTTCCGGGGCGGCTGGGTGGACGAGGTGATCATGCGGATCACCGACGTGTTCCTCTCGGTGCCCTACATCCTGCTGCCGATGGTGGTCGTGGTCGCGCTGCAACCGAGCCTGGTCAACACCACGATCGCGTTGGCGGCGGTGTGGTGGCCCTCCTACGCCCGGCTGATGCGCGGGCAGGTCGTCTCGGTCCGGCGACGGCCCTACGTGGACAGCGCGATCGTGCTCGGTGTGCCGACCCGGCGCATCCTGCTGCGGCACGTGCTGCCCAACGCGATGGGGCCGGTGGTCGTGCTGGCCACCACGGACGTCGGGTTCGTGATCCTGGCCAGTGCCGGGCTCGGGTTCCTGGGCCTGGGGGCGCGGCCGCCGACACCGGAGTGGGGCGTGATGACCAGTGACGGCCTCGGGTTCCTGCTCGACGCCTGGTGGTACTCGCTGTTCCCGGGCCTGGCCATCGCGGTGGTCGTGCTCGCGTTCACCATCCTCGGCGACAACGTCGGGGACCGGCTCGCCCGGGGTTCGGGCGGCCAGAAGCGAAAGGTGCGTCAGAAGTGGTCCTCACCAGCATCCGGCTGACCCAGTTCGTCGGCGGACCGGCCGAACTGGTCGACCTGGCCGTCACGGCCGAGGAGGCCGGGTTCGACCAGGTGTGGTTCGCGAGCGACCCGTTCATGCTGCACACGTGGTCGTTGTGCACCGCCGTGGCGCTGCGCACCTCGCGCATCCACATCGGCGCGCTCGGCATGAACCCGGCCACCGTCGACCCGTCGGAGATCGCCGCCCACCTGGGCACGCTCGACCTGCTCTCCGGCGGGCGGGCGCTGGCCGGGATCGGCTCGCACACCGACGGGATGGTCCCGAAGATCGGCCTCGACGGCTCGACCATCCCCGGCCGCACGGCCGAGGCGGTCCGGCTGGTCCGGGCGCTGATCGCCGGGCAGGACGCGCCGACCGACGGCGAGCACTACCGGTGGCAGCCGGGGTGCGCGCTCGGCTTCACGCCGCACCGGTCGCGGATCCCGCTGCACGTCACGGCCTACGGCGAGGAGTTCCTCACCGCCGCGGGCGGGTACGGCGACGGCGTGCTGCCCATCCTGTTCCCGCCGGAGACCGCCGCCGAGGTGGTCGGCTGGATCCGGGCCGGTGCGGTGGCGGCGGGCCGCGATCCGTCCGAAGTGGACGTCGCGGGCTGCGTCTGGGTGTCGGTCGCCGACGACCCGGCCGCGGCGGGCGACCTGATCCGGCCGACGATCGCGTTCTTCGGGCCGTACCTGTCCGAGCACGAGCTCGCGGTGGTCGGCCTGAGCCCGGCGGACTTCGCCCCGGTCACGGCCGCGCTGGCGGCCGACGGCGTCGAGGCGGCGGCGCGGCTCGTCACCGACGACATGCTGCGGCTGGCGGTCGTCGGCACGCCGGACGAGGTCGCGGTCCGGTTGCGCGGGCTGGTCGACGCGGGCGTCACCCAGCTCAGCATCGGCGGCCCGCTCGGTCCCGACCCGGACGCGGCGATCCGTTTGCTGGGTGAGCGGGTGCTGCCGGCGTTGAGTTGACTACTGTCTGAGCCGGATCGACGACGATGGGAGAGCACCTACCGTGATGGGCGAGCGGATTCGGGAGCTGCGCGCGGCGCGGTCGATGACGGCGACCGAGCTGGCGAAGGCGGCCGACGTGTCGGTCGGGTTGATCAGCCAGGTCGAGCGCGGGATCACCGACCCGAGCCTGGAGACCGTTCGCAAGATCGCGCGGGCGTTGGACACCCCGGTGTTCAACCTCTTCCAGGACACCGACCTGGAGCGGGTCGCGGTGGTGCGCAAGGACCGCCGGATGGACATCCGCTCGCCGCAGGGCGGCTTGGTCTACCAGCGGGTGTCGGCCGGCGTCGGCAAGATCGAGGTGCTGGAGGGGCTGCTGGAACCGGGCGCGGTGTCCTCGGAGTCGGGCTGGAGCCACCCGTCCGACGAGTGCGTGGTGGTGCTGACCGGACGGCTCGTGCTGGAGGTCGACGGCGAGCGGTACGAGCTGAAGCCGGGCGACAGCGGGAGCTTCGACTCCCGGCTGCCGCACCGCTACCTCAACGAGACGACCAAGCCGGTCCGGTTCCTGCTGTCCGTCACGCCCCCGAGCTACTGACACCGCCGGCGCGGGCCCGCCGGCGGGCGATCACCAGGTAGGCCACGACCAGGAAGGCGAAGAACGGGACACCGGCCGACCAGGCGGTGTCGAGGCCGTCGACGAACGCTGTGGACACCAGCACGGCGGCCAGGAACAGCGCGGCCAGCCCGCTGGTGACGGGCGCGCCCCACAACCGGACCGGGGACGCGGGGCGCGCGGAGCGGCGGAACTTCCAGTGGGTCACCAGGATCATGATCCACACCACCAGCGCGCCGAACACCGAGATCCCGAACAGCACCAGGTAGGCCGTGTCCGCCGCGGTCGCGGAGAGCGCGGCGGCCAGGGCGAGGCCGAGCGCGGCCAGGCCGAGCGCGTTGCGGGGCACCCCCGACGGGCTCAGCCGGCCCGCCCACGCCGGCGCGAAGCCGTCGCCCGCGAGCGAGTGCACCATGCGGGTGGAGAGGTACAGGTTGGTGTTCGCGCTGGACAGCGCGGCCGTCAGCACGACGAAGTTGGTGATCGCCGCCGCGGCGGGGACACCGGCGCTCTCGAACACCCGCACGAACGGGCTGGTGTCGACCGTGCCGCCCTGCGCGGTCACCTCCCACGGCACGACGGTCAGCACGACCGCGATGGCCAGCACGTAGAACAGCACCAGCCGCAGCACCATCCGCCGCGCGGCGCGGGGGATGTCCCGCTCGGGCCGCTCGGACTCCGCGGCGGTCACCGCGACCACTTCGGTGCCGATGTAGCTGAACAGCACGAAGACCATGGCGAGGAACAGCCCGTTGATCCCCCCGGGGAGGAAACCACCGTGCGCGGTCAGGTTCGTCAGCCCGGTGGCGGGCGAGTGGGGCAGGCCGACGGTGATCAGGACGACGCCCAGGCCGATGAACACGACGATCGCGACCACCTTGACCATCGCGAACCAGTACTCGACCGTCCCGAAGAACCGGACGGCGAGCGCGTTCGCGCCGAGCAGGACCGCCGAGAACACGGCGGTCAGCAGCCACAACGGCAGTTGCGGCCACCAGAACCGCACGTAGAGCCCGGCCGCGACGACCTCGCCGCCGACCGCGATCACCTGGATCGTCCAGTAGGTCCAGCGCTGCACGAACCCCGCCGGCGGTCCGAGGTACTGGTGGGCGACGGCCCCGAACGACCCGGCACGCGGGTGCACCACGACCATCTCGGCCAGCGCCCACGCGATGACGAACGCGACCAGCGCGCACACCGCGTAGGCCACGATCGTCGCCGGCCCGGCGCGCGAGATGGCCAGGCCCGAACCGAGGAACAGGCCGGTGCCGATCGCGCCGCCGAGGCCGATCATGCCGACCTGCCGCCCGGTCAGCGCGCGCCACAGCCCGGCGGGGTCGGGATCGTCGGTCGGTGGCGGGGTCGCGCGCGGGGGCGTCATGGCACCTGCCGGAGTCCGGTGGGGGAAGGGATCCAGGGGAGTCTCCGGCCGGGCCGGTGCGGTGTCAACGCCCGGCTTGACTTGGCTCGGCGAGGCTACCTACCATCGTTTAGTCACACTAAAAGTTTTGAGGTGTCATGCCAGCGAAACTCACCAGCCGCCAGTTCCGGGAGTGCTTCCCCGTCCTGGCCGACACCGTGCACCTGGCCAGTTGCAGCCAGGGCGCGCTGTCCGGCGAACTGCTGACCGCCCTGTCCGAGATGACCTTCACCATGCGCGAGCACGCCGCGCCGTGGGACCTGTGGATGGCCGAGGTGGACCAGGCGCGGCGGCGGTTCGCCGCACTGGTCAACGCCGATCCCGACGAGATCGCCGTGGTGCACTGCGCTTCCGACGGCGCCTACCAGGTAGCGTCCACAAAGGACTGGTCGGCGCGGCCCGGGATCGTGACCACCGACATGGAGTTCCCCTCGGTCGGGCACATCTGGGTGGCGCAGGCGGCGCGGGGCGCGCAGGTGACCCACGTGCCCGAGCGGGACGCCTGCGTGGACACCGAGGAGCTGCTCGCCGCGATCGACGAGCGGACCGGCCTGGTGTCGGTGCCGATCGCCTCCTACCGCAACGGCGCGCGGTTGCCGGTGCGCGAGGCGGTCCGCAAGGCGCACGAGGTCGGCGCGCGGGTCTTCGTCGACGCCTACCAGGGCGCCGGGGTGCTCCCGGTCGACGTCCGCGAACTCGACTGCGACTACCTGGTCTCCGGCGCGCTCAAGTACCTGCTGGGGCTGCCGGGCGTCGCGTTCCTCTACGCCCGGGGCGGCCTGGCCGACGACCTGCCGCCGCAGCTCACCGGCTGGTTCGGCCGGGTCGACCCGTTCCGGTTCGACCCGCGCACGGTCGACTACCCGACCCAGGCGCGCCGGTTCGAGACCGGCACGCCGGGCATCCCCGCGGTCTACGCCGCCAACGCCGGGATGCGGCTGCTGTCCCGGGTCGACGCGCACGACGTCGAGCGGCACGTCGGCGGGCTGGCGGCGCTGACCACCGGCCGACTGGTCGAGGCGGGCGAACGGGTCTGGGCACCGCGCGACCCAACCCACCCCGGCCCCCAGGTCGCCCTGCTCGACGACGACCCCAACGCCCTGGCCGCCTACCTGGCCACCCGCCGCATCGCCGCCGCGCCGCGCGGAACGGTGCTGCGCTTGGCCTTCCACTACTTCAACGACGAGTCCGATGTGGACGCGGTGTGCTCGGCGATCGCCGACTACCGCGCGACGAACCGAGGAGCCTGAAGGTGCTGCACATCCGCAAGTCCTCCCGAGCGAGCTGGCACGGCCCGGCGTCCACCGGCAGCGGCACGCTCGACCTCGGCCGGCGCGGCGCGTCCCTGCCGTTCAGCCTGCGCAGCCGGGTCGGCGACGAGCCCGCGACCAACCCCGAGGAGCTGCTCGGCTCCGCGCTGGCCGGGTGCTTCTCGATGTCGCTGGCGAACCTGGCGGAGGAGGCCGGCACGCCGGTCGAGTCGGTCGACGCGGTCGCCGTCGTCCACCTCGTGCAGACGCCCGAGGGCTTCCGCATCCCCACCGTCGAGCTGTCCTGCGTCGTCCACGCGCCGGGCGCGGCCGAGGAGCGGGTCCTGGAGATGGCGGAACAGGCCGAGCGCACCTGCCCGGTGCGACTGCTCTACAACGCCGACGTCACGTTGAAGGTCGAGGTGCGGTCGTGAGCAAGGTCTTCCACTACAGCGAGGTCGAACCGTCCTGTGCGGACGGTGACACCGTGGACGTCCGGGACACCCACCGGGACGACGAGAACGGGCTGCGGCAGGCGGTCTACCACGTGCGCGCCGGCCGGTCGAAGCCGCGCTCGCCCGGTGCCGGCCGGCTGGAGACCCTGTTCGTGCTCTCCGGCGAGGGGGCGCTGCACGTCAACGGGGAGAGCCACGCGCTGCGCGCCGAACTCGCCGTGCTCGTCGTGGGGGAGGACACCTACGAGATCACCACCGACAGCGAGGTCGTGCTGGTGTCGGTCTCGGCCGAGCAGCACGCGGACGTGGCGTGCGGCGACCGTCGCGCGTGGATCGACCTGGCCGACCAGGTCAAGCAGGACGCGGTGAGCGACCGCGAGTACCAGACCCTGTTCGACCCCGAGAAGGGGTGCTCGGGCGTGACCCAGTTCGTCGGCTACATCCCGACGCTGCGCACCCCGATGCACTTCCACCCGTACAGCGAGATGGTGTTCGTGCTGTCCGGGACCGGGCAGGTGGAGATCGCGGGCGTGACGTCCACGGTCGGCGCGGGCACGTGCTTCTACCTGCCGGCCGGCGTCCACCACCTGGTGGAGAACCTGGGCGACGAGGGCTTCCTCCGCCTGCTCGGCGTGTTCGTGCCGGCGGGCAGCCCCTCGGAGAACATGCCCGCCTGACCACCCCTCGTGGCACACCCGCCAGGCACGCCCGGCAAGCACGTTCGCCCGGCAAGTCCACCGGGCACGTGCGCCCGGCACGCTCGGCAGACACGTCCGGCAAGTGATCTCGGCGGGCACGTCCGGTCGGCGGGCTCGCCGGGCGGGTCCGGGCGGCACGCCGGAGAGCCCCGGGCGCGTGACATGTCGTGTGGCGTAAGGCAAAGTACGCTCGCGCGTCGAGCGGTCCCCAACGTCCTGACCAGGACCGCGACCGGTGAGGCGCGGCGGTCCAAGTTCCGTGAGATGGGAGAGGCTGATGGCGATTCTGTCCGACCTGCTCGGCGCGCTCGGTTCGGGACGGGTCGAGGTCGTCGACCTGACCGCTCCGCTGCACGCGGGCACCCCGCTGTTGCAGCTCCCCGAGCCGTTCGCGAACACGATCCCGTTCCGGCTGGAGGAGATCAGCCGCTACGACGACCGGGGACCGGCCTGGTACTGGAACGACATCCACACCGGTGAGCACACCGGTACCCACTTCGACGCGCCGGTGCACTGGGTGACCGCCCGGGACGGCGAGGACGTCTCCCAGGTCGCGCCCGGCAAGCTCATCGCCCCCGCGGTGGTGCTGGACTTCTCCGCGCAGGCCGCGCAGGACCCGGACTTCCTGCTGGAGGTCGAGCACGTGCGGCAGTGGCAGCAGGAGCACGGCCCGCTGCCCGACGGCGGCTGGCTGCTCTACCGGACCGGGTGGGACGTGCGCGGCGAGAGCCAGGAGGAGTTCGTCAACGGCGGCCACAGCCCCGGCATCTCGCCGGCGTGCGCCCGCTGGCTCGCCGAGGAGTCCCCGGTGATCGGCGTCGGCGTCGAGACGGTGGGCACCGACGCGGGGGCCGCGCACTCGTTCGAGCCCGCTTTCCCCTGCCACTCCTACCTCCTGGGCGCGGGCAAGTACGGCCTGACCCAGTTGCGCAACCTCGCGGCCCTGCCGCCGACCGGCGCGGTGGTGCTCACCGCGCCGCTGCCGATCGTCGGCGGCTCGGGCAGCCCGAGCCGGGTGCTGGCCCTGGTCGAACGATGACCGTCGCGGACGCCGTCGGCCGCGCGCTGGCCGATCTCGGTGCCGACCACGTCTTCGGCGTGGTCGGCAGCGGGAACTTCCACGTCACCAACGCCCTGGTCGCCGGGGGAGCGCGGTACGTCGCGGCCCGGCACGAGGGCGGCGCGGCCACGATGGCGGACGCGTACGCGCGCACCAGCGGCCGGCTCGGGGTGCTGTCGGTGCACCAGGGGTGCGGGCTGACCAACGCGATGACCGGGATCGCCGAGGCCGCCAAGAGCCGCACGCCGATGGTCGTGCTGGCCGCCGAGGTCACCTCGCCGCACTCGAACTTCTTCGTCGACCAGGCGGCGCTGGCCACCTCCGTCGGCGCGGTCGCCGAACGCGTCACCTCCGCCGGGTCCGCCGTGGACGCGGTGGTGCGGGCGGTCCGCCGGGCCACGCACGAACGCCGCACCGTCGTGCTCAACCTGCCGCTCGACCTCCAGTCCGAACCCGCACCGGCCGGCGCGCCCGAGCCCGTGCCGCCGCACGTCCCGCCCGCGCCCGACGCCACGTCGGTCGAAGCGCTCGCGGCGGCCATCGCCCGCGCCCGGCGCCCGGTGTTCGTCGCCGGCCGGGGCGCCCGGCACGCCCGCGCGGAGCTGGAAAGCCTCGCCGAGACGTGCGGCGCGCTGCTGGCGACCTCCGCGGTGGCCAACGGTCTGTTCACCGGCAACCCCTGGTCGCTGGGCATCTCCGGCGGCTTCGCCACCCCGCTGGCGGTCGAGCTGATCAGCGGCGCGGACCTCGTGGTCGGCTGGGGGTGTGCGCTGAACATGTGGACCACGCGGCACGGCAGCCTGCTCGGGCCCGAGGCCACCGTGGTGCAGGTCGACCTCGACGCGGCGGCGCTCGGCGCGCACCGCTCCGTCGACCTGGGCGTGGTCGGTGACGTGCGGGAGGTCGCCGCCGCCGTGCGGGTCGAGCCGGCACCGGGCTACCGCACGCCCGAGCTGGCGTCGCGGATCGCGCTGACCGGGCGCTGGCGCGACGTCCCGCACGTCGAGGAGTCCGAAGTGGACCGGATCGACCCGCGCACGCTGTCCGCCCGGCTGGACGATCTGCTGCCGGCCGAGCGGGTGGTCGGCGTCGACTCGGGCAACTTCATGGGCTACCCGAGCGGGTACCTCGCGGTGCCCGACGAACGCGGGTTCTGCTTCACCCAGGCGTTCCAGTCGATCGGCCTGGGCCTGGCCACCACCATCGGCGCGGCCCTGGCCCGGCCGGACCGGCTGCCGGTCGCCGCGCTGGGCGACGGCGGCGGCCTGATGGGCATCGCCGAGCTGGAGACCGTGGTCCGGCTCGGCCTGCCGATGGTCGTGGTGGTGTACAACGACAGCGGGTACGGCGCCGAGATCCACCACTTCGGGCCCGGCGGCCACCCGCTGGACACCGTGCGCTTCGCCGACACCGACCTGGCCGCCATCGGGCGCGGGTTCGGCTGCACGGCGCTGACCGTGCGCCGGCGTGACGACCTCGCCGGCCTGACCGAGTGGCTCGACGGCCCGCGCGACACCCCGCTGCTGATCGACGCCAAGGTCACCACGGGCCGGGCGTCCTGGTGGCTGGAGGAGGCGTTCCGGGGCCACTGAGCCTTCGTCGTCGTGGTTGACGGTGGGTCTCGACGTGGTGCAGGACGAGGATGGCCGCGATGGTCGCGCAAGCCGGTCGGGCGGCGCGTTCACCGGCGGCGGGGCTCAGGGGGTGCGGAACGCCCGTCGGTAGGCGCCGGGGGTGGTGCCGACCCGGGCGCGGAAGCGGCGGCGGAGGTTGACCGCCGAGGTGAGGCCGACCCGGGTCGCGATCGCCTCGACGGGCAGGTCCGTGCGTTCCAGCAGGTCGCGCGCCTCGGCGACGCGACGGGCCAGCAGCCACCCGCCGGGCGTGGTGCCGAGCCGGTCGGCGAAGCGGCGGGCCAGGGTGCGCGGCGAGACGTTGAGGTGTCCGGCCAGGTCGGCTACCGACAGCGGCGTGCCGAGGCGCGCGCCGGCCCACTCCAGCAGGCCGTCCAGCTCGTCCGAGGGCGGTGGGGCCGGCGCGTACTGGGCCTGGCCGCCGTCGCGGTGCGGCGGCATCACCATGTGCCGCGCGACGAGGGCGGCGTGCGCGGCCCCGTGGTCGCGTCGGACCAGGTGCAGGCACAGGTCGATGCCCGCGCCGGCCCCGGCGCTCGTGGCGACGTCACCGTGGTCGACGTAGAGCACGTCCGGCTCGACCCGGACCCGGGGGAACTCGCGCTGCAACTGCGCGGCGCGCGCCCAGTGGACGGTGGCCGAACGGCCGTCCAGCAGCCCGGTGCGGGCCAGGGCGAACGCCCCGGTGCAGATCGTGACCAGCCGCGCCCCGCGTCCGTGCGCCCGCAGCAGCGCGCGACGCACGCGGTCGGGCAGCGGCGCGTCCACCGGCGTCCAGCCCGGGATGAGGACGGTGTCCGCGGACGCCAGCGCGGACAGGCCGTGCGTCACGGACATCGAGTACCCGGCCGACGTCGGCACCGGGCCGGGGGTCTCGGTGCACACCTCGAACTCGTAGTGCCGCGGCACCCCGGCCCGGGGCGTGCCGAAGACCTCTGCGGCGCACCCCAGCTCGAACGTCGACTGCACCGGCCGCACCAGGGCCACCACTCGATGCATGGCAGGAATGTACCCCATGGTGTCTTTGTCGCCACTGTCGCGGCGTGGTCCGCGCGCGGCACGGTGACGGTATGCACCCAGAGATCATCGCCCAAGAGGGCTACACCGCCGTCTCCGTCGACGAATCCCCCGTGCGCGAACTGTTCCCCGGGATCCGGGTCCGTCCACTGTGGACTGGCACGACCGGGGCGCACGCCAACGTGCTGGAGATGGACCCCGGCACGTCGTGGCCGCACCGCGACGTCCACGAACCGGGCCCGGAGGAGGTCTACGTCGTCGCCGGCACGTTCAACGACGGCGCGCGCGACTACCCGGCCGGCACGTTCCTGCACGCCCCCGCCGGCTCGTGGCACGTGCCCTCGACCACGACCGGCTGCACGCTGTTCGTCTTCTACCCGGAGGGCTAGCTCGTCCCTCCACAGTGGACCTGTAGTTCAGTGGTAGATCGGAGAGGATCACGCCAGGTCAGGCCGGCCGTTGAACTGCCACGAGCGGCCGAACCCGTTCTGGGACCTCCAGCCGGTGTGCGGCCGGTGTGCGCCAGGTGTCCGGTGCACGCGTGCCGACCGCTGTAGCGGGACGACCGTCGGTGGCCCCCGCCACCGGCGGTTCTCGCGTGCCCGGCCGACCGCCTGGACCTCGGCCGGGCCGCCCACCTGGGAGGACGGTGCCCGTGCAAGGACCGTGCAAGGTCCGGGTAATGGTCCGCTGGGAGCGTGGATGGGTCCGAACCGCCAGGGGGAAGCGCACCTGGCGCAACGAGGGGATGGACCCAGATGAAGAAGTTCTCCCGCCTGCTGGCGGGGATGTTGTTCGGGTTGTCGGTGCTGGCGGTGTCCGGGGGACAGGCCAACGCGGAGGTGAAGCCGCTCGCGAGCGGGTACGTGCTCCACTCGGCGCACGACAACCGGTGCCTGGACGTCTACGCGGGCGGCGCCGGACCGTGGGTGCAGCTGTGGAACTGCAACGGCCAGGCCAACCAGAAGTTCTACTACGTGCTCTACCCCGAAGGCACCGCCGAGATCCGCACGAATGACTACTGGTGCGTCGACGGTCGCTGGGGCAAGGGCGCGTCGCTGGAGCGCGCGCAGTGCAACGGGAGCATCGGCCAGCGGTGGAGGTTCGACACCGTGCCGGGCAAGCCGGGCCTGCTGGCCAAGAGCGCGCAGTACCCGAACCTGGTGTGGGACGTCTACGGCAGCGGCTCCGGGACCAAGGTGCAGCTGTGGGACTACAACGGCCAGTTGAACCAGTTCTGGAACTTCCAGTCGGTATGAGCGGCGGGGGAGCACGCATGAGGACTTGGCGCTTGTTCGCCGTGGTGGCGGTGGCGCTGGCGGCGCTGGTGTCGTCCACCGGCACGGCCGGGGCGTCACCGCAGGCGGCGGCCGAGCAGTCCGACGTCGGGGTGCTCGCCGGTGACGTGCGGCTGCACTCGCTGTACGACTGGCGGTGCCTGGACGTGTTCGCGGGCGGTGCCGGGCCGTGGGTGCAGCTGTGGAACTGCAACGGTCAGCCCAACCAGACGTTCTTCCGGGTCGAGTACCCGGACGGCACCAGCGAGATCCGGACCAGTGACTACTGGTGCGTCGACGGCCGGTGGGGCGAGGGTTCCTCGTTGGAGCGCGCGCCGTGCACCGGCCACGTGGGCCAGCGGTGGGTCCTGCACGCCAACTCGCTGACCGGTGGGTTCCTCGTCAAGAGCGTCCAGTACCCGAACCTGGTGTGGGACGTCCACGCCCACGGCACGGGCACGAAGGTCCAGCTCTGGAACTACAACGGCGGCCTGAACCAGAGCTGGAAGTTCGAGCGGGTCTGAGGGGAGGATCGCAGATGAGCAAGCTGTTCCGACTGCTCGTGGCGCTGACGGCGGGCCTGGCGGCGCTGGTCGCCGTCGGCGGCACGGCCCACGCCGACGGGAACCGGGTGCTGAGCAGCGTCCTGGACGGGCGGTGCCTGGACGTCTACGCGGGCGGTGCCGGCCCGTGGGTGCAGGTCTGGGGGTGCAACGGCCAGCCGAACCAGAAGTTCTTCCTGGTCCTGTACCACGACACGGAGACCTACGAGATCCGGACCAGTGACTACTGGTGCGTCGACGGCCGGTGGGGCAAGGGCGCTTCGCTGGAGCGCGCGCAGTGCACCGGGCACCCGGGCCAGCGCTGGCAGCTCGACCTGGCCTCGCCGGGCTACGTGGTCAAGAGCGTCCAGTACCCAGGCTTGGTGTGGGACGTCCACGGCTTCGGCTCCGGCACCAAGGTCCAGCTCTGGGACCGGCAGTACAGCGGCGAGCGGCGCCACCAGTCCTGGTACATCACCAACGTGTAGCGCGGCACACCCGGCACGACGACCGCCGGTGGCACCTCGCCACCGGCGGTTCCGCGCGGACCTCACCGGGTCGGCGGTGGCGCCCGCGGGATCGGCACCGCGATCCCGCGGGCGCGCACGTCAGCGCACCTTCCGGAAGAACACCCGCACGTCCTCGACCAGCGTCGCGGGGGCCTCCAGGGACAGGAAGTGCCCGCCGTGGTCGAGTTCGGTCCAGTGCACGATGTCGTGATCGCGCTCGGCCCAGCGCCGCACGGTGACGTCGTGCGCGGACACCAGCACACCGGTGGGCACCCCGGACCGCGCCGCGCCGGCCCACTCGCCGGCCTCGCCGGTCCAGTCCGTCGCGCCGCCGGCCTCGCCGGACCAGTCGCCCGTCGTGCCGGTCCAGTCGTTCGCGGAGATCTCCTCGTAGTAGATCTGGGCCGAGGAGCCCGCCGTGCCGGTGAACCAGTACAGCGAGATGGTCGCCAGCATCCGGTCGCGGTCCACGCTCTGCTCCGGCAGGCCGTCCTCCGGCATGGTCAGCTCCTTGTACTTCTCCACGATCCACGCGAGCTGCCCGACCGGCGAGTCGTGCAGGCCGTAGGCGACCGTCTGCGGGCGCTTGGAGTTGCACTGGAGGTAGCCGTCGTTGAACGTCTGCATCGAGTCCCACCGGCGCTGGTCGGCCTCGGACAGGTCGTCCAGTTCGCCCTCGACGCCGACCGGGAACGAGATCATCGCGTTGACGTGCACGCCGAGCACGTGCTCCGGGGCCTGCTTGCCGATCTGCGGCGCGACCCACGAGCCGGTGTCGTAGCCCTGCACGCCGTAGCGGTCGTACCCGAGGCCCGCCATCAGCCGGGCGAGCAGCCCGCCGATCTTCTCGGCGTTCATGCCCGGCCCGGCCAGCGGCGTGGAGAAGCCGAAGCCGGGCAGCGACGGGATCACCAGGTGGAAGGCGTCGGCCGGGTCGCCGCCGTGCGCCGCCGGGTCCGACAGCGGCCCGATCACGTCGAGGAAGTCGGTCACCGCGCCCGGCCAGCCGTGCAGCAGGACCAGCGGGGTGGCCCCGGCCTCGGGCGAGCGCACGTGCAGGAAGTGCAGGCGCTGGCCGTCGATCTCGGTGGTGAACTGCGGGTGCGCGTTGAGCGCGGCCTCCTGCGCGCGCCAGTCGAAGCCGGTCCGCCAGTAGTCCGCGAGCTCCCGCAGGTAGTCGACCGGCACGCCCCGGCTCCAGCCGACCCCGGGCAGCTCGGTGGGCCACCGGGTCGCGGCCAGGCGGGTGGCCAGGTCGTCGAGGTCGGCCTGCGCGATGTCGACGGAGAAGGGGCGGATGTCCTGTGTCATGCCGACCACGCTAGGAGCCGGTTAGGTCAGCTCCGGTCCTAAGCGTCGGGCACGATGGACCCGTGCTGGAAACCTCCGCCCGCCTGCTGAAACTCCTGTCGCTGCTCCAGGCGCACCGTGACTGGTCGGGCACCGACCTGGCCGAACGCCTCGGCGTCACGGCGCGGACCGTGCGCCGGGACGTGGAACGCCTGCGCGAACTCGGCTACCCGGTGCACGCCCTGCAAGGCGCGCCCGGCTACCGGCTGGGCGCGGGAGCGGCCCTGCCGCCGCTGCTGCTGGACGACGACGAGGCAGTGGCGGTGGCCGTCGGGCTGCGCACCGCCACGAGCAGTTCCGTCGCGGGCATCGAGGAGACGGCGCTGCGCGCGCTCACCAAGCTGGAACAGGTGCTGCCCTCCCGGCTGCGCCACCGGGTGAACACCGTGCAGACCGCGACCGTGCGGGCCGGGGTCGCACCGGGCCCCCAAGTCTCCGCCGACACCCTGATGACCATCGCCGACGCCTGCCGACGCCACGAACGGCTCCGGTTCGACTACACCGGCCCGCGCGGCGGGGCGTCCCGTCGGAACGCGGAGCCGTACAGCCTGGTCAACTTCGGCCGGCACTGGTACCTGGTCGCGTTCGACGTCGACCGCGACGACTGGCGCACCTTTCGGGTGGACCGGCTCGACCCGCGCCCGCCCGCCGGCCCCCGGTTCACCCCGCGCGACCTGCCCTACGACGACGTGGCGGCCTACCTGGCGGACCGGCTCTCGGCGCGCGCCTGGGCGTGCCAGGCCACCGTGCGCCTGCACGAGCCGGCCGACGCCGTGGCGGGTCGGGTGTGGCCGGGGATGGGCGCGGTCGAAGCCGTCGACTCGACCTCCTGCCTGCTGCACCTCGGCGCCGAGACGGCTACCGACCTGGTGTGGATGATCACCTCGGTGCAGGCGGACTTCACCCTGGTCAGCGGCCCGCCCGAACTGGCAGGCGCGTTCCGGCGGCAGGCGCGGCGCTGCCTCGACGCGCTCGGCGAGCGCTGACGGGCGTCAGCGCGCCCGGTCGTAGACCATCGCGGTCTCGCCCGACGTGCCGGTCTCGTGGTGGGCGAGCACCCACTTCGAGGCCGGCAGGCCGTCGTCGAACAGGCGCTGCCCGCCGCCGGCGATCTCGGGGCAGACCATCAGGTACAGCCGGTCGAGCAGGTCGGCGGCGAGCAGCGCCTTGATGACGCTCGGGCTGCTGTTGACCAGGATGTCGCCGCCGTCGGTGGCCTTGAGGGCGGCCACGACCTCGGCGGCCGGGGCGTTCACCACCCGGGTGCGGTCCCACGGGGCTTCGGTCAGGGTGGTGGAGAAGACCACCTTCTCCACGTCCACCAACCACTTCGCGTAGCCGCGATCACGGGGGTCGGCGTTCTGGTCGGCGGCGACCGTCGGCCAGTAGCCCAGGAAGCCCTCGGCGTTGCGCCTGCCGAGCACGGCGGTCGTCGCGGTCTCCCAGATGCGGGTCAAGTGCTCCCGGGCGACCTCGGTGGTCGCGTACGGGACGATCGCACCGAGGTCGCCGGGCCCGCCGGGGCCGTTGTAGCGCCCGTCGAGGGTGAGGCCGAGGTTGGCGGTCACCCGGCGGCTGGTCGTGTCGCTCATGGTCGTGGTTCCTTCGGGGTGTGGGTGGTGACGGCGGCGGCGAGGTGGTCCAGCACCTGGCCCCAGCCGGTGCCGATGCCGGCGATGTGGGGGACGGCCTCGACGGTGGTCCCGGTGATGCGCAGGTCGAGCCGCAGCCGGGTGCCGTCCGGGGCGTCGGTGAGCGTCAGGTCGTAGTGGCCGGTGAACGAGACCGCTCCGGCGGCGTCGAGCACCGAGAGGTCGAAGTCGAGGTGCTCGCCACGCCGCGCGGCGTGGACGGTGCCCTCGGAGCGGTACCGCCCCTCGGCGTCGCGGTACTCCAGGACGGCGCGCCCACCGGCCCGCGGTTCGAGGGCGCAGTCGGTGACGGTCATCGACGGCGGGGCCCACCAGGACGCGAGCAGGTCCGGCTCGACCCAGTGCCGCCACACGACGTCACGTGCGGCGGCCAGCACGCGCTCGAACGTGAACGCGCGGCCGTCCGCCCACCGGTCCCGGTCCGCGAGCGCGGACTCGGCCTCGATGGCGGCTCGGTACCGCGCGACCACGTCGCGTTCGCCCGCGTGCGCCGCCGCGGTCGCGACCAGGTCCCGCACCCGGCCGGCCAGCGCCGCCAGGGGCTCGGGTTCGAGCGCGTAGACGCGGCGCTGCCCGAGCGGGTGCACGGTGACGAGTCCGGCGCGGGCGAGGGTCTGGAGGTGCTTGGTGGTCTGCGGCTGGCGTGCGCCGGTCAACTCGGCCAGTTCGCCGACCGACCGGGGCCGCTCGGCCAGCAGTTCCACGATGCGCCACCGCGCCGAGTCCCCGAGTGCTGAGGCGATCCGTTCCACGGGCCGAAGTATTCACCCACCAGAATATTCGTGTCAAGGAATATCTTCCGAGCACCACCTTGGTCCCGGTGCGCCTGCCGGGTCGGAGCGAGGGCGCGTCGCCGGGCTGGGCGGTCGCGCCAGGGGAGGCCGTTCGGGGGTGGGGGTGGTCGGCCCGGTCGGAGGAGATCGCGCGGCGCATTATTCGGGTGACTGGCCGCAGCCTTCGTGATAAGGCGGGGAAACGGCCGGGGAAGTGCGGTGAAGTTAATGTGTACGCCTTTGGTGTGGGAAATCACATTCGGGGTCGCCCGGCAGTGGTCAATTCCTAGCGACAGGCGACGGACGGTGACGTGACGGATACGCGGGGGTCGGCAGGGTACCGGCTCCGGGGCGACCCCGCACGTTGTCCGGGATCGGCCGGGAATGTCCGAACATCGCCGCCTGACAGTTGTCTCCAAGGTGCCGTGGACTGGCCCCGGAACCCGATCCCACCTGCGGAAACGCTTCTCTGCGCGGGGTCGGCCTTGTCCGCCGGACGAAGGGTGGGCATCGCTGTCGAATGCGTCACAGCGACGCGGTGCTAAGGTCATCTCGTTTGTGTATGCAGTGTTCGTGGCCGACTTGCGGCAATTCGACCGATTGTGTCGGAGTCGGCACGGGGAGGGTGCAGATCAATGAGGCGATCAAGGGCGGTGCCGGCGCTCGCGCTGCTCGCGAGTGCGACGTTGCTGCTGGGGGCGTGTGGCGGCGGCACCGACGGTGCCGGCGACCAGGGCCCGTTGCAGAACGCGGACCCGGGCAAGATCGGTGGCCAGGACGAGCTGTTCAAGCGTCCCAAGGTGGACGACATCGGCGAGATCGCGGTCGCCATCGAGGAGAACTTCCACAACTACAACAACAACCTCGGCGCGACGAACAACTTCTCCAGCACCATCGCGCTGTCGAACGTGCAGCCTTCGCCGTACCTGGTGGACCTGGTCGACGGCAAGTTCGTCATCAAGGTCGACGGCGACCTGATGGAGTCGATCAAGGTCACCTCGAGCGACCCCCAGGTCATCGAGTGGAAGGTGAACAAGGCGGCGGTGTGGTCGGACGGGAAGCCGATCGACTGCGGTGACTTCCACCTGAAGTGGCTGGCGGCCACGAGCAAGGCCACCACGAAGGGCGAGGACGGCTCCGAGGCCTCGATCTTCGACACCTCGCCCACGGGCTACGAGAACATCGAGAAGCTCGAGTGCTCGGACGAGGGCAAGACGATCACGACCTCGTTCTTCAAGGACAAGCCGTTCGCGGACTACCGCGCGCTGTTCTCCCAGGTCGGTAGCGACGGCCTGCTGCCGTCGCACGTGCTGGAGGACAAGACCGGCGTCGCGGACATCACCAAGGTGCTGCCGTCCCAGAACGACGACACGGTCAAGAAGGTCGCCGAGTTCTACACCACGGGCTGGCTGGGCTTCAAGGCCGACGTGGCGCTGTCCGGCGGCCCGTACCTGATCGAGTCCTCGGACCTGAAGGACCAGACGGTCCTCGTGCGCAACCCGAAGTGGTGGGGCGAGAAGCCCTCCGCCTCCAAGGTCGTGCTCAAGACCAACTCGGACCCGCAGTCCGCGGCCCAGCAGTTGCAGAACAAGGAAGTCGTGGCGATCGCGCCGCAGGCGGAGCCGGCCGTGGCCCAGCAGCTGCGCGGCGACAGTGCTTACGAGGTCTACGCGGCCGGTGGCCAGACCTACGAGCACGTCGACTTCAACATGGACCGGCCGCTGTTCAAGAACAACAAGGAACTGCGCCTGGCCATCGCCCAGTGCTTCGACCGCGAGGACCTGGTCGACAAGCTGATCAAGGACGTGGACCAGAACGCCAAGCCGCTGGGCTCGTTCGTGTTCATGCCGAACGAGGTCGGCTACGAGGACCACTACTCCGACGTCGGCAACGGTGACGTGGCCGCCTCGAAGAAGACGCTGGAGGACGCCGGCTGGAAGCAGGGCGGCGACGGCATCTTCGCCAAGGGCGAGTACCGGGCGTCGTTCAAGCTCGGCCACAAGACCGTGCAGCGCCGTGCCGACACCGTCCGGATCCTTCAGGACAAGTGCCGCCAGGCCGGTATCGAGATCATCGACGACCAGGCCGCCGACTTCAACGACAAGCGCCTCCCGGCGTCCGAGTTCGACGCCGCGCTGTTCGCGTGGGTCGGCCAGCCGCTGAAGGCCGGTGCGTACGGCAACTACGCCCAGAAGTCCAAGGGCGGCACGGGCAACTACAACAACTACGACTCGGCCGTCGTGACCGAGAAGTGGAAGGCCGCGAACGGCGAGCTGGACTACCAGAAGCGCACCCAGATGATGAACGACATCGACAAGGAGATGCGCAACGACCTGCACAGCGTCCCGCTGTTCCAGCTGACCGACTTCTCGGCCAGCTCGGCTGACATCTCCCCGATCTCCTACGTGGGGCTCGGTGGCGGCATCACCTGGAACCTGTACGCCTGGCAGCGCAAGAAGTAGCACCGGACCCCGGCCCCGTGCGCGGGGCCCGCCCGGCCCGACCGCTCTCCCGGTCGGGCCGGTCACATTTCGGGCCGTTCGCAGTTCCGGACTGGTCACACGTCCGGGCCGTTCGCGCTTTCGGGCGGGTCACACGTCCAGGTCCGGGTCCTCGGTCACCGACCGCAGCGGGGTCAGCGTCGGGTGGCCCTCGGCGAGCACGGCCGCGTCGCTGCCCGGCGGCAGTTCGCCCTCCACGACCACCGACGTGAGCGTGATCGAGCCGTCGTCGGCCTCCTTGACCCGGCTGCGGACCATGCCGAACTCCGCCAGCGACGCCCGTCGCGGCGGTCCGACCGCCGGCCGGTTGGGCACGTTGAGGTTGAGCGTCGTGCCGGCCGGCAGGGCGGCCAGCCGGTCGAACAGGCCGGCGGCCACCGCGACCGCGGTCGCCCAGTGCTCCACCTGCGGCTCCAGCCCGACGTCGAGCGAGACGGCCAGCGAGCGCGCGCCGTTGAGCGACGCGGTCAGGGCCGCGCCGACGGTGCCGGAGTGCAGCACCGCCCGGCCGACGTTCGCGCCCCGGTTCACGCCGGAGAGCACGACGTCCGGCGCGCCGCCGAACGCGCCCTGCGCGGCCACCAGCGCGATGAAGGCGGGGTGCGCCGCCACCGCGTAGGCCGGCACGTCCGGCAGCCCGGCCAGTTCGCGCCGCTCGACCGCCACCCGCCGCTCGTCCTCGGCCGCGGTCAGGCCCGCGCTGGTGCCGCTGGACTCGCGCGCGGGCGCGGCCACGACCGTCGTCCAGCCGTGCTCCAGCGCCGCGCGGGCCAGAGCGGCCAGGCCCGCCGAGCCGATGCCGTCGTCGTTGGTGATCAGCGCTCTCACGTGTTGTCCTCCCACCGCTCCAGTTTCACCCGGCCGGCCAGTTCCCGCACCACCTCGCCGCTGCCCGAGCCCAGGCCGTGCCGCATCACGTTGACCGCGCCCGCCGCCGCGCCGAGCTTGAGCGCGTCCTCCATCGACAGGCCCTCGGCCAGCCCGGCGGCCAGGCCCGCGGTCATCGAGTCGCCGCCACCTCGGGTGTCCACAGTGGACATCCGGGGTGGTTCTACCAGGACGAAACCGTCGTCGTACATGGCCAGCGTCTCCGCCGCGGCCCGGGACACCACGACCGCGCGGACCCCCTGCTCGGCCATCCGGCGGCACGCCCTCGCCAAATCGGGCAGCGCGTCGGAGTCGGCCAGCCCGTCGGACACCAGTTCCTCGTGGCTGACCTTGACCACCGTCGGGCCGCCGGCCAGCGCGGCGGCCAGCCGTCCGCCGGACAGGTCGACCACCACCTGGCAGCCGTTGTCGCGCAGGTCGCGGGTCAGCCGCTCGTAGACCGAGTCCGGCACCGGCTCGTCGTCGGCGGCGGGTCCGCTGAGCACGGCGACGCCCGCGCGCAGCCCTTCGACCAGGGTCATCTCGTACAGGTCGTCCAGCTCGTGCCGGGACAGCGCGTCGGCCGGCATCGCCACGACCGGGTCGCGCGCGCCGTCGCGGCGGTCGTGCACGTAGGCCCCGTTGCGCGCGGTGACCTCGCGCGAGACGAGGTCCACGCCGACGAGGTGGCGCAGCACCTGCCCGGTCTCGCCGCCGAGGGCCGCGCACAGCACGACGTCCACGCCCAGCGACTTGATCATCCGGGACTGCCACACCCCCTGCCCGCCCGCGTGCACGTGGATGTCCGGCTTGTCGTCCAGCACCTCGACCGTCACCGTCAACTGCGGAGACGGTGCGAACACCGCCACTCTCCCTGTCGCCATGGGCTCCTTTACCCGTTTTGCCCGCTTTACACCCCTTCGGTGCCGAACGTGCCGGGCGTCGGGTCCTCCCGTCGCGGGCCACCGTACCGACGTCCACAGTGGACCGCGATCCGTGCAACCTGGAATACGGTCGAATGTCCGGTGGTGCAACGGGGTTCGGCCGTTCCGTGGATTCCCCGGCCGCGCGCGACGGGCAAGGCTCGGGGGGACGTGGAAGAGGGGAGCGGCCATGATCACACGGATCTCGGGTGTCGTCGTGCTCGTCGCGGGGTTCGGCCTGGTCGACGTTCCCGCGTCGGCCTCGGTCGCGGTCCCGTGCGACACGGCCGCGTTGGTCGAGGCGGTGACGGAGCTGGGCGGCCAACTCGCGCTGGCCCCGGGCTGCACCTACACGCTCGCCAGACCGATCGGGGACAACGGCTTCCCGGTGATCACCGAGTCGCTCACGCTCACCGGCCGCGACACCACGATCAGGCGCGACCCGCGCGCGCCCCGGTTCCGGATCTTCCAGGTGGCGCAGGGGGGCTCGTTGACCCTCGACGGGATCACGGTGACCGGTGGGCACACCACCGACGCGGCCGCGCCCGGCGGGTCGGGCGGCTCCGGCGGGGCGATCGACAACGCCGGTCAGGTGCTGCTCGCCCGGTCGACGCTGGTGGGCAACCGGACCGGTGACGGCGCGCCCGCCGCGCCCGTGCCCGCCGGCGCGGCGGGTGGTTCCGGTGGTTCCGGCGGCGCGGTGGCCAACACCGGCACGCTGGTCGTGCGGCAGTCCGTGCTCAAGGACAACACCACCGGCAGGGGCGCGCGAGGTGCCGACGGCGGCGCGGCCCCGGCGGCGGGCGCGGACGGCGGCGAGGGCGGCGACGGCGGCAGTGGCGGGCACGGCGGCGCGATCGTCAGCAGCGGCTCCCTCACCGTGGTCGGCAGCACCCTCGAAGGCAACCGCACGGGCCGGGGCGGGGCGGGTGCGCACGGCGCGCCGGGCGGCGCTTCGACCACCGGGACGGGCGGGCGCGGCGGGAAGATGGGCTTCGGCGGTCCGGGCGGTGACGCCGGCGCGATCGACAGCAGCGGCGTGCTCACCGTCGTCGACACCGTCGTCACCCGCAACGGCACCGGGGACGGCGGGCCGTCGGGTGACGCGGGCGCGGGTGGGCGCGGCGTCGCGGGCGGTGCCGGCGGCGGCATCTGGGGCGGCCGGGAGTCCCGGGCCGGCGGTCAGGGCGGTCGGGGCGGCGGCATCGTGGCGCGCTCGAACGGCCCGGTCACCCTGGACCGGGTCGTCGTCGTGGACAACCGCACCGGCGACGGCGGCGCGGGCGGGCGCGGCGGTGACGGCGGCGCGGGTGGGCGCGGCGGTGACGGCGGCGCGGGTGGGCGCGGCGGCGCGCCGGACGGCCTGGCCGGCAGCGGCGCGGTCGGCGGTGCCAGTGGCGACGGCGGCGGCATCGCGCTGGGCCAGGGACCGGCGAACCCGGTGGTGTGGATCGCGGGCGGCCGGATCGCCGGCAACCGCACCGGCCACGGCGCGGACGGCGGCGCGAGCGGGCGCGGCGGCTCGGACCTGCGGCTCGGCCACGGCGGCGCGGGTGGGCGCAGCGGCGAGGGCGCGGGCGTCCACGTGGACCGCAAGCGCAGCGCGCACCTGGAAGGCGTGGTGGTCACGGGCAACGCCACCGGCGAGGGCGGCAAGGGCGCACCGAGCCGGGCGACCGGGGGCCACGGCGGCGACCCCGGGAACCGCGGGACCGGCGGCGGCGTCGGCGCGACCTGGTACGTCCCCGACCCGCCGTCGATCGAACTGGTGGACAACCGGATCAGCGGGAACCAGCCCGACCAGTGCGACTTCGTCGCCTGCTGACCCCGCGACCCGCCCCAGGACTGCCCGACCAGGACCAGCCGGTCCGCGTCCCGGATCGCTGCCTGGTCGGCCACCTGGCGGGCGACGGTGCGGCCGGTGACGTCGGCCGTCCGGGTGGACCGGCCGGACGGCGCGTTCCGCACCGAGGACGTGCTCGGCCGGCGACGTCGGGGCGGCCCGTGTGCTCACTCGCCGTCGTCGTCGGGCGCCTGCTGGTGGCCCGCGGCGATGGTGCGCAGCCGGGCGAGGTCGGGGACCAGGACGATGCGGCGCGCGCTGGCCCGCACCGCGCCGCAGTCGCGCAGGTCGCTGAACGCCTTCTCGGCGGTGCGCGGCTTCATGCCGGCGATCGAGGCCAGCTCGATGTTGGTCAGCGGGAGGTCCAGCGTCCAGCCGCCGTCGGCGGTCCGCCGGCCGTGCCGGGTGACCAGGTGCACCAGCACCCGGGCGATCCGGGTCGACGCCTGGTGCGGCATGGCCCGGCGCAGGTCGTTGGACCAGCGGAGGTGGTCGACGCTCGCCCTGGCCAGCTCGGCCAGCACCCCGCGGTGCCGGTCGAGCAGGTCCAGCAGCTGGTGCTGCGGGATCAGCCGGGCGGTGACCGCGCCGCACGCCGTCACCGTCGCCGAGCGCGGTTTGCCGTCCAGCGCCGCCATCTCGCCGACCAGGTCGCCGGCGGAGCGCACCGCGAGCAGCGTCGGCCCGCCCTCCACCCCGGTCGCCCACACCGTGACCGCGCCGGTGAGCAGGAGCGCGGCGTGGCCGTCCTCCGCGCCCTCGCGGAACACCGTGTCGCCGGGCCCCCAGGCGACCGGGTCGCCGAGGGCGAGCAGCGCGGACGCCGTGACCTCCGACAGCCGACCCAGCAAGCCGCGATCCGGCCGCTCACTCTCCACGTCCCCGCCCCCTGCGCACTCCGCCTGCCGTGTGGCACCCGTTACGGACCATTCCACCACTCGGCGGAGCCTTAGTCGCCCCGATGTCCGAGATCTCCGGGTTCGCCGGCCCGACGGCACGTCGTGAAGGCCACCGGACCGGACCGTGTGCGGTCGTGCTGGACGCCTCGGACGTGCACTGGCACCGTCGGACGACGTCGTGCTCGTCCCGGTCACGGCCACCGCCCCGCCCCGGAGAGCACGACCCCGAAGCCATGTCCGACCTGTGCTTCCTGCCCGCCGGGAGGTGTCGGCCCGGGAGGTGCTCGATGCCCACCTGGACCGGGTCGAGCGGGTGAACCCGGCGGTGAACGCGATCGTAACCCTGGCCGTCGAGCACGCCCGGCGGCCTGCCCGTCGTGCACAAGGACTCGACCGCTCGCTGCGCAACGCGGCGCACGGTGCCGGACGCGGCGCTGCTGATGCGGGTGCTCAGCCCGCCCGACCCGCGCCACCCGCTGTCGTCGGCGGGGTCACCGTGGTCAGCCAGGTGCCGCCGTTCGACGTGCGGCTGCCGTACCCGCCGGAGGTCGCGGGCGTGCCGAGCGGGACCTACCTGGACTGGATGCGCTCGTGCTGGTCGATCTCCGCGACCGGCCTGCCCGCCGCCTCGGTGCGGTTCGGGTTCACCGCCGACGGCCCGCCGCGGGTCACTTCGCCATCGCGGCGAACATGCCGGGCTCGTACGAACCCGCCGGGCTGCGCACGATGACGTTGATCCGGTTGGCCGCGTTGATCAGCGCGACCAGCGAGATCAGCGCGGCGACCTGCTCGTCGTCGAAGTGCTCGCGCACCTTCGCCCAGGTCTCGTCCGACACGCCGTGGTGGGTGTCGGCGAGCCGGGTGCCCTCCTCGGCGAGCGCCAGCGCGGCCCGCTCGGGCTCGGTGAACACGGTGGCCTCGCGCCACACGGCGATCAGGTTCAGCCGGACCGCGGCCTCCCCGGCGGCGGTGGCCTCCTTGGTGTGCATGTCGGTGCAGAAGCCGCAGCCGTTGATCTGGCTGGCCCGGATCTTGACCAGCTCCTGGGTCTGCTTGGGCAGCGTCGACTGCTCGATCACCAGACCCGCGCCGATGAACCGCTTGGCGAACTTGGCGGCGACCTCGTTGTCGAACAAGTTGATCCGGGCTTCCATGGCGTCGTCCTCACTCGTGGTGTCGCGTGCTTGACGACCACCAGATGCCGGCCGCACCGGTCCTGTGACAGGTGCGGGCGCGTGACGCACACCACCGCGCCCGGGTGTCACAGAACGGCGGTGGCCGGTGTCTGGTGGGAGTCTCGGATCGCGAGTGGAGAGGGGGCCGCCCATGTCCGGCAGGTCGAACGGCACACCCGACGAGCGCGCGCAGGGCGATCGCGTGCGCGACGATCGTCCGGACCGTGCTACTGCGGTGTTCCTGGCCCACCGCAACCTGCTGTTCACGGTGGCCTACGAGATGCTCGGCTCGGCCGCCGACGCGGAGGACGTCCTCCAGGAGACCTGGCTGCGGTGGGTCGGCGTCGACCTCGACACCGTGCGGGAGCAACGCGCCTACCTGGTCCGGATCACCACCCGCCAGGCACTGGGCCGGCTGCGGACGATGGGCCGGCGCAAGGAGTCCTACGTCGGCTCGTGGCTGCCCGAGCCGCTGCTGACCGCGCCCGACGTCGCCGACGACGTCGAACTGGCCGACAGCGTCTCGATGGCGATGCTGCTGGTGCTGGAGACGCTCGCGCCGACCGAACGCGCGGTGTTCGTGCTGCGCGAGGTGTTCGACCTGGGCTACGACGAGATCGCGGCGGCGGTGGACAAGACCCCCGCCGCCGTCCGCCAGGTCGCGCACCGGGCGCGGGCGCACGTCGCCGCGCGCCGGCCGCGCGGGTCGGTCTCCCCGGCCGAGACCCGGGACGCGCTCGCGGCGTTCCAGCACGCCATCGAGACCGGCGACCTGAAGGGGCTGCTCGACCTGCTCGCGCCGGACGTCGTCCTGGTGGGCGACGGCGGCGGCGTCAAGCAGGCCGTGCCGCGGCCGGTCGTGGGCGCGGACAAGGTGTCCCGCCTGCTCGCCGGCGGGCTGCGCAAGGTCCCCGCCCCGCTGTCGCTGTGGCCGGCGCAGGTCAACGGGCACCCGGCGCTGGTGCTGCGGATCGACGGCGAACTCGACACCGTGCTGGCGGTGCGCATCGATGACGGCCTGGTCACCGGGATCTACGCCGTGCGCAACCCGGAGAAGCTGTCCCGGATGGAGCAGGAGACGGCCCTGCACCGCTGACACCCGCGGTCGACCGTCCATGGTGGATCGACGGTCGGCGCGACCGGGAAAGCAGAACCCCGCGACCTTGTGTCCATTGTGGACAATGATCGCGGGGTTCGCCGAAATCGTCGTGGAGGACCGCGGTCAGGCGATCTCGTCGAGGATCTCGTAGGTCAGGGTGAACGTGTGACCGCCCTCCGGCAGCTTGCGCATGGTGGCGGTGCCCTGGATCCCGGCGAGGTCGTCGGTGCCCGTGCCCGGCACGATGTGCCACTCCGCGCCCCCCTCGTCGCTGATCAGGCCGACCGCCTGGTGCTGGAGGACGAACGTGCCCTTGTTGCCGTTGACGGCCACGTCCAACCGCTCGTGGCCCACGTAGCCCGCGCCGCCCTGGCCGTACGCGAAGAGGAACTGCGCGCGGCTGGTGCCTTCCAGCTCGCCGCTGAACGTCTTCGTCACGCTCGCGCGTGAGAACTTCATGCCGTCAGGGGATTCCTGCCACTCGTCCTCGTCCCACGAGTCCAGGGTAAAGGATGCCGTTGCGGTGTTGCTCACGATGTCTCTTCTCTTTCCGTGGAACGGACTCCGGCGCCTTCAGTCCCACACCGAGGCGCAGAACGGGTGCCCGGCGGGGTCGAGGTAGACCCGCCACTTCGCCCCGTCCGGCTGGTCCGCGGGCTTCGTCGCACCCAGGGCCAGCAGCTCGGCCTCGGCCTTGTCGAGGTCCTCGACGGCCAGGTCCAGGTGCAGCTGCTGGGGAACGGTCTGGGCCGGCCACTCCGGAGCCCGGTAGTCGTCCACCCGCTGCATCGCGAGCGCGACGCCGTCGCCGTTGGCGAGGAAGGCGCCCTTCTCCGACACGTGCACCGGGTCCAGCCCGGCGGCGTCCCGGTAGAAATCCACCAACTCCGCGATATTCGCGCAGTCGAGGGTCACCGCGGCCCAGCGACCGACAGCCATTCATCCCCCTGGGAGGTGAGGTCTATTGATGAGCATGTAATTTCCGGGCGGAATTGTAGCAATGCGCCGCAGCCTAGCCAAGGCGCTCGATCGTCGACGTCCCCAGCCTGCTCGCGGGTCGCCGGCCGGGGTGGCGGAGGTCGTAGTGGGACTGGTTCGCCACCGACCGGCACTCCTGCTCGGGCACCGCCGGCGTGGTCAGGGCGGCTTCCAGGTCGCGCTCCACGTACGCGGCCAGCGCCTCCTCCCGCACCAGCATGAAGCCGCCGGGCAGCGGGTCGAGGAGCCGGTTCTCCCGGAAGTTCTTCAGGAACAGCCCGACCCGCGACCGGGTCGTGCCGACCATGCTCGACAGGTCCTCCTGGGTCAGCCGGATGTCGATGTAGACCCCGGTCGGCGCCCTCCTGCCGAGCTTGCGCGCGATGCGCAGCAGGGTGGCCGCGAGCCGGTGCTCGCTGTCCATGGTGACCAGTTGGGTGATGGTCAGCTGCTGGTCGAGCATCCGACTCATCAGGAAGTGGGTGAAATGGCGGTTCATCAGCTCGTCTTCGGCCAGGATGGCCAACAGCTTCGCGTAGTTGATCTGGCGCAGCACGCTGTGCTTCATCGCGATCGCGGTCTCCTGGCGCGGGCCGTCGAGAAGACCGAGTTCGCCGAACGTGTCGCGCGGTGTGTGGATGGAGAGCAGGCACTGCTTGCCGTCCGCCGCCGTGGTCATGGTCTTGAGCTGACCGACCTCGACGATGTACATGCGCTGGTCGCGGTCGCCGGAATTGTAGACGGTCCCGCCTTTGGGAACGTGCGTCCGGTTGGCCAGCGTCGGTTCCCGCGCCAACGCGGTGCTGAGCCGACTACAGAATTCGTGGACACCAGTTGAAGTGCTCAACCAGCCCCCCTAAGGCAGTGATGTCGAAGCCTGTCGGCGATGTGTGTTCACTATTTCCATCGTACCCGGAGCCTGTCGCGTTGCGATCCGAAAATCCATGACCCGGCAATCTTTATGGGGCCATCCGGTTTTCTTATTCCCCGCCGTATGGAGTATTGCGCGCCAGGGTCCGGCGCAACTCGAACTTCAGCACCTTGCCGGTGCCGCCGCGGGGCAGTGCCGGCAACCGGTGGATCCTGGCCGGGACCTGGTGGGGCTCCAGCCGGCGGGCGAGGAACCCGAGCAGCTCCGCGTCGTCCGCGGTGCCGTCGAGGACCACGACCGCGGTCACCGCCTGCCCCCGCTCCTCGTCGGGCAGGCCGATCACGGTCGCCTCGCGCACGGCCGGGTGCTCGTAGACCGCCGCCTCCACCTCCAGCGACGACACCAGCCGCCCGGACGTCGTGATGGCGTCCACCTTGCGGTCGAACAGGAACAGCTCGCCGTCCTCGGTGGCCCGCCCCAGGTCCCGGGTGCGGGTCCAGCCACCGGCGTGCACCTTCTCGTTGAGCCCCGGGTCGAGGTAGAGCCTCTTGGGCGCCTCGCTGCGCAGCCAGATCTCGCCCAGCTCGCCGGTGGGCACGGGATCGCCGTGCTCGTCCACCACCACCATCTCGGTGCCCCGGCCCACCCGGCCCACCGACATCGGCCGGTCCGGGTCGACCGTGCCCAGCATGATGGCAGGTACCGCCTCGGATTGGGCATAGGCACTGTTGATGACCGCATTCGGCATCGCTCGCAGCAGCTCCCGGGCGATGCGCGGCGGCATCGGCGCGGAGGCGTTGCCGATGCTCTTGACGCTGCTCAGGTCGTAGCGCTCGTGCGGGCGGATGGCCATCAGCCGGATTGCCGTCCACGGCGTGAGGATGACCGTGCCGCAGCCGTGCTCGGCCACCAGGCGGGCCAACTCCTCGGGGTCGTCGGGTGAACAGACGATCAACGGTGACGGCGTGGTGGTGGCCAGCACCGCCACGGTCGTCGAGCTCGACGTGGTGCCCATGGGCATCGGGGCCAGCAGCGGCGCGGTGTCGTCCAAGGTGCCCAGCGCGGCCGACCCGCGCCCGTAGGTGGGCGTGCCGTGCGGGTTGGTGAACGGCTTCGCGGGCCCGGTGGTGCCGGAGGTGTAGAGGATGTCGGCGATGTCGACGGGCCGGATGTCCACCTCGGGCGCGGAGTGGTCCCCGGAGTCCAGGTCGGCGGTGGTCAGCGACCAGCGGTCCGCCGTGCCCTCCCAGGTGATGGGCGCGCCGTGGATCACGCCGACGACCTCGCACTGGGCGAAACGGCGTTCCAGTTCCGCCACCGGCAGCGAGTCGTTGACGTGCATCGCGGTCGCACCCGCCTTGAGCACGCCGAAGTAGGCGATCGCGTAGTCGATCCAGTCGTCGCCGCTGTAGAGCAGGGCGACCCGCACGCCCCGGCCCCTCCCGCCGATGCGCGCCAGCAGGCCGTGCGCCACCGCGTTGGAGCGGGCGTCCCAGTCCCCGTAGGTGATCGTGCGCAACCCCCGGACGTTGATGGCTTCGCGCGCGGGCAACTGCTCGGCCCGCAGGCGCAGCAGGTCGGGCACGACGAGTGCGGAGGTGGGAACGCTCATGGGGTCTCCTCGGTCCGGGGAGTCACGTGCGACCGGGAGGACGGGTTCGTCGGCGGCGGCGTCGCCCGACATCGGGTGTCGCGTCCGCTGTCCACTGGTGCCACCAGGTCCCCCTCCCTCGGCCGCCAACTGGCTGCTGACACGGTTTCTACGTCCGCCCGGGTGGCGTGGTCTGCTCAGAGTTGAGCGGCCGGCCGGGTTCGACCGGTGCGGCCGGAGCTGTGGTTATGATCTGCGCCATGACGCGCTTCGTCGCACTCCTCCGGGCCGTGAACATCGGCGGCGGCAGCTCCATGGCGATGGTCGAACTGCGCCAGGTGCTGGCCGACAGCGGGTTCTCCGACGTGCAGACCTACATCCAGAGCGGCAACGTCGTGCTCGACGCGGACACCGACGACGAAGCCGAGGTGGTGGCGCGGATCCGGCGCGGGATCTCGGACAAGTGGGGCAAGGACGTCCCGGTGCTGGTGCGCTCGCACGACGAGATGAAGGCGATCGTCGCCGCCAACCCGTACCTCGACGTCGAGGACGACCTGACCAAGCTGCACGTCACGTTCCTCGACGCGGTGCCCGCCGCCGACAAGGCGGCCGCGCTGGTCCCGCCCCCGGGTGAAACGGGCGTGCTGACCCTGCTCGGCCGCGAGATCTTCTTGCACGTTCCTGGCGGTTACGGCCGCACCAAGCTGCAGAACGTGTTCGTGGAGCGGAAGACCGGCACGGTGAGCACGACCCGCAACTGGAAGTCCGTGCTCAAGCTGACCGAGCTGGTCGCCGGCTAACGGCCCGACCCGGCGCGGTCGGGTCGCATCGGGTCGGCTAGCGGCCCGGTCCGGTGCGCGACATCAGCTCCTCGGCGATCAGGTCGGGGTGCCGGGCCCGCCAGTGCGCGAGCGGCGTGCCGGCGGCGAAACCGTTGAACGCGCCCACGTCCGGGCCGCTGGGCACCCGGTAGTTCAGGCGCTGCCCGGCGACGCCCGCGAGCGCCGCCGCCGTGGCCTCCCGGCAGTAGGCGGCGAACACCAGCGCCAGGCGGTGCCGGTCGTCCCGGGCGCGCACCCCCAGCCCGGACCACACTTCGTCCAGTGGCCGCCCGAAGTGCGTGCGCTCCAGCTCGGCGCGGTCGGCGGCCGGGACGTCCTCGATCCGGTCGTGCCTGAGGTAGAGCCGGTACAGGCGTTCGGCACGCGCGGCGTACAACGTGCCCTTGCGCGCGACCGGGGCGCGTCCGCCCAGTTCGAACAGGTCCGGGTCCGGCGCGTCGCGGGTGTCGGCGACGTCCAGCGCGGCCAGCAGGTCCTTGGCGGCGTCCGACGTGGCGGCTTCCGGCGTGGCCTGGTTGACCGTCGTGGTGAGCACGAAGTCCGCGCCCAGCGTGAACGCGGCGGCAACGGCGGACGGCGTTCCGACGCCGGCGACGCCGACGCGCGCCCCGCCCGCCTTGGGCACGGCGGGCAGGACGGCCGGCCAGTCCCGCTCCACGGCGATGTCGGTGGCGACCGGCAGCCCCGCCGCCGCTGACGCGTCCCGTGCGGTGAGGCGACCTTCGGCGACCAGCGCGCGCAGCACGGCGGGGTCGGCGGGCTTGAGGAAGCGGGCGGCGGTGGCCGGGTCCGCGACGCGCACCAGGACCTGGCGCGGGCCGTCGGCGAACCGGAACCGGACGAGGTCGGGGGAGACGCCAGCGTGCGCCCCGGCGACCTCGACGTGCCGGACGCCGTGCGCCAGGTAGAGGTCGGCGATCGCGGGTTCGTCCACACCGGTCGGCCACGCCATGCCGTAGCGGGCGACGTGCCGCAGTTCGTCCAAGGCCCGGCGGACGGCGTCGACGGCGAGCCCTCGGGTGCCATGGAAGCCCAGCAGGCCGGCGTCGGACAGCCGGCGCACCAGGGCGGGCGAGGTGACGCCGTGGTCCAGGGAGCCCGCCAGGCAGGCGTGCCGGACGCCGTAGTCGGCGCGCAGGGCGGCGGAACCGGGCGCTCCGGCGGCCGCCGGCCGGTGCGGGATCACTTCGGGATCGGGTGATCCCGACACTTCGGGGTCGGGTGATTTCCGGAACTCCGACGCCTCCGGGGGCTGCGCGGGCACAGGCGACGAGCGGGGGTGGACGGTCGGTGTGGGAACCGGCGGGGTGTGGGCCAGGGGGATGTGGGCCAGCGGTGTGGGGACCGGTGGAGTGTGGACGGTGGGGGAGTCCGGTGGGGGCAGGACGGGCGCGGCGCGGCGCCACATCTTGGTCAGGACCTCGCCGGGGCCGATCTCGACCGGTTCGGCCACGCCCGCGCGGGCCAGCCGGCACTGGGTGTCCCACCACCGCACCGGCTGGGTGAAGTGGCGGCGCAGGAGGTCGGCGATGGTGTCCCGGTGGTGCGGCTCGGCCGTCACGTTGGCCAGCACTGGGAACGCCGGTGGTGCGAACCGGACCTCGCGCAGCACGTCGGCGAACCGCGCCGCGGCGTCGGCCATGAACCGGGAGTGCGCGGCGATGCTCACCGCCAGCGGAACGCAGCGCCCCGCGCCGAGCCGCCGCACGGCCTCGATCACCGCCCGCACGCCGTCGCGGCTGCCCGCCAGCACCACCTGGTCGGGCAGGTTGTCGTTGGCCAGGTCCACGTCCTCGACCTCGGCCAGCACCGCCTCGACCCGGGCCCTCGGCAGGCCGAGCACGGCGAGCATCGCGCCGCCCCGGGCCTCGCCCATCAGCTCGCCGCGCCGGACCACCAGCCGCAGCGCGGTCTCGAAGTCCAGGCACCCGGCCAGGTGCAGCGCGGCGTACTCGCCCAGGCTGTGCCCGGCGGCGAGGTCGGGCGGCGGGCCGGCCGCCAGCGCCGCGCGGCCGGCCAGCGTGGTCACCGCGAACACGGCCGGCTGCACGTACCGGGTCTTGTCGAGGTACTCGCCGCGCACGTCGGCGCACAGCTCGCGCAGCGGCAGGCCGATCACCCGGTCGGCCACCGCGACCTCGGCCGGGAACCGGTCGAACAGGTCCGCGCCCATGCCCTGCTTCTGCGACCCCTGGCCGGGGAACACCCACGCCCGCGTCATCTCAGCGCTCCCACGGGTAGCGGCCGTGGTGGACGAAAGCCGAGATCCGCCCGCGCACCGCCGGTGACGACATGAGCCGGGAGAACTCGCCGACCGCCCGCGCCTTCGCGCCGTCGTCGATCCCGGAGAACCCGCCGAAGTACCTCTTCGCGTCGCCGACCACCGCCGGGTCGAGCCGGGTCAGCCGGAACACCAACTGCCGCAACGCGACCTCGGGCCGTTCGGTCAGCTCGTCCACGAGGTGGACGCGGTGCGCTTCCCGCGCCGACACGGCCTGGGTGCTCAACGTCGCCGCGTACGCCTTCTGGAAACCGATGCGGCGCACCAGGAACGGCAGCACGCAGCAGGGCAGCAACCCCCACAGCGCTTCCGGCAGCGCGAACGTGCTGCGCTCGGTGGCGTGCACCAGGTCGGCGGCGGCGACCAGCCCGACACCGCCGCCCGCGACCTTCCCGTCCACCTGGGCGACCACCACCCGCGGCACGGTGGTGAAGCGCCGCAACAGGTCGAAGAACGCCGCGCCGCCGTCGGAGGCGTCGTTGTCGGCGGCGGCTGCGAAGTTCATGCCGTCGCTGAACACGCCGTCCCGGCCGCACAGCACGACGACCGGGCGTTCGGTGTCGCGTTCGGCGGCGTCGAGCGCCGCGTGCAGCTCGCCGATCACGACGTCGTCTATGCCGTTGCCCTGGTCCGGTCGGGCCAGGGTGATCCGGGTCAGGCCGGGCTCCCCGGCCACCGTGATCGTCCGCGGTGCCATCAGCTCCACCGGTAGACTCGGTGGAAGTCCTCGATGCGGTCCAGCAGCAGCAGGCCGCGGCCGGCGAAGTGACTGTCCACGATGGACTGGTAGGGCGTGGTGTCGAGCACCGCGTCCCGGGTGCCGAACGCCCGGTCGCCCAGGAACCCGTCCAGGGCCCGGAACTCGGCCACGGTCAGCTCCCGCCGCTCGGCGAGCGCCTTCTCGATCGGGCGGGCCGCCAACCGGTCCCGGGCCCGCTCGGAGACCACCCCGCTGTAGAACTCCGAGCCGCAGCCCGAACCGTAGGAGAACATCCCGACCCGGCGCGCCGCGCCGAAGTCCGCGTGGTCGATCAGCGAGCACAGCGCCAGGTAGAGCGACCCGGAGTACAGGTTGCCGACCTTGGTGGTGTGCAGCAGCGACGGGGCCATCCGCCGGTCGAAGTCCGCGTCGATCGCCGCCCGGTCCCAGCCCTTGGTGCGCCGCAACAACGTGCGGTGCGCACCCTTCACCATGCCCGCGAACGGGATGTGGAAGGCGAGGTAGTCGAACGTGTCCACGATGTCCGCGCCCGCCACCCGCCGCCGGTAGCCCGCGAACGACTGCTCCAGGCAGTTCAGGTACGCCAGCAGCGACAGGTCGGAGTTGACGACGTCGAAGTCCGGCCGGGGCCGCAGGGTGTCCATCACCTCCTGGGTGTGGTAGCCGTTCGCGCCGACGTCGAGCCGCAGCACGGCCGGGTCGCGGCCGACCAGCAGCGCCACCGCGCCCGCGCCCTCCGAGGGCTCCCAGTAGCTGCCCCCGGAGGACGGGCTCGCGATGTCGGTCGAGACGACCAGCGCCCGCGCGTCGGGCACCGGGCTGGCCGCGACCAGCGCCGCCGCGGTCTGCAACGCCGCCGTCCCGCCGTAGCAGGCGTGCTTGACCTCGAACGACCGGCAGGCCGGGCCGAGCCCGAGCTGCTGGTGCACGTAGGTGCTCAGCGGTTTGCCGAAGTCCAACCCGGACTCGGTGGCGACCACCACCAGCTCGATCGAGTCGCGGCGGCCGGGATCGAGGGCGTCGACCAGGGGCTTGGCGGCGTTGACCGCGTTGGTCACCTGGTCCTCGCACGGCAGGTTCACCGAGCGGTGCTCCATCATCAGGTTCGCGAACCGGCTCAGGTCCAGGCCGCCCGCCTCGAACAACGCCCGCACGTCCACCCGGGCCCGGCCCGGGTAGACGTTGACGTCCTCGATCCCGACCGGCTCAGCCATCGCTGTTCGGCGCGTGCGGCAGCAGCAGGGTGTCCTTGATGCTGGCGGGGATGAACAGCTTGTCCCAGGTGCCGCCGCCCTTGGTCTCGTGGATACGCTGCCGCTCGAAGATCTCGGCGGTCATCTCCCGGCCGCGCTCCAGCGCCTGCAACTCGTGGTAGTCCTCGGCGGACTTGAGGTGGATGAGCTGCCACAGGTGGTCCTGCTGGCCCCACGTCTGCTCGTAGAGGGTCGCGGTGACCTTGCCCGCCAGCTTCTCGTTGACGTAGTGCTGCCAGTGCGCGAGGAACATCCGGCCCTCCTCGCGCAGCTCGTACTTCACGTCCGAGGTGCGCACGACGATCGCGCCCGCCGTGGCGGAGTTGAGCCGCAGCTCCGGCGGCTGGCTGAGCTGGGACGACGCGGGCGGCACGAACGTCCCACCGCCGTGGTGGTCGTCGTCATCGTCGTCGTCGTCGTGGTCCATCCCGTGCTGTGGCACCAGGACGTCCTCGTGCAGGCTGCGGTGCAGGAACATCTTGTCCCAGTTGCCGCCGCCCTTGTGCGGCAGCCGGTCGTCGTCGGAGATCCGCCGGAACTCCAGGTCGTGGTCGACCATGTTGAGCAGGATCGCGTAGTCCGCCGGGGTTTTCAGGTGGATGAACCAGTGCAGCCGGTCGCGGACGCCGAACGCCTCCTCGAACGCGAACGACGTGGCGACACCCTCCTGGGACTCGTTGATGTAGCGCAGCAGGTCGACGCTGAACCGGCGGCCCTCGGCCGCGAACTCGTAGGCGAGCTGTCCCACCCGGTGCAGGATGAACCCGGAGTTGGTGGAGTGCAGGACCCGTTCCAGCGGCAGCGACGACTGGTGCAGCGCCTGCGGGGGACCAAGGGTGGTGGTCATCGGCTCTCTCCTCATCGGTTGTCCGCGACGCCCTGGTTGTACGGGCGGGACGCTCGGGGTTTCTGCTCAACACTGAGCCCCCGGAGCAACCGCGTGCGGCTGCTCAGTGTTGAGCGGTTGGCCGGGCGCGGGCTGCCTAGCGTGGTCGTCGGCCGCGATCCGCCGGCCGGACGCCTTCGTCGGACGGGGCAGGTGTTCGTGACGCAACCACTCGCAAACCCGCGTGCGGTCGTGCTGTCGGCCGCCGGGCACGAACGGCTGCGCCGCTGCGCCGAGCGCCTGCGCGACCACCTCGCCGGCCCGGCCGAGCCGCCCGCGCTGACCGACGTCGCCTACACCTCGCAGGTCGGCCGGACGCCGCTGGCGCACCGGCTGGCCGTGCGGTGCCACGACCTGCGCGGCCTGCTCGACGGGCTGAGCGCGTTCCTGGCGGACCGGGAGGACGCCTCGGTGGTGCACGGGGTGGTCGTGCCCGGCACGGCCGGTGCCGTGCCGCCCGGCCCCGAACCGGAAACCGACGCGGACGCGGCGGTCGAGTGGGTCGCGGGACGTGCCGTCGACTGGCGGCGGTACTGGCCCGTGCCCGGCCGCCGGGTGCCGCTGCCGACCTACCCGTTCACGGCCGACGCACCGGCCGGCGAGTCGGCGCTGCTGCGCTACCTGGTCCGCGCCTACGCCGAGGAGTCCGGGATCGCGGAGTCGTCGGTCGGCGCGCGGGTGCCGCTGACCGACCAGGGCCTGTCGTCCTTCGTGATCAGCAAGGTGAACGCACGGCTGGAGCGGGACCTCGGCGAACGCTCCCGCACGCTGTTCTTCGAGCACGCCACGCTTGCCGCGGTCGCCGCCGCCCTGGCCGCCCACGGCCACACCGCCCCCGATGACAGCGACCCCGACGACAGCGACCCCGACGACAGCGACCCGACCGCCGTGCGCGAGCCGGCCAGGCCGGTCACCGTGCCGCAACCGGCCGAAGCCCCGGCCCGCCCAACGGAGCCCGCTGCCGGAGGTGGAGAGATCGCCGTTGTCGGGCTCTCCTGCCGGTTCCCGCAGTCGCGGGGGTTGCGGGAGTTCTGGGCGAACCTCGAAGGCGGGCGGGACTGCGTGACGCCGCACCCCGCCGACCGCGCGCGTCCCGGCTGGCCGGTGCACCTGATGGAGGGCGGCTACCTCGACGGCGTCGACCGGTTCGACCCGCTGCTGTTCGGCATCACCCCGCGCGACGCGGCGCTCATGGACCCGCAGGAGCGGCAGTTCCTCGAAGTGACCTGGGAGGCGCTGGAGCACGCCGGCTACCCGCGCACCCGGCTGCGCGACCGGCACCGCTCGTCGGTCGCGGTCTACGCGGGCGCGATGTGGAACGAGTACCCGATCTTCGGCGCGGAGCAGACCCTCCTGGGCTCGCCGCAGGACTCCGGCGCGACGCTGGGCGGCATCGCCAACCGGGTCTCCTACTTCTTCGACCTGCGCGGGCCCAGCCTGACCGTGGACACGATGTGCTCCTCCGCCCTGGTCGCGCTGGACCTCGCGGTCGGCTGCCTGCGGCGCGGCGAGAGCGAGGTGGCCATCGCGGGCGCGGTGAGCCTGTCCCTGCACCCCAACAAGTTCATCCAGCAGAGCCGGATGTCGCTGACCTCGGGCGACCACCGGTGCCGCAGCTTCGGCGCGGGCGGCGACGGGTTCGTGCCGGCCGAGGGCGTGGCCGTGGTCGTGCTCAAGCCGCTGGAACGCGCGCTGGCCGACGGCGACCGCGTGCACGCCGTCATCCGCGGCACGTCCGTCGTGCACGCCGGGCGCACCAACGGTTACATCGTCCCGAGCCCCGCCGCGCAGGCCGACGTGGTGCGCCGCGCGCTGCGTGACGCCCGCACCGAACCGGCCGGGATCGGCTACGTCGAGGCGCACGGCGCGGGCACCGCGCTCGGTGACCCGGTGGAGGTCGACGGCCTGACCCGGGCGTTCGGCGACCTGCCGGCGGGCAGCGTGCCGATCGGCTCGGTGAAGTCGGTCATCGGCCACGCCGAGGCCGCCGCCGGGCTCGCCGGGCTCACCAAGGTCGTGCTGCAACTGCGGCACGGGACGCTCGCGTCCTCCCTGCACGCCGGCGAGCTCAACCCCGGGATCGACTGGGACAGCGTCCCCTTCCGGCTCCAGCGTGATCGCGCCGAGTGGACCGGGCCGAAGGTCGCCGGGATCAGCTCGTTCGGCGCGGGCGGCACCATCGCGCACGCCGTGGTGGCCGCGCCGCCCGCTGTCGTGCCGGCTCCCGCACCGGCCGGGCCGCAGGTCGTGGTGCTCTCGGCGTACGACGCGGACCGGCTCGACGAGATGGTCCAGCGGTTGCTCGCCCACCTGCGCGCCGATGACGCGCCAGGACCGGAGCGGCTGCTGGAAGCGTTGCGGCGGATCGCGTCCGGCGAGTTCGCCGGATCGGCGGCCGACCACGCCACCGCGCTGCTGGCCGGCGGCAGACCGGCGCTCGCGGACATCGCCTTCACCCTCCAAGTCGGGCGGGAACCGTTGCGGCAGCGGCTCGCCGTGGTCGTGGAGGACGTGGCGGAGCTGGGCGAGTGCCTGGCGTCCTACCGCACCGACGCCAGGGTGCTGCTCGGCCGCGCGCCGGCCTCGGTCGACCCGTCGGATGCCCTGCCGGACAACGCTTCGCCCGCCGCCCTCGCGCGGCACTGGGTGGCGGGCGGTCACGTGGACTGGGAGCGGCTGCACGCGCCCGGCCGGGTCGTGGTGGAGCTGCCGACCTACCCGTTCGCCGGGGTCCGGTGCTGGCTCCCGGAGCGTGCGGCGGCCGAAACACCGTTGTACCGCAAGACTTGGACACCGCAACCGGTGCCTGCGGCGGTGGCGAGGAACGGCGTCGTGCTGTGCCTGGGCGGCGACCCGGCCACGGTCGCGGCGCTCGGTGCGACGGCCGTCCGGGACGAGTTCGAGTTGGCCGCCGTACTGGCGCGGACGCCGGACGTGGGCGGACTGGTCTCGTTGCCCGGCGGACCCGGTTGGGAGACCAGGGTCGCGGTGCTGCGCGGGCTGCTGTCCGAACGCCCGCGTGCCGCACTGCGAATCATCCACGTCGCCAGTGACGACGTGCGCACGGCAGGATTCGTGCGTTCGCTCGGCGCGGAGTACGCGCGGGTCGACGCCACGGTCCTGGACACCGACCGCGCCGAAGCGCACCACGAGATCCTGGCCGAGTGGGGGAGCGCCGAACCGTTCGGCGAAGTCCGCTACCGGGGTGGTGTCCGCCACCGGCCGCGCCTGGAAGCGGTGGCCGCGCCCTGGTCGTCACCCGAGTGCGACCCGACCGGCGTCTACCTGGTGACCGGTGGCACGCGGGGCACGGGTGCGCTGGTCGCGGGGCACCTGGTCGAGCGCGGTGCGCGGGCGGTCGCCCTGATCGGCGTGCGCGACTCGGACGACGTGGCGAATGCGTTGCGCGCCAGGGGAGCCAGGGTGCTCCGGCACAGTGGCGGGTTCGCCGGGGTGCAGGGGTTCCTGGACCGGGTGCGGTCGGAGCTCGGACCGTTGCGCGGGGTCGTGCACTGCGCGGGTGTGGCCACGCGGGGCGCGCCGGCGTTCGTGCACAAGGACGTCTCCGACGTGCGGGCGGTGCTCGCGCCGAAGCTCGACGGGTTCGAGACGCTGACGCGGTTGTGCGAGCACGACCGGCTGGACTTCTTCCTGGTGTTCTCCTCGGTGTGCTCCACGGTCCCGTCGCTGGCGGCCGGCGTGAGCGACTACGCGGCGGCGAACATGGCCGTGGACGACCTGGTGCGCGGGCTGATCCGGTCCGGGCGCACCGAGTTCCGGGCCGTGGACTGGCCGCAGTGGGCGCAGACCGGCTCGACCAGCGCGCTGCCCAACCCGTGCGCGCCGGCCGGGATCGGGCCCTTGGACGACGCGGCCGGGCTGCGCGTGGTCGACCGGGTGCTGGCGCTGCCGGTGGGCGACGTGCTACTGCCGTGCCCGCCGTTGGGCGCCGCGCCGGACCTCGACTCCTTGATCACCGCACGCCCCGGCACCCGGCCTCCGGCACCGGACCAGCCCGAACCCGTCGTGCCGGTGCCCGTCGCGGCCGAACCGGTCGCGGAGGGCGCGGTGGCCGGACGGTGGCTGGTCGGGTTGTTCACCGAGGCGCTCGGCATCCCCGAGCGCGACCTCGACCCGTCCGCCGAGTTCGGCGACCTCGGGGTGGACTCGGTGCTGCTCGGCGAGCTGCTGGTGCGCATCGAAGACCGGCTGGGCCGGCCACTGGACCCGGCCACCCTGTTGCTGCACCCGACCTTGGAACGACTCTCCGACCACCTCGGGCTGGACCTCACCACCGACGCCCCCGTTGTGACGGTGCCTGTCGCGTCAGCGCCTATCGCGCCTATCGCGCCTATCGCGCCTGTCGCGCCTGTCGCGCCTGTTGTGGCTCCGGTCGTGACGGCTCCCGCGCGGGCCGTGGTGCCGGCCGTGGACGGGCGGGTGGCGGTCGTCGGGCTGGCGTGCCGGTTCCCCGGTGCCAACGACCCCGCGACGTTCTGGGACAACCTGGCGGGCGGCCGGTCGGCGGTCACCGAGGTGCCCGCGTCCCGGTGGGACGTGGACCGCTGGTGGTCGCCCGAACCCGGCCTGGGCCGCTCGATCAGCAAGTGGGGCGGGTTCGTCGACGACATCGAGTGGTTCGACCCCGGGTACTTCGGCATGGCCGACGACGAGGCCCGGTGCCTCGACCCGGCGATCCGGATGGTGCTGGAGGGCACGGCCGAGTGCCTGGCCGAGTCCGGTCACACCGTGGAGGAGGTGCGGGGGCGACGGGTCGCAGTGGTCGTGGGCGCGCGGCTGTCCGAGTACGGGCGCAGGGTGCCCGCGCGAGCCGACGTGCTGCGCTCCGACCAGAACTTCATCGCGGCCAGGGTCGCGCACCAGTTCGACTTCCGCGGGCCGAACCTGGTCGTGGACAGCGCGTGTTCGTCGTCGCTGGTGGCGGTGCAGGTCGCGTGCCGTAGCCTGCTCGCCGGCGAGTCGGAGCTCGCGGTCGTCGCCGGGGTGGAGGTGCTGCTCGACCACGAGTCGTACCTCGACCTGAGCGCGGCCCGCGCGTTGTCGCCGACCGGGCGGTGCTGGACGTTCGACCAGCGCGCGGACGGGTTCGTGCCCGCCGAGGGCTGTGGGGTGCTGCTGCTCAAGCCGCTGGCCGCGGCGCTCGCGGACGGCGACCGGGTGCACGCGGTGATCGAGTCGGTGGCGGTCAACAACGACGGCCGCACGATGGGCGTCACCACGCCCAACCCCGTGGCGCAGGCCGACGTCGTGCGGCAGGCCCTGGCCACCGCCGGACGTGCGCCGGCCGACGTCGCCATGCTGGAGGCGCACGGCACCGGCACGTTGATCGGCGACCCGATCGAGCTGCGCGCGCTCAACGAGGTGTTCGGCGGGGTGCCCGGCCCGATCGAGATCGGCAGCGTGAAGTCCAACCTGGGCCACCTGCTCAGCGCGGCGGGCATGGCCGGGTTGGTGAAGGTCGTGCTCGCGCTCGAACACGGCCGGATCCCGGCGACCCTGCACTGCGCGACGCCGAACCCGAGGTTCGACTTCGCCCGCTCGCCGTTGCGCCCGACCACCGCGCCGACCGACTGGCCCGCCGGGCGGGACCGGGTCGCGGGGGTCAGCTCGTTCGGCCTCGGTGGCACGAACGCCCACCTGGTCGCCAGCGCGGCCCCGCCGCACACGCCGGTCCGCGCCCCGCTGGCCCGGCCGGTCTTCCACCGCAAGCGGCTGTGGCTCGACGCCGGGCCGGCACCGCAACCGCCTGCCGCGTCGGGAAGTCCGGCTGCGCCGGACCCGGGTGGTGCGCCCGTACCGCCGGCTGACGAACGGGGTGCGCCGCCGCTGGTCGCCTCGTTGATGCGGTTCGACCTCGTGACCCGTGACTGACCACCCCGCAGACCGGAAGGAGGACGCGATGGCAGGCTTCGAATGCCGCATGGTGTTGACCCACGGCGATTTCGTCATGGAGAACCACCGGCTGCACGGCGTGTCCGTCATGCCCGGGGTGGTGTTCTTCGACCTGGTCTACCGGGCCGCGGTGGCGGCCGGCTGGGACCGCAGCCGGCTGTGCGTGCGCGACACCGTGCTGGCCGAGGCGATCGTCACGACCGAGGGCTACGACCGCGAGATCTTGCTGACCGTCGGCGACGAGGGCGCGGCCGGCCGGCCGTTCACCGTGCGCAGCCGCTGGTTGCGCGCCGGCGAGCCGGTGTCAGGCTGGCACGACAACGCGCACGGCCTGGTCTGCCTGACCGACGAGCCGCTGCCCGCGCCGCTGGACCCGGCCGCCGTGCGGGCCACCGCCACCGGGCGCGACGACGTCGCGACGCTCTACCGGCGGGCCGTGCGGGAGGGCATCGAGCACGGCGCGCCGATGAAGTGCCGGGGGGCGCTGCACCTGGGCGGCGGCCGGCTGCTGGCCGAGCTGACCCGCGAGGTGAGCGACCCGGCGCACGAGTTCCACCTGCACCCGGCCTCGCTGGACGCGACCACGCTGGCCGGGTTCGGGCAGCTCGCCATGCCCACCGACGACCCGTTCGTGCCGATGTTCGTCCGCGAGCTGCGCGCGCCCGAGCCGCTGCCCGAGACCTGCCTGGTGCACGTGGCCGCGCCGGAGCGGCTGGCCCCGTCCGGCGACGTCGTCACCACCGACTACACCGTGCACGACGTGGACGGCCGGTTCCTCGCGTCGTTCACCGGCCTGACCTGCAAGCGGATCCGGGAGCCGGGGTTGGTGCACCGGCTGCTGGACGAGGTGGCCCGCCCGGCGGGCGACCTCGCCGGGCAGCTGCGCGCGCTCGTCGCGGACGTGCTCGGCCGCCCCGTCGACCAGGTCGCCACCGGGACCGGCTTCTACGACCTCGGGCTGGACTCCGTGGCGCTGTTGGGGCTCACCGGCCGGCTGGAGGACCTGGTCGGCGAGCAGCTCTACCCGACGCTGCTGTTCGAGCACAGCACGATCGACGCGCTCGCCGCCCACCTGTCCGCCAACCACGTGATCAAGCCCTCCGACGGCAGCACTCTGTCCTTTGTGGACGAATGGGTTCCGGTCGCGGGCGAGGGTGCGCACCACGGCGACGTCGCGGTGGTCGCGGACGCACCGGTGCCCGGACTGGGCTCGGCGGTCGCGACGGCGGCCGGACTGCGCGACCTGCCGGAGATTCCCGGCGCGGTCGTGGTGGTGTCCGACGACCCGGCCGCCGCACTGTGGTCGGCCGCGTCCGCCCTGGTCGACGCCGGCCCGCGGGACCTGCTCGTGGTGACCGCCGCCCCGTTGACGCCCGAACGGGCCGGCACCGGCGCGCTGGCCCGCACGGTGTCGGCCGAGGTTCCGGGGTTGCGCTGCCGGTTCGTGCACGTGGACCGGCCCGAAGACATCGCACGGGCGGCGCGCGCGGAACTCGCCTGCGACGTCGAGCCCGAAGTGCGCTACCGCGCGGGAACGCGGCACGTGCGACGCTGGCGTGAGGTCACGCTCGACCACGCGGCACGTCCGCTGCGCGACGAAGGCGTCTACCTGATCACCGGCGGTTCCGGCGGCCTGGCGCGGCTGCTCGCCGAAGACCTCACCCGCCGCCACCGGGCCAGGATCGGCCTGCTGTCGCGCACCGCGCCCGACCCTGGCCTGGTCGAAGCCCTCGAACGCGCCGGCGGCCAGGTCCACGTGGTGACCGCCGACGTGACCGACGCCGACCAGGTGCGGCGGGCGGTGGACGCCGTGCGCGCCCGGTTCGGCCGCATCGACGGTGTGTTCCACTGCGCCGGCATCCGCCGTGACGGGTTGTTCTTCCGGGGCACCCCGGCGGACCTGGCGGCCGTGGCCGCGCCGAAGGTCGACGGGCTGCGCCACCTCGACGCGGCCACCGCGCAGGACGGGCTGGACTTCCTCGCGGTGTTCTCGTCCGCCTCGGCGTCGATCGCCAACCTCGGGCAGGCCGCCTACGCCTACGCCAACGCGTGCACCGAGCACGTCGAACGCGCCGGCCGGACGGTCGTCATCGGCTGGCCGCTGTGGGCCGACGGCGGCATGGCCGTCACCGACGACGTGGTGCGGCGGTCGAGGGAGACGACCGGCCGAATCCCCTTGCCCGCGCGGGAAGGGCTCGCCGTCCTGCACGGCGTGCTGGCCGCCCCGCACCGCTCGCTGGTCGTGCTGCACGGCGAACCCGACCGGATCCGCACCCTGCTGCCCGCCGCCACCGGCCCGGCTCCCACCCCCGTCGAGCCGACGCCCGTGCCGGTCGCCGAGCCCGTGCTGGTCGCCGCGCAGGTCGCCGTGCGTGAAAACGTTGCTGTTACCGGGGATGAGGACGCTATTGCCGTCATCGGGGTGGCGGGTCGGTACCCCGGGGCGCGGGACGTGGACGAGTTCTGGCGCAACCTCGCCGCCGGGCGGGACTGCGTCACCGAGGTGCCGGCCGACCGGTGGGACCACGACGCGCTGTTCGACCCCGCCAAGGGCGTTCCCGGTCGCACCTACGGCAAGTGGGGCGGGTTCCTCGACGGCGTGGACCTGTTCGCGCCCGAGTTCTTCGGGATCTCGCGCCGCGACGCCGAGCGGATGGACCCGCAGGAGCGCCTGTTCCTCACCACGTGCCTGCGCACGCTGGAGAACGCCGGCCACCCGCCGGAGTCGCTGGCCGGCGAGGTCGTCGGCGTCTACGCGGGCGTCATGTGGAACCACTACCAGCTCGTGCAGGGCGCGGAGGACGGCGTCGCGCCGCACGCCATGCACTGCTCGATCGCGAACCGGGTGTCCCACACGTTCGACCTGACCGGGCCGAGCCTGGCGGTCGACACCGCGTGCTCGTCGTCGCTGACCGCCGTGCACCTTGCCGTGGAGAGCATCCGGCGCGGGGAGTGCACGATGGCGCTCGCGGGCGGCGTGAACGTGACCGTGCACCCCCAGAAGTACCTCCAGCTCGCGCAAGGCCAGTGGCTGTCGGTCGACGGCCGGTGCCGCGCGTTCGGCCGGGACGGCACCGGGTACGTCCCCGGCGAAGGTGTCGGCGCGGTGCTGCTCAAGCGGTTGGACCGGGCGCTGGCCGACGGCGACCACGTGCACGGCGTGATCCGGGCGACCGCGCTCAACCACACCGGGCGCACGGCCGGCGCGACCGTGCCCAGTCCGGGGTCGCAGGCCGCGCTGATCCGGCGTGCGCTGGACACGGCGGGCTGGGACCCGTCGAGCGTGGGGTACGTCGAGGCGCACGGCACCGGAACGTCACTCGGCGACCCGATCGAGGTGGAGGGCCTGCGGCAGGCGTTCGCGGGCACGCCGCTGCCCGCCGGGTCGTGCGCGATCGGGTCGGTCAAGTCGTCCGTGGGGCACTTGGAGGGCGCGGCCGGCGTCGCCGGGTTGACCAAGGTGCTGCTCCAGTTGCGGCACCGGGCACTTGCGCCGTCCCTGCACGCCGAAGAGACCAACCCGCACATCGACTTCGCGGCCACGCCATTTCGGGTACAGCGGGCGCTGGAACCGTGGCAGGGTCCGGTTCTGCGGGCCGGGGTGAGCGCGTTCGGGGCGGGCGGGACGAACGCGCACGTCCTGGTGGAGGAGTTCGTGCCCGAGCCGCCGCCGACCACTGCGGGGCCGGCGCTCGTCGTCCTGTCCGCGCGCAACGCCGAAGAACTCCGGGCGTACGCGACCGTTCTGGCCGGCGGGCTGCCGTCCGGCTCGGCGGTCGAAGCGGTGGCCGCACTGCTGGGCGTCGGGGCGTCCGAAGTGGACGGTTCGGCGTCGCTCGGTGATCTGGGGCTGGACGTGTCGGACGTGGTGGAGCTGGTCGGCGCGGGCGCGTTGGCGGGCATCACCGGCGACGTGCCGGTGTCGGCGCTGCCGGTCGACGGGCCGATCGCGGACATCGCCTACACGACCCAGGTCGGCCGTACGGCGATGCCGGTGCGGTTGGCTGTCGTGGCGTCCGGCTCGGCCGCGTTGAGGGTCGCGCTGGAGAAGTTCGGGCGGGGTGAGGAAAGTCCGGACGTCGTGCTGGACGGCTCGACCGCGGCCGGTGACCCGGTCGCGCTGTTCCGCGCCGGTCGGCTGCTCGACGTGGCCCGGCACTGGGTCGGCGGAGGTGCCGTGCCGTGGGCCGAGTGCCATCGGGGCGAACCGCGCCGGCGGGTCCCGCTGCCGGGCTATCCGTTGGTGGAGGAGCGTTGTTGGATCGGAGCGTGGGCCGCGAGCAAGTCCCCGCGCCTAGTTGCTCCTGTCCCTGAGGTTCCCGTGGTCGGGGTACCGGTTGTCGAGTTGCCGGTTGTTGAGTTGCCGGATGCCGAGGTTGCGGTGGAGCCGACTGCGGACGATGGGCCGGAACTGGAGTTCCGGGTGCTGGAGCACGGGATCGCGTTGGTGGTGATGCGGTCGCCGATGTTCACCCCCGGCTTGTTGGACGGTCTCAAGGCGGTGTTCGGCGAGATCGAGCAACGCGACGACGTGCGCGCCGTCGTGGTGACGGGCAGCGGCACGGTGTTCAGCATGGGCGGCACACCGGAAGCGCTGCGGACGCTCGCCGAGGGCGCTGGGACGTTCACCGACGCGTCGTTCATCTACGACGGGATGCTGAAGTGCACGCGGCCGGTCGTCGTGGCCGCGTCCGGGCACGCGTCCGGCGGCGGGCTGGCGTTCGCGTGCTACGGCGACGTCGTCGTGCTGAGCGAGGAGTCCGTTTACAGCGCGAACTTCGCGAAGTACGGGTTCACGCCCGGCATGGGCGCGACTTACGTGCTGGAGCAGCGTTTCGGTGCCGCGCTGGCCAAGGAGATGTTGCTGACCGGGCGTTCGCTGACCGGCGGCGAACTGCTGCGGCGCGGCGTGAACGTGACCGTGCTGCCGCGCGCCGAGGTGCTGCCGACGGCGCTGGACCTGGCCAGGTCGATGGCGGACCGGCCGGCCGCGGTGATCCGGGTGTTGAAGGACGAGTTGGCGGGCCGGGTGCTGCGCGACCTGCCGGAGATCATCGCCAGCGAGGTCCGGATGCACCGGCAGGTGCTGGGCGAGGACTCGGCGGCGATGGTGCGCGAGCACTTCGCGAAGGTGGACGGCTTCCGCGCCACCGGCGACCACGAACCCGCTGTGGAGACTCCGGAAGTGGATGGTTCCGGTGTGGACGGTTCTGGGGTGGACGAATCTGGGGTGGACGAATCTGGGGTGGGCTCGGCGATCCGGGAGATCCTGGGAGCCCTGCTGTACCTGGAACCGGACGAGATCGGGGCGTCGCGCAGCTTCTCCGACCTGGGGCTGGACTCGATCGGCGCGGTGGAACTGGTCCGCGACCTGAACCGGCGGTTCGGGACCGAACTCGACTCGGTCGCGGTCTACGACCACCCGACGCTGCCCGACCTTGTCGGCGCGGTCCTGACGGCGGCGGGGGAAAAGGCCGCGCTGCGCGCCCAGGCGACCGCCCCGCTCCCCGTCGCGCCGCAGCCGCGCGTCGAGCCTCCGGTGTCCGCCGATCCGCCGCGCCGACCGGCACCCTCGGCGTTGACGCTGACCGTGCCGGCGGTCCACGCCACGCTGCCCGCCGAACGTTCCGGGCCGCCGGACCTCCTCATCAGCCTCACACCCCGCGAAGACTCGCCGCCACGCGCATCCGCTCGCACGCCGGCCGTGCCCAAGCCGGCCGTGCCCACGCTGGCCGTGGCGGTGCCGGCCGTGGCGGTGCCGGACGCGGTGGCGTCCGGTAGTGGTGAGGCCGTGCCGATCGCGGTGATCGGGATGGCGGGGCGGTTCCCGGACGCGCCCGACCTCGACGCGTTCTGGCGCAACCTCGTCGCCGGGGTGTCCTCCATCCGCGAGGTGCCGCGCTCGCGGTGGGACCTGTCCTCGCTCTACGACCCCGACCCGTCCCGCACCGACACCACCCGCAGCCGGTGGGCCGCGCTGCTCGACGACGTGGACGCGTTCGACGCCGGGCTGTTCCGGGTCTCGCCGCTGGAAGCCGAGGCGATGGACCCGCAGCAGCGGCTGTTCCTGGAACAGGCCTGGGCCGCGTTGGAGGACGCCGGCCACGCCGGGCGGCCCCTGCGGTGCGGCGTGTTCGTCGGCTGCGCCGCCGGCGACTACTCCCGCCTGCTCGACGCCGCCGGGGTCGGCACGACCAGTGAGGCGTTCCTGGGCACGGCCAGCTCCATCCTGCCCGCCCGGATCGCCTACCTGCTCGACCTGACCGGCCCGACGATGGCGATCGACACCGCGTGCTCGTCGTCGCTGACCGCCGTGCACCTGGCCTGCGAGAGCATCCGGTCCGGCGACTGCGACACCGCGCTGGCGGGCGGGGTGGCGGTCATGTGCACGCCGCGGATGCAGGTGTGGACCAGCCAGACCGGGATGCTGTCGCCGGCGGGCCGGTGCCTGCCGTTCGACGAGTCGGCCGACGGCATCGTGCTCGGCGAAGGTGTCGGCGCGGTGCTGCTCAAGCGGTTGGACCGGGCGCTGGCCGACGGCGACCACGTGCACGGGGTGATCCTCGCGAGCGGGGTCAACGGGGACGGGCGCACCAACGGCATCACCGCGCCGAGCGCGACCTCCCAGGCCGCTCTGCTGCGCGAGGTCCACGCGCGGGCCGGCGCGGCGGTGTCCTACGTCGAAGCGCACGGCACCGGCACCCACCTCGGCGACCCGATCGAGGTCAAGGCGCTGCGCCAGGTCGTCGCGCCGGACTGCGCGCTGGGCTCGGTGAAGGCGAACATCGGCCACACGACGATGAGCGCGGGCATCGCGGGCGTGCTGAAGGTCCTGCTGTCCCTGCGGCACCGGCAGCTCCCGCCGACCCCCGGCGTGCGCGACCCGATCCCCGGCCTGCCGGTGGTCCGCGAGCTCACCCCGTGGTCGGGCGAGCACTTGGCGGCGGGCGTGAGCTCGTTCGGGTTCAGCGGCACGAACTGCCACGTCGTGGTCGGCGAAGCGCCCACCCGCCCGGACTGTGACGTCCGGGGTCCGGCGGTGGTGCCGGTGTCCGCGCGGACGGCGGAAGCGCTGCGCGCCCGGCTCGACCGGCTGGCCGCGCACCTGAAGACCTCGGGCGTGGCGTTGCACGACGTCGCCACCACCCTCGCGCTGGGGCGCGCCCACCTCACCGCACGGGTCGCGTTCGTCGCCGACGACATCGCCGACCTGGTGCGGCAGTTGGAGCACGGCACCCCAAGAGACATCTCAAGAGACACCTCGGCGAATCACGACCTGGCCCGTCGCTGGGCCGCCGGCGAGGACGTGGACTGGGAGCCGGTCAGCCGGGGCCGCCGGGTCCCGCTGCCCGCGTACCCGTTCGCCCGGGACCGGTTCTGGGTCGGGGACGTGCGGGTCGACCCGGGTGACCCGGTGGTCGCCGACCACGTCGTGGACGGCGTGCCGACGCTGCCCGGCGCGCTGTTCCTGCGGCTCGCGACCGGGGCCGCGCCGAGCGTGGCGGCCGTGACGTGGCTCAAGCCGGTCCGGGTGACCGGCCCGGTGGTGCTCGGCCTGGCCACCGCCGGCCGGGTCGAGCTGACCTCGGGCGACCAGGTGCACGCCGTTGCCGACCCCCGTCCGGCACCGGCCGCCGAACCGCCGCTCGACCTCGCCGCCGTCGAGGCCCGCTGCCCGCGCCACGTGCCGGGCGACGCGCTGTACGCGGCGTTCGACCGGGTCGGCCTGCGGTACGGGCCGACGTTCCGGGTGCTGTCCGGCGTCGCGGTCGGGGACGGCGAAGCACTGGCCACCCTGCACGCCCGCGCCGGCGACGACGTGCAGGTGCTCGATGGCGCGATGCAGGCCATCGCCGCCCTGCTGACCGAGGAACCCCGCCCGCTGCTGCCGTTCGCGATCGACTCCGCGCACGTCGACCGCGACCTGCCGGCCGCCGCGCGGGTGCACGTCACCCGCCGCTCCGCGCACCGGTTCGACGTGGTGCTGACCGACCTGGCGGGCGTGGTCCGGGCCCGGCTCGACGGGGTCGCCCTGCGCCCCGCCGCCGAACGCACCGGGCTGCTGCACGTCCCCGCGTGGCGTCCGGCCGCGACGCCGCCCGTGCGCCCGACCGGCCGGGTCGCGGTCGTGCACACGGCCGCCGACGCCGCGCTCGCCGGGGCGCTGCGCCCCGACCTGTCGGTGCCGCTCGGCGAACTGCCCGAAGGCCGTTTCGACTCGGTGTTCGTGCTGGCCCGACCCGACGACCCGACCTCGCCGGCCGAGGACGACCGGTCGGTGCTGCACGCGTTCCGGCTGGTGCGGCACCTGGTCGAGACCGGCGCGGGGCGTGGTCCGCTGGCGTTGACGTTCGTCGTGGCCGGCACCCAGGCGGTCGACGGGGAGCCCGTGCACCCGCACGCGGCCGGCCTGGTCGGTCTGGCGAACGCGATCGCGGCCGAGTACCCGGAGTGGTCGGTCACCTGCGTGGACGTCGGCGAGGGGGATCCGGCCGGTTACGCGGACGCCGTCCGCCGCGAGCACGGCGAGGACCGGCTCGTGGCGTTGCGCGGCGACCGCCGGCTGGTCCGCGTGCTCGAACCGGCCCCCGAACCCATCGGCTCGCCGTTGCGCGAGGGCGGCGTGTACGTGCTGCTGGGCGGCGCGGGCGGGATCGGTGTCGAGGTCACGCGGCACCTGGTCCAGACCCGGAACGCCCGGGTGGCGTGGCTGGGCCGGTCCGTCGAGGACACCCGGATCGGCGCGCTGGCCGCCGAGTTCGGCGACAACGTCCGCTACTTCACGGCCGACGCGGGCGACGCGCGGGCCGTGCGGGGCGCGGTCGAGGAGGTGCGCCGGGTGTTCGGCCCGGTGAACGGCGCGTTCCACTCCGCGATCACCCTGCGGGACCGGTCGCTCGCGACGATGACCGAGGACGACCTGCTCGCCGTGCTGCGGCCCAAGACCGCCGGCCTGGCGGCGTTCGCGGCGGCGTTGCGGGACGAGCCGCTGGACTTCCTGGCCGTCTTCTCGTCGGCGATGGCGTTCGTGCCCGCGCCCGGCCAGGGCAACTACGCCGCCGCGACGGCGTTCGAGGACTCCTACGCGCTGGCCCTGCACCACGCCGGCGTGCCGGTGAAGCTCGTCAACTGGGGTTTCTGGGGCACGGTCGGGATCGTCGCGCGGGCCGACTACATCGCCCGGTTCGCCGCGCTCGGCATCGAGTCGATCGAGCCGGCCGAGGGCGTAACCGCGCTGGAGCACGTGCTCGCGGGCGACCACCCGCAGGTGGCGGTGCTCAAGGGCACCCCGGACGGCTTGGCCCTGCTGGGCGTGCGGTCGCCGCAGACCGAGCCGCAACCCGAGGACGACTTGGCGCGGTCACGGGCCGCGTTCGCCGCGCTCGACGGCCTGGCCCGCGACCTGCTGCGCGCCGCCGACGTCCCGGCGGGCGACACACCGCTGCACCGCGCGGTGGCCGCCGCCGCGACGGCTCCGGTCGCAGGTCTGAGCGCGGCGGACGTCCTCGCGCTGCACCCCGACCTCACCCCGCACGTCGAACTGCTCAACCGCTGCACGGAGGGCCTGCCCGGCGTGCTGGACGGGCGCACGCCGCCGACCGAGGTGCTGTTCCCGGGAGGGTCGACCGACCTCGTCGGCGCGGTGTACCAGGGGCAGCGCGCGGCCGACTTCTACCACCGGCTGATGGCCGACGAACTCGCGCGGGCCGTCGGGCGCACGGACGCGCCGCGCGTGCTGGAGATCGGCGCGGGCACGGGAGCGGGCACGGCGTTCGCCCTGCCCGCCGCCGGTGGCGCGCACTACGACTACACCGACGTGTCGACGGCGTTCCTGCGTTCCGGCGAGGAGGAGTTCGGTGCGCGGTTCCCCAACGCCGCGTTCCGGGTCTTCGACGTCGAGGCAGACCCCGTCGCGCAGGGCTTCACGCCCGGCACGTACGACGTCGTGCTGGCCACGAACGTCCTGCACGCGACACGGGACGTGGTCCAGGTCCTGCGGCACGCCCGCGCCCTCCTGCGGCCCGGCGGCGTGCTGCTGGTCAACGAGGTCACCCGCACGTCGGACTTCCTCACCGCGACGTTCGGGCTGCTGCCCGGCTGGTGGCGGTTCGCCGACGCGCACCGCCGGCTGCCGCACTCGCCGCTGCTGTCGCCGGCGGGCTGGCGGTCCGCGCTCGGCGAGGCCGGGCTGTCGATGCGGGTGCTGGGGATGCCCGGCTGCGCCGACGACGAGCAGGAGCAGTGCGTCCTGGTCGCGACGGCGGGTGCGCCGCCGTCGGGCGCGGCGGTCCGCGACTACGTGCGCCGGGTGTTCGCCGAGGTGCTCAAGTTCCGGCCGGCCGACCTGGACGACACCCTGACGTTCGAGAACTTCGGGGTCGACTCGCTGGTCAGCCAGCGGATCGTCCGCCGGTTCGAGGCGGACCTGGGCGACCTGCCCGCCACCCTGCTGTTCGAGCACCTGACCATCGGACACCTGGCCGCCCACCTGGCCACCGAGCACGCGGCGGCCCTCGCCGCCGTCCTCACCCCCGCTCCGGCCACCGTCGCCGCGCCCCCGGCCACACCGGTTCCGGCCGTGACGCGTGTCGTGACGCACGAGACCGTCGCGCGCGAGGCCGTCGCGCGCGATGACGGGAAGCGTGATGACGGGGAGCGGATCGCGGTCGTCGGGTTGGCCGGGCGCTACCCCGGTGCGCGGGACCTGGACGAGTTCTGGGGCAACCTGGTCGCCGGGGTCGCCTCCATCACCGAGGTGCCCGCCGACCGCTGGGACTGGCGGGAGCACTTCGACCCGCAGAAGGGCAAGCCGCAGCACACCTACGGGCGCTGGGGCGGGTTCCTGGCCGACGTCGACCGGTTCGACCCGGCGTTCTTCGGCATCCTGCCCAAGGACGCCGCCGCGATGGACCCGCAGGAACGCCTGTTCCTGGAGACCTCCTGGCTGCTGCTGGAGGGCACCGGTTACCTCGGTGCCGAGAAGGTCCGCGACACCGGCGTGTTCGTCGGCACGATGTACGGCTCGTACGGCCGCATCGCCGCCGCCACCGGCTGGCCGCGCGGGCGCTTCACCGACGGGCACTCCGCGTACTGGTCGATCGCCAACCGGGTCTCCTACGCGCTCGACCTCACCGGGCCGAGCTTCGCGGTCGACTCGGCCTGCTCGTCGTCGCTCACCGCCGTGCACCTGGCGTGCGAGAGCATCCGGCGCGGCGAGTGCGAGATGGCGATCGCGGGCGGCGTGAACCTCGTGCTGCACCCGGCGCACCTGATCGCCCTGTCGTCCATGACGATGCTGGCGCGCGACGGCGCGTGCAAGGTGTTCGACGAGCGCGCGGACGGGTTCGTGCCGGGCGAGGGCGTCGGCGCGGTGCTGCTCAAGCCGTTGGCCGCCGCGCTGCGCGACGGCGACCGGATCCGGGCCGTCATCGAGGGCGGCGCGGTCAACGCGGGCGGCAAGACCGCCGGCTACACCGTGCCCAACCCGGCCGCGCAGGCCGAACTCGTCGTGCGGGCGCTGGCCGCGGCCGGGGCGGAACCCGGCAGCGTCGGCTACGTCGAGGCGCACGGCACGGGCACCGCGCTGGGCGACCCGATCGAGATCACCGGGCTGGCCAAGGCGCTGGGCGACGACGGACGCTGCGCGGTCGGCTCGGTCAAGGCCAACATCGGCCACCTGGAAGGCGCGGCGGGCATCGCGGGCCTGACCAAGGTGGTGCTCCAGCTCGAACACGGCACCATCGCGCCCTGCGCCGCGCTGGACACCGTCAACCCGCGCATCGACCTGCCCGCCGGGTTCTCGCTGCCGACCGCGGCGACCCCGTGGCCCGCGCCACGGCGGGCCGGGGTCAGCTCGTTCGGCGCGGGCGGGGCGAACGCGCACCTGGTCCTGTCCGGCCACGAGACCCCGGAACGGCCCGGCGTGGACGACACCGGCCGGCACGCCGTCCTGCTGTCCGCGCGCACCCCGGCCGAGCTGGACGCCCTGGCGTCGGCCGTCGCCGACCACGTCGAGCGGCACGCCCCGGGCCTGGCGTCCCTGGCGTGGACGACCCAGGTCGGCCGCGCCGAACTGGCGCACCGGCTCGCCGTGGTCGTGTCCGACCCGGCCGAACTGCCCGCCCGGCTGCGTGCCGGGGACGTGCGGCGTGGCACGGCCGGCGACGACTTCCCGGGCCGTGACCTGGTCACCGCCGACGCCGTGGCCGACCTGGTGACGGCGAACGACATCGACCGCCTGGCGGAGCTGTGGACCCACGGCGTGGCGGTGGACTGGCGACGCACGTGGCCGGTCCGCCCGGACCGGGTCCCGTTGCCGCCCTACCCGTTCACCCGGCAACGGCTGTGGCTGCCCGAGCCCGACGACCGGCCGTGGCTGACCGCGCACCGGGTCGCCGGCCGGCGGGTCCTGCCGGGCGCGGCCGCGCTGGAACCGGTGTGCGCCGAACTGGGCACGTCGTTCACCCTGCACGACGTGCGGTGGCCCGAGCCGCTGCACGTCGACTCCCGGCCGGAGCCGAGGGCCGACCTCGCGGACGGCACGTTCACCGTCACGTCGGGCCCGATCACCGTCGCCGCCGGCCGGCACACCGCCGCGCGCCCGTTGACCGAAGTCCTGGACCTGACGGGACTGCGGGCCCGCTGCGCGACCGAAGTCGAACCGGCCGACCTCTACGCGGGGCTGCGCGCCGGAGGACTCGACCACGGCGAGCGGATGCGCGTGCTGCGGGAAGTGCGCGTCGGCGACGGCGAGGTGCTCGTCCGCATCGAGGCCGATCACCGGATCCTGGTGCTGGACGGCGCTTTCCAAGCGCTGGCAGCCCTCCCCGGGCCGGCCCGGACCCAGCTCCCGGTCGGGTTCGCCGCTCTCACCTGCGCCGGTCCGCTGCCCACGCGCACCCTGGTGCACGCGGTCGAAACCGCCGCGCCCACCGGGGAACGCCGGTTCGACCTGCGCATCGCCGACGAGGGCGGACGGGTGTTGCTCGCCGTGGACGGCCTGCGGGTCGTGGCGGTCGCGGACGACGACCCGTGCACCTACCTGCGTCCGGAGTGGGTGCCGGAAGCGTTGTCGGCCAACGGTTCTGACTCGCCGGCCGTGATCGTGCTGCGGCCCTCCGTCGATGCCGAAGGGCTCGTGGACGAGATCGGGCAGTCGCTGCATGCAGTGCTGCGAGCGGCGTCGGCGGCCCTGTCGCAGGACCCGGCCGGGCTGCTGCGCATTGTCGTCGTGTGCCCCGACGCGCGGCCCGCGTACGCGGCGGTGGCCGCCGCGCTGCGCACGCTCGCGTTGGAGCACAGCGGTTTCTCCGGGCTCGTGGTGCACGGCGGTGAGCCGCACCCGGACGAACTGCGGCACGTGACCGGCGCGCCCGAAGCCCGGGTGGACGAGGTCCGGTACGTCGACGGGGTGCGGCAGGTGCGCCGGATGGTCGGGTTCCGCCCGGCGGCACGGCCGCAGCCGCGTTCCGGCGGTGTGTACCTGGTCGTCGGCGGCACCGGCGCGATCGGCGGGCACGTCGCCGAGCACCTGCGCGCCACCCGTGCCCCGAAGGCCGTGGTGGTCGCTGGTCGGTCCGTGGCGGACGTGGCCGTGGCACAGGACGTTCGACGGCTCGTGGCCGAGGTGAAGGCCCGCTACGGGCGGATCGACGGCGTCGTGCACGCCGCCGGGGTGCACGACGACGCACGGGCCCTGTCGAAGTCCGCCGACCAGGTCGACGCCGTGCTCGCGCCGAAGGTGCGGGGCGTGCGGAACCTGGTCGCCGCGCTCGGCGACGAGCCGCTGGAGTTCTTCGCCCTGTTCTCGTCGGTCGCGGCGCGCACCGGCAACCTCGGCCAGGTCGACTACGCCTACGCCAACGCCTACCTGGACGAGTTCGCCGCCGCGACGCCCGGCCTGGTCTCGGTGTGCTGGCCGCTGTGGGCGGACGGCGGGATGGCCGTGGACGACCAGACCCGCCGGCTGTTCGCCCGCCGCTGGGGCAGCGAACCGCTCGGCACCGCCGACGCGCTGCGCGCCTTCGACCGGCTGGTGTCCGGACCGGACCCGGTCGTCGCCGTGGTCCGCCCGGCGGCCGAACCCGTCGGCGAGCGTCCGGCGGTGGTCGCCGCGCGACCCGCGCCGGTCGACCTCGACGCCGGGCTGCGCGCTCTCGCGGCCGGGTTCCTGCTGGTGGAGCCCGAGGAGATCGAGCCCGACATCGCGCTGCTCGACCTGGGCTTCGACTCGATCTCGCTGACCGGCCTGATCAACGAGGTCAACGAGCGGTTCGGGCTGGACCTGCTGCCGACCGTGCTCTACGAGTGCCCGACCCTGGCCGACTTCGCCGAGTACCTGCGTGGCCTCGACGGGTTCGACGCTTCTGTACCCGACGACCTCCCGGTGACCGCCGTCGAACCGGATGTGACGGCCGCCGGACCGGACGTGACTGCCGTCGGACCGGAAGCGCCGGTGAGCGCGGCCGGGCCGGAGGACGACGTGATCGCCGTGATCGGCATGGCGGGGGTGCTGCCCGGATCGCCCGACCTCGACGCGTTCTGGCAGCACCTCGTCGCCGGTGACGACCTGGTGCGGCCGGTGCCCGAGGACCGGGTCGACCTGCGCCGCGACCCGGCCGTGGCGAGTGTCTCGGCGGGCTTCCTGGACGACGTGCGGTCGTTCGACGCCCGGCGCTTCGGGATCTCGCCGCGCGAGGCCGCATTGATGGACCCGCAGCAGCGGCTGTTCCTGCACACCGCGTGGCAGGCCGTCGCCGACGCGGGCTACCACCCGGAACGCCTCGCGGGCACCGAGACCGGGCTGTTCGTCGGTGTCTCGGCGTGCGACTACGACGACCTGCTGCACGCGCACGGCGTGCCGGTCGAAGCGCACACCGCCAGCGGCCTGGCGGACTGCATCCTGGCCAACCGGGTCTCCTACCTGCTCGACCTGCGCGGCCCCAGCGAGGCGATCGACACCGCGTGCTCCAGCTCGCTGGTCGCGGTGCACCACGCCGTGCGGGCGCTGCGGTCGGGGGAGTGCGATGTCGCGCTCGCCGGTGGGGTCAACGTGCTGCTCAGCCCGGGGCTGTTCGTCGCCTTCCAGTCGTCCGGGATGCTCAGCGAGGACGGCCGGTGCCGCACGTTCGACGACGCCGCCGCCGGCTACGGGCGTGGCGAGGGCTGCGGTGTCGTGGTGCTCAAGCCGTTGCGCGCCGCGCTCGCCGACGGCGACCAGGTGATCGCGGTCATCCGGGGCAGCGCGGTCAACCACGCCGGCCGCGGGCCGTCGCTGACCGCGCCCAACCCGGAGGCGCAGGCCAGGGTGATCGCGCGGGCCTACGAGACCGCCGGCGTCGACCCGGCCCGGGTGTCCTACGTGGAGGCGCACGGCACCGGCACCCGGCTCGGCGACCCGATCGAGGTCGAGGGCCTGAAGAAGGCGTTCGCCGGGGTCGACGCCCGGATCGGCCTGGGCGCGGTGAAGACCAACATCGGCCACCTCGAAGCCGCGGCCGGTATCGCGGGCCTGCTCAAGGTGCTGCTGGCGCTGCGGCACGGCGAACTGCCGCCGACGCTGCACCAGGACAAGCCCAACCCGTACGTGCGGCTGGACGGCACGCCGTTCCGGGTCGTCGCGCAACGCACGCCGTGGACCGGCGACCGGGTGGCGGGCGTCAGCTCGTTCGGCTTCGGCGGCACCAACGCGCACGTGGTGGTGGAGTCGGTGACCGAACCCGCTTCGCCGTCCGCCGTCGGGCCGTGGCCGCTGGTGCTGTCGGCGGACTCCGCCGAGGCGCTCGCCGAGTACCGGAGCCGGGTCGCCCGGTTCCTGGCGCACGACCGCGACCTGGGCCGGCTCTGCCACACCCTGGCGACCGGCCGTGAGGCGCTCGGCCACCGGTTCGCGGCGGTCGTCGCGGACCGGGCGGAGGCGGTCGCGGTGCTGACCGGCAGCGCCGAACCCCGGCTGGACGACGAGACGTCGACCTGGCTGGGCGGGGCCGATGTGGACTGGTCGGCGCGCTGGGAGGCCCGGCCACGGCTGATCTCGGCCCCCGTGCCGCCGTTCGCCGCGACCCCGTTCTGGTTCGACCAGATCGTGCGCCCGGAGCGCAAACTCGTCCTGCGGGACCCGGCCGCCCTGCGCCCCAACGGTTCCGCGCCCGCCCTCAGCCCACCCGTCGCGAACGGCTCCGCGCCGGCCGTGGTGCTGCCCAACCTGGTGGACTTCGAGCCGGAGGGCCCGGCACCGGTGGTCGTCCCGGTCGTTGCGGCCGAGCCTGAAAAACCCTTTGTGGACGGACAGGTGGCGCGGGTGATCCGGGAGAGCGTGGCCGCCGTGCTGGGCACCGCCGTGGACGAGATCGCCGCCGACACCGCGTTCTCCGACCTCGGGCTGGACTCGATCTTCCGGATGGAGCTGGCCCGGTCGCTGATGGCCGCGTTCGACGTCGAGCTGACGGCTGCCCAGCTCTACGAGCACGACACCGTGGACGCCTTGGCAGCACTCATCGAAGGTGCCGCTTCCCAGCCCCCGCCGCTTCCCGCTGCGCCCGAGCCCGCTTCGGTGCCCGAGGTTGTGGCGGCACCTGAGGTCGTGCCGGGGCCGAGTGTGGCGGAGATCGTGGAGGAGGCGTTGGAACGGCCGCTCGACCGGGGTTTGTCGTTCGCGGACAACGGGTTGACGTCGTTCGACATGCTGCGCGCGGTCGGTGCGCTGGAGAACCGGTACGGCGCGCTGCCCAAGACCCTGCTGTTCGACCGGCCCACGATGGCCGAGCTGACCGAGTTCCTCGCGGGCCGGGCGGCACGGGCCGGGCAGCCGTCGCAACGCGGTGACCGCAGCATCGAGTCGCCGGCCGTGGTCGACGGCGAACCCGTCATCTACCTCAAGCGGAACCTGCCCGGCCTGGGCAGGTTGCGCGACCTGGTGTCCGACCTGGATCGCCGGTACGCCAAGGAAGGCGGCCTCGCCGGCCGTGACATCGCGCCGTACGCGTTCCTCGACACGGCCCGCGAGGGGTACGTGAACTTCTCGGTGCGCGGCGACGACCTGTTCGCGTGGAGCTTCGTCGGTGCCATGGACCACTTCCACGACCTGGTCGCGGACTGGATGGCGTGGGCGCGGCGCACCGGGCTGCGGCCGAACTTCCTGTCGTTGGCGCACCTGACCGAGGTCGCGGGGGAGCCGGTGACCGCGACGCCGTTCGGCGCGGTGCAGCGGTTGGACGACCTGTCGACGTTCACCACGTCGGGCGGGCGGATGAGCCGCTTGCGCTACCTGCTCGGCCGGTTCGAGCGGGCCGGGGCGGTGCGCACCGAGGAGTACCGGGTGGGCGACGACCCGGCGACGGACGGCCGGATCGTCGCGCTGATGGACTCGTGGGGCGACCACAAGCAGATGGTCAACCCGTACGTCGGCGTGGTGCGCGAGGAGATCCGCACCGGCCGGCTCGACCCCCGGCACCGGATGTTCCTGACCTCGGTGGACGGCGAACTGGTGAACGCGATCATCGTCACCCGCATCCCGTCCGAGCAGGGCTACCTGCTGGACCTGGAGTTCTACCCGGACTCGATGCCGGCGGGCGGGCTGGAGCACGCGATCGTGGAGATCATCGCGACGACGGCGGCGGAGGGCTGCACGTCGTTCAGCTTCGGCGCGAGCTTCGGCGTGGCGATCAGCGAATCGCCCAACGCCGACCCGGAGGTGTCCGAGGCGATCGAGGAACTGCACTCGGTGGGCGTGTTCGGCTCCGGCAACTTCCAGTTCAAGAACAAGTTCCGGACCACCAACACCCCGATCTACCTGTGCAGCCCGGCGACCGGCGACCGGACCTCGGTCACCGACGTGATCCTGATGATCGCGAACCCGGAGCTGACCGCCACGAAGCCCGAGCGTGCCACGGACACCACCCCCGTCGAGCTCACGGCCACCACGCGGAGCCGCCCGGCGCACGCGTCGAACGGATCGACCGCAGCCGCACCCGCCGCCACGGCCCCGGCCCGGCCGAGCCCGCCCGCGCCGGTTCGCACGGCTCCGGTCGCGACCGGTGGGGATGTCGCGACCGAGGCGGGAAGGGCGGCGGTGTTGGCGGCGCACGGGCACAACGCGCTCACCGTGCCGACCGGGCTGGTGCCGGTCGACCTGGTGACCGACTCGTGGGCCGAGCGCGCCGAGGACTTCGTGGCCGAGCGCGCCCGGCAGCTCGCCAAGTTGCCGACGCCCGAACTGACCTCGCACGACTGGCTGCCGTTCACCGACGTCCTGCCCACCCGGTCCGGCCGGTCGGCGGAAGCCATGCTGTGCCGGGGGTTCCCCGGCCCGCGCGGGAACGTGCCGCACGCGCAGGCGTTCCCGACCTGGCTGCTCTCGCTCACCGACGTGGGTTTCGAACCGAAGGCGGTGGGTGACGGCCGGCGGCTCGACCCCGATGCCATCGCCGCCGCGATCGACGACCGGACCTCGTTCGTCGTCGTGGAGACCTCCACCAACGCCGGTGGCGGGCAGCCGATCGGCCTGGCCGAGCTGCGCGAGGTCCGGCGGATCACCCGGGAGCGCGGGGTGCCGCTCGTCCTGGACGCCACCCGGATCGTGGAGAACGGCGTGTTCCTCGCGCCGGACGACCCGTGGTCGGCGGTCCGCGACCTGCTCTCGCTCGCCGACACCGCGACCTTCAGCCTCTCCAAGGACTTCGGCGTCGCGGCGGGCGGCCTGATCGCCACCAACGACCCCGAACTGGCGGCCCGGCTGCACGAGGACGTCCGGCGGCGCGGCTGGGACGTCGACCTCACGGCCCGCAACCAGATCGCCGCCGCGGTGGCCGACCGGGACTGGGTCGGCACGGCGGTCCGCCGCCGGATGGCGGCCGTCGAGGCGCTGGGAGCCGGCCTGCGCGAGGCCGGGATCCCACTGGTGGAGCCGGTCGGCGGGCACTGCGTGCTGGTCGACGTGGCCGCGATGCCGGCGTTCGCCGCGCAGGAGCACGCGGTGATGTCGTCGCTGGCCTGGCTCTACCAGGGCGCGGGCGTGCGGGGCGCGCCGCACCTGGCCGCCGGCGCGGGAGCGGTCCGGCTGGCCGTGCCGGTCGGGTTCGGGCCGGGGGACGTGGCCCCGGTCGTCGACCGGATCGCCCGCCTGCGCACCGACTCGGTGCCGGAGCTGGTCACGGGCGGTCTGCGCACGCCCGGCGACGCGGCCCGCGCGGTCTACCAGCCCGTCGCGCGGGTGCCCGAGGACGTCCGGCACGCGCTGCGCGACGAGCGCAAACCCGGTGACGACAACGAAGCCGTGCTGCGCGAGCACTGCCCGGCCGTCCGGCGGTCGGTGGTGTCGGTGGCGGGCACGGAGGTCGAGGTGTTCACGGCCGGCGCGGGCGAGCCGGTGCTGCTGATGCACCCGTTCAACATCGGGGCGGGCGTGTTCGCCCACCAGTTCGCCGGGCTGTCCCGGACGAACCTCGTCGTCAGCGTCCACCACCCCGGGGTCGGCGCGACCGCCGCCGCCCCGGACATCACCCTGTCGGGATTGGCCGCCCTGGAGCGGGAAGCGTTGCGGGAGCTGGGGATCGACGGCCCGGTGCACGTGGTCGGCGCGTCCTTCGGCGGCCTGGTCGCGTTGACCTACGCGCTGGACTTCCCGGCCGGGACGGCGACGCTGTCGCTGCTGGGCAGCTCCTACAAGATCGGCAACCGGGTCGGCGAGATCAACCGGCTGGCGGTCGTCGCGGCCGAGGACCTGGACCGGACCATCGAGGGCGGCGGGTCGAGCCGGCTCAAGCGGGAGCGGGCGGCGGTGGAGGAGCTGCTGCTGCGCTGCGAGAGCATGAGCCCGCAGATCGGCCTGCGCTACCTCGACGTGTTCGCCGCGCGGCCCGACCTGCTGTCCCGGCTCGACGAGGTGTCCGTGCCGACGCTGGTCATGCAGGGCAGGCACGACACGGTGATCCCGCTCAAGACCGCGCACCTGCTGCACGGCGCGATCCCCGGCGCGCGGTACGCCGAGATCTCCGACGCGGGGCACTTCCCCTACGTGACGAGCCCGTCGCGGTGCAACCGGGTGCTGGCGGCGTTCGTCGCCGAGCACTCCGTCTCGGAGGTGCGGGCATGACCGCGCAGCTCACCCCGGAACTGGTCGCGACCGGCCCGGACGCGACCACGCGCACGACCGTGATCCGGCCCGGCATGTGCGGGTCCGGCTCGCTGTTCGTCGGCCAGATCGGCGACTGGACGTGGGACACCGTCAGCACAGTGTGCGGCACCAACGCCTACACCGCGCGTGACGGCCGAGGCGCGCCGACCTACCTGGCGTTCCACTACTTCCACGTTCGGGGCAGCGAGTCGTTGCACGTGCGCGGCCTGACGTTCGGCGACCTGCTGCGCGTCGACTCGCGGGTGTTCGGGTTCGGCAGCGAGTCGGTGTTGACCCTGCACCGGATCCGACGCGGCACGGGCGCGCCCGAGCACGTCGACCCGGCCGCGTTCTTCGCGTTCGACGAGCCGGATTGCCTGTACGCGCAGAACTTCAACCGCTGGGTGGTGCGCGGTGCGTCCGGCGGCAACGAGGACCTGCGCAGCGCCTCGCCGGTCGACTTCCGGCACGAGCACCTGTCGGCGCTGCCGCCCGAACACTCGCCGCGCCGCGCGCACGCACGACTGCGGGCGCTCATGACCGCCGAACCGCCCGCGGACGAGCGGTCGCGGCTGGTCGTGGACTACCCGATCGACGTCAGCCGCGACCTCAACGGCGTGGGGCTGCTGTACTTCGCCGCCTACTTCTCCATCGTGGACTGGGCGCTGGTGCGGCTGTGGCGGTACCGGGGCGGCAGCGACGCGGGGTTCCTCGGCCGGGTCGTGCTCGACCAGCGCATCGCCTACCTGGGCAACGCCGACGCGGGCGCGGTGCTGCGGGTCCGGCTGAGCAGGGAGCCCGGCGGCGACGTGCCGGGCGCCGACGAGACGGTCCGCGCGGTGCTCGCCGACCGGGACACCGGCCGGCCGATCGCGGTGGCCGAGCAGCAGGTCAAGACCGGGGTGGTGGCGTGATGACGGGCAGAGCGGAGGGGACCGTGCCGGAAGCGGCCGAGGCGGGTGTGCGGCAGGTGCTGCACGAGGTGATCGCGGAGATCCTGCCCGCGCTGGACCCGGCCCGGATCGGCGGTGACCGACACCTGCGCGACCTGGGCGCGGACTCCGTCGAACGGGTCGAGATCATCATGGGCGTCTGCGCCAGGCTGCGCGTCACCGAGCCGCTGGCGAGCTTCGGCGACATCCGCGACCTCGACCACCTGGTGGCCTTCCTGTGCGAGGTGGGCGGCCGGTGAACGTCGGCATCGAGGCGCTCAACGCCTACTGCGGGGTCGCGGCGATCCCGGTGCCCGCGCTGTTCGCGGGCCGGGGCCTGGACCCCGGGCGGCTGGACAACCTGATGATGAGCGCCAAGTCCGTGGCGCTGCCGTTCGAGGACCCGGTGACGCACGCGGTCAACGCCGCCAAGCCGGTCGTGGACGCCCTCGACCCGGCCGACCGCGACCGGATCGAACTGGTCGTCACCTCCACCGAGTCGGGGCTCGACTACAGCAAGTCCGTCGCCTCCTACGTGCACGAGCACCTGGGGCTGAGCAGGCGGTGCCGGGTGCTGGAGGTCAAGCAGGCCTGCTACGCCGCGACCGCCGCCCTCCAGCTCGCCTGCGGCTACCTGGCCGCCGGCCTGTCGCCGGGGGCGAAGGCGCTGGTGATCGCGACCGACGTGTCGCTGGTGGGCGAGGACTCGCAGTACACCGAACCGGCCATGGGCACCGGGGCGGCGGCCGTGCTGCTCGGCGACCGGCCGCACGTGCTGGACGTCGACCTGGGCGCGTTCGGCGTGCACAGCTACGAAACCCTCGACTCGGCCCGCCCGGCACCCACGTTCGACATCGCCGACGCGGACAAGTCGCTGTTCGCCTACCTCGACTGCCTGACCAGCTGCTTCGCCGACTACTCGGCCAAGGTGGCGGGCGCGGAGTTCGGGTCGACGTTCGCCGGCTTGGCGATGCACACGCCGTTCGCCGGGATCGTCCGCGCCGCGCACCGCAAACTGGCCCGGGAGAACGGGATCGCGGACATCGCGGCGGACTTCGCGCGCCGGGTCGCGCCCGCGCTGGAGTACCCGAGGCTGGTCGGCAACCTGTGCTCCGGCTCGGTGTACCTGGCACTGGCCAGCCTGATCGACCACCTGCGCCCGACCGAGCCGGTCCGGGTCGGCCTCTACTCCTACGGGTCGGGCTGCGCCTCGGAGTTCTACAGCGGCGTGGTGGACGCCTCGTCGGTCGCCGCCGTCGGCCGGATGCGGATCGGCGACCACCTGGCCGCCCGCTGCGAGCTGACCTTCGCCGAGTACCGGGAGCTGCTCGCCGAGACCGCGGACTGCCTGGTCCCGGTGGCCGACCGGGACATCGACCCGCACCGGCACAAGGTGCTGCTGGACCGGGTCCGGCTGCCGCGCACGCTGCTGGCGTGCACGGGTGTGCGCGGCCATCACCGCCGTTACGACTGGATCGGAGTGGGTGCCGCGTGAACGACCCCGTCACCGCCGGACAGCTGACCACCGCGCTGCTGGCCGCGCAGCCGCTGCTGTCCGTGCTGCCGCAACCGGTGCGGGTGCACTGCGCCGACCCGGGCACCGCCGACCTGCTGGCCGACCTGGTGCGCCGGCTGGACCTGCCGCCGCTCACGGCGGTGGCCGACGCCGGCGGGCTCGGCCCGTTCGAACGGGTGCTCAGCGGGTTCCTCGGGCTGGCCGACCGGCCCGCCGCCGGCCAGGACGTCGGGACCGCGGTGGCCGCCGCGCGGGCCGCCGACTTCACCGGCTGGACCAAGCGGGTGGACGTCCCGGCGGCCGGCGGCGCGGTCCTGCCCACCTACACCGCGGGCGACCCGACCCGGCCGGCCGTGGTCGTCGTGTCGGCGTGCGGGATGCCCGCCCGGCTGGTCGAGGGCTGGCTGCGGCCGTTGGCCCAAGAGCACTTCGTCGTGGTGTCCGAGACCCGCGAGCTGTTCACCGACGGCCCGGCGGGCCCGGCTGACGTGCCGACCCAGGTGGACGACCTGTTCGCGGTCATGGACCACCTCGGCCTCGCCGAGGCCCACCTGCTCGGGCTGTGCGGCGGCGCGGTGCTGGCCGTCGTCGCCGCCGACCGCGCCCCCGACCGGGTGTCGTCGCTGAGCCTGTGGCACGGCGACTTCGACCTCGGCGACGACAGCCCCAAGACCGACCACCAGCGCAACCTCCAAGCGCTCATGGCGATGGCCGCCGACAGCGAGAAGCAGGCCGCGTCCGTGCACGCCGTCCTCGCGCACACCATGCTCGGCGTCGCGCCGCCGCTGCTCGCGCACCTCGTCGTCTACCCGTACGCGCGGCCCGACCTGTTGCACCGGTACTGCGTGCTCAACGGGCACATCATGGCCGCCGACCTCCGCCCGCACCTGGGCATCGGCCACCGCACGCTCGTCGTCACCAGCGAGGACGACGCCACCGCGCACCCCGACGGGTCGCGCGTGGTCGCCGACCGGCTGGCCGGCGCGACCCTGACCGTCCTGCCGCACGGCGACCACCTGTCGCTGTTCCGCGCCGAACCGCACGTGGTGGACCTCGCCCTGCGGTTCCTCGCGGACCCACGGACCCCCGGCGTCCCGCCGGAGGAGCACCACCCCCTACAGGAAGGAAGTACGTCATGAACAAGACCGCGGCGAAGAAGAAGCTGGTCGTCCGCAAGCTGGAGTCCGTCAAGGCCAGCGCCTCCGTGGCGTGCGGGAACCAGCCGGTCTGACCCTGAAACCGCGTGCGCGGACGGGAGGGCCGCACCTCCCGTCCGCGCACGTCCCCGTGAGGAGGTATCCCGGTGTCCCGGTTCCCCATGGAGGCGACGGTCCAGGTCCGGCCGTACTCCTCCCGGCGCGAGGACGACCACGCCGTCATCGGCGACGACCAGCGCCAGGTCTACCTGTCCATCCCGACCGAGGGGCTCGACCTGCTGGAGTGGCTGCGCGAGGGCGTGCCGCTGGCCGAGGCCGTCCGCCGCTACGAGGAGCGCCACGGCGAGAGCCCCGACGCGGAGGAGTTTTTGGAGGAGTTGGCGGGGGAGGGCTTCGTCGCGCCCCAGGACGCCGAGCTGGAGCAGGCCCGCGACGGCCGGCCCAAGCGGGCGTGGAACCTCGACGGGCTGTCCCCGCGAGCGGCCCGGCGCTGGTTCTCCGCGCCGGTCGCGGTCGTGGCCGGCCTGGTCGTGGCGACCGCCGTCGTGCTGGCGTTCCTGGACCCGCGGGCGCTGCCCGGCTCGTCCAGCCTGATGTTCCACGACCACTTCTGGGCCTACCTGTGGGGCGTGATCGCCATCGCCACCATCGGCGTGGTCGTGCACGAGCTGGCCCACGTCGTCGCGGCCCGCGCCGCCGGCGTGTCGGCCCGGATGACCATCGGCAACCAGATGTACGCGATCGTCGCGCAGACCGACATGTCCGGGATCTGGCTCGCGCCCAAGCGCGCCCGCTACCTCGCCCTGCTCGCCGGGATGATCGTGGACGTGCTC